>NZ_RBWV01000009.1 GCF_003634695.1 Motilibacter peucedani
ACGACGGCTGGATCCTCGAGCACGACCCTCGACGACCCGGCCTGTTCCAGTTCCGCAACCCCCGCGGCGGGCCACCCACCCCCGCCGTCCACACCGTCGACCGACGCCCCGGCACCAGCATCCCGCTGCCCTTCGAGCCAGCCGACCCGTGATGACGCAGGGGTGGAGTACCGTCACGCTCCGAAACCACAGACCGAGTGCCGCCGAGCGATCGAGCCGAAGCGCTACAGCGACGACCACCTCCTGCCGAGGGAGCACGCATGAGGGCAGCGGCTCCGACGCGGGTGCGGCTCGTCGCCCCGCTGCTGCTGGCCGTCCTGGCGACGGTCGCCGTCGTCGGCACGGGTGCGGACGGAGCCGACGCCCGGCGGTGGACCGTCGACCTGGCCGAGGTGGCCCTGGCCTTCCTCGCCGCCCGGACCTGCGCCGGCCGGGCGCGGCACGGCGCGACCACGACCGAGCGGTGGGGCTGGCGGATGCTGTCGCTGGGCTGCGCGTCGTGGGGCTGCGGCCAGGGGCTGTGGTCGTGGTTCGAGCTGGCCCTCGGGCACGAGACGCCGTTCCCGTCGCTGGCCGACGCCGGCTTCCTCGGCTTCCCTCCCGCGGTGGTCACCGGCCTCTGGCTGCTGCGGGCCCGCGAGACGGTGGGCAACCGCACCAGGAGCGTGCTCGACGGCCTCGCCGTGGCCTGCGCGATCGGGCTCGTGTCGTGGACGACGAGTCTCGGGGCGGTCTTCCACGCGGGCGGCGACTCGACGCTGACCGCCGTCGTCTCGCTCGCCTACCCCGCCGGCGACGTCGTCGTCCTCACGATGGCGGTGGTCGCCATGTCGGCGGAGCGCCGGCGCACCGCCGTCCTCACGCTCGTCAGCCTCGGTGCGGTCGCCATGGCGCTCTCGGACAGCGTCTTCGCCTACGAGACCGCCACGGAGTCCTTCGCCACCGGCGTCACCGACCTCGGCTGGTGCGCAGCGTTCGCGCTCCTCGCCGTCGCCGGGCTCGACCGCTCCACCCCGGCGCCGGCGGCCCCGGCCACCGGCAGCCGCCCGGTCCGCCCCCTGCCCTACCTGGTGCTCGCGCTCGCCGGTGCCGTCGTGCTGGTGCAGTACGCCGTCGGCCACCGCTTCGACGCCGTGTCGTTCTGGGTCGGCACCCTGCTCGTGGGTCTCGTGCTCGTTCGCCAGTGGACCGCAGCCCACGAGAACTCCCGCCTTCTCGGGCTGCTCGAGGAGCGGGAGGCCCAGCTGCGCCACCGCGCCTTCCACGACGACCTGACCGGGCTGTCGAACCGCGCGGTCTTCAG
Organism: Motilibacter peucedani; assembly: GCF_003634695.1. Classification (NCBI taxonomy): domain Bacteria; kingdom Bacillati; phylum Actinomycetota; class Actinomycetes; order Motilibacterales; family Motilibacteraceae; genus Motilibacter; species Motilibacter peucedani. The sequence goes on from NZ_RBWV01000009.1 coordinate 1,304, forward strand.
CGAGCGCGTCGCCCATGCCCTGGCGCTCGCCGAGCGCACCTCGCTGCCCCTCACCGTCGGCTTCCTCGACCTCGACGGCTTCAAGGGCGTCAACGACCGCTTCGGCCACGCCGCCGGCGACGAGCTGCTGGTCCACGTGGCCCGCCTGCTCGAGAGGGTGCTGCGCCGCTCCGACACCCTCGCCCGCCTCGGCGGAGACGAGTTCGCGGTGCTGCTCGAGGCGTGCGACCGCGTCGAGGCAGCGGCCGTCGCCGCCGCCGTGCTCGAAGCCCTGCGCGCCCCTGTCGCGCTGCGCGGCTCGACCGTCGCGGTCTCGGCCAGCATCGGCATGGCGACCTGGGCGCCCTCGGGCGGCTCGGCCGGCGACGAGCTGCCGAGCGCCGACGCCCTGCTGCGTCGCGCCGACCTCGCGATGTACGACGTCAAGCGGCACGGCAAGAACGGCGTACGCCTGCACGACCCCGCGCTGCGCAGCGACGACGCCGACGACCTCACCCTGCACGCCGCGCTCGCCGACGCCCTCGAGAGGCGGGAGGTGCGCGCCGTCTTCCAGCCCGTCCTGGCGCTGGCGGACGACCGGGTGGCGGCGTTCGAGGTGCTCGCGCGCTGGGACCACGACGGCCGCGCCGTGCCGCCGCCGGTGTTCGTGGGCGTCGCCGAGCGCACCGGGCTCTCCTCGGCCCTGACCTCGCTGATGCTCGACCTCGCGTGCGCCCAGCTCGCCCGCTGGCGCAGCGGGCCGCTGGGCACCGACGCCATGGTCGCGGTCAACGTCACGCCGGCCGAGCTGCGCGACCCGGCCCTGCCGCAGCGGGTGCTCGCGACGCTGCGCAGCCACGGCGTACCGCCCCACCAGCTCGTGCTCGAGGTCACCGAGTCCGGCATCCTGCGCGACCTCGACCGCACCCGCGAGGTGATGGCGGAGCTGCGCGGGCACGGGATCGCGTTCTCGCTCGACGACTTCGGCACCGGCTACAGCTCCCTCGCCCAGCTGCTCTCCATCCCGCTCGACTCGGTGAAGGTCGACAAGCTCTTCGTCGAGGACATCGACCGCGACCCGACCCGCCTGCAGTTCCTCGAGTCCGTGATCGCGCTCGCGGCGAGCGCGGGCCTGCGCGTGGTCGCCGAGGGCGTCGAGCGAGCCGGCCAGCTCGAGGTGCTCCGGCGCATCGGCTGCACGTGGGGCCAGGGCTACCTGCTCGGCCGCCCCGTCCCGGCCGACGAGCTCCCCGCCCTGCCTGCGGCAGTCACGGGCGTCGAGGCGAGGACGCGCCAACCGTCTTGACCCCGGGCACCTGCCGCGAGCACTGTCGGACCCATGCCCGTCACTGCTCGCCGGGTGACGGCGGGCGCCCGCTTCCTCGCCGGCTTCGTCCTGCCCACGGCCCTGTTCTACGTCTTGCGCGCGCTCGGTGTCGGGCTCTACGCCTCTCTGCTGGTCTCGGCGCTGGTGTCCGCGGCACCCGCGGTGAGCTCGGTGGTGCACGAGCGCCGGGTCGACGGGCTGTCGACCTACTTCACGGTCATGACGCTCGGTGCGGTCGGGGTGTCGCTCGTGCCGGGCGGGTCACGCTTCCTGCTCGCCAGGGAGTCGCTGATGACCGGCGTCACGGGGGTGTGGTTCCTCGCCAGCCGCTGGACGGACCGTCCCCTGGCCTACTTGTTCTGCAAGCCGCTGCTGCAGGGTCGGCTGCGTTGGCCGGACGACTGGGAGCACCTGTGGCAGGCGTCGCCTCGCTGGCGGCGCATGTGGCGGGTGTCGAGCGCCCTGTGGGGCATCGGCCTGCTGACCGACGCCGCAGCGCGCGTGGTCGCCGCCTACACGCTGCCGCCCGACAGCGTGCCGGCGCTCGGGCTCGCGCTCTACGCGGTGACGCTCGTCGTGCTCAACGTCGTCACGTCGGTCTACTACGTCGCCTCCGGCGTCTACGACCCGCGCTCGCCGCTGCGCCGGGAGGGGGCGGACCGCCGCGAGGTGGCAGACCGAGGAGTCGTCGTGAGGGCGCGGGGCTCCCAGCGCGAGATCGCGCGCCGGGGAGGCCCGGAGGTCAGCTGAAGGGCATGCCGCCGGTCACCGCGAGCGCCTCGCCGGTGACGTAGCTCGACTCCTGGGAGGCGAAGAAGACGTAGGCCGGGGCGAGCTCGGCAGGCTGGCCGGCGCGGCCCAGCGGGGTCTGCTCGCCGAACCCCTCGACCTCGTCCTCCGGCATGGTGGCCGGGATCAGCGGGGTCCAGACCGGTCCGGGTGCGACCGCGTTGACGCGGATGCCCTTCTCCGCCAGCGACGCGGCGAGCCCCTGCGTGAAGGTGACGATGCCGGCCTTCGTCGTGGCGTAGTCGAGCAGCTCGGGCGAGGGGTTGCGCGCCTGGATGGACGCGGTGTTGATGATCGTCGACCCCGGCTGCATGTGCGGCACCGCAGCCTTCGACAGCCAGAACATCGCATAGAGGTTCGTCTTCATGACCCGGTCGAACTGCTCGGTCGTGATGTCGGTGATGCCGCCCGGCTGGGCCATCTGGTAGGCCGCGTTGTTGACAAGGATGTCGACGCCGCCGAGCTCGCTGACGGCCGTCTCGATGATCCGCTGGCAGTGCTGCTCGTCGCGGATGTCGCCGGGCACGGTCACGGCCTTGCGACCGGCCTCCTCGACCAGGCCCTTGACGGTCTGCGCGTCCTGCTCCTCCTCGGGGAGGTAGGCGAGAAGGACGTCGGCGCCCTCGCGGGCGAAGGCGATGGCCACCGCGCGGCCGATGCCCGAGTCGCCGCCGGTGATGACGGCGCGCTTGCCGGTGAGGCGGCCCGTGCCGCGGTAGCTCTGCTCGCCGTGGTCGGGCTCGTCGCCCATGCCGCCGGTGGTGCCGGGGTGCGACTGCTGCTCGCCCTCGGTGTCGGGCTGCGGGTGCTTGCTCGTGGGGTCGTCCTGCTGCGCCATGGCGCACTCCTTGCGAGGGTGAGGGGTCCGTGCTGAGGTGCGGCCGGCTTCTCGACCATCGCGTCCGACTTGCCCGGGTCGTCCCGGTCGTTAACCTCGCGACCACAGCCGTTCCCCTGCGCGGGACGCACCGTCGGACCCATGCTGGACGCCCGCAGGTCCGCGACAGACGGAGTCCCCCATGCACCGGCCGAGACACCTCGCCGTCCTGCTCGCCCTGCTGGGCGCCCTGGCGCTCACCCTGCCGACGGCCGCCTCCGCCGACGGTCCCGGCCCCGCGCTCGTCGTCGCCGTGAGCGGGCCGTCGACCACGACCGTCGGCGACACCAGCACGTTCACGGTCACCGTCACGAACGCCACCGGGCTCGACGCGGGGCAGCTCGAGCTCACCGTGTCGTCGGCCCTGCCGTTGCTGTCGCTGACCAGCCCCGGCGCGGCGTGCGACGCCGCCGCAGCCCGCTGCGACACCGCGTCCCTCCCCGCGGGTGCCGTGCTGAGCGCGCAGGTCACGGTCCACCAGGACCTGTCGGGCACCTACGACCTCACCGCCGGCGCCTACGGGGTCGCGACCACGGGCGAGGACCTCGGCACCGGGTCGGCGTCGCTCGCCTTCACCGTCGCCGCCGCCCCGACCTCCCTCACCCTGACCGTAGGACCGGCGTCCCCGGTCGCCGGCTCCACCGTCACGCTGACGGCCCGCCTGACGACGGCCGCGGGCCAGCCGGTCGTCGGCGAGCCGGTCACGTTCTCGCGGCGCACGGGCGGCGCGTCGGAGCAGGTGGGTGTCGGGACGACCGGCTCGGACGGCGTGGCGACGGTGACCGACGTCGCGGTCGACACCACGACGTACGACGCGACCTACGCCGGCTCTCTCGCGCTGGGCGCCTCGTCCGCGGCGGCCGCCGTGACGGTCCGCCTCGGCGTCGCGGTGCGCGTCAGCCCCGCGACCGTGCCACCGGGGGCACCGCTCGACGTCGTGGTGACGGTGACGCCGGCTGCGCCGGCTGCGCGGGTGGCGGTGCAGCAGCGCATCGGACGCGGCGGCTGGCGCACCGTCGCCCGCCCCGTGCTCGACGCGCACGGCACCGCGACCGTGCACCTGCGCGTGGGCGGCGGCACCGGCCGCTGGAGCTACCGGGTCGTCGTGCCGGGCGACGGCGTACGCAGCGCCGGCTCCGGCAGCGCGGCGACGACGGTGACAGTGCGCGGCAGGGGCAGTGCGCGCGCGTGGGCGCCCGAGGCAGGTACGCGGTCGGCACCCGTGCGCTGGAACCCGTGCGCGCCGATCTCCTACACGGTCAACGACCGGCTCGGCCCGCCCGGAGCCCGGGCCGACCTGACCGAGGCGCTGCGCCGCGTCACCATGGCCTCGGGCCTGAGGTTCCGGTTCGCCGGGCGTACGTCGGCCCTGCCGCAAGGCTTCCTCGGCAACACCCGTCCGGGCACGCTGCTCGTCGCGTGGACGACGCCGGCGAGGAGCAGCTACCTGCCCGACGGGGTCGCGGGGTTCGGCGGCTACGTGAGCAGCGGCCGGCGCATCACCAGCGGCACCGTGACCATCGACGCCCGGTGGGCGAAGCACGCCCCGACCGGCTTCGGTGCAGGCGACACCGACGGCGGGGTGCTGATGCACGAGATCGGTCACGCCGTCGGCCTGGGCCACGTCAGCGACCGCTGGTCGGTGATGCAGCCGGTCGTCGACCTCCCCTCGGCCGTGTGGGGCGCGGGTGACCTGGCGGGGCTTCGCGCCGTCGGGCGCGCCCACGGGTGCCTGTCGGGCTGAGCTCTCGCCTGGGCCGCTGGGAATGCAGAGACGTGCCGCCCCGTTGCGTGACATGTCACAGACCAACGGACGGGAAGAAGCAGGACCATGGGGCAGCTGGACGGCAAGACCGCACTGGTGACCGGCGCGACGTGGGGCATCGGACTCGCGACGGCGCAGCGCTTCGCCGCCGAGGGAGCGCACGTGTTCGTGACGGGGCGACGCCAGGACGCGCTCGACGCTCTCGTCGCGTCACTGGACGGGAGCGCCACGGGCGTACGCGCGGACGTCACGGACGACGACGACCTCGACCGCGTCTTCGCAGCCGTGGCGGGACGCGGAGCGGGGCTCGACGTCCTCTTCGCGAACGCCGGTGGAGGAGAGTTCGCCGCGCTCGGGGACATCACCGTCGAGCACGTCCGCTCCACCTTCGACGCGAACGTCGGGGGCACGTTGTTCACGGTGCAGAAGGCGCTGCCCCTGCTCAACGAGGGGGCGTCGGTCGTCCTCACCGGGTCCAACATCGACGTCAAGGGCGTCCCGGCCTTCAGCGTCTACGCCGCGACCAAGGCCGCGATCCGGTCCTTCGCCCGCACCTGGGCCGCCGAGTTGGTAGGGCGTGGTATCCGGGTCAACAGCATCGCGCCGGGACCCGTCGACACCCCCGGGCTCAGCGGCCTGGCCGGCGACCCGGAAGGCGCGAAGCAGCTGCTCGACTCGCTGGCCGCTGCCGTGCCGATGCGGCGCCTGGGCCGGCCCGAGGAGATCGCCGACGCGGTGCTCTTCCTCGCCTCCGACTCGAGCCGCTTCGTGACGGGCACCGAGATCTACGTCGACGGCGGCGCCAGCCAGGTGTAGCCGGCTAGATGTCGACCGCGGGAGGCGGCGGGAGCGTGCCGTTGTCGAGCACGCCGTCGTAGACGCGTTCGAGGAGCTCGGCCAGGACGGGCAGGTCGTCTGCACCCAGGGCGCTGAAGAACAGACGTCGCACGGACGCGACGTGCGGCGGCGCGGCCTGTTCGATGGCCGTCCGTCCCGCGGGCGTCAGCACGGCGTCGGTCGCACGCCCGTCGGTGGCGGACGGCGTGCGCCCGACCAGCCCGCGCGCGGCCATGCGCTGCAGGTGGTGGGAGAGCCGGCTGCGCTCCCAGCCGATCGTGCTCGCGAGGTCCGAGAGCCGCTGCCGCCCCTCGGCCGACCCGCTCAGGGCGACGAGCACGTCGTAGTCGGCACGCGAGAGGCCGCTGTCCTCCTGCAGCTCTCGGTTGATCTCGTAGTCGAGCCGCAGCGAGACGCGCATCCAGGCCAGCCACACCCGTTGCTGCTCGGCACTGAGCCACTGCGGCTCGGACCCGCTCGCTGGCTTCCTCCGTGGCATGACGTCCTCCCGCAGAGGGTTCCGCTGCTGCACCCAACCCTGCCAGCATGGGCTGGCCCGCCGTACGGCGGTAGACCGCACAGGAGAGCTGCCTTGACCGACACACCTGCACAGCTGGTCACCGAGTCGCTGCTGCACGTCTTCGGCGAGCGCGACCGCTCCGCCCGCGAGCGGACGATCGCCAGGGTCTTCGCGGCCGATGTGGAGTTCCGAGACGCGGAGGGGTCCGCGCACGGCCACGGAGGTCTCGCCGCGAAGGCGGCCGCGGTGCTCGAGTCGGCCCCCGCCGACTGGGTGTTCCGCCCGAGCGGAGCGGCGCAGGAGCTCGGCGACCTCGTCAAGCTGGACTGGAGCTTCGGACCCGCAGGCGGCCCCGCCGCGGTCACCGGCACCGACGTGGCCTTCGTCGCCGACGGCTTGATTAACCGGATGTTCACGTTCCTCGACTAGGAAGATCGTTCCAGCACCACACCTGCGAGAAGGGCACCCCATGGGCACGGTCACCACGCCGGACGGCGTCGACATCTACTACAAGGACTGGGGCTCGGGCCAGCCCATCGTCTTCAGCCACGGCTGGCCGCTCTCGAGCGACGACTGGGACGCCCAGATGCTGTTCTTCCTGCAGCACGGCTACCGCGTCATCGCGCACGACCGTCGCGGCCACGGGCGCTCCACCCAGGTCAGCGACGGCCACGACATGGACCACTACGCCGACGACCTGGCCGCGCTCACCGCGCACCTCGACCTGCACGACGCCGTGCACGTCGGACACTCCACAGGTGGCGGCGAGGTCGCGCACTACATCGCCCGCCACGGCGAGAGCCGCGTGTCCAAGGCGGTCCTCATCAGCGCCGTACCCCCGCTGATGCTGCAGACGGACGCCAACCCGGGCGGTCTGCCGCTCAGCGTGTTCGAGGGCCTCCAGGCCGAGGTCGCGAGGAACCGCTCGGAGTTCTACCGCGCGCTGCCCTCCGGCCCGTTCTACGGGTTCAACCGCGAGGGCGTCGAGCCGTCCGAGGCGATCATCCAGAACTGGTGGCGCCAGGGCATGATGGGCGGCGCGAAGGCGCACTACGACGGCATCGTCGCCTTCTCCCAGACCGACTTCACCGAGGACCTCAAGAAGATCACGGTGCCCGTGCTGGTCATGCACGGCGACGACGACCAGGTCGTGCCCTACGACGACTCCGCGCCGCTCACGGCGAAGCTGCTGCAGAACGGCACGCTGAAGACCTACGCCGGCTTCCCCCACGGCATGCCGACCACGCAGGCCGAGACCATCAACGCCGACCTGCTCGAGTTCCTGAAGAGCTGACCGGCCTGTCGTCATGAGCGACGTCGTGGTGGTGGGCGCCGGGATCGTCGGCGCCTCCGTCGCCTACCACCTCGCCCGCGCCGGCGCGGGAGTCACGCTGCTCGACCGGTCGCTGCCTGCGACCGGTGCGACCGGTGAGTCCTTCGGCTGGATCGGCCGGGGGCTCGCCGGTGCGCCGCCCGAGCAGCTCGCCCTGCGGCACTGCGTCATCGACGACTACCGCCGCCTCATGGATGAGCTGCCGCACGTGGACGTCCACTGGTCCGGCTCCCTGTCGTGGAGTGCCGGGCAGCCGGTGGACGAGCCCGGTGACGGCAGGCTCGTCGACGCCGTCGAGGTCGGCGCGCTCGAGCCGAACCTGCGCGACGTCCCGCCGCACGCCGTCTTCCGCCCCGATGACGGGTCTGTCGACCCGGTGGCGCTCACCGAAGCGCTCCTGCACGGTGCGCGGGAGCACGGTGCAGACGTACGCCTCGGTGCCCTGGTCGCGGGGCTGGAGGTACGCAGTGGCCGGGTCACAGGGGTGCGAACCTCGACAGACCACCTGACCGCGGAGGCAGTCGTGCTGGCTGCGGGCGCCGACACCGCTGTCCTGTGCTCCACCCTCGGTGTCGGCCTGCCGGTCTTCTCGTCACCTGCCATCCTCGTGCGCCTGCGCGGGGCACGGCCGGGGGTCGTCCGCACCGTCGTGAGCAACGACGTGGTCGAAGTACGGCAGACCCCGGACGGCGACCTGCTCCTCGCGCTCGACCACGAGGGCCAGCAGAGCTACGACGCCCTGCGCCGTGCCGGGGAGCAAGCGCTGGAGCGCATGAAGGCGTCGTTCAGGGGCACTGACGACGCCACGCTGGTCGGCGTGACGGTCGGAGCCCGCCCGATGCCCGCCGACGGCTCCCCCGTCGTGGGCCCGCTTCCCGGCGCAGCCGGTGCCTACGTCGCGGTGATGCACTCGGGCGTCACGCTCGCACCCACCGTCGGCCGGCTCGCGGCCGCCGAGCTGGTCGACGGCCGCGAGGCGGCAGAGCTCCGCGACCTCCGGCCGCGGACGAGCTCACATGAAGTTGCGGCTGTGCAGCGCTGAGAGCTCGGCCGCCTCGTCGGCGGGGAAGCCGATGTGCTGCAGCCGGCGCTGCCTGCCCTGGTCCATCGCGTACTGCAGCTGCTGCACCGCCTGCCAGCCGCGTGCGAGGGCGGCGGGCTCCCACGATCCGGCGGCGAGCAGCACCAGCGAGTCGTAGACCTCCGCATTCAAGCCGGCGGTGTCGAGCAGGGCGCTGTGGCGACGTTCGATCGCGGAGCGGAGGTGAGCGAGGAACGCAGGATCAGTACGCGCCGCATGAGTCGTGTGGGCGACGCCGAACGCGACGTGGCGCGCCTCGTCCTGCAGCGCGAGCCGGGTCACGTCGGCCGTGACGACGTCGGGCGCGTGGGTGTGGATGAAGCGCAGGAGGTCGAGGAAGGTGCCTTCACCGAGAACGCTGAGCAGGAAGCCGGCCAGGGTGAAGTCGGGCTCGTCGAGCAGCGTCTGCAGCGACGCGCGGCCGCCGGCGCCGGACGTACCGATCGTGTCGCCGTGCAGCACCGCGCGCCGGCTGAAGACCTCGACGTGGCGCGCCTCGTCGGCCGCCTGCACGGCCAGCAGCTGCACGACCTCGCGGAAGTGCGGGTGCACACGGGTGAGCAGGCGGGCCGGGATGACCAGCGCCGCCTGCTCGTTCTCGACCAGGTAGGTCATCAGCTGCACGACCGCTGCCTCGACGTCGGCCGGCGCCTCGGTGCCCGCGTCCCACCGCACCGCCGTCGCCGGGTCCCACTGCGCGGCGGCGGCCGCTGCGTAGAGCTGCGGCGCGACGTCGGCCCAGACGTGGTCGCGCTCCACCAGCGGCAGGCGCAGCGGCGGGCCGCCGGCCTCGACGAGGGCGCCGCGGGCCGCCAGGCCCCAGCGCGCGTCGGCGAGAGCCATCGGCGGACCCGCCGGGGAGCCGGCGCGCTCGGCGCCGGCCCACCGCTGCGTGAGCGCCTCGCCCTTGCGCACCACCGGCGGGTCGCCGTCCTCGAAGCCGTGCCCCTGAGACCGGCACCACGCGGCGAGGTGCACCTTGAGCGCCGGCGAGCTGCCCTGCACCGTCAGGCGGTCACCTGGTGCGAGAGCGGCGAGGGTGCGGTCGACGAGCAGGTGGCCACCCGCGTCGAGCCCGAGGTGCTCAAGGTCGGTAGTCGCGGGCACGGACCCTCCCCGAGTCGTCGTAGAAGCCGGCCCCGTCGACGGCCCTCTCGAGCTGGGAGAAGCCCTCGAGACGAGGCGGCCGCCACTCCTTGAGGCCCTCGAGGTCGAGCAGCGGGCGCAGCTCCGGGTCGGCGTAGGACATGCCGAGCAGCAGCTCGCCGAAGCGGTCGACCAGCCGCGGGTCCGCCGACGGCCCGGCCGTCATCGTGCAGTGGTCGTAGACCGGGGTCTGCCCGACGACGCGTGCCCCGGGCGGGAGGACGCCCTCACGGGCGAAGAGCAGCGAGTTGCCGTCGATCATGCACGCCGCGTCGACCTCGCCCGCCGCCAGAGCGAGGGCGGCGTCGCGCTCGCCGCCGACGTGGTCGCCGTGGAGGCCGACGCCGATGTCGAAGCGGCGGACGGCGACGTCGGTGCCCGGGTCGAGCCCCACCGAGCGGAGCAGGTGGAGAGGCAGCAGCGTCGCCTGCGGCGAGTCGACCGCACCCGTCGCGACCGTGCGCCCCCGAAGGTCCGCGAGCTCCTGCACGTCGGAGTCGGCGCGGACGACGACGACCGAGGTCAGATCGCAGTCGGTGTCGCGCATCGTCACCGGGCGCAGGGGTATGTCGCGGGCCTGCGCGAGGCGGCGCGCGCGTACCCATGCCAGCGGCGAGTTCCAGGCGACGTCGATGCGCCCGCTCACCAGGTCCTCGGCCTGCCGCTCGTAGTTGGAGTAGAGGACGTAGTCGAGGTCGAGGTCCTGCGTGCGCAGCCACACCCGGAACCCGTCCCAGATCGTGACCACTTTGGGGTCGTAGGCGACCGCACCGAGCAGCAGCGTGCCGGCCATCACGCGTCCCCCAGCAGCGGTAGGCCGCAGAGCGCCCGCCCGACGAAGTCGTGCAGGGCGTCGGTCGTGGGTGCCATGACCCGCGCGGCGCGCGAGTCGCGGAAGAGCCTCTCGACGGGCGACTCCTTCCGGAACGCCGCCCCTCCGCACGCCCGCAGCGCCAGGTCGGCGGCGTCGGCGGCCGCCTCACCCGCCGCTGCCTTGACCTCGAGCACGAGCAGCTGGGCGTCCTCCCGCCCGGACTCGACCGCCGAGAGCGCGTCGTCGACCAGCGCCCGGGTGCGGTCGGACTCGATCTGGAGCCTCGCGAGCGAGGTACGCGGCAGCACCTGCTGCGCGAGCGACTGGCCGAGGTGGGTGAGCTGGGTCTTCTGCAGGTGCACAGCCGTCTCCTGCGCCAGCGTGCGGAGCAGGCCGACGCTCGCCGAGGCGTTGAGCAGCAGGAACACCGGCAGCACCGCAGTCATGGCGAGGTCGAGGCCGGCACCGTCGGTGCCGAGCAGCGCCGAGCGGGGTACGCGTACGCCCTCCGCCTCGACCGGGCTGGAGGAGTTGCCCCGCAGGCCCAGGCCGTCGAAGGGGGCGCCGACCGTCAGGCCGGGCGCGTCAGCGGGGACGTACCAGAGCGTCATCGGGTCGTCGGCCTCGAGCGGGCGGCTGGACCACACGTAGCTGTCCGCCTCGCCGGCCGAGGTCACCCAGCTCTTGCGCGCGTCGAGCACGACCTCGTCGCCGTCGGCGGTCGCGGAGCTGACCGGGGACCAGAAGTGGCTGCGCGAGCCGACCTCCGAGAACGCCAGCGTGGTGATGTGCCGGCCGGCCGCGATCTCGCGCAGCACGTCGTCCACGCCGGCCGCCGCCAGCGCCGCGGTGCCGGCGTAGTGCATGGTCACGACCATCGCGGTGGAGCTGCAGGCCGCGCCGAGCTCGCGCACGACCTGCGCGGCGGCGGTCAGGCCCAGCCCGCCACCGCCCAGCTCGGTCGGCACGGTGAGGGCGAGCAGCCCTCGGCTGCGAGGGCGTCGAGCTGGCGCCGGGGGTACGCAGCGGCGCGGTCGGTCTCTGCCGCGAGCGGGGCCACCACCTCGGCGACCACACGGGTGAGCGCCTTTTCGTAGGACACGGGTCTTCCTCTTCCTGGTGCAGGAGCAGGGGTCGGTCGGACCGCCCGGCACCGGGAGGCGGATGGTCAGCCGGCCTCGGTGCTGCGGAGCGGTACGCGCCACCCGACCGGGCGGCAGTGGGCAGGGGCTCAACGGTGACCGGTCATGCCGACCACCTCCGCTCCCCGCCTCGGGCACACCTCGACCTCAGGCAACCTACGCGCCCGGTGCCCGGCGGGCTCGTCGGGCACGCTCGGGCGTGGCCCTACGATGGTGGTGCCTTGCCGACGTGGCGCAATTGGTAGCGCACCCGACTTGTAATCGGGCGGTTAGGGGTTCAAGTCCCCTCGTCGGCCCTACGTCTGACCTGCGACGATGCGCTCTGAGTGACCATCCTTGGCCGCTTCGGGGGGCGTGCGCTAGGAATGCGCTAGGAACTGGCGTCACCCGGTCTGCTCGAGCTGGAGGCTCGCGTCACCGAGCTGTCCGATGCCGCAGACCGGCTCGAGCGAGAGCTAGACCGATGGACGCGACCAGGGCGACTCGTCGTACCCGACACGAACGTGTTCCTGCACTTGCCGGAACCTTGGGTCGAAGTCCCGTGGAAGGACAGAGTCGGCTGCCGGGTAGCTGAAGCGCTTCGTCTAGTGATCCCGCTACTCGTGGTCGACGAGCTCGACCGCGCCAAGCTCGGTCGCAACGAGACCCGAAGCCGGGCGCGTGGTGTGCTCAGGTTGCTCGACCAGCACTTCCCGGATCCCTCAGCGGTAGCGCTGCTGGCAGGTTCAGGAGAGCTTCAAGGGTCCGTCACCGTCGAGCTCCTGCTCGATGATCTGGGCCATGTACGCCTGCCCGATGCGGACAGCGGGCTGGTGGACCGGGCCGTAGAACTACAGGCTCTTGCGGATCGCGATGTCACGATCGTGACCCTTGACATCGGGATGGCGCTTCGTGCCCGCGCAGCCGGCGTGCGGGCCCTTCGGCTCACCGAGTAGCGCTCAACGCCGCGCCCGATGTCAGTGGCGCAGCTTGGCGAACGGCAGCTTGCCGGTCGTCCGGCGGAAGGATGCGATCAGCGCTGACTCGACGTCGCCAGGGTCCTCCTGAGTCTTACGCCACGCGACCAGCAGCTTGTCGGCATCGGCAAGCTGCCACAGGTAGCGGCCTCCCCAGTGCCTCACGGGCTGGCCCTCGCCGAAGCAGCGGTACTCCTCGAGGCGGGCGCGTAGTCCCCGCTGAGAGGTCCCGCCTGGACGCGTGGCCTTGCCGATGTAGAACCACCTGCACGTCGCTCACCCACGCTTCCTGCAGCACGTGCACGGCCACTGCGGGATCCTCTCCGAGGCGCTCACTGCGGCTCGACGCGGCCTCTACCAAGCTGCCCTCGTTCTTCTCGGCGCGGTGTCAGAAGGAGCCTGGTATGTGTCGGCGAGAGCTTCCGCACCCGCAGCAGCGAGATGGCGAAGTCCCTCGACAGCGAGTCGACCGCTCAGGTGCAGCGGCTCGTCCGAGACGAACTCGCGCAAGTCAAGCGTCAGGCCTCGACCGCCGGCGAGCTCTACGCCCACACCTGCTATCTCCGAAACATCCGCAACTACGGCATACATGCCGGCGGCGAGGAGCAGGAGTCGCTCGAGCACGCCTTCACGGAGCCCTCGACTATGGTCCTGGTTCTGGAGACGCAGAGGCACCTGGTGCGCCTGCTGACCGCTGCCAACGCCGCAGGAGCTGGACTTGGTCTCACGCGCCCAGTCTTGTCCGAGGAGCCGGCACAGTGAGGTGGGGAGTGTGGAAGATGCGACGCTGCAGGAGTGGGAAGCGCGCCGCAGCGCGGAGCAGTGTGCGGAAGATGCTGCGTGGCAGTGGCGCGGGGTTGGTGGCGCGTTCGGCGTTCTTGGTCGACAGGGCCAGGGCGGCGTTCGCGTAGGGGCGCATCCGCTTCTCGTAGTCGCCTACGGCGGCCGTGACCTGCGCGCGCCGATCTCCAGATGCGCGTGTCAGCGTGCCGCGGTGCTCGAGGAGCAGTGTGCGCAGGGTGTCGGCGTCCCGGAGCGCGGTGTTGGCGCCGATGCCGCCCATCGGGGTCATGTTGTGGATGGCGTCGCCTAGCAGGGTGACGTTGTCGGGCTCCCACTCCTCGAGCGGCGGCATTGTCCGCAGCGGGACCGGTCCGATGTCGGCGGGCTCCGTGGCGGCGACGAGGTCGCGGAATGGGGAGGCCCAGTCGCGGATTTCTTGCTGCACGTGCTTCTTGAGCTGCTCGCCGGTGAGGTCGTCACCGGAGGAGGGGTACGTGTCGCGCCGCGCCGCCCAGGCCCAGACCAGGTACCGGCCGGCGGCCCGATTGCCGTCGGCGCCCAGCGGAGCGATCGCGTGGCCGGTGGCCCAGGTGGAAGCGAACATCCATCCTTGTCCGGCGGGCACGATGTTGTTGATGGAGGTGTCGCACAGCTGTGGGGGCAGGGTCGCCTGGAGTTCTGAGGTCAGCGGGACCCGGCCGGCGACGTTGAGGATGCCGAGGTCGCGACGCGCAAGTGCGGGCAGCCGCTGGCCCCGGACCCGTGAGTTGCTGCCGTCGGCGCCCACGAGCAGGTCGCACGTGGTGGTTGTGCCGTCCGCGAAGGCCACGACGACTCGTCCGTCGGTGTCTTGGCTGTAGCTGCTGAACGTCTTGCCCCAGTGGATAGGCAGCTTTCCTCTCAGGTCCTGCGCAGTGGCTCCGTCGGCGGCCGCGTCGCGCGTTCCGAGGAGAAGGGCGTCGCGCAGGTCTCCGCGGGTCACTGCGCGGCGGCTGGTGATGGGGTCAGTGGCGTTCTCGGGTGTGCGGAAGTCCAGGGTGGCCAGCAGCCCGTTGGACGGGTCGTGGAAGTTGACGACGTGGCGGGCGGGGATGGCGCGCGCGGTGATGTGCTGCCAGGCGCGGTCGGGCAGGCAGGCATGGAGTGCGCGCAGTCCGTCGGCGTTGAGGTGGATGCCGTAGCTGGCCGGTGCGGCGCCGGCGCGGGTGTCGCGTTCGTAGACGGCGACCTCGAAGCCTGCGCCGTGCAGGCCGTGGGCGAGGCACAGCCCGCCCAGCCCTGCTCCGATGATGACGACTCGCATGAGGGTCTCTTCTCCTTGGTGTCGGTGAGGCGTTCGCAGAGCGAGGGTGCTCAGCCGGCGTGGTTTGAGGGGTCGGCGGCGGCGGTGAACTGCCGGTATGCGCGGCTGCGCAGCACCTGCACGGTCGCCAAGGAACGCACCGCCTGCATGCCGGCGCGCGCACCGGGGCTGGCGAGCATGGAGGCGAGAGCACCGGGGTTCGCCCAGCGGGCGTGGTGGACGATGTGGCGGCCGTCTTCGCTGCAGGTGAGCTCGGAGCCGAGGAAGCCGGGACTGCGCTCGAGGACGTCGTGGGCGTTGGCGCACAGCAGCGTGAAGAGCCGCTGCTGTCGGTCGGGTGTTGGCGCTCCTTCCGGCTGGCTCTCTCTGGAGCTGTCAGGCTCGTCGAGGAGGGTGAATACGCTGGTTACCAGCAGATGTTTGGTCGAGCGCTCCTGGCTCGTCGTGGTGTCGGACCGACTCGTCGGGGTCGTGGGCTCTGGCGCGCTCATCGCATGGCCTTGCGGGCGGAGACGACGGTGACGGCGACGAGTGTGGCGAACAGCGGTCCGGTGGCCGCGTGCGCGACGGCGAGGACAGCGGTGTCGCTGCGGCTGTAGAAGATGACCTGGAGAGCGCCGTTGACGGCGTTGATGGCGATCGCCGCCGTGGTGGCCCGGTCGTGGACACGGAGCAACCGTCGATGCCGCGGCCAGTCGGCGGGCCCCCCGGTGATGCGGTTGAGGATGAGCCCGGTCAGCGGGCGCCGGGCCACGAGGCTCCCGAGGCACACCGCGATGACGACGAACGGCACCAGCGTGGGCAGCAGGAAGAAGCCGCGGGCCTCTCCGGTCACCGCGGCCACGACGGCGCAGGCGGCCACGACGAGCACCCCGACCAGCGCAGCCCGCAGCGGCTCGCGGCGGCGGAGCCGGAGCGCCAGGACGATGAGGGAGGTGACACCCGCGGCGAGCAGTGCCCAGCCCAGCTCGGTGGCGGCTGCGACCACGACAAGGACGACGCTCGGTGCGACGGCGGCGAGGATCCCGATCCACCGGGATGGCGTCGACCACACGGCCGCCACTGCCGACCACCCGGAGTCGGGCGCTCGGCCGCTTCCCGGCGGTGTGCGGTACTCAGCGTCCGGGGTCACCGGACGGCGCTGCTCCAGTTCCATGGCCTCTCCAAAGTCGCCGTTTGTCTACGTCGAGACCGTCTCACGTGAAACGGTCTTTGGTCAAACGGTAACGGCTGAGATAGTGTCGGGCTATGACAGCGACGAGGACACCGAGCCGTCCGGCTCCCGAGCCCGTGGCGAGCGAGCGGTCAGCGCCGCCCCCCGCGGGCCGGTCCGCGGCGGCCACCAAGACGGTTCCGCCGGCCGCTGACGTCTCGCCGTTCGCGATGGGCTTGCTGTTGAGGCAGGCTCATGAGCAGGTAGCCGAGGCGATGGACGAGGTGTTGCGGCCCTTTGGGATCGAGCGCCGGCATCTCATGGTCTTGATGCGCCTGGATGCCGACGGACCGCTGAGCCAGCGCGACCTGGTGGTGCTCACGCGGCACGACAAGGCGTCGATGGTTCGCATCGTCGACGACCTCGAACGCCTTGGTCTGGCCTCGCGGGAGGCCGTCGTTGGCGACCGCCGCCTCCGCGCGGTCACGCTCACCGATGAAGGGCGCCGGGTGTTCGCTGATGCGCACCGGGCGGCGACACCGGCGGCGGACTCAGCCTTGCAGCCTCTGACAGCCGGAGAGATCGCTCAGTTGCGCGGACTGCTGCGTCGCCTGACCTCGCGGTAGGAAGCGGCGGGGACTACCGAGCGAGGAGGAACCGGCGAAGCCGGAACTGCAGGCGCTGTGTGCGACTCCCCCGCACCGCTTCCACGTCGCCGGTGAGGCGTCGCCATCTGGCAGCTGCGACGACCGCGGACAGGGCGTCGAGGATCACGAGGTAGCCGAGAACGGCCACGCCCTGCCCGAGCGGGTTCGGGTGCGCCACCCCGGCGGCGAAGAGCAGGATGCCGACGCCGATCGCCCCACCGCGACGCAGCGGCCGAGCCCAGAACCACGCGACGTGACGGCCCGATAGCGCTCCTGCCGGACCGACACCTCGAGGGAACTCCCGCTCCAGCTCCGCGAGGACCTGCCGCTCGTGAGCAGACAGCGACATGGCTTCTCCTTCTTCCACGAGCGTTTCCTGTATGACGGATAAGCCGCTGCACCCGTCGGTCAGGTGCGACGAAACAGTCGGGGAGCGGACAACTGCCGCGCCACGAGCCCGTCCCCAACGTTCAGCGCGTGGACCGGGGCCTCATGCCGGGCGCGCGCGTCAGTGACGGCGCCAGGTGCGTCTCGGAGCGGGCTGGCCGCGAAGCGGATGGGTGCGTGGTGGCCGACGACGATGGCAGTGACGCCGAGGACGGCCCAGGTGAGCAGGACGGCCAGGTGACCGCTAGCGCCGTTCCCGTCGAAGTAGGCCGAGCTGCGCAGCAGGTTCGCCCCGGCGCCGGGCGGTAGCCACTGGCCGATGCGGTCCACCGCGCCCGGAAGCATCTCCGGTGCTGAGGTGACGGCGGAGAATGGGTTGCCGACGAAGACCATGACGGCGGCGGCGAGCGCAAAGCCTGCGGTGCCGAACAGTGCGATCAGCCCTGCGGTAGCACTGCTGATCGCGAGGATCACGAGCGCCAGGCTCGCCCAGGTGGCGAAGCCGTCGTGAGGCAAGGCACCGAGCCACGTCTGCGCGACCAGGAAGACGCCCGCTCCGGCGACCGCTGACACGCTCACCAGGGCGACCACCTGTCGCCAGGCCGGCCGCAGGCGGACGGCGAGGCCGATCGCACTCGCGACGATGATGCTGCAGATCGTCAGCGGTAGCAGCGATGCGCTCAGCACCGTCCCCTTCGCGTCCGCGGTCGAGAGCGGGACAACGTCGCTCACCCGGACGGTCAGGGCATCACCGGCTCCGCCGGACTCCGCGGCCACGTTCTGCGCCACGCCGGTGAGCAGCTGCGCGACCACCGGGCTGGCCGCGCTCGCCTCGAGCACGTCGAGCCGACTCTGGCCAAGGACGAACGCGCCGTAAACGTCGCGCTCCCCGATCGCACGCCGGGCCGCAACCTCATCGGGATAGAGGTGCAGGTCGAATGCACCACCGCCAGCAAGCCGGCCGGCGAGCTGGGCTTCTGACGGACCCGCTCCCACCACGCCGATCGGCACCTCGCGCGGCTGGACGCGAGCCGCCGGCCATGCGAACGCCAGCACGGCCAGCGTCACCACCACGGGCAGGCCCACCACCAGGACGAGCAGCTGCTTCCACACCGGATGAGCTGCCAATGGGTTGCGCATGACACTCTCCCTATAGCGAACGATCGTTCGTTTTAGTGTGCAGACGGTCGCGGAGAATGTCAAGACGAACATTCGTTCTGTATGGTGGAGCCATGCCGAAGGTCACGCAGGAGTACCGGGATGCCCGTCGCGACCACATCGTCAGCGCGGCCAAGCGCTGCTTCCTGCGCAACGGCTTCCAGGCCACGACCATGCAGGACCTGCTGGCCGAGTCACAGCTGTCGTCAGGCGCCTTCTACCTCTACTTCGCCAGCAAGGACGACGTGATCCTCGCGATCGCTCAGGAGAACGTCGCCACGGTGACCTCGGTCATCCACGAGCTGGCGATCAACCCTCGCGAGCAAGGCCTGGGAGGAGCGCTGGCAGCGGTGGTCGAGACGGTTCGCAACCGCGACCAGCAGGACGAGCTCGCCGCCCTCACTGTGCTTGTGTGGGCGGAGGCGCTGCGCATCCCCCACCTACGAGAGAGCATCGCCGAGGCCGTGGTCTCGATGCGCAGCGACTTGACCGCCGTGGTCGCGGACCACCAGCAGGCCGGCTCGTTGCCCGACACCGTCAGCGCTGCTGCCCTCGCAGGGCTGCTCATCTCGATCGTGCCCGGAACCATCCTGCAGCTCGCCGTGTTCGGCGACTCAGCCGTCGAAGGTATCCCCGACGCGGCCCGTGCCGTGTGGCCGACGTAGCACACACGCGTGCTGACCCTCAGCTTGGGCGCCAACGCTTCCGTCGCGGTGTGTGCCAGCTGCTAGAGGCCCTGAGGCCCTTCTGAGGGCCGATGTCAGCATCCGCTGAGGGTGAAGGAGGAGCCACTGCTCGACGGGACCCACACGCCGGGGAGTGATGCGGCCAGAGCGTGCTGAGCACGCCATCCCGTGCAGTGTCCGGCGACGACGAGGTCGGGCTCCTCGGCCTGGAGCGCGGTGACGGTGGCGGTGATCGTCGACTCGAACGCGGGCCCGGACAGGTGCAGACCGCCCATCAGCGCGTGGAGCGGGAGTCCGCCGGTGAGCCGTCGGGCGTGGCGGACGATGTTGACGGCGCCGGCGTGGGCGCAGCCGGTGATGACCAGCAGGCCGCGGCCCCGGACATGAACGACGAGGGCCTGGTCGTCGACGACGAGGGGGTCGTGCTGCCATCGCCCGTCGGCCCACTCCTGGTGAGCCGCGGGCATGCCTCGCTCGAACTCGGTGGTGCGGTCGATCTCGCCGGTCACGAGAACGGTGTCCTCGAGAAGCAGGGATGCCTGCCGCCGCTCGAGCACCGTGAAGCCTTCGGCGCTCAGGGCGCTGCTGCTCAGCGTGGGCAGCTCGTCGACCGACCCCGGGAGCGCGAGCCGTCGGCGCGCCCAGACGTGCGGATGGACGACCATGGGAAGGGCGCGTACGCCACGGCGGCCCATGAGCCCGGCGAGGCCTCCAGCGTGGTCGTGGTGGCCATGGCTGAGGACGACGGCCTGTGCGGAGCGGAGATCGCGCCCGAGGCGTTCAGCGTTGAGGCGCATGCCGTCCGGGGAGACACCGGCGTCAAAGACGACGGTGGTCCGGAGCAGTCCTCGCCGTACCTCGACGAGGGCGGAGAAGCCGTGCTCGGCGCGCAGCCCCACGTTCGTCCGGCCGCCGAGGAACTGCGGTGCCGCGGCAGACCCGACCCGCAGCTGCGCCCGGGAGACCGCTGCGGAACTGGGCAGCAGGGCGTCGTAGGTGTTGTCGACCAGCGTCGTGACGACGACCTCGTCGACAGCGGGCAGGTCGATGGGGTCGACCGCCACGCCGTGCACGGGTCGCGGCGCCGCCCGAGCTGCCTCTGCGGCGGTCGCCGCCGTTGTGTCACACACGGCGCGGGCCGCGTGAGGGGATGCTCCGGCTCGGGACCCTCGGGCGGGTGCGGGCCGACCGCAGCACGACCAACGCGGAGCCGGCAACGCTCCACGCGGCCAGCACGAGCAGCGGGACCACGGTCCGGGTGCCGTCGAGATAGCCGAAGCGGGTGAGGGCGCGGACTGCCGCGCCAGGTGGCAGCACCGGTGACACCGTCCGTGCCCACGCGGGCAGCAAGTGCACCCCGATGATCGCGCCGCTGGTGGCGTTGCCGATGGTCGTCAAGAGCAGCACCGCGAGCCCGATCCCTGGTGGTCCGAGCCACGTGCCGAGTGCCTTGGTGGCAAAGGCGCTGGCGGTCGAGAGCAGCACGAGCGTGAGTGCGAGCTCCGGGTAGGGCGCAGGCAGCGAGCCGTAGACGGGGCCGGCGAGGACCGAGGAGATGAGACCTATCACGACGGCGAAGCCGCCGATGGCCAGCAGCCGGTCGCGCAGCGGGATGTCGTCGGCTGCGCCGGTCAGGGCCTGTGCCAGGACGAAGGAGGCGAGCGTGACGCCGAACACGACGTAGAAGCCGGACAGGCCGCGGCTGTCGTCGCCGACGAGAGGGACGATGTCGACCGCCCGGACGTCGCGACCGGTGCGCGCCCCGAAGCCGCGGGCGACCGCTTGGACCGCGCCGCTCTCGCTCGCGCCGGCAGCTCCCGCGTAGTCCAGCTCGAGGGCGCCGCCCGGACCGAGGGACAGGGAGCCGATGACATCGCCGGCGTGGACCCGGCGGGCTCCCTCGGCCGCGTCGGCGACCTCGGTGAGGGCGGCCGAGGCGCCGAGCCCGGTACGCACCGCGGACGCGAGCGGCTGCCCGGCGACGGCGACGGGCAACCGGTGCGGGGTGGGGTGGCGCTGGAGCCCGACGTAGACGGCGACGAAGACTGTGCCGATCACCAGACCGGCGAAGACCGGGATGAGCCAGGCGCGGGCTGGGCGGCCCGGCGATCCGGGCCGCCCTGCCGGGGTCTCGGCCGTCGCGGGAGCCGCGTCCGCCTGCAGGTCGCTCATGTCGTGCCCTGAGGTGCCTGCGGCGGGACGACGAGGGCGGCGCGGCCGGTACCGACGTCGTACACCCATCCCGAGACCGCGAACCGCGGCAGGAGCAGCCCGGACGACCGCAGCAGGTCGACATCGACATGCACGGAGGCATAGGGGTCGCTGACGCTCTTGGCAGGCAGGTCCTGCTCCGGGATGTCGAAGTAGGTCGCGAGCAGGTCGGGATGGGCGGCGAGGTCGGTCATGCCGCAGTCGGTGTGGTGCAGCACGACGAGGTTCCACCCAGCACCGGGAGGGCTGCCGTTCGCCGCCCCGACGCGGCCGAGCATCGCGAAGGTCGCGAACGTCGCGGGCGTGATGCGGCCGCCGACGTTGCGGATGACGGCGCCCTCCCCCAGCCGCAGCCCGAGCACGGCTGCCGGATCGACCCGGGGGTCGACGCAGCCGACCACCATGAGCTGCCTGGTCGGGTTCAGCTCCATGGTCGGGTCGAACTGCCCCTGGGCGAACGCCTCGTTGCGTGCGCTGAGCTCGTCGAGGATGCTCATGTCCACTCCTAGTCGCTGTCGTTCTCGGGGTGCTGCTCTGGGCACGAGCAGGCGGGTCAGCCGGTGGTGGCCTTCGCCGCGGCATCGATGGCGTGGTAGACGTCGGCCGGGTCAGTGACCATGGCGAGGTGGGGCGCGTTGACCTCGATCACGTGGGCGCCCGCGCGGGCAGCCATGGATCGCTGGTTCACCGCCGGGATGATCCGGTCGGCGGTGCCGACCACGTCCCACGACGGGATCGAGGCCCATGCCGGCTGGTACGGCGAGGGCTCGCCAAGGGCGGCGTTGAGCAGGGGGCGCTGCCCGGCGGCGAGCACGGCGGCGTCGCGGGGCTTGGCTCCGGCGGCGAACAGGGCGGGGAAGAGGTTCTGCTTGATGTACAGGTCGTACAGCGTCTGGGTGTCGTCGAGGGGGACGGCGCTGAGGTTGCTCTGGTCCTCCAGGGCGGAGCCGGCGCTGAGACCGGCGACGGTGTCGCCCTGCTGGGGGATGTAGGCGTCGACGTACACGAGGGCCTTGACCTGGCTGTTGCCGGACGCGGCGTTGGTGGCGACCATGCCGCCGTAGGAGTGCGCCGCGAGCACGATGGGGCCTGGGATGCTCGCCAGGACACGGGAGAGGTAGTCCGCGTCGGCCTTCACACCGCGCAGCGGGTCGGGCACGACGTCGACGGTGTAGCCGTGCTTCTGCAGCCGTCGGGTGACGGCGGCCCAGCTCGATCCGTCGGCCCAGGCGCCGTGGACGAGCACGACGGTCGGCTTCGGTGCCTCCGCGGCGTGCGAGGACGCGGCGCCCGCGGTGACGGTGAGGGTGGTGAGCACGGCGGCGGTGATCGCGGCAGCACGGCGCCGGAGCGGAGTGGTGAGGAGCATCTTCGTGGCCTTCCTGTGGTGGAGTGGAATGATGGAGGCGCCTCAGCCGAGGAAGGTGAGGAGCTCGTGGTTGACCTGGTCGGCGTGGGTCCAGACGATCGCGTGGGGACCTCCGGGCAGGACGACGTGCTGGACGTCGCGGATGAGGCCCGGGAGCCGGTCACCGGTGGCTTGGGGTGGCAGCACGCGGTCGTCAGCGCCCTGCACGACGAGGACAGGGATCTCGATGCGGGTCAGGTCTGCGCGGAAGTCGGTGAGCCAGGTCTCGATGCACGCCACTGCTGCGATCGCCGACGCGTCGGTAGCGGTGTTCCAGCTGGCGCGGAAGCGATCCTCGCTGACCAGGGTGCCGGCGTTGACGTCGTAGTTGTAGAACGTCTCGAGGAAGCCGGTCATCCACGCCGGGCGGTCACCGCGGGCCGCCTGCGCGAACCCGTCGAACAGCGAGCGCGGCAGGCCCTCGGGGTTGTCCTCGGTCTGCAGGAGGAACGGGGGGATGGGTGCGAGCAGCACGGCCCGGCGGACCCGGGACGAGCCGTACGTGCCGAGAAAGCGGGTCACCTCACCCGTCCCCATCGAGAAGCCGACGAGGTCCACGCTGTCCAGCTCGAGGTGGGTGAGGAGCGCGTCGAGGTCGGCGGTGAAGGTGTCGTAGTCGTAGCCGGCCGCGGGCTGGCTCGACCGACCGAACCCTCTGCGGTCGTAGGTGATGACCCGGCGCCCAGCTCCCAGCAGGGCAGCTGCCTGCTTCTCCCAGGACCGCCCGTCGAGGGGGTACCCGTGGATCAGCACGACCGGAGCGCCGTCGCCCTGGTCCTCGTAGTAGAGCTCGATGGCTCCGGAGTTCTCCTTGCCCACAGCCACGTACGGCATCGCTGCCTCCTGTCGATCGATCGGATGCTGAGCCGGGCGTGGCTCACGAGCGGGACGCTAGGTCGAGCCCGGACGAGCGGGGAAGGTGTCAGGTGGTTTCCGTGCAGGGCACGCATAGCCGGTGTGCAGCCCATGCACGCGACAAGCAGGCGTTCAGGAGGACTGGGCGTGCTGAGCGCGCCACTCGCGGGGTGAGGTGCCGTAGACGGCGCGGAAGGCTCGCGCGAAGCTGGACCCGTCGCGGAAGCCCCAGCGCCGGGCGACGTCCGCGATCCCCTCAGCGGAGGCACCCGGGTGGGAGAGGTCCACCCGACACCGCTCGAGCCGTTCGGTGCGCAGCCAGTCAGCCAGGCTGAGGTCGCCCTCGGCCAGCACCTTGTAGAGCTGGCGAACCGAGACGTGGACGTGCGCGGCGATCTCGTCCGCGCCGAGGCCGGGGTCGGCGAGGCGGCTCCTGGCGTACTCGAGGATGCGCACGCGCAGCGTCGCACGCAGGCTCTCCGCACGGACCGTGGACTCACCCGCGTGCGTCGCGATCACGGCCCGCACGAGGTCGACACTCGGCCGGCTCACCGACTCGGCGCCGTCTCGGGTGAAGATGTCGGGGCGGCTGGCCAGCCGGCGCAGGTAGGTGGCGACGATGTCGGCGACGGGGTCACCGGGCGTCAGCGTGCGTGCGGCCATTCCCCGCACGATCTCGGGCGGCAGGCCGAGCGCGGACTGCGTGATGCGGAAGAAGTGCTGGCGAATGCCCTCGTCGTCCAGCAGGAGGTACGGCGAGGTTGAGTCGGAGTACGCGAGGTCCCCGGGACGCAGCACCGCCGTGCGGCCGTCCTGCACGACCATGCTCGAGCCAGCCAGTTGCAGACCGACGAAGATGCTCGGCTCGAGGTGGTCCCGCGCCAGCTCGGGTGTGCGCTCGACCTTGAGCGCGTTCGACTTCACCGAGCAGACCGTGAGGTCGCCGAAGTCAGTGATGGCGCCACGCACCGTCGGACCCCTCGGCGAGGGGAAGGAGATGTCCACCCGCACGATCGTGTCGGCGATGGTCTCGTGCACCACGTCGCAGCGCAGAGCAGCCGGCACCGCGCCGGTGTTCAGCAGGTGAGTGACACTCCCCCGCTCCATGCCGCCTCCAGGCTCAACCGCGCTGTCCCGTCGGTCGGGTTACGCTTACCGGACCGATCGGTCCCGAGAAGGTTGGACCGATCGGTCCGGTATGTCAAGCGCAGGAGGTGAGCTCATGCCGCGGCGACGCTCGTTCGGTGAGGCCGAGGCGGTTCTCGCCGCTCGGGAAGCGTTCTGGGAGCACGGCTACACGGCCACGTCCCTGGCCGACCTCCAAGCCGCGACCGGGCTCAGCAAGTCGAGCCTTTACGAGGCCTTCGGCAGCAAGCGGGGGCTCTTCCAGCGTGCCCTCGAGAGCTACCTCGCAGAGATACTCCACCCGCTGCTGACACCCATCGAGGCCGAGGACGCCGGCGTGACCGAGCTAGCCGCGTACTTCGCCTCACTGGGAACCTGGCTGCGCTCTCGATCCCGGCCCGACGCGGCGCGCGGCTGCCTCGTCGTCAACACGACCGGAGAGTTGAACGCTCTGGACCCTGCGGCTCGCGGGACGGTGTCGAGCTACCGCGAGCGCGCATGTGCCGCAATGCGCCGCTGTTTGCAGACGCTCAAGTGCTCAGCGGCCGACGCCGATAAGCGGGTCGACCAGCTCATCACCGCCCAGTTCGGCATAGCCGTGATGGCGCGCCTGGACCCCTCAAAGGCCGCGGATGTCGCCGACGACGTGGCCAAGGAAATCCTCAGTTGGTCATCAAACGCACCGACGGTCACCACCTGACCGGGCTGGCACACAATGCGGCACCCGCGGGCGCGGCTCGCCCCTGTCTTCGACCGGTCTAGAAGCATTCCTTTCCGCTATACGTCTCCCTCCAGCGGCGTCCGCCGGCACCATTCGCGCGAAGGTGGCGACACATTTACGACTTTCGAGCGGTGGCATGTTGCCGAGCGGGACACGCCCGAGTAAGGGCCTTGAAGGACGCCTGCGCACTGGGCGCGGGCAGTCGTAGGTTGGCGCCGAAGACGGTTCCGCGTGGTAGCGGGCTGAAGCGGAATGGACCCCGGCGCTGCGCGACGAGCTAGTGTGTCTTGGTGCTTACGGCGCCACTCGGTGGCACTGCAGCCGTACGCCTGGCGAAAAACTCTGCTGAAGTATGAGGGATCTTGGAACTGTCTCGCCCCGGGTTCAGTGGAGGCTCTGAAGTGACGCGCCGACGGTAGTCGGCGCGGGGTTCTGCCGGTAGTAGTTGTCCTCGAACTCGGCCGGTGGGATGAGTCCGAGCTCGCCGTGGAGGCGTCGGTGGTTGTACCAGTCGATGTATTCGGCGACGGCGATCTCGAGGTCGTCGATGTTCTTCCACGGCCCCTTGTTGCGGACCAGCTCGGCCTTGAACAGCGAGTTGAACGCCTCGGCCAGCGCATTGTCGTACGAGTCGCCGGTCGAGCCGACGGACGCGACAGCACCGGCCTCGGCGAGCCGCTGGGTATAGCGCACCGCGAGATATTGGGCGCCCTTGTCGCTGTGATGCGTCAGACCGGTGAGGCCGCGCCCGGTGCGAGTGCGTGCCCAGATGCCCATCTCGAGGGCGTCGAGGGCGAGATCGGTGCGCAACGAGGTCGAGAGCTGCCAGCCGACGACCCGGCGCGAATGGACGTCGATGACGAACGCGGCGTAGGCCCAGCCGGCGAACGTGCGGCAGTAAGTGATGTCCGCGACCCACAGCTGGTCCGGGCCGTCGGCGGTGAACGAGCGCTGCACGAGGTCGGGGCGGGTGTCCGGCCCCGAGCCCGGGATCGTGGTGCGCGGGCCCTTCGCCCGGGTGATCCCGCGCAGCCCGGCGGCTCTCATCAGCCGCTCGACCGTGCACCGTGCCGCCAAGTGGCCCTGCCGGTGCAGCTCGGCGTGGACCTTGCGGGCGCCGTAGACGCCGAAGTTGTCCGCGTGGACCCGCGTGATGAGCGCGGTCGTGGCCGCGTCGCTCACCGCCCGCGCCGACGGCGGGCGGGTCTTGGCGGCGTAGTAGGTGCTCGGGGCGACCTGCAACGCAGTGCAGATCGGCTCGACCCCAAACTCGTCCTTGTGCGCGTCGATGTAGGCGACGCTCAACGCTGTGGGCGGTCGAGCTCCGCCGCGAAGAAAGCCGACGCGCTGCGCAGGATCGCGTTCGCCCGCCGGAGCTCCCGGTTCTCCCGCTCCAGCTCAGCCAGCCGCTGCGCGTCGCTGGTCGTGGTGCCTGGGCGCTCGCCGGCGTCGATCTCGGCCTGGCTGACCCAGTTCCGCAGCGTCTCAGGGTTGATCCCCAGCTGCTCACCGACCCTCTGCGGCGCCCCGCTCCGGGTCGCCGGATCACGCCGCAGGTCGACCGCCAACCGGGTTGCCCGCTCCCGGAGCTCATCCGGGTACTTCCTCGGTGCCGCCATGACTCTCATCCTCCCGTGGAATGAGAGCCTCCATCAGACCCGGGGCGAGACACGGTATCAGAGACGCCGACAGACAGGGAGAGCTGCGGCGAACCGCGGAATTCGTGCGCGGACGTCACGCGGCGCCGCGTGTAGGCGTCAAGTGGTCAAGCCATGCCCTCAGGTCTAGGTCGCTTCGGTCGACAACGTTGTCGACGATAATCACCTGGAGGGCGATGTGTGGACGCGCAAGCAGCAGGGTCAAGCGGACGGCCGGCCGGCCCCTCGGGACGTCGAGGCGCTTGAACGAGTGCTGCTCGCGTTCAGCACGGGCCTGTCGAGTGCGCAGGAGGCCCGTCAGAAGGGCACCGATGCGCTCGTCGAGTCCCTCGGTCTTGCCTACGGAGCTCGCTGGGTGCCCGCACCGAGCGGGCAGTACGAGCTCGCCTACGAGACCGGTGAGCTCACGCACGTGATGGCGTCGGCGGCTGGCGGAGCGCGTGTCCTCAGCCCGGACGCCGGCCTCCTCGGCGAGGCGCTCAGGACTCGCAAGCCGGTTGTCGTCGACTCCCCCGAGGCCGGCGCGCAGTGCTTGCGCTGGCGGGCCGCGCACGCGGCTGGAGCCCTCGAGGGCGCGGTCATCCCCATGTACGACGAGGGCGCCGTCGTCGGGGTCATCGAGTTCTACAGCCGCAGCCCGCTGCCGGCGTTCGGCAGCGACAAGTGGGAGGCGATCGGCCGCATCGCCTCGATGGCGCGCAAGCAGGCGATGGGCGCCGCTGCCCTGCAGGAGACCCTCGACGACCGGAAGGCCGTGACCACTGTCGTCGCCCAGGTCGGCGACGCGCTGGACGCAGCGTCGGCCCTGCGCGTCGCGCTCGAGACGGTGCGCAGCGCGTTCGGCTGGGCCTACGGGTCGTTCTGGCGGCTAGACGAGGCACACGGCGTCCTGCGCTTCGAGACCGAGTCGGGAACTGCCGGCGCCGAGTTCCGTGAGGTCACCCTGGCCGCGTCGTTCGCCGAAGGAGTCGGACTCTCGGGCCGGGCGTGGGCGGAGCGCGACCTCGTGTTCGTGCGCGACTTGGCTGAGGTCACCGACTGTGTGCGCGCCCCAGCCGCGCAGCGCGCCGGCGTGAAGTCCGGGGTCTGCTTCCCCGTCATGGACGGCGGTCGGGTCGTCGGGACGATGGACTTCTTCGCGACAGAGACCATCGAGCTGTCCGAGTCGCGGGCCGCTGCCCTGCGCAACGTCCAGCAGCTGGTGTCGCAGCGGCTGACCGTGCTGCGTCGTGCTGACACCGATGCGGAGAACGCCCGACTGCTCATGGAGACAGTCGCGGAGCTGCGCGCGGCGACCGAGGACGCCGGGCGAGTGGCGGCCACCGCTGGGCAGCGCGCCGGCGCCATGACCGACGAGGTCGCCGCGTTGGGCGTCGCGTCCGACGCGATCGCGGGCGTCATCAAGATCATTCGCGGCATCGCGGAGCAGACCAACCTCCTCGCCCTGAACGCGACCATCGAGGCTGCTCGGGCGGGTGAGGTCGGCAAGGGGTTCGCGGTCGTCGCCAACGAGGTCAAGGAGCTGGCGAGCGAGACAGCGGAAGCCACCCGCCAGGTGGCGAACCAGGTCGCGGCGATCCAGACCAGCAGCACTGCCGTCGCCTCGGGCATCCACGCCACCAGCCAGACCATCGGCGAGCTCGATGGTGTGCAGGCCCGCATCGCCGACGTGCTGCATCGACAGGTCAACATGGCGACCGCCTTCGAGCGGTAGCAGCGCGCCGTCCGCGCACCACCCGTGCGCGGTCAGTCCCCGTACGGGAACGGCAGCAGGCCGACCCTAGTGCGGCCGATGGCGCGCTGGCGGCACCGGTTCAGCCTGCGCGCGCGGTACGTGCACTCCGGGCGTCGGGTGGCCGGGGGTGACGCGCCAACATCGGCTGAGGCGATGTGCCTGCGGGCGCCGCTGAGCATCCCACGCCAAGCACGTTGACCCGCCCCGGGCGCACGGGCGATGGCGCCAGCCACTGGCAGATGGGAAGCACCCACGGCACCGATCTGGCCCTCGGCGACGAGGTGCGGCGACCGCCCACCGGTGGGGCCCCCGACGTCCCCGGCGGCCTCACGCACAGCTTCGCGACCGCGGCTTCATGGTCAGGGGAATCCTGAGGCGGGCACGGAGTCAAACGCGGGAGAACCTCACCCTGAAACACTCGACGGTCACACGAAGGTTTCCCGAGGCGGCACCGAATGTTGCCAGTGCAGACGGATCTCCGGGACCGGTGGTCGAGACGATGACGCTCGGACTCGCGGAGACTGACGCGCGGAGGAAGATGTGGTACTCGTGCTGCGCTCGGGCAGCGAAGCTGACCATTAGATCGTTCGCAGACCCCTGCTCGGTGCTTCCTGTGCCGTCGTCCGACCAGAGGGATTCTTCGGCATGGCCAACGACCGATGCTCCGCTGCCCTCCAGCGCCGTGAGCGTCAGCGCACAGTTGCCGTATCCACTCGAAGTGCCCCCGGTCTGGTGACCGCCCTCATAGGTGGCCGAGCAGGACACGGTGACGAGACCATGCCCAGTTGGCGCGAGAGCGACGCCCAGAGCCGCCGAGGCGCTCGCGTACGCCGACACGTCAGGGATAGAGAAGATCGTCAGGGCGCTCACGACGAGCTGGCCGCTATGACGGTCGGCCCTGGCGCTGGCCCAAGGTGAGATGGTCGGCCCAGACTGCTCGAAATCAAAGGGAGCTCGGAAGATCTCCTGATCGTCGCCGGCAGCAAGGTGCAGAGGCGGGCTGGTTGCGGCCGGTCGACTGGTCGAGCGCTTAGCCAAGCCGAGGGCGAACATGACGGCGGCTGAGTTGGAATCCGACATACTCCGGCGCTTCCCGCGCTGAACCCCGACAGGTTCCAAAAGGGCGCCCTGTTGGGTTCCCGGTGGTGATGGCGACTCGTTCACGGCCCGCCTCCCGTCGGTCGCTCCGGGGCTGACGAGGGCTCGTCCGCCGCGGCGAGGCCGAGCGCCGCCATCGCTTCGCCCGCACTGACCGACCGCAGCGTCTCCAACAGCACGGACGTGTCTTTGACGAGGCGGTATTCGACGACCGCCTCCCCGGCGGCCGTGCGTCGACCGGTGGCGCGTTCTTCGACGATGCCGACTCTCGGGAGCCACATCACCGTGTTTCCGTGCTCGTACCCGTCGCAGTCGCATGGTTCAATGACGCACACGCAGGGGTTCAGCGGCATATAGCCGCCTTGCATGAAGGGGTGGTCTTCGGGTGCCTCCAGCGCGACACCGAAGACGGCCGCCAACGTGCGTGTCGCTTGCTCGAACTGGCGGCTCTTCTGCTCGTCGTAGTTGACCATTGCAGCCTCGTCTTCGCGGGTGGCCCATCTCTCAGATTGCTTGGGCGACCGAGCCGGCCACGCCCCCGATCAACCCGCCCCAGACGGCGCCACCGACGAGCGAGAGTCCGGCTGTCTTCGGCGCTGCCGGCACCGCAAACTCTGTGCCGAGGATGGCGCCCACGATGGCGGTTTCTACGTCGGCGTGGGCGATGGGGCCGTCGCCCGTCTCGTCCGCCCGACCCTGTTGCTCTGCCAGTCGCGACTCGCGGGCCGTGCTGTCCATTGCGATGCGCAGGATGACCTCAACGACCGGGCTCACGCCCGTGTCCAGAGCCGACTGTGCCAACGAGCGAACAGACTCCGCGATCTGGGGATCTGTTGCCTCGACGTTGCCGACATGGTCATAGACCTGGTGCAACATGGCGACCTCCGGTTCTGAGATCAGCGGTGAGTCGCTGGCGTCGTCCACCCGCACCTCCCGCAACTGGTCGATGACCCCGTGCGCCCGCTCGATCCGTCCCTGACGGGGAAGGCGTCGGTAGTCGACGAGAGCCTCGAAGAAGCGCGCATGCAGGTCGCCAGCCGCTGACTCGATGCCGATCCGGTCATAGTGTTGAGCTTCGTTAGGCATGGTCTTCACCAGTCCTCTGCGGGGAATCTGCACAAGCCGCGAAGCCGGCCGATCAGTGGAGACAAGGCGCGGCAGGTGCCACGCTTCGTCCGTGATCAACAGCTTGACGATAGCGCGGAGCGCGGCGCGTGGACAGACCCACGGCGCCCTCGCCAACAGGGCTACGCGACGGGTGCTCGGACCGGCGGTCCAGGGCTGGCAGTCCAGGGCTGGCGGTCTAGGGCTGGCGGTCTAGGGTTGGCGCCACTGCTTCGCGCGGCGGCCTTCGGCCGCGTCCTCGGGGGTGCGGGCGATCGGCGCCTGGCGGGTCTCCGGCCGTTTGGTGCTGAGGACCCACTCCAGGATCGCGCGCCGTGCCGAGCGGGGGAAGCGGTCCCAGTGCTCCCGGGCCCCCGGCGCGGCGTTGAGAGCAGCAGCCAGGTCCTCGGGCTCGACCAGGTCCTCGACCTCGTCCAGCGCTGACCACGTTCCCGACGCCTGGGCCGCGGCGACAGCCGCCAGCCCGGCAGGCTGCATTAGGCCCGTCGCCGTCAGTCGCTCGACCCGCTCCTTGTTCGCCCGCGACCACCTGCTGGCCGGCTTGCGCGCAGTGACGAGCAGCGCGGAGCGGCGTTCGTCGACCGCCCGCGGCCGGGAGTCCACCCAGCCGGCGGCGAGTGCTTCCTCGACGACCTCGGCGTAGGGCACGTGCGGCCCGCCCGAGCCCTTCTTCCACGTCACCACCCACACGCCCGGCGTCTGCGCCCCGTGCCGGGTCAGCCACTCCGGCCACTGCGCCCGGCTCTCCACCAGCAGCTCCGCGTAGTCCGCGCTCATCCCGCCTCCCGGTGGACCTCCACCCCCGACCAGCACCTGAACCGACCGAGGGGACCCGCGACCCGACGAGCGGTACTGGGCAGTCATCGCCATCCTGGTCGTGGGATCCCTGGCAGTGCATAGTCGGATCTCCCGGGTACTCGAGCCGCAGCCAGCCGGCGATCTGCTGAGGCGACCACCGGTGCCCCAGTCTGTCCTGCACCACCCGCCGCAGCTCGACGTTGGCCACGAGCTTGCAGCGTTTCGGCCTCGCGGCCCGGGCCCAAGCGTCCTGATCCGCGCGGGCGGCCCGGTAGCGGCCGCGCCCGCCGTGACGAGCGACCTCACGACTCACCGTCGAGGGAGCCCGCCCCAACTCACCGGCAATCCGGCGCAGCGATTTCCCGGCCGCCAGCACGCGGGAAATATCCTCCCTTTCCTGGAGCTCTAATCGGTCTCGGGCGCGTTGCCGCGGCTCCGGCCGGACGCCGCCACAACGAATCAAATAGGCCCGCACCGTGCCCGGGCACAGTCCGAGCGAACGAGCTGCCGGCTTGGCAGCCATCCCGGATCGCAGACGCCGCCCACAGCGCGTCGATCGTCTCCGGTGTCCGCTTCTCGTAGTCACCATGCGGCACGACACCCTCCAGCCCTGGCGGATCCAACGAGTGTTGCGCTGACCCCCTGAGACCGCCGGCATGTCCGGATGCGCAAAGCCCGCTGGCGGGGTCTCGTGCACCTCAAGCTGAGACGGCGAACTCAGGGTCCGTCCAGCCAAGGTAGGGATCGTGC
Organism: Motilibacter peucedani; assembly: GCF_003634695.1. Taxonomy (NCBI): domain Bacteria; kingdom Bacillati; phylum Actinomycetota; class Actinomycetes; order Motilibacterales; family Motilibacteraceae; genus Motilibacter; species Motilibacter peucedani. The sequence goes on from NZ_RBWV01000009.1 coordinate 33,471, forward strand.
CAGGCGCTGGTGATCTGGTCGAGCGGCACTTCGCTGACTGTGCCGGCGCCGCCGATGTCGGTCGAGATGACCTGGCGATCGCCGGCGGAGAGAGCGACGTGGCCGGCCAAGCCGCCGTCCCAGAACACGAGCGCGCCGGCGGGTGGGTTCAGGTCGCCGGGGTGCTGGCTGTGCGACTCAAGCCAGAACTGGCGGGCGGTGTAGGGCGCGCCGACGCCGGAGTGCGCGAGGCCGTAGGCGCGGGCGACGAAGTTGAGGCAGCGGCGGTGCCACTGCGCCGGGCCGTCCTCTTGGGCAAGGGCCCAACGGATGGCGTCGGCGCAGCTGCGGGGCGGCGGGTGAGCGAGTGTGAAGGTGCAGTCGGCGACGGGAACGGTGCTGTAGCCGCCGAGCCCGTCGGAGCAGCCATCACCGCCGAGGTCTGCCGTGCGGGTGGGATCGCCGGCGATATCAGCGCCAAGGGCTGTGAGCACCATGGTGCTGATGCCTGTCAGGCCGGCAGCGGTGTAGCGGCCGGCTGCCATCCAATCGGGGCGGGCTTGGACGGCGGTGGCGACGTCCACCAGCTGCAGCTGCGCATGCGCTGCGGCGGCCGCACGCAGGGCGGCGGTGAGTTCCCGGTTGGTCGGGGTGGTGAGCCAGTAGGTGCTGCGTCTGTCGCCGGCCAGCGAAAGCACAGCGTTGACCTCGGCGGTAGCAGCCGCCGCGCTGGTGGGGGCGTCGCTGCCACCGAGCGTGACGAGCAGGCTGCCGGGCAGGTCGACGGATCGCGATTGCAGGTCGGCGATGCCACTAGGGGTCGTGCGCCCGCGTGCTGCGGTCGTCACGACCGCACCGCCCAGATAGGTGGCGGGGAGGTGGTCGGCGAGCTGGAGGAGGAGCCCCTCTCCTTCGGCCAGCAAACCTGGCGCGTCGGCGACACCCGCCTGTCCGTCGCCCGGCTGGTCGGGGCGACCGAGCAGGCCGTTGACGATGCGGGTCGCTTCGGTCTGCCAGCGCGCGTAGGCGTCGGGCGTGGCGCTGACCTGAACGGCCTGCGCAGCGTCCGTGACGGGCAGCGCGGGCCAGCCGTCGACCCGAGCGAGCCGGTCGAGGAAGGCGCCGGCCGCGTACCCGACGTCCATGCGTTGTGCGACGGTGCCCCAGCCGGCGCGCTGCTGAAACAACCCGACCGAGTCGGCGTCGCCGGCCGCGACGGCGTCATGCGGGTAGGTGAGCGATTCGGGCACCGCCTGGGAGGCGAGGTTGCGCAGGCCGGACTCTTGCAGCGCAGCGGCGAGGGCGACAACCGCGGCGCGGCTGGGCAGGCGCCTGGAGACGACCGCCCGGACGACGGCGGTGGCGTCCGCCGCCTGAGCGGAGTCCAGCTGCAGATCGGGTGGGACGGTGCCGATCACGGCGACGCCAGGAGGGAGGCAGGCGACCGCCGCGGCGTCGACCGAGGTGACCACGACGACGGTCAGCAGCGCGAGCACCGTGACGAGCGCCGCCGCGACAGCACTGACGAGCCGGGAGCTCACAGTGCCCGCAGAGCCGGCGCGCCGGCGTCCGGTGCGTGGACGTCGACAAGTGGCGTGCGCTGGTCGAGCAGCTGACAGGCGCGGCGGATCACCGTGGCCCGAGTGAGCGCGAGCCCTTCGGCGCGCAGCTGAGCCCGCGCCTCCACCTGGAGCCGCACCCGCAGACCGTCCGTGTCGTCCAGGCGCGCCTCGAGCTCCCCGAGCGCGGTCTCGTCGCCCTCGGGCGGGGCGGCTGTAGTCGGCGGCGCTGTCCACCAGGGGCCGGCTTCGGCGAGGCGCATCGGTGAGCGGGTGGCGGGATCGGCGGCGACGGCGAGCAGTGCCGGGACGACCCGGTCGGCGGGGTGCCCGCGGTGCACGACCGCGAGTTGGATCGCGGGCAGCAGCCCCGCTGCGGTCCAGCGGGACGTCGAGCAGCCGGCCGCCCGGCGGGCGCCGGCGCACTCGGCGGCGAGCGCCGCCAGGTCGCTGATGCCGCACGCGATGAGCAGCGCCGCGCCGGGCGACCGGTGCGGTGTCGTGGGGGTGGAGGGGGGTGTCTCGGTAGAGGTCTCTGGGTTGGGCGGCACATCTGCGGCCACCCTCGCCGCGGATCTGCGGCCAGGGGTAGCCGTGACGGTGCGGCCACCCTGCGGCAGCCGTGACGGGGTAGCCGCACCGGTGCGGCCACCCTGCGGCAGCCGTGACGGGGTAGCCGCAGAACTGCGGCCACCTCCTGACCTGCCCCTTTCCGGCGCAGCGAGCCCTGGGTTGCTGGTGCGGAGGTGGTAGCGGTTGGTCAGGTTCTGCCGCCCGTCGTGCCGGCGCTCGACCCGGACCACGAGGGCGCTCTCCAGTTCGCGCATCGCCCGGTCGACCGAGTCGACCGAGCGATGCAGCCGAGCGGCGAGCAGCCGCCGGGAGGGCATGCGGCAGCCGGAGCTGCCGCCGTAGCGGAGCAGCAGCACGTAGAGCCGGAACGCGGCATCGGAAAGCTCGCCGTCGATCACCCACTCCGGCACGATCGCGAACCGCTGCTCCTCGACGACCAGGCTGCCATCGTCACCGACCCCGTCAGCAAGCTTGGCGGCACTCATGACGCGGCCGGTGTCGGCACCTCGAGGTGCGCGACGTGCAGGCCGGGGGCGGTGCGCCCACGAATGCCTTGCCAGTGCCAGCGGCACAGGTAGACGTGCGCGCCGTAGCGGTTGGACAGCAGCACGGCGGCCGCCTCAGGACAGGACGAGGCCTCGCAGTGATGCACGGATGCGGCCATGGAACGGGCTCCTCAGCAGGGCAGGAGGAAGCGCCGCGGCGGCCCCGTCGAGGTGAGACGGGCCGTCCGGCATGCGGAGCGGTGCGCTAGCAGCGCGCTAGCAACCGCCGCGGACCTGCACGCAAGTACCGCTACAGGCGGCACTCGACTGACAGGGCGTCTGCACATCACCGCAGGTCAGGGACGTGTGGGCGTCAGTCGTCATCAGCCGTACCGACGTCACTCTGCCTTGTAATCGGGCGGTTAGGGGTTCAAGTCCCCTCGTCGGCCCTACGCGCGGTTGCGCCATCTGCTCGAACGCCCCGGCTCCGGGCTCAGGCTCCGGGCGCAGGTGCCGATACAACCCCGCATGAGCGGTACCGCGGTCATCGCGACACCCCGAGCCGCCGGCCTGTGCTCGGCCAGTCTCTGCACGGTCATGTGCGCCACCCTCTGCACCGCCCTGCTCGTGGGCGCCACCACCCATGCCGCGGCAGCTGCGGCCACTGCGAGCGTCTCGGCGGGGGCCCTGCTCGTGACCCTGGAGCTCACCCGCTCCATCCCCGCGTGGATGCGGCCTCGGCGAACGCGCTGCCGCCAGGGCATCAGCGACACGACCATCGGCCTGCTCGCCGGCTCGGGACCCGGCTGGATCGTGCTCGCCGCCACTACCCACGCGACTCCGGCAGCAGCGGCCAGCAGCGTCTGGTTCGTGCTCCACCTGGCCCTCTGGCGCGAGGTGCACCGCATCGACCCGCGGTGCCTCAAGCCCACGCTCAGCGCCGCGGCGGCCTCCGGCGCCACCGTCGCCGCCGCGTGGGCGGCCGGAGCTGCCGTCCACCACGCGGCCATGGTCACCGGAGGAGCCATCGGCGCCATCACCCTCGCCTGCACCGCCCTGGCCGTCAAGGCCGCCTTCCGGGCCCCGACGACCACCGGCCTGAGCGCCACTGCGCTCGCCGTCGGCACCCTCGAAGGCGCTGTCTACCTCGCCGGCGGCGCCGGCCTCGGAGGCGTCCTGCCGGCCGGCACGCTCTCCGTCGGCTACCTGCTCTTCGGGCTCATGGCGCTGGCTACCAACGGGCTGCGGCTCGCCCGGGTCGGCCTGCAGACCACGAGGACAGGGCTCTCCAGCGTCGTCAGGGTCGCAGGCCTGATCCTCCGCTGACGGTGATGTTCTCGCCGGTGATGTAGCCGGCTGCATCGGAGGCGAGGAAGGCCACGACCTCAGCGACGTCGCGGGCGCTGGCAAGCCGTCCGAAGGGGATGTTCGCTGCGTAGCTGGCGAGGGCGGCCTCGAGGGCGTCCGGCGCGAGTCCTGACTTCGCCCATATCCCGGTGCGGACGGCGCCGGGACTGACGGCGTTGACCCGGATGCGCCGGGGCGCCAGCTCCAGGGCGAGTGAGGGCACCATGGCCAGCAGGGCGCCTCGGCTCCCAGCCGTCGCGGCGCCACCCACGACACCTCGTGCCGCTCCCAGGCCGACCGTCACGATGACCGAGGCACCGTCGCGCAGCAGCGGCAACGTCCTTGCCAGGGTGAAGAACGCGCTCTTGGTGTTGACGGCGAACAGCTCGTCGTAGACCGCCTCGTCGAAGCTCTCGGTCGGTCCGGGACGTGTGATGCCGGCGTTCAGGAAGAGCACGTCAAGGGTCCCCAGCCGCTGCTGCACCAGCTCGACCAAGGACTCCAGGCAGGGCATAGAGGCGGCGTCAGAGCGCACGACCTCGATGCCCTCTGGCAGCGACGATCGTGCGGTTGCGACGGACGAAGGATCCCGCCCGGTGACGATGACGCGGTGACCGCGCCCGTGAAGCAGCTCGGCGGTGGCCCGGCCGATCCCGGTGGTGCCGCCGGTGATGAGGGCTGTCGGTGTGGGCATGGGTGAAGCGTGCTGCCGTGCGCGAGCAGCCGTCCAATGAAAGGTTCGCACTGGGCAATGCGTGCGACGCATCGCTGCAGGTCACGTCTACGCTGAGCGGGTGACTGAGCAGGCGGCCAACTCCACGCAGCTGGACCTGCGGCTCGTCGAGTCGTTCATGGCGCTCGCACGTCACCGCCACTTCGGGCGGGCCGCTGACGCGGTCCACACCACCCAGCCGTCCCTGAGCCGGCAGATCCGGCGGTTGGAGCACCAGGTCGGCGTCCGCCTGGTCGAGCGCAGCTCGCGCGGGGCCGAGCTCACCGAGGCCGGTTCGGCGTTCCTGCCGCTGGCGTCCGCACTCCTGCAGCGCGCCCGGCACGCCGTAGCGCAGGCGAGGGCAGCGACGCAGCCCGCTCGGACCACCATCGGCGTCACCACGAACCTGATCGTCACGCCAGCCGTCCGCCACCTGCGCCAGTGCCACCCCGACGCCGACGTGCAGGTGGTGCACCTGCCGTGGGACCAGCCGCGCGCAGCGCTGGTCGACCACCGGGTCGACGCCGTCGTGACACGGCTCCCGCTGACGGGTCCGACGCCGCACGAGCAGGAGACCAGCGACGGGCTCCTGGTGACCGTGCTCCACGCCGAACCGCGAGTGCTGATGGTCCCGGTCGACCACCGCCTGGCGGGCCGGCAGTTCGTCACCTTCGACGACATCGCCGACGAGCCGATGCCTCGGGTGCACGACGCCGAGTGGAACGCCTTCTGGCGCGTCGATCCGCGCCCCGACGGCCGGCCCGCACCCGACGGGCCGTTGATCGAGCAGGTGGAGGACAAGGTCGAGCTAGTCGCCTCCGGTCAGGCCGTCACGATCATCCCGAGCGGCGAGCACCTCGGCAGGCTGCGCCCCGACCTCCGCACCGTCCCCCTCCAGGGTGCAGAGCCCAGCCACGTCGTGCTGGTCACGCGCGCCGGCGACCCGAGTCCGCTGGTGGACGCTCTCCGGAGCATCGCCCCGAGGTACCTCCGCTGACCGCGAGCCAACAGGCGCACGCTCAAACGTTGAAGCACCTGACACGAGGGACATCCGCACAGAGCCCTCGATCGAGGACCCACCAAGGCGACCACGCCGGATAACGAACTCATAACGCCACTTGACGCCCCCGCGGATCGCGGCCACAGTCGTGCTCAATCGTTACAGCGGAGAAGAGGTCGACATGCCGCAGGGGTCGCAGCCGCGCCGCGTGACGCTGCGCGACATCGCCGAGCGCGCCGGCGTCTCGGTGAGCGCGGTCTCCATGGCCCTGGCCGACCACGAACGCATCGGCGCGGGCACGAAGGAGGAGATCCGCGCCGTCGCGCAGGAGCTCGGCTACGTCACGAACTCCGCCGCCCGAGCCCTGCGCGGGCAGCGCTCCGGCACGCTCGCCCTGGTCGTGCCCGCGACGGGCCAGCACGTGTTCGGCCACCCGTACTTCATGCACCTGCTCGACGGCGTGAACGAGGTGGTCAACGAGGTCGACGGCACCCTGCTCATCTCGACCAACCCCGACGAGCGGCACGGGGTGGCCGCCTACGAGCGCGTGCTCCGGTCACGGGCAGCCGACGGTGCCATCGTCGCATCGGCCGCGGCGAACGACGCGAACGTGCTGCGGTTGCTGGACTCCGGCGTGCCCGTCGTGCTCATCGGGCGGTTCCCGCGCATCGACGACGCCGTCACCGTAGGACTCGCCGACGTCGAGGGCGCGCGGACGGCGACCGAGCACCTCCTCTCGCACGGGTCGAAGCGGGTCGCGCACATCGCAGGTCCGCGCAACCACCAGACGACGACTGACCGCATCGCCGGGTTCCGCTCGGCGCACGTCGCCCACGGCGTCACCGCGAAGCCGCCCGTGGTGCACGGTGACTTCGGCGAGGAGTCCGGTCGCGCGGCCGCCGCTCGCCTGCTCGACCAGTTCCCCGACCTCGACGCGATCTTCGCCGCCAACGACGAGATGGCCTTCGGCGCACTGTGCGAGCTGCGCTCACGGGGGCTCGACGCCCCCGGGAACGTGCGACTGGTGGGCTACGACGACTTCGGCGTCTCCCGCCTGACGACCCCGGCCCTGACGACCGTCACCGTGCCGGCCGCCGAGGTCGGGCGCCGCGCGGCGCGTCGCCTGCTCCAGCTCATCGACGGTTCTGTGCCCGAGCCCCGGCACGAGACCCTGCCGGTCCATCTCACCACCAGGCAGTCCTGCGGCTGCTGACCTCCAGAGGCTCTGACAAGCCACCTAGCACCACTGACGCTCGAGAGCGCCAGAGCTCGACCACCCGCGCCGCGGTCCCGCGGCCGCGTCGCCCTGCCTGCTCCGTCCCAGGTCCGTCAAGGAGGACACCTCATGCCAGTCCCGCTCCCTCGTACGCTGCGGTTCGCCGCCGCCGTCGCTGCTCTCTGCACCCTCGCCGCGTGCGGCGGTGGGAGCTCGACGTCGTCCGCCAGCAGCAGCTCGGGCGGTGTCGTCAAGCTCCAGCTGCTCACGGGCTTCACCGGGCCCGACCGGCCTTCCTACGAAGCGCTGGTGAAGAGCTGGAACGACTCCCACCCGAACATCCAGGTCACCATGGACGCCCAGCCGTGGGCCGCCATCGGCCAGAAGCTGCCGCAGTCCTGGGCGACGGGCCAGGGGCCTGACCTGGCGACCCCGAGCTCGGACCCGGCGGCAGTGTTCCAGTACATCAAGACGAACTCGGTCGAGCCGCTCGACAGTGCCGTCGGCACGGGCGACGGCAAGATCGACTCGAGCGCCTTCCCGGAGGCGGTCACCAAGGCCTTCACCGTCGACGGCAAGCTCTACGCCGCGCCGGCCAATCTCGCCACGCTGGTGCTCTACTACAACAAGGACCTGCTGCAGAAGGCCGGGATCACCGCGCCCCCGGCCACGCAGGCGGACTTCATCGCCGACATCATGAAGACCACCCTCCCTGCCGGCTCCACGACGCCGACGCAGTACGGCATCAGCCTCGCCGACCACGCCACCATCCAGATGTGGCCGATCCTGCAGTGGATGAACGGCGGCGACGTGGTCGACTCCAAGGGCTGCGCCACGGTCGACAGCGCGGCGAGCGTCGCCGCCCTCACCCAGTGGGCCGACCTGGTACGCAAGGACCACGTCAGCCCCGTGGGTCAGACGGGCGCCGACGCCGACACGCTCTTCTCCTCCAAGAAGGCGGCCTTCGAGATCAACGGCCCGTGGGCCGCGGCCGGCTTCCGCAGCGCCGGCATCGACCTCGGCATCGCGCAGGTCCCGACCGGCAGCGCCGGGGCCGTCACGCTCGGCTCCACGGTCCCGCTGATGGTCGCGAAGTCCAGCAAGCACAAGGCCGAGGCCGAGCAGTTCCTGGCCTACTGGACCGGCAAGACCGCGCAGACCGACTTCTCCAAGGCCAGCGGCTTCCCGCCCGTCCGCACCGACCTCGCGTCCGCCGTCACAGGTGACGCCAAGACCTTCGCCGACGCCCTCCCCAGCGCCAAGCTCTACCTCGCGGGGCTCGCCACGGGCACCAAGGTCGACAACGACGTCTACGTGCCCATGATCGGCAAGATCACTCGTGGCACCGACGTCGCCAAGGCGACCGCCGACGCGGCGAAGCAGATCAACGCCATCACCGGCTGCCAGGCCTGACCTACCGAGGCTCGTCCAGAGGGAGCGACATGACCACCCTGCCAGCGCCACCGGGCACACGGGCCCGGCGAGGCCGGCGGTGGAACCCCGCCTACGCGTTCGTCGCGCCCAGCGTGGTCCTCATCGCCGTCTTCATCCTCGAGCCCATCGTCCAGTCGGCGTGGATGAGCCTGCACGACTGGTCCGTCGGCGAGGCCAGTCACAAGATGCGCGGCCTGGGCAACTACTCGGACCTGCTGCACGACAGCAGGTTCTGGAACGCGCTCAAGGTCACGCTGCTCTTCACCGCGGGCACCGCCGTGGGCCAGGTCGCGCTCGGCCTGGCCCTGGCGGAGGCGTTGCGCCGCACGACGTGGTTCACCTCGCTGCTGCGTACGGCGTTCTTCTTCCCGTTCATCGCCTCCATGGCGGTGGTCGGCATCGTGTGGCGGTTCCTGCTCGACCCGCAGGTCGGCCTCGTCGACGCCTGGCTGGGCCACGTGGGGCTCGGCCACCCGCAGTGGCTGCAGTCCACCTCCCTCGCGCTGCCCACCCTCGTCGTCGTCGGCATCTGGAAGGGCTTCGGGTTCACGATGATCGTGCTGCTCGCGGCCATCCAGGCGATCCCCGAGCACCTCTACGAAGCTGCCCGCCTCGACGGTGCGGGACGGGCGGCGCAGTTCCGCCACGTGACCCTGCCGGGGATGCGGCAAGCCACTCTGTTCGTGACGGTGATCGCCACGATCACCGGCCTGCAGCTCTTCGACCTGTCCTACGTCATGACCGGCGGCGGGCCCGTCTTCCACACGGAGTCCGTCGTGCAGTACCTCTACCAGCGGGGCTTCGTGGACTTCTCCCTCGGCTACGCCAGTGCGGTCGCCTGGGTGCTCACCCTCGTGATCTTCGCGGTGGCCCTGCTCCAGCTGCGCATCCTGAGGTACAGCGATGTCGACTGACCTCGCCCGCCCCGCGACCCGGCCGGAGGCGGGGCGCACGGTCGACGGGCCGCGCAGGCACCACGGCGTACGTCTCGCCTCCCGCGTCGCCTCGGCGGCCGCTGCCGTCGTCCTCGTCGTGGCGGCGGTGGCGACCCTCCTGCCGTTCCTCTGGATGCTCGGCGTGGCGTTCCGCACGTCGGCCGACCTCTACGCCCACCCGGCGTCGATCGTGCCGACCGCCTGGTCGCTCGACGGGTTCCGCGCGGTCTACGACCAGCTGCCGTTCGGCCGGCTGGTGCTCAACACGTTCGTCTTCGCCGGCGGCGCGACGCTGCTGCTGCTGTTCTTCGACTCGCTGACGGCCTACGCGCTGGCACGCCTGGAGTTCCGCGGGCGGAACGCTCTGTTCGTGCTGATCCTCGCCACCCTCATGGTGCCGTTCCAGGTCACGATCATCCCGGTCTTCCTCACCCTGTTCCACCTCGGGTGGCTCAACACCGAGCAGGGCCTGATCGTCCCGCGGGCCACGAGCGCCCTCGGCATCTTCATGCTGCGGCAGTTCTTCATGCAGCTGCCACGCGAGCTCGACGAGGCGGCTCGGATCGATGGTGCCGGCGCCTGGACGATCTACTGGCGGATCGTCCTGCCCCTGTCGAAGCCGGCGCTCGCGTCCCTGTTCGTCATCCAGTTCGCGGCGCTCTGGAACGACTTCCTGTGGCCGCTGGTCGTCACCAGCGACATCTCCAAGCGCACGCTGCCCTCCGCGCTCACGCTGTTCTCCAGCCAGGACGGCGTCGACCACGCAGCGCTGATGGCCGGTGCCGCGATCTCTCTCAGCCCGCTCGCCATCGCCTTCCTGCTGGCCCAGCGGTTCTTCGTCCAGGGCGTCGCAGCGTCGGGCATCAAGTGAGCTCGCCTGCAATACCCGCCCGCCCGACCGTCCTGCAACCGGAGCACCCGTGATCCCCTGCCGCGTCACCGTCGACCCCGCCTTCGCGGTGGGCGAGGTCCCCCGCCGTCTGTTCGGCTCCTTCGTCGAGCACATGGGCCGCTGCGTCTACGGCGGCATCTACGACCCCGCCCACCAGGAGGCCGACACCGACGGCTACCGCGCCGACGTGCTCAAGCTGACCCGCGACCTCGGCGTCACGCTGGTGCGCTACCCGGGCGGCAACTTCGTCTCGGGCTACCGCTGGGAGGACGGCGTCGGTCCCGTGGACCAGCGGCCCGAGCGGCTCAACCTCGCCTGGCACAGCACCGAGCCGAACGCCTTCGGGCTCCACGAGTTCGTGTCCTGGGCGCGGCAGGCCGACGTCGAGCCGATGATGGCCGTCAACCTCGGCACCCGTGGCATCGAGGACGCGTGCAACCTGCTGGAGTACGCGAACCACCCCCGTGGCACGGCCTGGTCCGACCTGCGGGCCCGCAACGGCTCCCCCGAGCCCTTCGACATCCGGCTGTGGTGCCTCGGCAACGAGATGGACGGACCCTGGCAGATCGGCTACAAGTCCGCCGACGACTACGGCCGGCTGGCCGCGCAGACCGGCAAGGCGATGCGTGCGATCGACCCGACCATCGAGCTCGTCGCCTGCGGCAGCTCCACCCCCCACATGCCGACGTTCGGCCAGTGGGAGGCGACCGTCCTCGAGCACACCTACGACGTGGTCGACTACATCTCCCTGCACGCCTACTTCAAGAACGACCCGGCGGACCGCGGAGGCTGGCTGGCCTCCGCCTGCGCGATGGACGAGTTCATCGACGGAGTGATCGCGACCGCCGACCACATCGGTGCCAAGAAGCGTTCGCGCCGCCGGCTCAAGGTCAGCTTCGACGAGTGGAACGTCTGGTACGACGGTCGCACCCCCGGCACGACCGAGGAGTGGGTGCCGGGTCCCCGCCTCATCGAGGAGGACTACGACGTCGAGGACGCCGTGGTCGTCGGCAGTCTGCTCATGAGCCTGCTGCGGCACGCCGACCGCGTCGGGGTCGCCGCGCTCGCCCAGCTGGTCAACGTCATCGCGCCGATCCGCGCCGAGCCGGACACGCCTGCGTGGCGGCAGACCACCTTCTTCCCGTTCGCGCTCACTGCCCGCTGGGCGCAGGGCACCGTGCTCGAGACCCGTCCCCAGGTCGCGACGGTCCCGACGAGGGAGCTCGGTGACGTGCCGGCGGCCGACGTGGTCGTCGTGCACGACGCCGCCCGTGACGGGCTGACCGTCTTCGCGCTCAACCGCCACCAGGAGCAGGTCGTGGACCTCCGCATGGACCTGCGCGCCTTCGGGCCGCTCGCCGTCACCCACCACCTGCTGCTCGGCGGCTCCGGCCTGGACGACAGCAACACCCGCGCGACCCCCGAGCGCGTCGCTCCGCGCAGCGCCCTGGGCACGGGCGAGGGCAGCCGGCGCGACGGGGACGACCTCTGCGTACCGCTGCCGCCGGTCTCCTGGAGCGTCCTGCGGCTGGAGCGCGACGCCTAGCGCCGGCCGTCCGAGCACACCGGTCGAGGACGTCTGGCTGACGGTTCAAGACGGCGCCGGTCCGGCCGATGGGGCCGGCATGCTGCTGCGCCAGAGGTGGGTCGAGCACGTCCTGCGAGTGCTGCCCGAGGGTCGTCTGCTCCCCGAGGAGGTGTGGCAGCGCCGTCACCGGCTGATCGTGCGCATCGCGCTGGCACAGGCCGTCGCCCTGGCAGGTGTCGCGACCGCCGCAGGCCACGGCGGGGTGCACGCGGTGGCGGACGCGGTCCTCGTCGCGGTCCCGGCGGTGCTCGCCCGGTACGCGTCCTGGGGTCGCAAGGGCCGGTCGGCGGCCGCGACGACGAGCCTGATGCTCGCCTCGGCGACCCTGGTGCACCTGACCAGCGGGCTGACCGAGTCCCACTTCCACTTCTTCGTGATGATCGGCGTGGTGTCGCTCTACCAGGACTGGGTCCCCTTCCTCGTGGCGGTCGGCATCGTCGTGGCTCACCACGGGGTGATGGGCACGGCAGACCCGCACGCCGTCTACAGCAACCCGCACGCCTGGCGGCACCCGTGGCTGTGGGCCGGCGTGCACGGCGGCTTCGTGCTCGCGGCCAGCCTCGCCAACCTCGCAGCGTGGCGCCTGAACGAGCAGCAGGGACTGAGGGACCCGCTGACCGGCATGGCCAACCGCACGTTGCTCGAGGAGACGCTCACCCGCATGCTGACCGGCTCCGCGCACCCCGTGAGCGTGCTCTTCGTCGACCTGGACGACTTCAAGACCATCAACGACACCCGGGGGCACGCGGCCGGGGACGAGGTGCTGCGGACGGTCGCGGAGCGGCTGCGCAGCTGCGTACGCGGTGGTGACGTCGTCGCGCGCCTCGGCGGCGACGAGTTCGCCGTCCTCGTCGACGGGCCGAGCGCTGCCGCCGACACCGTGGGTGCCCGGGTGCTCCGCGCCTTGCGCGAGCCGGTGGTCGTGGACGGCCGGAGCCTGTTCCTCGGTGCCAGCGTGGGTGTCGCGGACACCAGCGCCACGCCCGAGCGCACCGCCCAGTCGCTGCTGCTCGGTGCCGACCTGGCGATGTACGCGGCGAAAGGGGCCGGGAAGGGCCACCTGGTGCACTACGCCGGCAGCATGGCCGACGCCTTCGCCTCGCGGGCCCAGCTGCAGCAGGACCTCGCCCTCGCTGCAGCGTCCGGTCAGCTCGAGGTCCACTACCAGCCCACGGTGCAGCTCGAGCGCGGCCACGTCCGCGGCTACGAAGCGCTGTTGCGCTGGCGGCACCCCGAGCGCGGACTCGTACCGCCTTCGGAGTTCGTGCCGATCGCGGAGGAGAGCGGCCTGATCGGCGAGCTCACCACGTACGTGCTGCACACCGCCACCGCGCAGGCGGCGCGCTGGTCCGAGGAGATCGGTCGCTCGGTGTCGGTGGCGGTCAACCTCTCCCCGGTGGACCTGGCCGGCGCTGACATCGTCTCCCGGGTGACGACGGCGCTGGCTGCCGCAGGTCTGCCCGCGCACCAGCTCACCCTCGAGATCACCGAGGGCGTGCTCGTGCACGACCTGCGAGCGGTCGCCGCCACCCTGACCGAGCTGCGGAGCCTCGGGCTACGGGTCGCGATCGACGACTTCGGCACCGGCTACTCGAGCCTGTCCTACCTGCGCCAGCTCCCCGTCGACGTCATCAAGATCGACCGCTCGTTCGTCAGCGACCTCGACGGCGCGGGCACCAGCGCCGTCCTCGTCTCCTCGATCGTCGAGCTCGCCCGCAGCCTCGGGCTCGACGTCGTGGCCGAAGGCGTGGAGACCGGCGCACAGGCGTCCACCCTGAGGGACCTGCACTGCCCGCACGCCCAGGGCTACCTGTACGCACGCCCCGTCCCGGCCGCGGAGGCGCGGCACGCGCTCGACGCGCTGGCGCGCGTCCCCGGCGTCTGAGCCGGCGGCCTCAGCGGGTCCGGTGCCCGGACCTGCCCTGCAGCCCGCGGTCGACCAGGTCGACGAGCCACTCGAAGCTCTCGTCGGTGTCAGTGGACCACTGGAAGCCACCACCGGCCTCGATGGTCGCGAAGCCGTGGAAGATGCTTCGCAGCGCGCGCAGGGCGTGGGTGGTGTCCGAGGGCGCGATGTCGTAGCCGCGCAGCACGGCGGTGAAGGGCTCGAGGCTCCGGGCAGCGGCCACGGCGAGCGGGTCGTCAGGGCCGGTGAGCTCGAGGCTGAGCGTGGCGGCGTAGCGGCCGGGGTGCGTGCGGACGAAGTCGCGCAGGGCGCGGGCGGCGGCCCGCAGGGCGTCGTGCCCCGCGCGGCCCTGGATCGCTGCGCCGACAGCGACTGCTGCCTCGTCCATGGCGAGGGCCGCGATCCGCCGGTTGAGGTCGTCCTGGCTCGCCACGTGCTTGTAGAGGGAGGGGGTACGGACGCCCACCTTCTCCGCGAGGGCGCCCATGGTGAGGGCGGCGAAGCCGATCTCGTCGGCGAGTTCGGCGCCGGCGGCGACGACGGCGGCGGGATCGAGGCCGGCCCTAGGCATCCGCGGTCTCCAGGAAGGTCAGGACCGCCGAGGTCACCTGCGCGGGGTACTGCACGTGGGGGTAGTGCCCGGCCCCCTCGACCATCACCAGCCGGCCGAGCCCGGTGGGCAGGTCGGCCACGACGGCCTCGCCCTCGGCGCGGGGGTCGGCCCAGTCGCAGTCGGCGCTGCCCTGCACGACCAGGACGGGGCAGCGTACGTTGCCGAGCTCCTTCCCTGCGTCCACGGGGGTCGTCCTCCCCATCGCCTGCAGCGCCTTCATGCGGCCGGGCTCTCCGAGCATCGAGGTGATCTGCTGCAGGCGCTCGTCGTAGTCGGCGGGCTTGCTGCCGGGGTAGGCGACGTCGAGGTACTCCACCCACTGCCGGGTGCTGCCCAGCAGGGTCATGGCCACCAGGTGGCGCAAGCCCCGGCGGTAGGAGCCGACCCGGAGGTCGCCCAGCCGCATCGACTGCTTGCGGGTGAACGGCGCCAGCTCGACCACCGCCGTGACCAGCTCCGGGGCCCGCGCCGCGGCGATCGTGGCGGCGCCGCCGGCGATCGAGTGGCCGACGAGGACCGCCGGACCGCCCAGGTGCTCGACCAGGGCGATGAGGTCGCCCGCGATGTCGGTACGCGAGTGGCCGTCCCAGCCGACGCTCGACTGGCCGTGCCCGCGCAGGTCGAGCTCGGCGACCCGGTAGCCCGCCGCGAAGAGGGCCGGGGTCACGAAACGGTAGGCCGCTCGGCTGTCGCCCATGCCGTGGGCCAGGACGAGCAGCGGGCCGGTGGTGCCGCGGAGCTCGTAGGCGAGGGTGCCGCCGTCGACGGTCAGGAACTCGGTCATGTCTGCCTCCAGGTCGTTGCCGCGATGGCTTACTGCGTTAGCCAAAAGCTACGGTCATTAGCTGTGCCTGTCAAGCGGCCCGTTCACCCGACCGGGTGGACACCCGTGCTCGGCCCTGCAGCCCCGGCGATCTGGACCGAGAACCCGGTGGTGAGGACACTCGTGGGCCGCGTCGCCCGGTCAGGCCGTGCGCTGGCCGTCGCACTCGTGCTCCTCGCCCTGGCCGTCCTCGTCCTCATGCAGAGCGCCGAGCGAGCGCAGTCGCATCGCGCTGCGGAGGAGAACCTGCACTCGGCACGGCTGCTGTCGAGGTCCGTCGAGGCGGTCAGCCTCACGGTCCGCGACGGGAGAGGTGCACTGGCGCCCGGGGCGGCCGACCACCTCTCGCGGGTCGTCGCCGGCCTGCAGTCGGCGCACCTGCTGAGCGGCCTCGAGCTGTGGCGCAGCGACGGCAGCCTGCTGTGGGCCGACGCGACGCACGACCCGGACGAGCAGTTGCTGCCCGCCGACGAGCGGCGCGACCTGTCCCGCCGTCCTGAGGTGGTCATCCGCACCCCGGGGGGCGAGGACGAGCTCGAGGGCAGCCTCGACGTCCTGCAGCTGCGCGACCTGGACGGTGACGGCAGGCCCGACGCCGTCGTCGAGGTGGTCTTCCCGCCGGGGCCCTACGACTCGGCCGTCACCCGCTCGCGCACCGTCCTCTGGGCGACCAGCGCCGCGCTGCTCGTGCTCGTGTCGGCGACTGCGCTGCTCGCCCGCCGGCGACTGCGCCGCCGCAGCCTCCAGGCGCTGTCCGACGGTCTCACCGGGCTCGGCAACCGCGTACAGCTGCAGGAGAGCGCTCCGGCAGTGCTCGCGCACCCGGCCAGCCTGCTCCTGCTCGACCTCGACGGGTTCAAGGACGTCAACGACACCCTCGGCCACGAGGCCGGCGACGACCTCCTCGTCCAGGTGGCCCGGGCGCTCGAGCAGGACGCCGAGCCCGGAGAGGTGCTCGTACGCCTGGGCGGCGACGAGTTCGCGGTGCTGGTGCCGGGGACGGTCGACGCCGGCCTCCAGCGCGCCACCGCCGTGCGCCGCGCCGTCGAGCAGCCCTTCACCGTGGCGAGCGTCGCCGTGCGCGTCGGAGTCAGCGTGGGCGTCGCCAGCGCGCCCGACGACGCCACCGACCTGCCCGGACTGCTCCGCCGCGCCGACGTCGCGATGTACCAGGCCAAGCGGGGCTGCGAGGGCGTGCGCCGCTGGTCGGCCTCGCTCGACCGGCACGACAGCCAGCAGCTGTCCCTGCTCGCCGGCCTCGCCGCGGCGATCGACGGCGAGCAGCTGCGCCTGCACTACCAGCCGAAGCTCCAGGCGGCCGACGGTCGCGCGCTGAGCGTCGAGGCCCTCGTGCGCTGGCAGCACCCGGAGCACGGCCTGCTCTCCCCCCTGACGTTCGTCCCCTTGGCCGAGCGCACCGCGCTCATCCGTCCCCTCACCGAGTGGGTCCTGCGCCGGGCGGCCGAGCAGTGCGTGGCCTGGCGCCGCACCGGGCTCGACGTGGCGGTGGCCGTCAACGTCTCACCCCGCTCCCTCCTGGACGACTCGATCCTCGAGCTGGTCGCCCAGACCCTCACGGAGACAGGGCTTCCCGCCCACGCCCTCGACATCGAGATCACGGAGTCGGCGGTCGCCGAGGACCCCGACCGCGCGTTCCGGACCCTCGTCGGGCTCCACGAGCTCGGCGTGACGATCAGCATCGACGACTTCGGCGCCGGCTACACGTGCCTGGCGCACCTGCGCACGCTGCCGGTCGACCGGCTCAAGCTCGACCGCTCGTTCGTCTCCGGGATGAGCGGCAGCGCCGGTGACGAGGCCGTCGTGCGCGGCATGATCGCCCTCGCGCACGACCTCGGGCTCGGCGTGGTCGCAGAGGGCGTCGAGGACCACGCCACCGGAGAGCGGCTGGCAGAGCTCGGGTGCGACCAGCTGCAGGGCTTCGCCTACAGCCGCCCGCTGCCGCCCGATGAGGCGGTGCTCGTGCTGCAGGCGATGGCCGGCGAGGCTGCCGTGGCCCACGACCGCGGTCCGGCGGTGCCCGCCCGGGGCAGCCGCTAGCGGCGCAGCCCCACGGCGGGCTAGGCCGGGGCCGGGCAGACGGTCAGCGACGTGCCCTGCGAGCGGTCGATGGTGTGCAGGGCCATCGACCGCCCGCACGACGGGCAGTCCACGACCTTGCCCGAGGGCGTCGGTGGTGCCTCGTCGGGGTCGCCCAGGTCGGGCGGGCCCATGAACCACATCACCAGGCGCCCGAGCCCCTTGCGCTCCTGAGGCCGGCCGGCCGCCTCGACGGCGGAGTCGTCGTCCCGTGCCACCACTGCGTCCTCCTGGGATTGCGCTGCCCTCCCACGGTCGTGGTCCCCGCAGGTTCACGCAACACGAGAGCGGCGCCGCGTTCTGCTCACCCACGCGTACCGGTGGCCGATGGGTGCGGACGTCGGACCGGCCGGCCGTGGGAGGGGGTTAGCAGTGAGCGCGTCGTCCAGGGTGCCCGCGTCCGCGCGCACCTACTTCCTGGCGCTGACCCTGCTGGCCGCAGCGGTCACCGCCTTCCAGCTGCCCGACAGCTGGCCGCCGCTGACCTCGTGGGCGGCCGGCGTCATCGTGCTGCTGGTCACGCGCTTCCCGCTCCTCGTGATGCGCCGCGCCGGCGGCCTCGAGGTCGGCCTCGACCCGGTGATCGCGCTGTTCCTGGCCTTCAGCGACGCGCCGCACGCTGCCGTCGTCTGGACCTTCACGGCCGGCGTCGCGCAGCTCTTCACCTCGAAGGCCTCCTGGGTGCGCCTGTTCAACGCGGCCGTCACCGTCCTGTCGGGCGCCGCCGCCCTGGCGGTGGTCGCACACCTCGACGCCGCGCCGTTGGCGGGTGGGCGCAGCGGAGCCGTCACGGCCGTGGTCGCGGCCGCCTGCTACTACCTCGTCGACTACCTGCTCTCCGTCTTCGCCATCGTCTCGCTGCGCCGGGCGACGCTGCGCGAGGCGATCTGGGACGACACCGCTCCGCTCACGATGGCCTGCGTCGCGGCGGCCGGCAGCCTGGGCTACGTCGGCGCGGTCCTCGTGCGGACCGACCCCTGGACGCTGCCGCTCGCCGGGATCCCGCTCGTCACGGTGGTGCTGGCCGGGCGCGCCTTCGCCACGGCCCACGGGGAGCGGATGCGGGTGCACGCGCTGTTCACCGCCGCAGAGCGCCAGCACAGCGCGGCCACGACCGCAGCGGTCCTCGAGGCGGCGGTCGAGGCCGGCCGTGAGGCGCTCGCCGCGCCGGTGGAGCTGCGCGAGGTCGAACCGGTGGACGGCGTCGCGAGCACCGTCGACACCCCCGACGGCGCCCGCTGGATCCACGCGACCACGCGCAACCAGCAGAGCCGCGTCTTCACCCAGAGCGACCGGGAGCTGCTCGAGGTCCTCGCCTCGCTGACGAACGACTCCCTGCGCCGGCAGGCGCTGGTGGAGAGCCTCGAGCGGATGGCCGCCACCGACGCGCTGACGGGGCTCGCCAACGCGGCGGCCTTCCGTGCCGCAGTGCGGTCCGCCGGGCCCGGCTCGGCCGTGCTCTTCTGCGACCTGGACGGCTTCAAGGGCGTCAACGACGACTTCGGCCACGAGGCGGGCGACGCCCTGCTGTGCGAGGTAGCCGACCGGCTGCGCGGCTGCGTGCGCGAGGGCGACGTGCTGGCGCGCAACGGCGGCGACGAGTTCGCCGTGCTGCTGGTCGGCGCCGACGCCGAGCGGGCGGAGGCGGTCGCCCAGCGCGTGGTGGAGGTCGTCGCGGCGCCGATCTCGCTGCCCGGCGTGGGCCACGCGAAGGTCACCGTCAGCGTAGGCACCGCGACCGGTGACGGCGCCCTCGTGCAGCGCGCCGACATCGCGATGTACGCGGCGAAGGCCGCCGGCAAGTCGCGCCACGTCGTGTGCACCGACGAGCTCTTCGCAGCGCACCAGAGCCGCCGCACGCTGGCCGACGAGCTCGGGCGGGCCATCGATCGCGACGAGCTCGTCCTGCACTACCAGCCGATCGTCAACCTCGCGCTCGACCGCATCGACGGGGTCGAGGCGCTGGTGCGCTGGCAGCACCCCGAGCGCGGGCTGCTCGGCCCGGGCGAGTTCGTGCACCTCGCCGAGGAGACCGGGACCATCGACGACCTCACCCGGTGGGTGCAGCGCCGGGCCGTCCAGGACGCCGTCCTGATGAGCCGCCTGGCCGGCCGGCAGATCTCGGTCAGCGTCAACGTCTCGCCCAGCTCGCTGGTGCGCGGCGTCCTGCTCGACCAGGTCGAGTCCGGATGCACCGACGACGTGCAGCTCATCCTCGAGGTCACGGAGACCGCGGTCGCCGAACCAGCGGCAGTGCCGGTGCTCGAGGAGTTCCGGCGCCGCGGCGTACGCATCGCGCTCGACGACTTCGGCACCGGGCACTCGTCGCTCGCGACGCTGCGCCTGCTGCCTGTCGACATCATCAAGCTGGACCGCGCCTTCATCGAGGGCATCGCGGTCGAGCAGGAGGCCAGCCTGCTCGTGAGGTCGGTCGCCGAGCTGGCGCGCGCGCTCGCCAAGCCGCTCGTCGTCGAGGGCATCGAGGACGCGGCCCAGCGCGCCGAGCTCGAGCGGCTCGGCGTCGCGCTCGGCCAGGGCTACCACCTCGCCCGCCCCGCGCCCCTCGACGTCGTCCTCGAGGGGCTCCGCCAGTCAGCGGTCGAGGAAGCAGCGTCGCTCGTGCCCGGGCGCTAGGCCTCCGTCTCGCGCGCAGCGGACTCCGCCGCGTCACGCAGCTCGTCGCGGTCGGCGTGCGCCGCCGCGGTCGGCGTGCGGAAGACGGTGTCACCCGGGTCAGGTGCGGCTGCCTGGTCGGGCTGGTCGCCCGACGGGTCGGCCGGCGCGGCCAGACCGCCGTCGTCGGGGAGCTGTGCGTGGGGCACCAGGGGTTCCATCATCGACATGCGGTCCTCCTACCCCTTCCGGCAGCTCGGCACCGCGCTGACGGCAGCAGCACGCTCACGCCGAGGTGCCCGGCGTCGGGAACTCGGGGATCAGGAAGGTCGGGGTCAGGAACTCCTTCGGCTGCAGCGCCCGGATGCAGACGCGTACGTCGCCGACCCAGCCGTGGAACCCCTGCCCGAACTGCTCGTTGCTCTGCGTGCCGCCGATGACGAACGGCTTCCCGAGCGTCTCGATGCCCCGCGCCCGAGCGGTCGGGTTGCGCGAGATGCGCGAGCCGTTGACGTAGACCACCGAGTGCGTGCCGTCGTTGACGACGGCCACGTGCTGCCACACGCCCGTCGGCAGGGCGTGGCTCCAGTGCGTGGGGTTGTTGTCGACGTCGAGCTCGGGGTAGAGCACGAACTGCAGGAAGCGCTCGGGCGAGAGGTTGAGGCTGCACGGCGGTTCGTCCGGGGTGTAACCGCTCGTGCGGCCGTTGTTGCCCTCCCAGCTCAGGATGCCCATCCAGTCGTGGCTGCCCACGAAGGGGTCGGGCAGCTTGACGAACGCCTCGATCGTGAAGCCGGACAGGAACTTCTCGCTGTTGATGCGGGCGCCCTGCACCGACTCGAGGATCGCCCCGCGGGTGCCGCTGCCGTTGAAGCGCAGGCTCGCCTGCGCCGGCGACCCAGGCATGTGGTCGTCGGACCAGGTGAGCAGCTCTGACCCCGCGGGCAGCGGGCCCTTCAGGTCGCTCGAGAGCTGGAGGTCGGCCAGCTGCAGCAGCGGGTCACCGTTGTTGGCGGTGACGGTCAGGCGGTAGGACGAGTACGCGGTGGGCTTCGCGACGGCGTACTGCGCCATCTGGAAGCGGCTGGCGAAGCGCTGGCCCGACCGCTCGTCGAGGTCGACCCACGTGCTGCCGTCGTTGGAGCCCTGCAGCACCCAGTCGCGCGGGTCGCGCCCCGGAGCGTCGTTGGCACTGGTGAGCGCATAGGCGACGACCGCGACCGGGGCGTCGAGCGCGTACTGCACCCAGCCCTTCGTGTCGAAGGCGAGCCACTTGGTGCCGCTGTCGGCATCCCTCAGGTTGACGGCGACCTCGTTCGGCGCGTTCTCCGCGCTGGCGGTGACGGTCTTGACGTGTCCGGCGATGCTGCCGGGCAGGGCCGACGGGGCGCCGGACCCGATGCTGCGCGACACCAGGTCGTTCCCGTTGCCGGAGAGGTCCTTGATCCTCGTACCGGCGGCGACGGCCGCGCCGGCGATCCCGGCACCCGAGTAGCCGGCCGCGTCGAACCGCCAGTAGGCGAGCGTGCCGCGCGGGAGCACGGCGCTCGCCGGCCGGGGAGCAGGGAGCGCGAGCGGTGAAAAGCCCTTGAACCGCTGGGCGAAGTCGATGCCCAGCGTGAAGCGGTCGACGTCGCTGGTGAGCTCGACCGTCTCGGCGGCCAGCGGCGAGCGCTTCGCCGGGTCACGGTCCAGGAACCACGGGGAGAAGGTCTCGACGTCGATGACCCCGCGAGCGAGGTCGAAGTGGTAGAGCCGGACCATGCCAGCGCCGCCGTAGTAGCGGTCCTGGTAGTTCGTGATGTGGGCGTGCACCTCGTTGCCCGCGTCGTTGTGGAGCACCGTGCGCGCCGGTGGCCAGTAGTGCCCGTTCAGCATGAGGAACACCTGGTCGTTCTTGCGCACCAGTGCCTCCCAGAGCCGCTCTCCGTTGTCCGACAGCGCAGCCCCGCCGTCACCGGCCGGGGCGACGAGGTCGTGCGTGGTCAGAATCACAGGCAGGTCGTGGTGCGCGTCGATGACGCCCTGCACCCACGCCACGCCCTTGTCCGACGTGCGCCAGTCCAGCGCCAGAACCAGCCACTCCTGGCCGGCTGCCGTGAGGACGTGGTAGCTGTTGTAGCCGTCCGGTGAGGCACCTCCGAAGGTCGGCATCACCGCGAACCGGCTCGGGCCGAAGGCCTGGAGGTACGGTGTGGTGCCTCGCTGGTCGTCACCCGAGACGTCGTGGTTGCCGCCGAGGACGCTGTAGGGCATCTGGTCAGCGAGGCCCGCGTCGAAGGTGCTGGCTGCCAGTGAGATCTCGTCCTGCGTCCCGTGCTCGGTGACGTCGCCGAGGTGGGTCATGAAGACGATGTTGTCGTCCTTGCGCTGCTTCAGCAGGTAGTGGAACGTCTCCGCGAGCGGGCGCGGGTCCGCCGCGTCGTGGTCGAAGAGGTACTGCGTGTCGGGCAGTACGGCGAGGGTGAAGCGCGGGCTGTCGGCGTCGACGCGGCCATAGGCGGCGCCCGTGCTGGCGGCCGAGGCGCGCGCCGGGCCGGCGACCGCGGGAAGCGCGAGCGCGGCGGGGGCGACGGCGGCGGCCTGCAGGAGACTGCGGCGGCTGACGTGTGCAGGCACGAGGAACCTCTTCGGGGCAGTTCGGGTTGGTGCCCCGACTCTTCGAGGCGTCGGTGTCACGCCGCCGACGCGCAGGTGGACGACCGGTGTGACCTCGGAGAACACGGCCGGTCCCCTCTCGACACCCGCCCTTCCCCGGGGTGCACTGGCGGCATGGCTCTGATGGTCCAGGCGACCCGCATGCTGGCCGGTGGTCTTCCGGTGTCCGACACGACGCTGCGCTCGTGCGGCGTCGCTGCCGTCGGGCTGCTCGTGGAGCAGGACGTGACCGGCTTGTCCCTGCAGCAGATCCGTGACGTGGTGCACCTCGGCGTCAGGCAGGTCTCGGCGGAGCTCCACGCCCGCCAGCTCCACGACTTCGTCACGGCCGAGGAGGGGATCGCGGTCGTGACGGTCACCCGGCACGGCCAGCGGCCGCTCGCCGGGCGGATCACCGGTCCCTACCGCTACGACCCGGCGGGCTATCCCGGCAATCCGCACGTGCGCGACGTGCGGTGGGGTGCCTACCTGCCCCCGGGCGTCGAGATCTCAGACCGCTTGCGCCGCACGGTCTTCCCGGTCAACGGCGCGCTGGTCGCCCCGCTGGTCGAGCTGGCCGCCGGCCTGCCCGTGCCTGCCTGAGCGGACGCCTGCAGCCGCAGGCCCTCGAGGAGAAGGTCGAGCCCCGCGCGGAACTGCGCCGCGTCGTCGTGGCCGGCGAACTCCTCGACGACGTAGTGCACGAACGGGTACGCCGCAGGGTCGAGCTGGCGCCAGCTGTCGGCGAACCGCTCGAGGTAGGCCTCGCGAGTGACGGTGCCGTCGAGGACCTCCTGCGGCGGCTGCTGGCCGAGGTCGGCGGCCGTGCCCACGACGTAGCCGATGACCGCCGACACGGCGTCGAAGCTCTGGCGCGGCGGCAGCTCGAGCCTCAGGACCTGCTCGCCCATGCGCTCGAGGAGCATCAGCGCGTTCGGTTGCAGCTCGGTGTCGCGCATCAGGTAGGCGCCGAGCCAGGGCCGGTCGGCCACCGCGTCGAAGAGCGCGACGGCGATCGCGCGCAGGTCCGCGACCGGGTCCTCGCTCTCCGGCAGCTCGTCGGCGAAGGCGACCACGCCCGCCAGGACGTGGTTGGTCGCGCGGTCGAGCAGCTCGTCGCGGCCGGAGACGTACCAGTAGATGCTGCCGACGCCGCCGCCGAGGCGCGCGGCCAGCGCGCGGAAGGTGAGCGCCGACTCGCCCGACTCGTCCAGCAGCGCTACCGCCTCGCGCAGCACGGCCTCCATCGAGTGGGTGGCGCGCCGCCGCGGTGGGGCGCCGGCCGTCGGTGAGCGTCGCGGTGCCATGGCTCCATCCCATCACACCTTGCGCCCGGTCGAACGCTGTTCTATATTACCGAACAGTGTTCGACAATCGAACGCCGTTCGCTCCTTCGGAGGTGCCCCCATGAGCTCGACCACCGCGGCCGTCCCGGCCACGACCTACCCCTCCCTGCGAGCGGCGTGGATCCCGCTGTTCGCCCTGTGCCTGGCCTTCTTCGTGGAGATGGTCGACAACACGCTGCTGACCATCGCGCTGCCGACCATCGGTCGCGACCTCGGCAGCGGCACGACGGGCCTCCAGTGGGTGACCGGCGCCTACTCGCTGACCTTCGGCGGGCTGCTGCTGACGGCCGGGTCCGCGGCGGACCGGCTCGGGCGCCGACGGGTCCTCTCGGTCGGGCTCGCCGCCTTCGGCACCATCAGCCTGGCGGTCCTGGCCGTCAGCTCCGCCGGCGAGCTGATCGTGCTGCGCGCGGCCCTCGGCGTCGCGGCCGCGGCGATGGCGCCGATCACGAACTCGCTGGTGTTCCGGCTGTTCGACGAGGAGGCCCTGCGCATGCGGGCCATGACGGTGATGATCGTCGTAGGCATGAGCGGCTTCATCCTCGGCCCGCTGCTCGGTGGCACCGCGCTCGCCCACGTGCGCTGGGAGTGGCTGCTGCTCGTCAACGCCCCGCTGGCGCTCGTCGCCTTCGTCGGCGTGCGGCTGGGCGTTCCCGCCGACCGGCCCGAGGACCTCACGGCCGACCGCCTCGACCTGCCCGGTGCGGTCCTCAGCGTCGCGACGATCGGCCTCGCCTGCTACACGCTCACCAGCGGCGTCGAGCACGGCTGGCTCTCCGCCCTCACCTGCTGCTCCGCGCTCGGTGCCGTGGTCGCGCTGGTCGCCTTCCTGCGCCACGAGCGGCGCGCCGAGCAGCCGATGCTCGACCTCGGCGTCTTCACCAGCGGCACCGTCCGGGGCGCGGCACTGGCCCAGGTCGGCACCTCGATCGCCATGGCCGGCGTGATGTTCGGGCTGATCCTGCACTTCCAGTACGCCTACGGCTGGAGCCCCGTGCGCGCCGGCCTCGCGAACCTCCCGCTCATCGTCACGATGCTGCTGGCCACCCCGCTGTCCGAGACGCTGGCCACCCGCTTCGGCCACCGCGTCGCCTGCCTGGTCGGCGCCGTGCTGCTGGCCGGGTCGCTGGCCGGCCTGTCGTGGGGCGTCGACCACGGCTACGCCGCGATCGCGGTGTGCATGGTCGTCCTCACCGTCGGGCTGCGCACGGTCATGACGATCTGCGCGGTCGCCCTCGTCAGCGCGATGCCGGAGAACCGCACGTCGATCGCGGCGGCGCTCAACGACACCGCCCAGGAGGTGGGCACGAGCGTCGGCACCGCCGTCGTCGGCACGCTGATCGCCGCACTGGTGACCGTGAGCCTGCCCGACGGCCGGTGGAGCCGCGCGCTCGTGGCCTCGTTCTTCCACGGCGAGCGGGTCACCTACGCGACGCTGGCGGTGGTCGTCGGCCTGGTCGCCGGCTGGGGCGCGCTCACCCTGACCGACTCGCGCTCGACCGACGAGGGCCACTGAGCTCGGCGGCCACGCCCTGTGCCACGGCGGTGCGGGCGTCCTCCTCCCGCACGACGGACAGCTGCGTCGACTCCGGCGGCAGCACGGTCTGGAACAGCCAGTCGGCAGCGACGCGCACCCGGTTCGCCGTCGAGGGCAGCGCCCACAGGTGGTAGCCGCGCGTCACCACCTTCGCCAGCGGACCGGTGAGCGCGACGCCCAGGGGCCGGGCGACCGCGTCCCAGCCGCCGAGGTCGGCGACCAGGCCGAGGTCGCGGTGGCGGTACGCGGTGGGCGAGCCGACGCCCAGGCTGGCCGCGATGTTGCGGCCGAGAACGGTGCCCTGGCGCTGGGCGTGCTGGGCGGTGGGCGGCGTGTCCGGACCGGCCGCAGCCGTACCCCGCGCCACCAGGTCGGGAACGGCGGCGGCGTCGCCGGCGGCCCACACGTCCGGCGCGCCGGGCACCGAGAGGTCCGGCTCGACGAGCAGTCGGCCGTTCCGGGTCGGGAGCCCGAGCTCCGACACGAGCGGGTGGGCCACGACGCCCGCTCCCCACACCAGGGTGCGGGTCGGCACGGTCGTCCCGTCGCTGAGCCGCACCGCGCGCTCGTCGGCCGAGACGACGGAGACCTCGAGGCGGACGTCGACGCCGCGCCGCCTCAGCAGGTCCAGGGCCCTGGCGCCGAGCTCCGGCCCGAGCTCGGGCAGCACCGTCGGCGCGAGGTCGACCAGCACCCACCGGACGTCCTGGGCGCTGGTGCGGCTCCACCGGCCCTGGATGGTGCGCAGCCAGCGCTGGGTCTGCGCGACCAGCTCGGTGCCGGTGTAGCCGGCGCCGACCGCGACCACGGTCAGCAGCGCTGCGCGCTCGGCCCGTCCCTCGACGGTGTCGGGCTCTGCGTCGGCGAGGTCGAGCTGCTCGAGCAGGTGGTCGCGCAGGAACACCGCCTCGACCAGTTTCTTGAGCGCGCGACCGTGCTCACCGACGCCCGGCACGGGGATGCGGCGGGTCACCGAGCCGGGAGCGAGCGCGAGCCGGTCCCAGCCCAGCGTCGACCGCGTACCACCGGTGCGGCCCACGACCGTGACCGTGCGCGCGGCCAGGTCCACGTCCTCGACCCGCCCGAGCACCAGCCGCACCCGCGGCAGCATGCGGCGCAGGGACACGGCGATGTGCCGGGCCTCCACGACGCCGGTCGCGACCTCGGGCAGCAGCGGGCTGTAGAGCAGGTAGTCCGTCGGGTTGACCAGCACCAGCTCCGCGGCGTCGGGCGCGAGCAGCCGCTCGAGCCGGCGCAGGGCGTAGAACCCGGCGAACCCGCCGCCCACCACGACCACACGGGGCCGAGCGGGTCCGCCCGTCGTCATCGCCGGGCCGCCGGCGAGGCGAGCCACTGCTCGAGCGAGACCGCGCCGACGCGCGCGCCGGGGTGGGTGCACAGCGAGCCGCGCTCGAGCACGGCACCCGAGTAGAGCGCCTGCGCGTCGACGACGAGCTCGCGCTGCTCGCCGCGGGCGGCGAGGTAGCGACGGGCCAGCTCGCCGATCGGGAGCACGTCGGGGCCACCGAGCTCCACGGGGCCCTGCACCGGCTCCCCGACCGCCAGCTCCGCGAGGGCGTCGGCCACGTCGTCGGCGGCGACGGGCTGGATGTCGGCGTCGGGCAGGCGCACGACGCCGTCCTGGGTGGACATGGCGAGGATGCCGCCGGTGAACTCCATGAACTGGGTGGCCCGCAGCGCCGTGAAGGGGACCCCGGAGGACTCGAGGATGCGCTCCTGGGCGAGCTTGGCCCGCATGTAGGGGCTGTCCTGCATGCCGTCCAGCCCCACGATGGACACGACGAGGTGGTGCTGCACGCCGGCCGCGGCCTCGGCCGCGGCGAGGGTCCGCCCGGTGGTCTCGAAGAAGGCGAGCACCTCGTCGGGGGCCAGGGACGGCGAGTTCGTGACGTCGACGACGACGTCGGCACCGGCCAGCACCTCGTCCAGTCCCTCCCCGGTCAGCGTGTCGACGCCGGACGCGCGCGAGGCCGAGACCGCCTCGTGCCCGGAGCGCCCGAGCCGCTCGCGGACCCTGGTGCCGATCTGACCGGTGCCTCCGACGACGACGACGCGCATGACCCGCTCCTCTGCGGCGACGTGTCCGCTTCTCGGACACTGCTTGTCCGGGATGCTACTCGGACAGTCTGTGTCCGCGTCAAGTACCCTTGCGTCGTGAAGATGTCCGGTGGTGTCGAGTGGGCGCTGCACTGCTGCGTGGTGCTCACGGCGGCCGCGCGCCCGGTGCCGGCCCTGCGCCTGGCCGAGCTCCACGACGTCTCGCCCACCTACCTGGCCAAGCAGCTCCAGGCGCTGTCCCGCGCCGGCATCGTCCGCTCGACCCAGGGGCAGGCGGGCGGCTACGTGCTCACCCGTCCCGCCGATCAGGTCAGCGTGCTCGACGTGGTCGAGGCCGTCGACGGGGCGCGGCCGGCCTTCGTGTGCACGGAGATCCGCCAGCGCGGCCCGCTCGCGAGCCCGCCGGAGAAGTGCACGGCTCCGTGCGCCATCGCGCGGGCGATGTACGCGGCGGACGACGCGTGGCGCGCGTCGCTGCGTGCGGTGACGGTCGCCGAGCTGGCGCGCACGGTCAACGGCGACTCCGGCGCCGACGTCATGGGCACCGTCGGCGCCTGGTTGCAGCAGCGGGCCTGACGGCGTCGGGCTAGTACGCCGACCCGCCGCGCGCGAGCAGCTGGCGCAGCGAGGTCGCCGGGTGGCCGGTCAGCCGTGGCACGTCGCCGCTGACGGCGTCGAGCTCACCGGCCGCGATGGCGGTGTAGGTCGAGACCCAGGCGTCGAGCTGCCAGTCGGGAGCGCCGTAGGAGCGGCGCGACGCGTACGCCTCCTCGAGCGTCTCGGGCTCGTAGCGCACCTCGCGGCCCTGCGCCTCGCTCAGCACCGCCGCCGCCTCGGCCAGCGACAGCGCCTCCGGGCCCGTCATCGCGTAGGTCGCGCCCACGTGCGCCGACGGGTCGAGCAGCACGGCGGCTGCCGCGTCGGCGATGTCGTCCTGGGCCACCACGGCCGCGCGCCCGTCGCCCGCCGGTCCGCGGATGACACCGTCGTCACCGACCAGGGCCGGCACGAAGTCGGCGTAGAGGTTGTCTCGCAGGAAGGTGAACGACAGGCCCGACGCCCGGACGTGCTGCTCGGTCGCGAAGTGGTCGCGCCCCAGCGTGAACGTGCAGTCCGGCGCCGCCCCGTCGAACGACACGTAGACCAGGTGCTCGACCCCGGTAGCGGCTGCGGCGTCGACGAAGGCCGTGTGCGCCGCGACGCGGTCGGGCCGCTCGGACGCCGAGACCATGAAGAGGGTCCGGACGCCCGCCAACGCCGCGAGCGCGGCCTCCCGGTCCTCGAACGACGCGCGCACGACGGTGGCGCCGGCCAGCTCGGGTGCGCGGGACGGGTCCCGCACGAGCAGGCGGGTGGCGGCGCCCGCGGCGGACAGGCGCCGGGCGACCCGGCTGCCCAGCCGGCCAGTGGCGCCCGTGACGGCGATCTGCCCGGGACCACCCGTCACGAGACCTGCTCCTCGAGCGCGCGCACGGTATGACCGTAGGCCACCACCTCGTGGCCCACGACCTCGACCACCGCGGACGACGCGATCAGCGCGACCACGAGGACCAGCAGCGTGACCGAGGCGCCGTCGCCGGTCTTGACGCGGCGGTCGAAGCCGGTCGCCCACGCCAGCACGACGGCAGCGGCGCTCGGTGCGAGCGCCACGGCGAACAGCGGCAGGTGGGTCAGGTCGTAGGAGCTCATGAGCACGCTCCAGGTGGCGAAGACCATGACCAGCACGCAGACGACGGGGACCGCCATCGCGAGCGTGAGGTGGCCGAGCGACAGCTCCCCCGACTCGACCCCCTCGGCGGCCACCCGCAGCCCCGCGCCGACCGCTGCGATCGAGCCGAACATCGGCAGGTGCGCGTAGCGCCAGGCGAACGTGCGCTCCGGCAGCTGCTCGAGGACGACGCGCGAGGGGATGAGGAAGTACGCCCACCACAGGGAGGCGGTGAGCACGAGGCCGGAGGCGACGACGACCACGGCGCCGACCGACCAGCCCTGCTCACCCACGAGGGCGCTGACGGCCGAGACGGTGGCGGCCACGACCTCGCCGAGGGTGATCAGGGTGAGCAGGCTGAAGCGCTCGGCGAGGTGGCCGGCGTTCCAGGGCAGCCGTCCGCGGCGCTCCTCGAGCAGCACCGGGACCGTCATCTCGGCGACGGCGAGCAGCACCAGGGCCGCCACCGTCAGGGCCAGGGGCAGCGGCAGGAGCACCGTGGCCGCCCAGGCCGCCTGGGCGACGACGATGGTCGCCGCGTACCCCGTGCAGGTGCGCGCGTGCGCAGGGTCGGCCCGGGCGGCGCGCAGCCACAGCGCGACCAGCGGCAGCCGCATCACGACGTAGCCCGTGAGCATCAGCGGGTTGTTGGGACTGTCGCCCTGGGCCGCGTCATCGGCGCTGACGGGCAGCCCGAACGTCAGCACCACCACCCCGACCATCTGCACGAGCGTCGCGAGCCGGAGGACGACGTCGTCGTTGCTGTAGGCCGAGGCGAACCACGTGAAGCTCATCCACGCCCAGCTGATGGAGAACACGGCGAACGCGTAGGCCCCCAGGGCCGCCGCGACGTGGCCGTCGCTCAGGTGGGTGGCGAGCTGGTCGGCCGCCGCGCCGAAGGCGACGACGTAGGTCAGGTCGTAGAGCAGCTCCAGCGGCGTCGACGACCGCCCCCGCTCACGAGGGTCGCGCCCGCGCATCGGGCGGAGCCGGTGCCGCAGCTCGTCGAACAGCTGGCGCCGGACGTCCTCCTGCACCTCCGCCACCTCCACCGTCCTCGTGCGCCCGGAGCGCCACCGCGGAAAGGGCAGCGCTGCTGAGGCTAGGTGAACGGCGAAGATCCGTCGAGCATGAACACCTCCGACCAGCGCGTCATACCAGACCAGTCCACTGAGCTGCGGCGTGAGCCGGCCCCCTGATCATTGCCAGAGGACGCCTCGTCGGGGTTGACTACGGTCTGTCCCCACCTCCCCCGGGCCCGACTCTCGCCGTGCCCTCACCCCGGACAGGCCTGCACCGATGACGATGCGCGTACCGCGGCTCCCCTTCCCCCTGCCCCGACGCGGAGGAGGGCGGGCTGCGGCAGTCGTCGCGGCCGCCTTGCTCCTCGCGCCCGCCGTGGCGGCGACGCCCGCGCAGGCGGCCGGCGCACCGAGCGCCGGCACGGGGTCCGACGCGTGGACCTTGAGCACGACGACGAGCTCCGGCGACTACTCGCCCACCTTCGTCGGCAACGGCTACCTCGCCGCGCGGGTGCCGGCGGAGGGCGCCGGCTGGTCGAGCGCCCCGGTGCAGACCCAGGCCCAGGTCGCTGGCTTCTACGCGCACCCCGCGGGCGACGTGGAGATCCGGGCCGCCCTGCCGATGTGGACGACCCTCGGCTTCTCCGACGGCAGCGGCACCTACGGCAACCTGCCGGGCGACGCCGACTGCTCCTTCGGGACGGTCTGCGAGGCGGAGGCCGGCGTGCTGTCGGGCGGCGCCGTACGCGCCAGCGACCACAGCGGCGCCTCCGGCGGCGCGTTCGTCGCGGGCTTCGGCGACCAGGGCCACCCGGTCGTCGGTGCGACGACGACGCTGCGGGTCACAGACGTACCCGCCAGCGGCGACGCGACGCTGACCGTCCGCTACGCGAACAACGACGGCGGCGCCGGGGTCACCACCCGCAGCGTGAGCGTCGCCGTCAACGGCACGGCGGCGGGGACCGTCTCGCTGCCGCCGACGCCGAGCTGGGACTCGTGGGCCAGCGCCTCCGTACGCGTGCCGCTGACCGCGGGCACCGACGAGGTGGCGATCTCCTGCGGCGCGGGCGACGGCTGCATGTCGAACATCGACTGGGTCGCGCTCACCGACGACGGCGCTCCGGCACCGGCGCCGGGCGGCGGCACCACCACCGGCTACCGCCAGACCCTCGACCTGCACCGTGGCCTGCTCTCGACGTGGGCGACGTGGACCTCGCCCGGCGGGCGCACCACCGACCTGCGCTACGACGTCGTCGCCGACCGCTCGCGCGCCCACGTCGGCGCGGTCCGCCTGACGCTGACGCCGCACTGGAGCGGGACGGTCACGGCGACCGACGCCTTCGACGCCCGCGCCGCCCACGCGGCGACGGCCTCGGGGGTCGCGGTGGACGGCGCAGCCGGACAGCTGCGCGAGGCCGTGACGGCTGACGGCACCGGCGCGGTGGCCGGGCTCGTCTCCACGCTGCGCACCGGCGCCGGGCCGACCTCGACCTCGGCGGTCGGGAGCGGCGCTGCCCAGCGGGCGAGTTTCGCCGTGCAGGACGGCCAGACCTACACCGTCACGAAGTACGTCGGCATCGCCGCGAGCGTCGACACCGACCGCGTCGACGGGCTCGCCCCCGTCGCAGCTGCGGCGCAGGCGTCGGCCGCGGCGGCGTCGACAGGCTGGGACGCCCTGCTCGCCGAGCACGAGGCGGCCTGGGCGAAGCTCTGGACCTCCGACATCCGCGTCCCCGGCGACGACGCGCTCACCCTGCAGGCGCGGGCGAGCATGTTCTACCTGCTCGAGAGCGTGCGCCCAGGGGTCGACTGGAGCACCTCGCCGGGCGGGCTCTCCTCCGACGGCTACTCCGGCCACGTCTTCTGGGACATGGAGACGTGGATGTACCCCTCCCTGCTCGCCCAGCACCCGGACATCGCGGCCGGCGCCACCGCCTACCGCCAGCGGCTGCTCGCTGGGGCCGAGGCCTACGCGGCGCAGGGCGGCTGGCAGGGCGCGCGGTTCCCGTGGGAGAGCGCGTCGACCGGCGACGAGCAGACCCCGACGTGGGCCGACACGGGCAAGTACGAGATCCACGTGACCGCTGACGTCGCACTCGCGCAGTGGCAGTACTTCCAGGCCACCGGTGACACCAGCTGGCTCGGCGCGAAGGCCTGGCCGGTGCTGGAGGCGGCCGCCGACTTCTGGGCGAGCCGCGCCACCCGCAGCTCCGACGGCAGCTACCACGTCGACGACGTGATCGCGGCCGACGAGTACGCCGTGCGCGTCGACGACAACGTCTACACCAACGTCGGTGCGGCGACCGCCCTGCGGATCGCCACCGCTGCCGCGAAGACGCTGGGGCGCACGCCGGACCCGCGCTGGGCGACGGTGGCCGACGGGCTCGTGGTGCCGTTCGACGCCGGGCTCGGCATCCACCCCGAGTACGCCGGCTACAGCGGCCAGACCATCAAGCAGGCCGACGCCGTCATGCTGCAGTACCCGCTGGGCTACGACATGCCCGACTCCGTCGCCCAGGCCGACCTCGACTACTACGTCGGGCGCAGCGACCTCAACGGCCCGTCGATGACCGACGCCATCCACGCGATCGACACCGCCGAGCTCGGCACGCCCGGCTGCGCGAGCTGGACGTTCCTGCAGCGCAGCGTGAACCCCTTCATGCGCGCGCCGTTCGACCAGTTCAGCGAGACCCGCGGCGGTGGCGCCTTCACCTTCACCACCGGCGCCGGCGGCTTCCTGCAGGAGTTCCTCTACGGCTTCACCGGCATGCGGTGGGACACCGACGCGGTGCGGCTCGACCCCGTGCTCCCGCCGCAGCTGCCGGGTCTCGAGCTGACCGGCCTGGCGTGGCACGGGCGGCGCTTCGACATCAGCGTCGGGCCGTCGACCACCACGGTCCGGCTCGTCTCGGGCGACGCGATGCCGGTGGCGGTCGGTGGCGCAGCGGCGCGCGCTCTCGCGGCCGGCGGCACGCTGACCGTCCCGACCCGACGACCCGACCTCACACCCACGTCCGACCTCGCGCGCTGCGCGGCCGTCACAGCGAGCTCGGCCGACGCGAGCTTCCCGGCAGTGGGAGCGGTGGACGGCAGTGGTTCGACCCAGTGGCGGCCGACTGCGGCTGGCGCCTCGCTCACCGTCGACCTGGGACGCGCGACGACCGTGCGGCGCGTGAAGGTCACCTCGGGAAGCGGACGCACCACCGCGTACGACCTCGCGACCTCGCTGGACGGCACCTCGTGGTCCGCTCTGGGCAGCGTGCCCGCGAGCGACGCGCCCGTCAGCTCGGTGGCGGTGGCCCCAAGGCAGGTCCGCTACCTGCGCTACACCGCGGCTGAGGGCACCACCCCGTCGGTCGCGAGCCTCGAGGCCACCGACGTGTCGGCGCCTGACGCGCCGACGGGGGTCAGCGGCACAGCCGGCGACGGGTCGGTGGCGCTCTCGTGGAGCGCGCCCGCCTGGGACGGTGCCGCACCGATCGACCACTACGTGGTCACGCCCTACGTCGCCGGCGTCGCCCAACCACAGGTGACCACTCCTGACGCATCGACGTCCTTCGTCGTCACGGGACTGACCAACGGCACGGCCTACACCTTCACCGTAGCCGCCCACAACCGGCTCGGCACCGGACCGGCTTCGGCCCGGTCGGCCGCCGTGCAGCCGCGCATCTCGCTGGCCCGCATCGCGACCACGGTCGACCGGCTCGCGGGGTCGGGCGACGTCGCGAAGAGCACGGCACGCGACGTGAAGTCGCTACTGGCAGCCGCTTCGTCCGCCGAGGCTGCTGGTCAGACCACGACGGTCCTCCAGCGGCTCGCCGACGTGCGGGCTCTGCTCGACGCGTCGTCGACGAGCCAGTTCTCGACGCGGGCCGCGTCCGAGCTCGAGGGCCTGCTCGCGCAGTGGCTGCACGCGCCCACCGGTGTCGCTGCGGTGATCCACGAGCTCGGTGCGCGGACCCGTAGCGGCGACGTCGCGGGGGCCACGGGACGCGACCTGCAGGCGCAGCTCGCGTCGGCGCGCTCTGCCGAGCTGGCGGGCGACGGGTCGCGGATGCGTACGCTGCTTTACGCCGTGCGCAGCGACGTGGCCTCGGCGAAGGCCAGCAAGGTCAGCAGCACCGCCCGAGCTGCGCTGCTGCCGCTGCTCGACCCGCTGCTGGCGCAGACGTTGCAGGCCGAGGACGCCGCGCTCGCCGGCGGTGCTTGCACCGCCACCGACCACAGCGGCTACACGGGCTCCGGCTTCGCCGCCTGCTTCGGCGCCGCTGGGCCCTCGGCCATCTTCTCGGTCGACGCGCCGCACGACGGGAGCTACGACCTGCTGCTCCGCTACGCCAACGGCACCGGGTCGGACAAGACGCTGACCCTGACCGTCGGCAGCACAGCACCGCAGCAGGTGACGCTGCCGCCGAGCGACGGCTGGGACAGCTGGCTGGTCGTGACCGTCCGGGTGCCGCTTGGCGCCGGCGCCACCGCGGTCGCCTGGTCCTACGGCGCCGCCGACAGCGGCAACGTCAACCTCGACGACCTGGTGGTGCAGCCGCACTTCTGAGCGGGCAGGTGCGGCTGCACCGCGGGCCTCGGCCTAGGGCAGCCGCACCTCGACCGCACGGGCGTCGGGGTCACCCGCGTAGGACGCGGCCTCGACCCGCACCGCTCCCGCGGGCGTGACGAGGTCGCGCACCCCGGCGTCCCAGCGCGACAGCGGGCGCAGCGAGGCGCGTACGCGTACGGCCACCGTCTCGCCGGCGCCGACCTCGGCGACCGCGAAGCCGAGCAGCGCACGCTCGCCGGCACGGTCGCCGTCGAGGCGAGTGCCGTAGACCTGCACCACGTGGTGCGCGCGCACGTGCCCCGTGTTGGTCAGCGGCACCTCCACGTGCAGCGCCCCGTCGCCCGGCTCGACCGAGGGTTCGCCGAGCGAGAAGGTCGTGTAGGACAGGCCGAAGCCGAGCGGATAGGCAGCCGGCACCCCGAGCCGGTCGAGCAGCCGCTGCCCGTGCCACCGGTCGTAGGTCACCGCGGTGGCGTCGCGGTCGAACGCCGGCAGGTGCTCCTCGCTGGTGGGCACCGAGAAGGGCAACCGGCCCGAGGGGACCGCGTCGCCGAGCAGCACGTCGGCGAGCGAGTGACCGCCCTCCATGCCGGAGTACCACGCGAGCAGCAGGCCGGGCACCTGCTCCCGCCAGCCCTCCATGACGACCGCGCCGGCGGCCACCACCGCGACGACGGTGCGCGGGTTCGCCGCGGCGACGGCGCGCACGATCTCCTCGTCTACCGGGCGGAGCCGCAGGCTGCCGCGGTCGCCGCCCATCGCGGCGCTGCCGACCAGCAAGGCCTCGCCGGGCGCGGAGCCCATCTTGTCCATGACGGCGTCGGCGCCGTCCTGCGCCGGCGGGTAGAGCGCGAGCAGCTCGGGGCGGCTCGCGGCCTCGCCGGAGACGTACTCGCCCTCGTCCTCGGCGGTGTAGCCGACGACCACGACGGCGACGTCGGCGTCCGCAGCCGCACGGGCCGCCGCCTCCGGGTCGTCCGAGCCCTCGAAGCGCACGTCGGCGTCCGGCAGCGCGGCGCGCAGCCCGTCGAGGGCGGTGACCACCGAGGGGGCGCGGACGTCGGAGGAGCCGTGGTCGCCGGTGTTCGCGACGTCGCCGAGCCGGCCGACGACCGCGACCGACGACAGGGTGCTCGCGTCCAGCGGCAGCAGCGGACGGCCGTCGACGTCCTCGTTGCGCAGCAGCACCATCGCGCGGGCGCCGGCCCCCCGTGCCAGCGCCCGGTGGGCGTCGGAGACCACCACGTCGGCCGATGGCGCCTCGTCGGCGAGCGCGGCGGCGAAGCGCAGCTGGGTCGACAGGCTGCGCAGGCCGGAGCTCTCGACGTCGTCCCACGACGCGCGGCCCTGCTCGAGGTCGGCGGGGAGGTGCTGGGCGCGCTGCTGGCGCAGCGGCTCCTCGATGTCGAGCCCGTGGCGCAGCGAGGTGGCGGCGTCGCGCAGGCCCCAGATGAAGTCCGAGACGGTGACGCCCTCGAAGTGCCACTGGTCGCGCAGCACGTCGGTCAGCAGCTGCTCGTTCTGCCCGCACCACTGGCCGTTGACCGAGTTGTAGGCGCTCATCACCGCCGCGACGCCCTCCTCGACGACCCGGCGGAAGTGCGGCAGGTAGACCTCGTGCAGCGTCGCGTCGTCGACCGTGACGTCGACGGTGAAGCGGGCGTTCTCCATGGAGTTGAGCGCGTAGTGCTTCACGCACGCCATGACGTGGCGCTGCGTGCCGCGGGTCAGCGCCGCGCCCATCTCGCCGAGCAGCACGGGGTCCTCGGAGTAGGTCTCCTGGATGCGGCCCCAGGCGGGGTGGCGGGGGAGGTTGATGCAGACTCCGCCGAAGAAGTTGGCGCCCTGGGCGCGTGCTTCCGCGCCGATCGCGTCGCCGATGCGCTCCTCGAGCTCCACGTCCCACGTCGCACCGCGGGCCATCGACACCGGGAAGGCGGTGGAGCGGCCCATGACGACGCCGCGGGGGCCGTCGGAGAAGCGCAGGCCGGGGATGCCGAGCCGGGCGACGGCGCCGTGCACGTAGGGCCGCAGGTTGTAGCCCTGCTCGATCATCTCCTGCATGCCCGGCCAGAAGTCCTCGTCGCCGTCGAGCAGGCCGAGGCGCTCGTCCGGCGTCAGCTGCGCGTAGAGCGCCCGCGCCTGCTCGACGGGCGAGGCTCCGGCCCGC
The DNA here is from genome assembly GCF_003634695.1 of Motilibacter peucedani. Taxonomy (NCBI): domain Bacteria; kingdom Bacillati; phylum Actinomycetota; class Actinomycetes; order Motilibacterales; family Motilibacteraceae; genus Motilibacter; species Motilibacter peucedani. Next base: position 70,300 of record NZ_RBWV01000009.1, read on the forward strand.
ACCGCTGCCACTGCCGCGTCGTACGCCGTCGTCTCCGCCACGTCTCTCCCTCGAGGGTGCGCCTACCTAGCAGTCGCTAGGTAAGCAGCACCGTACGATGCGCCGGGCGGCGCGCACAAGGGCGTGGCCGCCGGGCGGTGTGCGACGCTTCCGCCCATGTCCGAGGCCGCTCCCCGTCGCCGCCGCCTCGAGCCGGAGGACCGGCGCGCGGAGATCGTCGAGGCCGCCACGCGCCTGATCGCCGACCGCGGGTTCCGCGGCGTGACGCTCCAGGCCGTCGCCGACGCCTGCGGCATGACGGCCGCGGGCGTGCTCCACCACATGGGCACCAAGGACGGCATCCTCGTCGCCGTCCTCGAGCACCGCGACGCCGTCGACGCCCTGGCCGCGCGCGAGCGGGCCGCTGGGGAGACCGACCCGCGCGGGTTCCTCGACGCGGTCATGCTGCGCAACAGCTCCCAGCCGGAGATCGTGCGGCTCTACAGCGTGCTGGCCGCGGAAGCCCTGACGGAGTCGCACCCGGCCCACGCGTACTTCCAGAAGAGGTACGCGGTCAGCCGCGCCGACATCGAGCGCTATCTCACCGGGCGGGTCGAGGACCCGGCCGCGGCGGCGGTGCACGTGCTCGCCGTCATGGACGGGCTGCAGCTGCAGTGGCTGCGCGACCCCGACGGCTTCGACCTGCTGCACCACTGGGCGGTTCTCGCCGATGCGGTGCTCGGGCCGCGCCGGGCCGCTTCCCGGTCACCCCGGGGCTAGCGCCGGGCGGCGACCGGCACCCGCGCGGCCTCGTCGTGCGCCACCTTGCGCTCGGCCACGAACGACATGCCGGGGACCGTGCCGGCCAGCATCACGAGCACGGTCTTCAGCAGCCCCCAGCGCGAGGACAGCGCGAGGTTGACGGCGGTGACGCAGTAGACGAGGTAGAGGTAGCCGTGCGCGGTCCACAGGACCTGCACGACGAGGTCGGCCTTGCCGGCGACCTGCAGCGGGATGCCCACGAGCACGCCGGTGGCCAGCACCACGCCCGTCACGTAGGCCATCACGCGGTAGCGGAGCAGTGCGGACTTCACGTCGAGGACCTCTCGTGGACGGGGCTGGCTGCGTCGGTGGGCGTCGGGGAGTCGGGGTCGTCGTCGAGCTCGTCGGGCTCGGGACCGTCCCCGGCGTCCACGAGGGGCAGGAAGCGCCACCACATGAAGACCGCGAACGCCGCGAACAGCCACCACTGGAGGGCGTAGGCGAAGTTGCGGAAGCCCGCACCCCCGGACGAGCGATGGTTCCACAGCTGCACCGGGCGCGGCTCGTGCGCGGTCGGCGGCGCCTCCGAGCGGGCGACGACGATGGCTGCGTACATCGGCCCCGGCACGCGGTCGAGCAGCTCGACCGGGCTGGCGGTGCTCGCCTGGCCGGGCGGGAGGGAGGTGTCGACCTCGTCGTGGGCGGGCTCGGCCGACTGGACGAGCCCGGTGACGGTGACCTCCCCGGTGGGGAGGGCGACGGTGGCGTCGGTCACGGAGGGCGCCCAGCCGCGTACGACTGCAGCCACCGCCCCGCCGTCCACCTGGACCGGAGCGAGCAGCCAGAAGCCGCGCCGGCCGTCGAGCGCCCGGTCGGGGAGCAGCAGCTGCCCGCCCGGCAGGTAGCGCCCGTGCAGGACCACCGGCTGGCCGGTCGCGCGCGCGGGCGGGTTCCTCGCCGGCTGGAGCACCGTGCGCAGGTCGAGCGCGGGGCCGCTGCGGACGACGACCTCGCCGCGGCGGCCCTCGGTGAAGCGGGAGTACTGCCACTGGCCCAGCCAGCCGCAGGCCAGCAGCGCGGCCACCAGGCCCAGGTGGAGCGGCAGCAGCCGGGTTGTCCACAGGTTGCGCCCCACGGGAGGCAACGGTACCGGCGGATGGCCGACCATCGGCTGCGATGCGCATCACCCTGACCGTCTCCGAGCCGGCGACCCGGCAGCGCCGCGACGTGCTCGTCGAGGTCGCCGCCGGCGCCCGCGCCGGCGAGGTGCTCGACGCCGTGGCGGGACTGCTCGGCTCCCCCGCGCCGAGGGCCGCCTGGGTCGACGGCCGCCGCGTCGACCCGGGCGCTGACGCCGGCGCGGCGGGCCTGCGCGACGGCTGCGTCCTGAGCCTCGACGCGCCCGACCGGTGGCAGGAGCCCTCCCTGGCGACGGTCGACCCGGCGGTCACCGTGCGCAGCGCGACCGGCGAGGTTCAGGTGACCCGCCCGCCGCGCCTGCCCGGGCCCGGGCGGGACGACGTCTTCCGCCTGCCGCCGCCACCGTCCGCCGCGGCCCACCGCCCGTTCCCGCTGCTCGTCGCGCTGACCCCGCTCGCCGGGTCCGTGGCCCTCGCGCTCGTCGCGGGCAGCGCTCGGTTCCTGCTGCTCGGCCTGCTCTCGCCGCTCAGCCTGCTGGCCGGTGCGTGGTCGGAGCGGCGGGGCGAGCGCGGCCGGGCCCGCGCGGCGGCTGCCGAGCACCGGGAGCTGGAGGCACGCGTGCGCGCCGCCGCCGCCGCGGCCGCGACGGAGGAGCTGGCTCGGCGGCGCCTCGGCTCCCCCGGCCCCGACGAGCTGCTGGCGACGGCGACGGCGCCGGGCGTACGCCTGTGGGAGCGGCGCAGCGGCGACCCCGACCTCCTCGAGCTCCGGGTGGGCACCGGGGAGCTCCCGGCCGAGGTCCGCATCGAGACCGGCGACCCGCTGGGCAGGCGGCGGGTCGAGCGGCCCGCGCTCCGCGACGCACCGGTGGTCGTGCCGCTCGGCCGGCTCGGCGTCGTCGGCCTCGCCGCGGCCGGGCAGGGGCTGGCCGACTGGGTCGTCGCCCAGGCCGCGGTGCTGCACGCCCCCGCTGCGCTGCAGGTGGTCGTGCTGACCAGCGGCGACGGCGCCGACCGGTGGGCGTGGACGCGCTGGCTCCCGCACCTGCGGCCGCGTCTCGGCCAGGACGCGCAGGCGCTGGTGGCGGTCGGCACGAAGGCCGCTGCGCGACGGGTGGGTGAGCTGAGCGCGCTGATGGCCCGGCGGGCGCAGAGCACCGGCTCGGCGGTCGCTGCCGGCGTCGCGCGCGAGCCCGACGTGATGCTCGTCGTCGACGGCGCCCGCCGGCTGCGCTCGCTGCCCGGACTCGCGGCGCTGCTCCGCGAGGGGCCGGCGCACCGCATCTCGGCGCTCTGCCTCGAGTCCGACGAGCGCGCACTGCCCGAGGAGTGCCGGGCCGTGGTGGCGCGCTGCACCGACGGGAGCCTGCGGGTGAGCGTCGCGGGCGCCGAGCCCGTCGTCGGTGTCCGGGCCGACGAGGTCAGCGCCGGGTGGGCCGAGCAGGTGGCACGTGCGCTCGCCCCGCTGGTCGACGCGACCCCCGACGACGACGCCGACCTGCCCGGGAGCCTGCGCCTGCTCGACGTCCTGGACGCGGAGGCGCCGGGACTCGGGGCAGCGCGCGCTGACGCGGTCCGCGGGCTGTGGCGGCGCACGGGCGGGCGGTCGACGCGCGCGCTGCTCGGCGTCTCCCTCGACGGGGCCTTCGCCGTCGACCTCCGTCGCGACGGTCCGCACGCCCTGGTCGCCGGCACGACCGGCTCGGGCAAGAGCGAGCTGCTCCAGACGCTGGTCGCCTCCCTCGCCGTGGCCAACCGTCCGGACGCCCTCGCGCTCGTGCTGGTCGACTACAAGGGCGGTGCGGCCTTCCGCGAGTGCGCCGACCTGCCGCACACCGCCGGTCTGGTGACCGACCTCGACGGCGCCCTGGTGGAGCGGGCGCTGCTCTCGCTGCGCGCAGAGCTCGCCCGGCGCGAGCGCGTGCTGGCCGCAGCCGGGGCCCGCGACCTCGACGACCACGTGCGCCGCGTCGCCGAGGGCCGGGCGACGGGCCCGGCCCTGCCCCGTCTGGTGATCGTCGTCGACGAGTTCGCCGCCCTGGCCCGCGAGCTGCCCGAGTTCGTGGCGGGCCTCGTCGACCTCGCGCAGCGGGGGCGCTCGTTGGGCATCTCCCTGGTCCTGGCGACCCAGCGCCCCTCGGGGTGCGTGTCGCCCGAGATCCGCGCCAACGCCAGCCTGCGCATCGCGCTGCGCGTGAGCGACGCCGCCGAGAGCAGCGACGTCATCGACGCGCCCGACGCGGCGTCCGTGCCGCGGACGACGCCGGGCCGCGGGCTGGCCCGGCTGGGTCCGGGCAGCCTCGTCCCCTTCCAGGCCGCACGGGTGGGCGGGCGCCGCGACGTCCCCGCGCGCACGAGTCCTTCGGCCGCCGACTCGCCGCTCGCCTCGCTCGCCCGGCCCGTCGAGCCGCCGGCCGACAGGGACGACCCCTGTGCCGGAGCCCCGAGCGACCTCGCCCTGCTGGTCGCGGCGGTGCGCGACGCCGCGGCTGCCGAGGGCGTGGGCGCACCGCCGAGCCCGTGGCTGCCGCCGCTGCCCGACGTCCTGCCGGCCGGTGCGCTGCGGCACAGCCCGGGCGCCTACGCGCTCGCCGACGTGCCTGCCCGCCAGGCGCAGCACCCGGTGGTCGCCGACCTGGCCGTGCTGCACCACCTGCTGGTGGTCGGCACCGCCCGCAGCGGCCGGACGACGGCGCTGAGGGCCTACGCGGCGGCGCTCGCCACCGCCCACCCGCCCTCCGCCGTGCACCTCTACGCGCTCGACTGCGCCGGCGGCGGGCTGCAGCCGCTCGCCGCCCTCCCGCACACGGGGGCGGTCGTCGACCGCTCCGACCCCGAGCGCGCCGCCCGCCTGCTCGACCGGCTGGTCGAGGAGCTCCGCCACCGCCAACGGCTGCTCGCCGACGGCGCAGGAGCTGCCGGCGAGCTGCCGAGGCTCGTGCTCCTGGTCGACGGCTGGGAGGGCTTCACCACCTCGCTGGGCGAGCACGACTCCGGCCGGCCGGGCGACGCGCTGCTCGTGCTGCTGCGGGAGGGCACCGCAGCCGGCATCACCGCGGTGGTGGCCGGCGACCGGTCGACGGTGGGCGGACGCCTCGGCGGGTTGGTCGCCGCGCGGCTGGTCCTGCGGCTGGCCGAGCCCTCCGACTACCCCCTCGCCGGAGTGCCTGCGCGGGCCGTGCCGGCGGGCGGCCCGCTGCCGGGGCGCGCCGTGCCGGTGGGGGTGCCGGGCCTCGACGCGCCCGGCACGACCGTGCAGCTGACCGCGTGCGGCGACGGCACCTCGTCCGACCAGCAGCGGGCGCTGGAGGCGCTCGCCGGCTCGTGGCCCGCGACGCACGACAGGCGCCCGTTCCGCGTGGACGCGCTGCCCGGACGCACGACGTACGCAGCGGCGCGCGCCCTGCGCCCCCACCGACCCCGGCACGCCCGCGACACGGGCTGGGCGCTCGTCGGGGTCGGCGGCGACGAGCTCTCGGCCCTGGGGCCCGAGCTGCGTGCCGGGCCTGGCACGTTCGTGGTCGCCGGGCCGCCCAGGTCGGGGCGGTCGACCGCGCTGGTGACCCTGGCACGCTCGCTGGTCGACGACGGCACGCCCGTCGGCGTCGTCGCTCCTCGCGGCGGGCCGCTCGCGCGCCTGGCGCTGGAGCGCGGACTGGGCTCGCTGGTCGGCGACGGGGCGCGCGCGCCGGGGTCGGGCGGTGCGCTGGCAGCGCTGGTGGCGCAGCTGGGCCCGCACGGAGCGGTGGTGGTCGACGACGGCGAGCTGCTGCGCGACGCCCACTGCAGCGAGATCCTCGGCGAGCTGGTCCGCGGCGCGGCGGACGGCGGGCCGGCGCTCGCGGTCGGCGGACTGGCCGAGGAGCTCTGCTCAGGGTTCTCCGGCTGGCAGGTCGAGCTGCGCCGCGGGGGGCGCGGACTGCTGCTCAGCCCGCAGGGCCTCGTCGACGGCGACCTGGTCGGCGTCCGCGTGCCGCGCTCGCTCGTCGGCGGGCGGGTCGAGCCGGGCAGCGGACTGCTCCACCTGGGTGACGGCACGCTGCAGCGCGTACGCGTCCCGGCACCCTGAGGCGCCACTCGCAGCCTGTGGACAACCGCCGACGCCCCGGCCGCCGGACAGCCACCATCAGTGCTGCCAGCACGTCCCGGCCACGGGCACGTCACCACGAGAACCAGGAGCGACACCGATGGCGAACCTCTCCGTCACCTACCACGACATGTCGGCGGCCGGAGCGCAGCTCAAGGCCGGCAAGGCCGAGATCGAGCAGACGCTGCGCCGGCTCAGCTCGCTGGTCACGGGCCTCGTCGCCCAGGGCTACGTCACCGACAGCTCGAGCAGGGCGTTCTCCGCGTCCTACGACGAGTTCGACGCCGGCGTCGTCCAGGTCGTGGGCGGGCTCGAGGGCATGGGCGCCTACCTCGAGACCGCGGCCCGCACCTTCCAGGAGGCCGACGCCACGCTGGCCCAGGCCTTCCGCTGAGCCCGGGCGCACCGGTGCCCGCCTGTGGCCGGCACCGGGGCGCCGCCTCTGGTCACGGAACGATCACGAAGTGCTCCGGGCGGCGGCGAGGGGTTCCGAGCGGGGCGCCCCCCACGTACGCTGCGCTCATCCGGACGGCGGTCGCCGCCCGGCCCTGTCACTCGGATCGTCCGGCACGTTCCTGCCGGTGAAGGGAAAGCTCATGGCCTCCGTGTCCTTCCGCAACGCCTCCCGGATCTACCCCGGTACTGAGAAGCCCGCGGTCGACAGCCTCAACCTCGAGATCGGCGACGGCGAGTTCCTCGTCCTCGTCGGCCCCTCGGGCTGCGGCAAGTCGACCTCGCTGCGCATGCTCGCCGGCCTCGAGGAGGTCAACAGCGGCAACATCTTCGTCGGCAACCGTGACGTCACGGACCTGCCCCCGAAGGACCGCGACATCGCGATGGTGTTCCAGAACTACGCGCTCTACCCCCACATGACCGTCGCCGAGAACATGGGCTTCGCGCTCAAGATCGCCGGCATCGGCAAGGACGAGCGCGCCACCCGCGTCCGCGAGGCCGCCAAGCTGCTCGACCTCGAGCAGTACCTCGACCGCAAGCCGAAGGCGCTCTCCGGCGGCCAGCGCCAGCGCGTCGCCATGGGCCGCGCGATCGTCCGCTCGCCCCAGGTGTTCCTCATGGACGAGCCGCTCTCGAACCTCGACGCCAAGCTCCGCGTCCAGACCCGCACCCAGATCGCCTCGCTCCAGCGCCGCCTCGGCGTCACGACGGTCTACGTCACCCACGACCAGGTCGAGGCCATGACGATGGGCGACCGGGTCGCGCTGCTCAAGGACGGCGTCCTGCAGCAGGTCGACACGCCGCGCGCGATGTACGAGAAGCCCGCCAACGTGTTCGTCGCCGGGTTCATCGGCTCGCCGGCCATGAACATCTCCCAGCTCCCGATCGTCGACGGCGGGGCCGACCTCGGCCACGGCTCGACCCTCCCGCTGCCGCGCACCTCGCTCGACGCGGTGTCGGGCGAGAAGACCATCACCGTCGGCTACCGCCCCGAGTCGCTCGACGTGGTGCCCCAGGGCACGCCGGGCTCCTTCCCGGTCATCGTCAACGTCGTCGAGGAGCTCGGCGCCGAGGCGTTCGCCTACGCCTCGTTCGTCGACTCGAACGGACAGCCCTCGGGCCTGACCGACATCATCGTCCGGGTGCCCGCGCGCTCGGTCCCGATGAAGGGCGAGACGATCTACCTGACCATCAAGGAGGGTCAGCAGCACCTGTTCTCCACCGCGAGCGGGCTGCGCATCAACGTCTGACCCCAGCACGTCGGTTCCGCCCCCGTCCGCACCTGCGGCCGGGGGCGGAGCTGTCTCCGCCACGGTGAGGAGGCCGGCGCGGCGAGTGGTCCACAATGGCTCGCGTGGCGCTCCAGATCACCGCCGTACGCGACGGCCAGCTCCTGCTCGACCTGCCGTGGTCGCTGCCGCTCGAGGAGTGGCCGGAGTCGCTGATCGTCGCGCTCCCCCGCGGCATCTCCCGGCACACCGTGCGCTTCGTGCGCATCGCCGGGGTGGTCTACGCGGTCAAGGAGGTCACCCAGCACTACGCCGAGCGCGAGTACCGCCTGCTGCGCGACCTCCAGCGCCTCGACGTGCCCTCGGTCGAGCCGGTCGCCGTGGTCAACGGGCGCACCGACCCCGACGGCGAGGAGCTGCTCTCCTGCCTCGTCACCCGGCACCTGCAGTTCTCGCTGCCCTACCGGGCGGTGTTCTCCCAGACGCTGCGCCCCGACACCGCCAACCGCCTGCTCGACGCCCTGACCGCGCTGTTCGTGCGGCTGCACCTCGTCGGGCTCTACTGGGGCGACTGCTCCCTGTCCAACACGCTGTTCCGCCGCGACGCCGGCGCGTTCGCCGCCTACCTCGTCGATGCCGAGACCGGCGACCTCCACGACTCGCTCTCCGACGGCCAGCGCGCCATGGACATCGAGGGCGCCCGCATCAACATCATCGGCGAGCTCATGGACCTGCAGGCCGGCGGGCTGCTCGACGAGGACGTCGACCCGATCCACACCGGCAACGCGATACAGCGCCGCTACGAGCGGCTCTGGGGCGAGCTGACCGGCGAGCAGGAGATCGACTTCGACGAGCGCTACCTCATCAACAAGCGGGTCGAGCGGCTCAACGACCTCGGCTTCGACGTCGGCGAGCTGCAGATCGTCACCGACTACGACGGCGCCACCGTGCACATCCAGCCGAAGGTCGTCGACGCCGGCCACCACAGCAGGCGACTGCTCCGGCTGACCGGCCTCGACGTCGAGGAGAACCAGGCGCGACGCCTGCTCAACGACCTCGACCAGTACCGCGTGGAGACCGACCGGCAGAACGAGGACGAGGAGATCGTCGCCCACGAGTGGCTGCTCGAGGTGTTCGAGCCGGTCGTCCACGGCATCCCGCGCCAGCTGCGCGGCAAGCTCGAGCCGGCCGAGGTCTTCCACGAGGTGCTCGAGCACCGGTGGTTCCTCTCCGAGCGCGCCCGCCAGGACGTCGGGCTCGACGCCGCGCTCGAGAGCTACGTCCGCGACATCCTGCCCAAGAAGCGCGACGAGCTCGCCGTGCTGCCCGAGGAGGACATGTCCGCGCTGCTCGTCGCGAACGACGACGACTCCTACGACGACGACGCGTACGACGACGAGAGCGACGACGCGGAGGACGCCACGCCCTGAGCGGCGCCATCTGCTCAGCCCCGGTCCGGTCCTGCCGAACCTGACCAGGAGCAGCTGCGCCGCGGAGGGGAGGTGGGAGGGATGGACGTCGACCTGGACCAGGTCTGCTTCTCCAACCTGCTGCTGTCCTCCCCCGAGGCGGTGTTCTTCAAGGACCTGGAGAACCGCTTCCTGCTGGTGAGCCGGGCGCAGGCCGCCCGGCTCGGCCTCGACGACCCCCGCGACGCCGTGGGCCGCACCGACGCCGACTTCTTCTCCTCCGAGCACGCCGAGCTGGCCGCCGCCGACGAGCGCGCGATCCTCGCCGGCGGCCCGCCCATCGCCGGCAAGGAGGAGCACGTCGTCACCGCGACGGGCGAGCACCTGTGGCTCTCGGTGTGGAAGTACCCCCTGCTCGCCGACGACGGCACGCGAATCGGCACCTACGGCATGGCGCACGACATCACCCGGCGGGTCGAGGCCGAGCGCCAGCTCGCCGACCGCGCCGGTGAGCTCGCCGTCGCCAACGCCGAGCTGGCGCGGGTGCAGGAGGAGATGCGTACGCTGCTCGACGGCTCGCCCGACGCGATGTGCCGCCTCGACACCTCGATGCGCTGGACCTACCTCAACCCCACCGCGCTCGCCATGCTGGGTCTCGTCGACACGCGCGGGCTGCTGGGTTCGGACGGGAGGGCGCTGGGCCTGCCCGACGACGCCCTCGCCGCGATCGAGCAGGGAGCGTCGCGCAGCATCGAGACGGGGCTGACGCAGGAGACCGAGTTCCTGTGGGCGCGCAGCAGTGGTGAGCGGTGGTACCACGGCCGCTTCGTGCCCGAGCGCGCAGTCGACGGCACCGTCACCGGGGTCATCCTCGCGATCCGCGACGACACCGACCGGCACGCGGTGAGCGTCTCGCTCACCCACCGCGCGACGCACGACGCGCTCACGGGGCTGATGAACCGTACGACGCTCACCGACGACATCGACCTGGCGCTGCACGGCCCGACGGCCGGCAGCAGCGTCGCGCTGCTCTTCGTCGACCTCGACCGCTTCAAGGACGTCAACGACACCTACGGCCACGCCTACGGCGACGAGATCCTGCGCGAGGCGGCCCGGCGGCTGCGGGCGTGCTCGCGGGAGGGCGACTCGGTGGCACGCCTGGGCGGCGACGAGTTCGTGATGCTGTGCCCAGGGCTGCGCACCGCCGAGGCCGCGCAGGAGCTCGCCTCCCGCGTGCAGGCGACGCTGTCGCAGCCCTACTGGTGCGACGGCGAGCTGCTGCACATCGGCGCGAGCGTGGGCTGCGCGGTGACGGAGCCCGGCGCGAGCACGCCGGCGCAGCTGCTGGCCTACGCCGACCAGCAGATGTACGCGGCGAAGCGCCGCGCCCGACGCTAGGCCGAGCGGCGGCGAGCCACCTCGTAGAGCGCGATCGAGGCCGCGATGCCGGCGTTGAGCGACTCGGTGCTGGCCGCGATGGGGATGCGCACGACCAGGTCGCAGGTCTCGCGCACCAGGCGCGAGAGCCCCTTGCCCTCTGAGCCCACCACGAGCACCAGCGGCTCGCTCGCGACCTCGAGGTCGCCGACCTCGACGGTGCCCTCGCCGTCGAGCCCCGCGACGAAGAAGCCCTGCTCCTTGAGGTCCTGCAGCGTTCGCGTCAGGTTCGTCACCCGCGCCACGCGCACGCGGACGGCGGCACCCGCGGACGCCTTCCAGGCGCCGGCCGTCATGCCGGCCGCGCGCCGCTCGGGCACGACGACGCCGTGGGCGCCGAAGGCCGCGCCGGAGCGGACGATCGCGCCGAGGTTGCGCGGGTCGGTGACGCCGTCGAGGGCCAGCAGCAGGGGCGTCTCGCCCAGGTCCTCGGCCCGGCGCACGAGGTCCGAGGGCTCGGCGTAGTCGTAGGGCGGCACCTGGAGGACGAGGCCCTGGTGCACGGCCCCCTCGGTCATGCGGTCGAGCTCGGTACGCGGTCCCTCCAGCACCGGCAGCCCGCGGTTGGTCGCGATGCGCAGCACCTCGCGCACGCGGTCGTCGGTGTCGATGCGCTCGGCGACGAACAGCGTGTTGGCGGGGACGCCTGCGCGCAGCGCCTCGACCACGCTGTTGCGGCCCGCCACCAGCTCGCTGCCCTCGCGCCCGGCGGCCCGGCGCACGCCGCGGGTGGACGAGCCGCCGGAGGAGCCGGCGCGCTTGGCCGCGGAGGCGGCGCGGCGGGCAGCGGGGTGGCCGGTGCGGATCTCAGCCGGCGGGGTCGGGCCCTTGCCCTTGAGGGCGCGGCGGGCCTGGCCGCCGGAGCCGACCGTCGGACCCTTGCGGGTGCCCTCGCGCCGCTTGGCGCCGTGGCGCTTGTCGTTGCCTGCCATGGGGACGGGTTCAGCTCCTGTCGGTTGCGGGGGCGAGCGACCAGCGCGGCCCCTGCGGGGTGTCCTCGACCGCGACGCCGGCGGCGAGCAGCCGGTCGCGCACCGCGTCGGCGGCGGCGAAGTCCTTGCGGGCGCGGGCGTCCTGGCGCTGCGCCAGGGCCGACTCGACGAGCGCGGCGACTGCCCGGCGCAGGCCGTCGTCACCCTCGCTCCCCTGCCGCCGCCAGACCGGGTCGAGCGGGTCGACGCCCAGCACGGAGAGCATGGCTCGCAGGGACCCCAGCGCGAGGGTGAGCTCCTCGTCGCTGCCTGACTCGAGCAGCTTGTTGGCCTCGCGCAGCGAGTCGTGCAGCACCGCCAGCGCCGCCGGCACGCCGAGGTCGTCGTCCATGGCGGCGACGAAGGCGTCGGGCAGCCGGCCCTCGCCGGCGGGATCCCCGAGCCGTTCGACCGCGCGCTCGACGAAGCCCTCGATGCGGGCGAAGGACACGGCGGCCTCGGCCAGCGCCTCCTCGCTGTACTCGATGTGGGAGCGGTAGTGCGCGGAGACCAGGTAGTAGCGCAGGGCGATGGGGCGTACGCGCTTGACGACCTCGCTGACCAGCAGGAAGTTGCCGAGCGACTTGCTCATCTTCTCGCCGGCGGTGGTGACCCAGCCGTTGTGCAGCCAGTAGCGCGCGAAGCCGTCGCCGGCGGCCCGCGACTGGGCGATCTCGTTCTCGTGGTGCGGGAAGACCAGGTCGAAGCCGCCGCCGTGGATGTCGAACTCGGGGCCGAGGTAGGCCTCGGCCATCGCCGAGCACTCGAGGTGCCAGCCGGGCCGGCCGCGGCCCCACGGCGTGGGCCACGACGGCTCGCCCGGCTTGGCCGCCTTCCACAGCGTGAAGTCGCGCGGGTCGCGCTTGAAGGTCTCGACCTCGGCGTCGGCGGCCGGCTGCACGTCGTCGAGCCGCTGGCCCGACAGCGAGCCGTAGGCGGGGTAGGCGCCGACCGAGAAGTAGACGTCGCCCGACGCGGCGTAGGCGGCGCCCCGCTCGACCAGCCGGTCCATCAGCTCGACCATCTGGGTCACGTGGCCGGTCGCGCGCGGCGTGACCGACGGGGGCAGGCAGCCGAGGACGTCGTAGGCCCACTCGAACGCGCGCTCGTTGGCCGCGGCGACCTGCCACCACGGCACGCCCTGCTCGGCGCCCTTGCGCAGGATCTTGTCGTCGATGTCGGTCACGTTGCGCACGAACGTGACGTCGTAGCCGCGGTGGACGAGCCAGCGCCGCAGCACGTCGAACACGAGCTGGGAGCGCACGTGCCCGACGTGCGGCGGCGACTGGACCGTCGCACCGCAGAGGTAGATGCCGACCTTGCCCGGCTCGAGCGGCTCGAAGGGGCGCAGCGACCGCGTCGCGGTGTCGTACAAGCGCAGGCCGGTCACACCGACAAGCCTATCGGCGCTCAGACGGTGAGCGGCTCGCCGTCGATCCGCGAGTAGGTGCGGCCCTGGGCGCCGAGGCCCTGCACCGTGCCGTCGAACACGCCCTGCGCGGCCTCGACGATGATCGCGTCGTGGATCGGGAAGGTGACCCGGGCCGCGACCGCGCGGGTGAAGTCGACGGTCTCGGAGATCTTCGACCAGGGCGCCACGACGGGCAGGGCCAGCACCTCGACGTCGAAGCCGGGCACCGCGAGCGAGTCGCCGGGGTGGAACAGCCGCCCGCCGATGAGGTAGCCGGTGTTGGGGATGAGGTCGGCCTCGGGGTGGAACAGCGCGTGGTCCTTGCCGAACCCGCGGACCTCGAGCCCGCCCAGCGTGGTCGTGTCGCCGTCGGTGAAGACCTGGGCGCCCGGGACGCCGGCCTCCTCCAGGACGCCGGCGGTGCCGGGGTCGACCACGAGCGTCGCTGACGGGTTGGCCGCGAGCACGGCCTTGAGCCGGTCGGTCGCGAGGTGGTCGAAGTGCTGGTGGGTGACGAGCACGCCGTCGAGGCCGGTCAGGTCGTCGTAGCCCTGCGAGAACGCACCGGGGTCCACGAGCAGGCGGGTGCCCTCGTCCTCGACGAGCAGGCAGGAGTGTCCGAGCTTGGTGATCTGCATGCCACCTCCCTACCCCAGCGCGGGCAGGTCTCCACCACCGGGGTCGCGCGGCACGACGAGCGCCGTTGCCAGCGCCGCGAGGCCCTCGCCGCGGCCGGTCAGGCCCAGCCCGTCGGTGGTCGTGGCCGACAGCGAGACCGGCGCCCCGGCGGCCTCGGAGAGCACCGCCTCGGCCTCGGCACGCCGGGTGCCGATCCTGGGCCGGTTGCCCACCACCTGCACCGAGACGTTGCCCAGCTCGAAGCCGGCGGCGCGTACGCGGCGGGCCGCCTCCGCCAGGAGCGTGGCACCCAGCGCGCCGGCCCACTGCGGCTCGCTCGTGCCGAAGTGCGCCCCCAGGTCACCCAGCCCGGCGGCGGCGAACAGCGCGTCGCACGCCGCGTGCGCGGCGACGTCGCCGTCGGAGTGCCCGGCCAGGCCGGTCTCGCCCGGCCACAGCAGGCCGGCGACCCGCAGCTCGCGCCCGGCCTCGAAGGGGTGGACGTCGAGCCCGGTGCCGACGCGCGGGAGCGTCACGGTGCCTCCTGGGGGTGGACGGCGGCGGCCTGGTGGAGCGCGGCGGCCTCGTGCGCTGCGCCGCGCCGTCCGGCCAGGACGGCCTCGGCGAGCACCAGGTCGAGCGGGTGGGTGACCTTCAGGGCGTCCGGCGAGCCCGGGACGACCCGCACCGGGTGGCCGAGCCGCTCGACCAGCCCGGCGTCGTCGGTGGCGACCGGTCCGCCGCCGGCGGCGGCGTGCGCCGCGCGCAGCACGTCCGCGGCGAAGCCCTGCGGGGTCTGCACCGCGCGCAGGTGCGCGCGCTCGGGGGTCTCCACGACGACGCCGTCGGCGTCGACGCGCTTGACGGTGTCGCTGAGCGGCACGCCGGGGACGACGGCGGGGGCACCGCTGCGTACGGCTGCCACCACCGCCTCGACGAGGGCGACCGGCACGAGCGGGCGGGCGGCGTCGTGCACCAGCACCACGTCGACCTCAGCCGGGACGGCCGCCAGCGCGGCGGTCACCGAGCCCTGCCGGTCGCCCGCGCCGGCGACGACCTCGAGGGCGGTGGTGCCGACGACACCGGCCAGCAGCGCCCGCACCTGCTCGACGGCGTCGGCGGGTGCGGCGACGACGACGAGGCCGACGCTCGGAGCGGCGGCGAGGGCCCGGACGGCGTGGACGAGCAGCGGCTCGCCGGCCAGCGCGCGCAGGGCCTTCGGCGCGCCGGGCCCCAGCCGCTCGCCCCGCCCGGCGGCGGGCACGAGGACGGCGGCGGGCACGACGCGACCCTAGTGGCTGCGACGCACGAGGCCCGGCCCCCTCGCGGGGACCGGGCCTCGGACGTGCGGCTCCGCGTGCGGAGCAGGGGTCAGGACGCGAGCACCTCGTCGAGGACGGCCTCGGCCTTGTCCTCGTTGGTGCGCTCGGCGAGCGCCAGCTCGCTGACCAGGATCTGGCGGGCCTTGGCGAGCATGCGCTTCTCGCCGGCCGAGAGGCCGCGGTCCTTCTCGCGGCGCCAGAGGTCGCGGACGACCTCGGCGACCTTGATCACGTCACCGCTCGCGAGCTTCTCGAGGTTGGCCTTGTAGCGCCGCGACCAGTTGGTGGGCTCCTCGGTGTGCGGCGCGCGCAGCACCTCGAACACCCGGTCGAGCCCGTCCTGGCCGACCACGTCGCGCACACCGACCAGGTCGACGTTGTCCGCGGGGACGCGGACCGTCAAGTCGCCCTGGGCGACCTTGAGCACCAGGTAGGTCTTGTCGACCCCCTTGATGGTGCGGTTCTCGATGGCCTCGATGAGGGCAGCCCCGTGGTGGGGGTAGACGACAGTCTCGCCGACCTTGAACGTCATTCATTTCCCCTTTCCGCTATCGAGGTTAACACGGCTCCGGGCGGTTGTGACCGTCCGATCGGAGGCATTTCCGCAGGTCAGGGGCTTGACAACACCCGCGCTGGCATGCTTGCGCCCGGCTTGCGGACCCGGCGCGGTCGTGCATGCACGCGCTGCGAGGTCCTCACAGGTGCGGGCCCGCTGCCCGGGTGGCACGATGGGCGGCATGGCCGAGGGCGGTGCTCCCACTCCCTGGCCGGCCGTCGTGGTCCCCGACGACGCCCGCGACCTCGAGCCGGACCGCAGGGCCTGGCTGCGCGAGCAGCGCCGCGCCCGCTGGCGGGCGGCCCTCACCTCCACGCGCTCGGGCCGCAGCCGACCCCTGGCCCTGCTGGTGACCCTCGCGGTCGCCGTCACCGCGACGCTGGGGGGCCTCGCCGCCGCGGTCCTCCCGCACCCGCTGCCCGCACGCGTACCCCTCGCCGTCGTCTCGGTCGCCGACGGCCGCACCGGCGGGCTGCTGCCCGCCACCGCGCTCGCCACCCGCGCCGGTCCCGTGCCCTCGCGCGCGGTGCGCCCGGCCGCCGTGCTCGTCACCGGCGCCTCCTGCGGGTGCGCGCCCACCGTCGACGCCCTGGCCCGCGCCGCCGCGGGCGTCGGCGTCGAGGTCTGGGTCGTCGCGCCCGAGGGCGCCCGCGACAGCGCGGTGCAGCTCACGCGCGGGCTCCACCCGGGCGTCGTCGTGACCGCCACCGACACCGGCGGCGCGCTGCGCTCGGGGCTCGACGAGGCGGGGGCGGCGCCCGCCGACGGCGGCCCGGTGCTGCTGCTCGTGCGCTCCGACGGCGTCGTCGAGGAGGAGCTCTCCGGGCCGGCTCTCGCCGGCGCCGTGAGCTCCACCGGCATCGACGTCACGCTCGCCTCGCTGACACGACCGCGCCCGGTGACCACCGCGTCGCGCTGAGGTCGTCCGCCCTGGCTACGCTGGCCCACGACCAACCCCCGTCGGAGGAGCACCCGCCGTGACCCGTCCGCTGCTGCGCGCCACCCGTCGAGTCCCCGCAGCTCCCGGCCGCGCGCTCCTGCGCAGCCGGGCCGCCGTGCTGGCCGGGCTCACGTCCTGCGCGGCGCTGCTCGCCGGCTGCGGGTCGGGCTTCGACGCGCAGACCAACCAGGTGCAGTACCCCGGCGACGGCACCAACGTGACCTCGGGCTCGCTCAAGGTGCTCAACGCGGTCATCGTCGCCGGCTCCTCCGGGAGCACGGTCACCATGACCATCGCCAACACCGCCAACGCCAACGCGCTCACCCCTGACATCGCGGCCCGTGCCGTCACGCTCGCGGGGGTCGCCAGCGGCGACGCGCAGGCGAGCATCAGCGGCCCCACCAAGGTCGCTGCCCAGAGCACCCTCCAGGTCGGCGGCTCGTCGGGCACCACCGCGCAGTTCAGCGGCGCGTCCTTCGAGCCGGGCTCCTACGTCCCGCTGACCGTGCAGCTCGACCCGTCGCAGTCGCTGAGCCTGACGGTGCCCGTGGTCGCCGAGGCCGGCTACTACGCCACCGCCACGCCCACCGCCGCACCCTCCAGCTGACCGCCCCCGGCTGACCTCCCGCTCGGCCCGATAGGGCACCTCCCGCGCCGTATCTGCGTGCGCAGCGCCTCCCTCTGCTGAGGAGGAAGGCACCTACGCCTCCTGGCACCCGCCCCGGTACGCACCGGGGCGGTGCCGGCGTCGCCGACAGCCCCGGGAGGGCCACCATGTCGTCGTCTCGACCACCTCGCCGCAGGCACGTGACAGGCAGCCTCGCTGCGCTCGCCGCGTTCGCCCTCGGCGTCACCCCGGCAGTCGCCTCGGCTGCCACCTCACCGTCCGCCGACGGGCCGGGCGGCTCCGCCGCCCCCACCGTCCCGACCTCCGCCGCGTTCCCCACCCACCAGCGCGGCAGCGCGCCGCAGGCCGTGACCAGCGGCTCGGCCCACCTGGTGCGCGCCACCGACGAGTCGCAGCGGCTGCGGCTGACCGTCGGGCTGCAGACCCCGCACGCCGACGACGAGGAGGCGTTCCTCGCCTCGCTGCAGGACAAGAGCTCGCCGAACTTCCACCGCTACCTCACGGCCGAGCAGTGGAACGCGCGCTTCGCGCCCAGCGCCGCCGACGAGCAGAAGGTCGTCGACTGGGCGCAGGCCAACGGCATCACGGTCACCCGCCGGTTCGCGAACCACCTCGTCGTCGACCTCGAGGGCGACGTCGGCACGGTGGAGAAGGCCCTCGGCGTCAGCATCAACGACTACACCCTGGGACAGCGGCAGTTCTACGCCAACACCGCCGCGCCGGCGCTGCCCGCGTCCATCTCCGACGTGGTCGAGGCGGTCGGCGGGCTGAACTCGCTCGAGGTCCTGCAACCGCAGGGCGCCACGGCCGAGCAGGAGGCGAGCACCGCGTACTCCGCAGGTGCCGCCGTCTCCGAGGGCCCGTCGCAGCACGCCGACGGCAGCACCGCGCTGCTCGCCGCGGCCATGAGCGCCGCCAAGGCGAAGTCCGCCACCACCGGCGGGTTCTACGACCCCAGCGACATCTACGCGTCGACGGCCTACGACACCGACGCGCTCAACCGGCAGGGCCACTGCTGCAACCCGACCCACGTCTCCACCGGGGCACCGCCGGCGACCTCGATCGCCATCGCCAGCGTCGGTCTCCAGCAGCTCAGCGACATGCAGGGTTTCCACGACCTCTACCCCTACCTCGCCTACAGCTACGACACCCGCTACATCGACGGGACGCCGAGCGGCAACGACCTCGAGGGCACGATGGACCTCGAGTGGTCGACGGCGATGGCCAACAGCTTCGGCAGCTACCTCGACACGGCCCACGTGCGGATGTACGACGGCGCCAACGCCCTCCTGACGACCTTCACCGACATCTACAACTCGATGCTGTCGGACGGCGTGGCGCGCACGATGAGCACCAGCTGGGGCTGCGCCGAGTCCTACTGCGCCTCCAGCGGCCTCATGAACACCCAGCACAACATCTTCAACGCGATGCTGGGCCAGGGCTGGTCGCTGACGGCCGCCTCTGACGACGCCGGTCCCTACGCCGACTGCTCGCACGTCAGCGTGTCCTACCCGAGCTCCGACCCGGACGTGGTGGCAGCAGGTGGTACGACCCTGCAAGCCGCCGGTGGCTTCTTCAGCGAGGTCGCCTGGACCGGTGGCTCGTCGGCCGGCAGCTGCGGTGTCAACAACGGCGGCGGCGGTGGCGGCTGCAGCGTGCAGTTCGCGCAGCCGGGCTACCAGAGCGGGCGCGTCAACGGCCTGTGCCCCGGCCACCGCGCGGTTCCGGACGTCTCGCTCAACGCGAGCATCGGCCAGAACATCTTCTTCGGCGGCGTACGGCGCGGCAGCGGCGGCACGAGCATCGTGGCACCGGAGCTGGCCGGCTTCTTCGCCCAGGCGAACGCCTACCGGATCTCGATGGGGAACATCTGCGGCTCGACGGGCAACCAGGCCTGCGGCCTGATCGGCAACCCGAACAACGCGATCTACCTGGGCGCCTCGACGGGCACCACGCACAACCCGGTCTACGACATCACCTCCGGCTGCACGAGCAACGACGTCGGGGGCGGGTGGTGCGCCGGCACCGGCTACGACCTGGCGACGGGTCTCGGCTCGCTCAACATGCTCCAGCTGGCGTGGGACATCAACTACTGGACGGTCCCCGAGGCGACGCCGCCGAGCATCGGCATCAGCGGCCCGTCGACCGGCGTCTGGTACACCAGCAACCCCTCGCTGAGCTGGTCCGTCGCTGACAGCGGCGGCAGCTACGGTGCCGCAGGCAACGCCGGCTACACCTACCGCTGGGACGCCGACCCCGGCAACCCGACCAGCCACGCCCACCCGGGCACGGGCGACCCGTTCTACTACGGCCCGACCTACCCGAAGGCCTCGACGGGCTCGGTCTCGCTGGCTTCCGCAGGCCAGGGCTGCCACACGCTCTACGTGCGGGCATGGGACAACCTGGGCCTCTCCACGCTGCGCAGCTACGGCCCGGTCTGCTACGACACGAGCACCCCGTCGGCCAGCATCAGCCTGAACAGCGGGGCGACCTACGCCAACAGCTCCACCGTGTCGGTGGCCCTCTCGGCCAGCAACCCGACCTCGGGCGACCCGGTCACGCAGATGCGGTTCTCCAACAACGGCGGCAGCTCCTACGGTCCGTGGCACCCCTACGCCTCGTCGACGACCTACGGTCTGCCGTCGGGCAACGGCACCCGCAGCCTCTCGGTGCAGGTCATGAACGCCGCCGGCACGGTGTCGGCCGGTGCGACCGACACGATCGTCGTCGACACCGCGGTCCCGACGATCAGCTCCGCACCGCACCCCAAGCTCATCACCGGCCAGACCTTCACCTCCTCCGGGGCGCCGGTCCAGATCCTGTGGTCGGGCAGCGACACCGGGGGCAGCGGGATCTCGGGCTACACGCTGCAGCAGAGCGTCGACGGCGGTGCCTACACCGGCGTGAGCCTGTCGTCGCCGGGCGCCACCTCGGCCATCGTCCACATCCACTCCGGCCACACCTACCGCTACCAGGTGCGGGTGACCGACCGCGCGGGCAACGTGAGCGGCTGGAAGGCCGGCAGCACCTTCACGCTGTCGAGCTACGAGAACACCAGCAGCCGCATCGCCTACTCCTCCGGCTGGACCCAGGTCAACGAGTCCGGGGCGTCGGGCGGCAACGTGAAGTACACGACCAGCGGAGGCAAGACCGCCAAGGTGTCCTTCACCGGCACGCAGGTCGCGTGGGTCACCCAGATCGCCTCCACCAACGGCTCCGCCACGGTGAAGGTCGACTCGGGCAGCTCGTCGAGCGTCAGCACCAACGGGTCGACGACCAAGCAGACGTACGTGGCTGCAGCGTCGACCGGGCTGACCGCAGGGGCCCACACCTACACGGTGACCTCGAGCGGCACCAGCGGGCACCCGCGGGTGGAGGTGGACACGTTCCTGGTCATCAGCTGACCAGGACCACCACCTGGCACCACCTGGCACCATCTAGCACCATCTAGCACCACGCGACACCTCAGCGCCCCCGCCGGTCGTCCGGCGGGGCGCTGGGCACGTCGGCGCCTAGGGCTCGAACTTGTAGCCGAGGCCGCGCACGGTGACCAGGTGCTTGGGCACCCCGGGGTCGGGCTCGATCTTGGCGCGCAGCCGCTTCACGTGCACGTCGAGGGTCTTGGTGTCGCCGACGTAGTCGGACCCCCAGACCCGGTCGATCAGCTGCATGCGGGTGAGGACGCGGCCGGCGTTGCGGAGCAGCATCTCGAGCAGCTCGAACTCCTTGAGCGGCAGCTGCACCGAGGCGCCGCCCACCGTGACGACGTGCCGGTCGACGTCCATCCGCACGGGCCCGGCCTCGAGGGCCACGGGAGCCGCCTCTTCCGGCTCGCCCCCGCGGCGGAGCACCGCACGGACGCGGGCCACGAGCTCACGGGCCGAGAACGGCTTGGTGACGTAGTCGTCGGCACCGAGCTCGAGGCCCACGACCTTGTCGATCTCGCTGTCCTTGGCGGTGAGCATGATGACGGGCACGGAGCTGCGCTGGCGCAGGGCCCGGCAGACCTCGGTGCCCGGGATGCCGGGGAGCATGAGGTCGAGCAGCACCAGGTCGGCCCCGCTGCGGTCGAACTCCTCGAGCGCCAGCGGCCCGGTGGGCGCGACGACGACCTCGTAGCCCTCCTTGCGCAGCATGTAGGACAGGGCGTCGCTGAAGGACTCCTCGTCTTCGACGACAAGGACGCGGGTCACTGGGCCTCCTGCGAGACGGGGCGGGGGGTGGGAGCGAGCGGCGCGTCGGGCGCCCCGTGCTCGTTGAGGGCGGCTGCCTCGGCCGCGACCAGCGGGTCGTCGTCGCCCCGGGTCGTCGCGTCCTGGGGCAGCCGGATGGTGAAGGTGGAGCCCGAACCCTCGGCGCTCCACACCGACACCTCGCCGCCGTGGTTGGTGGCGATGTGCTTGACGATGCTGAGCCCGAGCCCGGTGCCACCGGTCTCCCGCGAGCGGGCGGGGTCGACGCGGTAGAAGCGCTCGAAGATGCGGTCGAGGTCGGCCTCGGGGATGCCAATGCCCTGGTCGGTGACGCTGAGCTCGACCAGGTCGCCGCGGTGGCGCACGGCGACCGCGACGCGCGTCTTCTCGGGGCTGTAGGAGATCGCGTTGTCGATGAGGTTGCGCAGCGCCATGACGAGCTGCTGCTCGTCGCCGATGACGCACAGCCCTTCCTCACCGCCGGTGACCAGCGTGATCGACTTGGCACCGGCCGCCAGGCTGCAGCGGTCGACGGCCTCGACCACCACGCCGTCGACCTCGACGCGGCGCGCCGCCTTCAGCGGGTCGTGGCCCTGCAGCCGGCTCAGGTCGATGAGCTCCTGCACCAGGTCGGAGAGCCGGGCGGCCTCCCGGTGCATGCGCTGGGCGAAGCGGCGCACGGCCTCGGGGTCGTCGCTCGCGCCGATCACGGCCTCGGCGAGCAGGCTCAGCGCGCCGACCGGCGTCTTGAGCTCGTGGCTGACGTTGGCGACGAAGTCGCGGCGCACGGCGTCGACCCGCCGCGACTCGGTGCGGTCCTCGACGAGCACCAGCACCAGGTCGCCGTCGGCCAGCGGAGCGACGCGCGCGGTCACCGCGAGCGTCTCGCCGCCCAGCGGGCCCCGGGGCAGCTCGAGGTCCTGCTGGCGGATCTCGCCGTCGCGGCGCACCCGGCGCACGAGCGCGAGGATCTCCGGCGAGGCGAGCCGGTCGGAGCGGACCAGGCCGAACGCGTACGCCGTGGGGCTGGCGCGCAGCACGTCGTCCGAGGCGTCGAGCAGCACCGTCGACGAGCGCAGCACCGAGAGCACGTCGGCGATGCCCTCGGGCACCAGCTCGACCGGGCGCTCGGGCTGCGGGCGCGGGCGGCGGCGGCCGGCGGCGTACCAGGCCACGCTCACGCTCCTGCGCCCGGACGGCGGGCGGTGCCGCCGCGGAGTCGGTTCACGGCACGAATCGTATGCAGCACGCAGGCCCGCGGACGCCGCGCCGACGCGCTGTGCGCGACGCAGTGGGCCGATGTTCACGGATGCGTCGGGCACCGTTCACCTGCGTGCGGGAGACTGGTCGCTCCGCTCGTGCGAAAGAGGACCTCCCTGTGCGTGACGCTTTCCACGACGAGCTGGACGCCCTGAGCGACCAGCTCGTCGAGATGACCCGGCTGGTGCACTCCGCGGTGTCGCGGGCCACGACCGCCCTGCTCGACGCCGACCTCGACCTGGCCGAGAGCGTCATCGCTGCCGACGAGCAGCTCGACGCGATCCACCACGACCTCGAGGAGCGGTCCTACGACCTGCTGGCGCGCCAGCAGCCGGTCGCCACCGACCTGCGCATCATCGTGGCCGGGCTACGCATGAGCGCCGACCTCGAGCGCATGGGCGACCTCGCCCGGCACCTCGCGCAGGTCGCCCGCATGCGCTACCCGAGCTCGGCGATCCCGGCCGACATCCGCGCGATCACCGCGCAGATGGGCGCGGTCGCCGGGCGCATCGTCCTGAAGGCCGGCTCGGTCGTGGCCGACAAGGACGTGAAGGCGGCGCTCGAGCTCGAGCGCGACGACGACGAGATGGACGCGCTGCACCGCCAGCTGTTCACGGTGCTGCTCGACGACGACTGGGGCCAGGGCGTCGAGGCCGCGATCGACCTGACGCTCATCGGGCGCTACTACGAGCGCTTCGCCGACCACGCCGTGGCCGTCGCCCGCCGCGTGGTCTACCTGGTCACCGGCGAGCACCCGACCCCGGAGCAGGTCGCCGCCGTCTGACGCTGCCACCATGTCGTGGTGCCCCATCGCCCCGGAGCGGCGACCAGGGACCACGATGTCGTGGTGGACCCGGAGCTCGAGGCTGCCCTGACGGTGCTGCTGCGCGACCTGTCCGCCCCCGGCGGCGTCGTGCCCGACGTCCGCGACGTGCCCTGGCAGCCGTACCCGGGGACGGCGAGCTGCATGCTGCACGCCGCCGACGGGTCCGGGATGGGCGTCTTCATCGAGCTCGGCCGGCCGACGGCGGAGCAGGTGGCCCATCTCGCTGACCAGGTGCAGGAGTGGGCGGTGGAGGCCCTGTGGACGCTCAGCGCCTCCACCAGCTGGCCGCCCTGCCCGCACCACCCCGGCAGTCACCCGCTCCAGGCGGAGGAGCACGACGGCCGCGCGGTGTGGTGCTGCCCGGTCGACCGGCACGTCGTCACCGAGGTCGGGCGACTGGGTGTGCAGGACGCGTCGTCCTGACGGCGCATCCTGCACACCCAGTTGTGCTCAGCCGGAAGCGGCTACTTCTTGCCCTGGTTCTTGACGGCCTCGATCGCGGCCGCGGCGGTGTCGGGGTCGAGGTACTCCCCGCCCGGCGTCGTCGGCTTGAGGTCGGCGTCGAGCCGGTAGACCAGCGGGATGCCCGTCGGGATGTTGAGCCCGGCGATCGCCTCGTCGCTGATGCCGTCGAGGTGCTTGACCAGCGCGCGCAGCGAGTTGCCGTGCGCGGCCACCAGCACCGTGCCCGTGGCGCGCAGGTCGGGCACGATCGCGTCGTACCAGTAGGGGAGCATCCGCTCGACGACGTCCTTCAGGCACTCCGTGCGAGGCAGCAGC
Source organism: Motilibacter peucedani (assembly GCF_003634695.1). NCBI lineage: Bacteria > Bacillati > Actinomycetota > Actinomycetes > Motilibacterales > Motilibacteraceae > Motilibacter > Motilibacter peucedani. The sequence goes on from NZ_RBWV01000009.1 coordinate 94,300, forward strand.
TCCGAGGGCAGTGCGGCGTAGCGCGCGTCGCCCGACTGCGAGAACTCGTCGTCGTCGGCGATCGGCGGCGGTGGCACGTCGAAGGACCGGCGCCACAGCATGAACTGCTCCTCGCCGAACTCAGCGAGGGTCTGTGCCTTGTCCTTGCCCTGCAGCGCGCCGTAGTGGCGCTCGTTGAGCCGCCACGAGCGGCGGACGGGCAGCCAGTGCAGGCCGGCCTCGTGCAGCGCGATCTCGCTGGTGCGGATCGCGCGGCGCAGCACACTGGTGTGGACGGCGGCCGGGGCGATGCCCGACTCGGCCAGCAGCTGCCCGCCGCGGCGGGCCTCCTCGCGGCCCTTGTCCGACAGGTCGACGTCGACCCAGCCGGTGAACAGGTTCTTCGCGTTCCATTCGCTCTCGCCGTGGCGGAGCAGGACCAGCGTGGAGCCGGCCCGGGTGTCGACGTCTGCCATGGCCTGCAGCCTAGTGGCGGGCGCTCAGCCGCCCGCGGCAGCGCTCGGCACCCGGGCGTCCTCGAGCGCGTGCTCGTAGACGTCGGCGACCATCTCGGCGGTGCGCGCCCAGCCGAAGCCGGCGGCGTACCGAGCTGCTCCCGCTCCGAGCGCGGCCCGCCGCGCCGGCGAGGCCAGCAGGTCGCCGATCGCGCCCGCCCACGCGACCGGGTCGTGGCCCGGCACCAGCACGCCGGACTCGCCGTCGGCGACGGCGGTGCGCAGCCCGCCGACCGAGGCCGCCACGACCGGCGTGCCGCAGGCCTGCGACTCGATCGCCACCAGCCCGAAGGACTCGCTGCGCGAGGGGATGACGGTGAGGTCGGCGGCGGAGTACCACAGCGGCAGCTCCTCGCGCGGCACCGGCGGCTGGAAGCGCACGACGTCGTCGACGCCGAGCTCGCGCGCCAGCGAGACCAGCGACTCGGGCCGTTCGAGCCCGGCTCCGCTCGGCCCTCCGCAGACCACGACCTGGAGGTGCTCGCGCAGCCCGGGCTCGCGGGCGAGCAGCTCGGCGGTCGCGCGCACGAGCACGTCGGGGGCCTTCAGCGGCTGCACCCGTCCGACGAAGAGCAGCACGAGCGCGTCGGGACGCAGCCCCACCTGCCGCCGCGCCGCCGCCCGCGGGTGCGGTCGGAAGGTGTCGAGGTCGACGCCCGGCGCCACCACGTCGACCCGCGCGGGGTCGGCGTCGTAGAGCTGCACCAGCTCGTCGGCCTCCTCGTCGGTGTTGGCGATCAGCCGGTCGGCGGCCTCGACGACCTGCACCTCGCCGATCTCGCGGGTCAGCGGCTCGGGGCGGTCGTCGGGACCGACGGTGAGGTTCTTGACGCGCGCCATCGTGTGCATGGTGTGCACCAGCGGCACCCGCCAGCGCTCGGCCGCCAGCCAGCCGACCTGGCCGGAGAGCCAGTAGTGCGAGTGCACGACGTCGTAGCGCCCCGGCTCGTGCGCCGCCTCCACGCGCAGCACCCCCGCGGCCAGGGCGCACAGCTGCGCCGGCAGGTCCTCCTTGGCCAGCCCCTCGAGCGGGCCGGCGACCACGTGGCGCACCAGCACACCCGGGGCCAGCTCGACGACGTGCGGGAGGTCGACGCGCGTCGCGCGGGTGAAGATGTCGACCTCGACGCCGAGCTGGGCCAGCCGGCGCGACAGCTCGACGACGTAGACGTTGAGCCCGCCCGCGTCACCGGTGCCCGGCTGGTCGAGCGGCGAGGTGTGGATGCTGAGCATCGCGACCCGGCGGGCGGGACGGAGCCGGCGGCGGGGCCGCAGCGGGCTCGCGAGGTCGCGGGTCACACCCCCATCCTCCCCGATGCCCGGCCCATGCACTCGTGGGACCCTTCGCCTCGTGGTGCAGCCGGCCGGACGCGTACGCCGCCCCCTCGGCGCGCTCACCCGCGGCACCACCGCGCCCAACCGACTGCGCCGCGTCGACCGCTGGACGGCCGCGTCGTACGCGTCGCTGCTGCGCGCCGCTGCCGACCCGCTCGTCGTCGACCTCGGCTACGGCGCCTCGCCCGTCACCACGCTGGAGCTGGCGCACCGGCTGCGCGCGGTACGGCCCGACGTCGAGGTGGTCGGCGTCGAGATCGACCCCTCCCGCGTCGCGGCCGCCGCACCGTACGCGTCGCCCGGCGTCTCGTTCCGCCTCGGCGGGTTCGAGCTGCCGCTCGACGGCCGCTCACCGGTGCTGGTGCGTGCGCTCAACGTGCTGCGGCAGTACCCCGAGGCCGAGGCGCTGGCGCACTGGCGCACGCTGTGCGCCCGGCTCGCGCCCGGCGGGCGGCTGGTCGAGGGCACGTGCGACGAGCTCGGCCGGCGGGCGAGCTGGGTGGCGCTCGGGCCGGAGGGGCCGCGCACGCTCACCCTGGCCGCGCGGCTCGCCGGACTCGACCGGCCCGGCAGCCTCGCCGAGCGGCTGCCGAAGGCGCTGATCCACCGCAACGTGGGCGGTGAGCCGGTCCACGACCTGCTCACCGCCTTCGACGCGGCGTGGGACGCCGCGGCACCGTACGCGGCCTACGGCGCCCGGCAGCGGTGGGCGCGGGCGGCGGCGACGCTGCACGAGCGCGGCTGGCCGGTGCTCGACCGTCCCGCGCGCTGGCGGCTGGGCGAGCTGACCGTGGCGTGGTCGGCGGTGGCGCCGCGCGAGGGCTAGTCGCGGCGGGTGGCGGCGTCGAGCGCGACGCGGAACGCTTCGTACGCGTCGTGGCCGAACAGCACGAAGCGCACCTCGCGCATGACGACGGGGCTGCCGAGCACCGCGCGCACGGCGACCTCCGCCGCGGCGGCGAGCGGCCAGCCGTAGACCCCGGCGCTGATCGCCGGGAACGCGACCGTCTGGGCGCCGAGCTCGGCCGACACCCGCAGCGAGCTGGTGTAGGCGCTGCGCAGCACCGGGCTGCGGTCGATGCTGCTCGACCACACCGGTCCGACGGTGTGCACGACCCAGCGCGCCTGCAGCTGGCCGGCCGTCGTCGCGACCGCCTGGCCGGCCGGCAGCCCGTCGGGCAGCGTGGTCGCCCGCAGGTGCTGGCACTCGCGCAGGATGTCCGGCCCGCCGCGCCGGTGGATCGCGCCGTCGACCCCGCCGCCGCCGAGCAGCCCGGAGTTGGCGGCGTTGACGATGACGTCGACGCGCTGCTCGGTGATGTCGCCCCGGATCAGGCGGACCGGGCTCACCACGGGCCGTAGGGCCCCTGACGGCCGCCGCCGCGCCCGCGCATCTGCTCGAGGGCCGGCTTGGCGTCGACGAGGTAGACCGCCGAGGCGACCAGCGCCGCGAGCGGCAGGAGGTTGACGGGGCTGAGCACGGGGTTGCTGAGCACCGCCTTGATCGGACAGGCGAGCAGCACGAGCAGCAGGCCGAGCCCGAGGATCAGCAGCCAGATGCGCTTGGTCAGCTTGCCCGCGGCGACGTAGGCCGCGGCGCGGTGGCGCACGGCGTCGACGACCGCGGCCACGACCAGGCCGATCTCGACCAGCCACACCAGCGCCAGCAGCCAGGAGGTGCTCAGCACGCGCTCAGCCCCGCCCGAGCAGGTCCTCGACGTGCGCGACGCCCTCCTTGTAGCGGCGCCCGATCTCCGCCGTGCAGGCGTCGACCACCGTCTGGACGTCGCGGCGCGAGTGCGAGACCTCGTCCTCGAAGGCGCGCAGGCGCGAGACGGCCGAGGCGATCTCGTCGTCGGAGAGCGCGCCGAGGTCGGAGAAGCCGACCTCGGCGGCCAGCTGCTCGACGCGGCGGCGGGTCTCGCCGATGCGCGAGGGGTCGACGTGCGGGAGCCGGGCGTGGCTCTGGTCGGCGCGGGGGCCGGAGTCGGCCAGGGTGCGCGCGAGGCGGGCGACGAAGTCCTCCTCGCTGCCCTCGTCGATGGGCTCGCCACCGGTCGCGCGGCGGGTCTGCTCGGCGCGCAGGATGTCGAGGCGGCCCTGCAGCAGGCGCCGCACGTAGGAGAGGTCGGACTCCTCCTGCTCGGCCTCGCGGCGCAGGGTGCGCACCTCGTCGAGGTCGCGCTCCGCGAGGTTCTCGAGGTAGCCCGAGGACAGCACGCGGTCGATGCGGCGGCGGCCCCCGTCGAGCGGGCCGGCGACCGGCGCTGACGGGTCCGGCGACGAGGGGTCGGTGGGCTCGGTCATCGTGCTCGGGGGCTCCTCGCTCGGGCTCTGCAGGGTCTCCCCCGCATCCTGCCACCCGCGAGCCTCATCATGGGACCCGTGCGGGCGGTGGTGCAGCGGGCGAGCAGCGCCCACGTGGTGGTCGACGGGGCCGTGGTCGGCGCGCTGCCGCGCCCCGGGCTGGTGGTGCTGGTCGGCGTCACGCACGGCGACAACGCCGGTGTCGCGGCCGCACTGGCCCGGCGGGTGCACGGCCTGCGCATCCTCGAGGGCGAGCGCAGCTGCGCCGACCTCGACGCCCCGCTGCTGGTCGTCAGCCAGTTCACCCTCTACGCCGACACCCGCAAGGGTCGGCGCCCGAGCTGGTCCGCCGCCGCGCCCGGCGCCGTCGCCGAGCCGCTGGTCGAGGCGTTCGTCGCCGAGCTGCGCGAGCGCGGAGCGCACGTCGAGACCGGGGTGTTCGGCGCCGACATGGCCCTCACCCTCACCAACGACGGCCCCGTGACGATCCTGCTCGACAGCGCCGGCTGACGACGTCGTGGTCCCTGGTGGTCGCCCCAGGGCGACCACGCCCCACGGTGTCGTGGGCTAGTAGGCGCCGGAGCCGCGCACGACCGCCGCGAGGGTCTTCCAGAGGATGAGCATGTCGGCGGTCATCGACCAGTTCTCGACGTAGTACAGGTCGAGGCGGACGGTGTCCTCCCACGAGAGGTCCGAGCGCCCGCTGACCTGCCACAGCCCGGTCATCCCCGGCTTCACCAGCAGCCGGCGCCGGGCGTCGAACGCGTAGTTGGCCACCTCGCTGGGCAGCGGCGGCCGCGGCCCGACCAGGCTCATCTCGCCGCGCAGCACGTTGAGCAGCTGCGGCAGCTCGTCGAGGGAGTAGCGCCTGATGACGCGCCCGACCGGCGTCACCCGCGGGTCGGCGCGGATCTTGAACAGCACGCCGTCGTGCTCGTTGAGCTGAGCCAGCCGGCTCACCATGTGCTCGGCGTCGGCGACCATCGAGCGGAACTTGTAGAGGGTGAAGCTGCGGCCGTCGCGCCCCACGCGCACCTGCCGGAAGAGCACCGGGCCCGCGCTGGTCAGCCGCACCGCCAGCGCGATGCCGACGATGAGCGGCGAGAGCACGAGCACCAGCGCCAGCGCGACCACCCGGTCGAAGACGCCCTTGGCGACGCGCATCGGGCCTTCGTACTGCGGCGGCTCGACGTGCAGCAGCGGCAGGCCGGCCACCGGGCGCACGTGCACGCGCGGGCCCGCCACGTCGGTGAGCGCGGGGGCGACGACCAGGTCGACACCCGTACCCTCCAGCGCCCAGCCGAGCCGACGCAGCGCGGCGGGCGTCAGGCCCACCGAGGGCGTGACGGCGACCGTGTCGACGCCGGTCGCGACGACGGCTTCCGGGATGGTCGTCAGCGAGCCGACCACGTGCAGCCCGTCGTCGACCTCGTCGTAGGCACCGCCCGGGACGCAGACCCCGACGACCTCGAAGCCGGCGTAGGCTTCGCGCGCCAGCTCGGCGGTGAGGTGCGCGACGTTGTCGCGGCTGCCCACGACCAGCACCCGGTGCGCCCAGCCGCCGCGTCGCCGGTGCCAGTGGAGCCACTTGCGCGCGACCCAGCGCTCGAGCACCAGGCCGACCGCCCCGACCGGGAAGGCGACGGCGACGAAGGGGCGCGCGAAGTCGGCCCGGCCGAGGAAGGCGAGGATCGCGAAGACGCCGAACAGTCGTACGGTCGCGGTGACGACCCGCTTGTACTCCTCCGGCCCGCTGCCGGCGATGCGCCGGTCGCGCGACATGTGCAGCGAGAGCGTGGTCATCCACGTCATGGCCAGGACGACGGCGAGGGCGAGGTAGGCGGTGTCGCGCTCCGGGCTCGCCGAGCGGCTCAGCGCCTCGCCGGAGACGTTCCAGCGGACGGCGACCGACGCGGTGACGGCGAGCAGGATGACGACCAGGTCGCACGCCCACAGCGTGGACTCGAGCCGGCGCATCCAGGGCGCGCGCCCCGCCGCGGCGACTGCGGCCGGCCGCCTGGGAGGCCGGCGCGACGGCGCCGCGAGTGAGACCTCGCGCTCGACCTCGAGCATCGCGCCACCTCTCGCCGCACCGCACCGACCGGAGCCGCAGCGCCCTCCCCGGCACCGCGCTGACCTGCAAGGCGGCTCAGGCTACTGCGGTCGGGCGCGGGTGCCCACCCCCCGCGGGGGTGGCGTGCTTCACCGCGCGACGCGCAGCCCCTGCTGGGCGGCGCGCCCCGCACCGCCCAGCGGGCCGGCCACGAGCAGCGGCGGCACCTCCTGCGCGGCGGACGCGTCGCCCACCGCGAGGACGGCGTCGTCGGGCACCCCGCGGCGCAGCAGCGCGAGCCCCACCGGGCCGAGGTCGGCGTGCTGCACGACGCTGCCGAGCCGGCCGACCTCGCGGCCCTCGAACGACACCTCGTCGCCCGGGCGCGGGTCGTCGCCGGCCGAGCCGTCCAGGTGCAGGATGCTGAGCCGCCGCGGGGGGCGCCCGAGGTTGTGGACCCGCGCGACGGTCTCCTGGCCGCGGTAGCAGCCCTTGTCGAGCGCGACCGCCGTCGCCAGCCAGCCCACCTCGTGGGGGATCGTGCGGTCGTCGGTGTCGAGGCCGAGGCGCGGCACGCCGGCGGCCACCCGCCGGGCTTCCGCCGCCCACATCCCCGCGGGCGGGCCCGCCGACGCCGCGAACGCGGCCAGCTCGTCGCGCGGCACCAGGACCTCGCGGCCGGGCAGCGGCGAGCCGGGGCCCGACACCCACGACAGGTGCGCCGGGTGCGGCTCGGCCTGCGGCTGCAGCACGAGCGCCCACTGCGCGGTGACGTCCTCGACCTCGACCTCGGTCCAGAAGCGCATGCGGAGCAGGTACGCGGTGAGAGCCGCCGCCGTGCCGACCCCGCCGACGCCGGTGCCGGGGAGCAGCCAGGTGGACGTGCCGTCGTCGACGACGTGGAGGGCGTGCTCGACGCGGCCGTTCGGGTCGAGCACGAGCGTCTCGGTCGAGGCGCCGGTCGGCAGGTGGCGCAGCTCCTGGCTGGTCAGGTCGTTGAGCCAGCCGAGCCGCGCGGGGCCGGTGACGCGTACGACGCCGCTGTGCGACAGGTCGACGAACCCCTCGCCAGCCTCGAGCCGGCGCTGCTCGCCGAGGGGGTCGCCGTAGTGCCAGGCGACGCCGGCGTCCGGGCCCTCGGCGGGCACCGCGCCGGGCAGGTCGAGAAGGGGCGAGCCGGTCACGGGGTGCCTCCAGGGGCAGCGGCGGCCTCGGCGCAGCGGGCGCAGCGGCCGTAGATCGCGAAGTGGCGGACGTCGGTCTGGAAGCCGCTCGAGCTCGACACCTTCGCGACGAGGTCGTCGGCGACCGAGACGTCGGCCTCGCTGACGCTGCCGCAGTCGCGGCAGACCAGGTGCAGGTGGTCGTCCTCGTGCGCGGGGTGGTAGGTCGGCGAGCCGTGCCCGAGGTGGGTGTGGGAGACCAGGCCGAGCTCCTCGAGCAGCTCGAGCGTGCGGTAGACGGTCGAGAGGTTGACCCCGCTGGCGGTGCGCTGCACCTCCGCGTGCACCTCGTCGGGGGTGGCGTGGCCGAGCGCGGTGACGGCCTCGAGCACCAGCTGGCGCTGCGGGGTCAGGCGGTAGCCCCGGGCCCGGAGCATCGTCTGCCAGTCGGTCACGGCGCCACCTCCCGAGGCACGGCTAGGCCCGCGGCGCGACGTCGGGCAGGTCGAACCGGCTCGGGCGCTCGCCCGCCGGCTGGGGGTCGTCGAGCTGCTGCTCGGCCGAGACCCGGCGCAGCCGCGCGGAGGCGTAGGGCGACATCGGCTGCTCGAGCGCGGCCTTGTCGTAGGCGTAGAGCAGGTCCCCCTGCACCAGGCCGTAGAGCCGGTGGCCGGCCTTGTGCTCGTCGGCGGTGAGGGTGTGGGTGACGACGTCGGTGCGCAGCTCGATGCGCGCGGTGGTGATCTCGCCGACGTAGACCTCGACCACGCCGCCGGGCTGCACGATCAGGGCCTCGACCTCGTTGCCCATCACCGGGCGCCAGTAGCCGGTCTCAGCGGTGATCACCGCGCCCGGGACGCCCTCGGCGTCGAGCGCCCACAGGGTGCTGGAGTAGGTGAGGTAGTCGGCGCCGTGGTGGCCGAAGACCACCTGCTGGCCGAACTGCTGCTCCTGCATGGTCGGGTAGCCGATCACGCCGGCGCCCTGCCACGTGCCGACCAGCCACGCCAGCGGCACCAGCGCGGGCGGGAGGTCGGCGGGCAGCTCGAACACGGGACTAGGCCTGCGCCTTGAACAGGCGGTAGACCACGTAGACGGCGAACCAGGTGATCAGCAGGGCGGCGACGGTCAGCAGGCCCGTGTAGAAGTACTCCAGCACGCCCGCGAGTCTACTGTGCTGGGCATGGTCGAGCCCTCCCGGACGCTGGTCGTCAAGCTCACGGCCGGGGCCGACGCGCCCGAGCGCTGCTCCCAGGCCTTCACGGTCGCGGCGACGGCGGTGGCCGCCGGGGTGCCGGTCTCGCTCTGGCTCACCGGCGAGTCGGCGTGGTACGCACTGCCCGGCCGGGCCGCGGAGTTCGAGCTCCCGCACGCGGCGCCGCTCGAGGACCTGCTCGCGGCGGTGCTCGGGGGCGGCACCGTGACGCTCTGCACCCAGTGCGCCGCGCGGCGCGGCATCGGCGCGCAGGACGTGCTCGACGGCGTACGCATCGCCGGCGCAGCCGCGTTCGTCGAGGAGGCGCTCGCCCCCGGAGCCCAGGCGCTCGTCTACTGACGCGGCGCGTCACCCCCCCGGACCGTTGGCACGATGTGCCTCCTTGCCGATCAGATTGGCAAGAAGGCACATCGTGCCAACGCGGGCAGGGGGTGGGGCGGCGCCTCAGACCGAGACGTCGACCCGCGCGACCTCGCCGACGGCCGCGACGACGCTGCGGTCGACGGGCTGGGCCTTCGGCGCGAGCGTGCGCACGGTCCAGGTGCCGGGCGCGGCGTAGAAGCGGAACTGCCCGGTCGCCGAGGTGGGCACCTCGGCGGTGAACTCACCGGTCGAGTCGAGCAGCCGCACGTAGGCACCCGCCACCGGGTCCTCGCCCCTGGTGACGAAGCCGGCGATGACCGCCTCCTTGGAGAGGTCCACGCCGGTCAGGTCGAGGTCCTGGTTCGGTGCACCGCACATCGGGCTCAGGCCCCCGTCTCGACGGGGACGCCGACCAGCGAGCCGTACTCGGTCCACGAGCCGTCGTAGTTCTTCACGTTCGGCTGGCCGAGCAGCTCGTGCAGCACGAACCACGTGTGGGCCGAGCGCTCGCCGATGCGGCAGTAGGCGATGGTGTCCTTGGTGTCGAACTCGACGCCGGCGTCGCCGTAGATCGAGCGCAGCTCGTCGTCGGAGCGGAACGTGCCGTCGTCGTTGGCCGACTTCGACCACGGGATGTTCTTGGCGCTCGGGATGTGGCCGCGCACCTGGGCCTGCTCCTGCGGCAGGTGGGCCGGAGCGGCGATCTTGCCCGAGAACTCGTCGGGGCTGCGCACGTCGACGAGGTTCTTGGTGCCGATGGCGGCGACGACCTCGTCGCGGAACGCGCGGATCGAGGTGTCGGGCTCGGTCGCGGTGTAGGTCGTGGCCGGGCGCTCGGCGACCTCGCTGACGAGCTCGCGCGCGTCGAGCTCCCACTTCTTGCGGCCGCCGTCGAGCAGGCGGACGTCGCGGTGGCCGTAGAGCTTGAAGTACCAGTAGGCGTAGGCGGCGAACCAGTTGTTGTTGCCGCCGTAGAGCACGACCGTGTCGTCGTTGGAGATGCCCTTGGCCGACAGCAGCGCCTCGAAGCCCGCCTTGTCGACGAAGTCGCGGCGCACCGGGTCCTGGAGGTCCTTCTTCCAGTCGATGCGCACGGCGCCCGTGATGTGGTTCAGGTCGTAGGCGCTGGTGTCCTCGTCGACCTCGACCAGGACGACGTTGCTGTCGCCGAGGTGGGCCTCGACCCAGTCGGCGTCGACGAGCGCTGTCTCGCGGCTCATGGCTGCTCTCTTCTCACGTGGATGGGTGCTGGGCTTGGCAGGTGGCGGGGCGTACGGGTGCGGGCCGGCTGCTGCTGCAGGGGCGGGCCCACGAGGGTGCGGTGCGGCTCGCACGGACGCCGCGAGGTCGGGCGCGACGGGGCGGTCAGCGGCGACAGAGGGAGGCGGCGACGCGGCACAGGTCGACCGTGCGTCGTGACACGAGAGTCCCCACCATGGCCCGCATCGTAGTGCGGCGCTCCGCGGCGCGAGAGCGCGGGTCCACGATCCGAGACGCCGCTCAGCGCTCCAGCCGGGCGTCGCGCCCGGTGAAGTCGACGAGCAGCCCGCCGGCCACCGGGCTCACCGCGCTCACCCGCAGGCCCGCCGGCAGACCTTCGATGGCGTACGTCGTGGCCAGCTGCCTGCGCACCGACGAGAGCAGCGCCGCGCCGGCCGCGGCGCCGTCGACCGTCACCGCGGTCGGCGTGACGACCAGGCGCGAGCCCGAGACGCGTACGGTGCCCTCCCCCGAGACGGTCACCCGGCGGCCCAACGCGGTGAGCGTGCGGGTGAGCCGCACGCGGCTGCCGTCGGTCGAGAGCGAGCCGGCGGGCTGGCCGGTGCGCTGCTCGACCTCGCTGTAGGGGACGGTCAGGTGGCCCTGCACGCGGTCGACGTCGGCCGCGCGCGACCCGTCGGGACGCACCCCCCACATCTCGACCACCACGTCGTTGCCGACGAGGCCGTCGCGCCGGATCGCCCGCGCGGTGACCTCGACGTGGGAGAAGTCGCGGTGCACCAGCTGGGTGAGGAACGGGAACCCGCGCAGGTGCACGTGCGGCGCCCGCGCGCCCTCGTCCTTCAGGCTGGACTCGACGGCGCGGCCGACCACCCACGTGGCGCTGCGGTCGACCGCGAGCGTGAGCAGGGCGAGCGCGACGAGGGCGGCGACCACGGGCACGAGCAGGGCGCCCAGGCAGCTGCGACGCACGAGGCCCATCAGCGACGGGCCGTTCGGGGAGCGGGCACGGGGTCAGCCTCCCGCGAACGGGGGCAGCACCTCGACGACGGCCCCCTCCTGGAGGGGTCGCGGGTCGTCCTTGTCGGTGCGCACGCCGTCGACCAGCACGCTCGCGGCGCCCAGGACGCGCGCCAGCTCGGCGCCGTGCGTACGCCGCGCCGCCTCGAGCGCCTCGGCCACCGAGCGCGCCTCGACGGAGTCCTCGGCGCGGCCCGCGGCCGCCTTGGCCGCCGCCCAGTAGCGCACGGTGACCGTCGGCCTGCTCAGCCCTGGCACGGGACCCCCACCGCGGTCGAGATCCAGCCCGAGATGCGCTCGAGCAGCTGCGGAGGAGCGGCGTTCTCGGCGTGGGCGTAGCCCTGCTCGACCCACAGCTCGACCGGCTCGCCGGCGGCGTCGGCGAGGTCGTGGGCGTGGTCGAGCGGGAAGTAGGGGTCGGAGTCGCCGTGCACGACGAGCAGGGGGACCGGCGCGATGGCCCCCACGACGGCGCGCGGCTCCGGGCACCAGGTCTCGGGGTGGCGCACGTCCCAGTGACGACGGGCCACGCGGGTGCCGTAGAACCGCTCGAGCACGGCCGGCCCGAGCGGCCAGCCGAGGGCGCGGTGCAGCCGCTTGGTCGGCTTGGTGCCGCGGTAGTACCACCGGCTGGGCGCGCTGACCGCGGCGACCGCGTCGACGTCGCGGAACGTACCGGCGTGGCGCACGACGACCGCGCCGCCGAGCGAGAAGCCCAGCGTCGCGACCCGCGCGTAGCCCGCCTGGCGCGCCCACTGCACCGCCGCCTCGACGTCGTGGACCTCGAGGTCGCCGATGGTGGAGGCGCCCCCGGACTCACCGTGGCCGCGCAGGTCGAGCGTCACGACGCCGGCCCGCCGGCGCAGCACGTCGACGACGCGGCGGACGGCGTCAGAGGTGCCCCGGTGGGTGAAGCCGTGGGCGACGACGACGGCCAGCTCGGTCGACCACGAGGACGCCGGCTCGTGCGTGGCCGCGATGTCGACGCCGTCGCTGGTCCGTAGCCGCATCGCGTGCCCGTCCGGGCGTGGGTGCTGCCTCGCGGTCTCCATCCCACTATCCTGCCCGCACGACCCGCCGACATCGACGCAACGGTGCACGATCCACGCGCGGCCCTGCTGCGAGAGGAAGGGCCCCATGGCCAGTGTCCTGCTGCTGACCAACGCGCTGCAGCCCTCTGCCGAGGTGCTGCCCGCACTCGGTCTGCTGCTGCACTCGGTCAGAGTCGCGCCCGCGGAGGCCTCCGCCCTGCTCGACGTGCCGCCGGTCGACATCGTGCTGCTCGACGCCCGGCGCGACCTCCCGCACGCCCGGGCGACCTGCCGGCTGCTGCGCACCACCGGGCTGTCCTCGCCGCTGCTGCTGGTGGTCACCGAGGGCGGGCTCGCCGCCGTGACGGCCGACTGGGGCATGGACGACGTGGTGCTCGAGTCGGCCGGCCCGGCCGAGGTCGAGGCGCGGCTCCGGCTGGCGGCGGGCCGGGCGGGCGCGCCCGCCGAGAGCGAGCTGCCGAGCGAGATCCGCAGCGGCGAGCTCTCGATCGACGAGGCGACCTACGTCGCCAAGGTCCGCAACCGGGTGCTCGACCTGACCTTCAAGGAGTTCGAGCTGCTCAAGTTCCTCGCCCAGCACCCCGGTCGGGTCTTCACCCGGGCCCAGCTGCTGCAGGAGGTGTGGGGCTACGACTACTTCGGCGGCACCCGCACCGTCGACGTCCACGTGCGCCGGCTGCGGGCGAAGCTGGGCGCCGACCACGAAGCGCTGATCGGCACCGTGCGCAACGTCGGCTACCGCTTCGTGACGCCCGACAAGCACGACAAGGCCGCTGCCGAGGCTCCTGCCCCGGTCTGAGCCGGGCCGCCGCCGGGCGGCGGTGATAACGATTGCGCCAACCTCGCGGCGCGCCCTTCCACGCACCGCCGCGCGGGCGTAGGTTCTCCGCTGCAGTGCGATGTAAGCGCTTGCACCCATGCCGCGGCCCGGCCGCGCCAGACGTCTCAGAGAGGCGAAGCTCTATGGCAGTGCACGCACGACCAGCAGCACCTCGCGCGGGGGGCCGCAGCCGACGGCCCTACCTCCGCGCCCTCGTCGGGGCGGCGGCCCTCGTCGCCGCCGCCGGTGCGGCGACCGCCCCCGGGGTGGCCTCCGCGGCACCGGCCGCTCCCGACCTCGGCCCGAACGTGCTGGTCTTCGACCCCTCGATGTCGACCGCCCAGATCCAGGCGAAGGTCGACGCGGTGGCGGCCCAGCAGGTCGACAACGAGATGGGCAGCGAGCGCTACGCGCTGCTGTTCAGGCCGGGCACCTACGGCAGCGTCCAGCACCCGCTGGCGTTCCAGGTGGGCTACTACACCGAGGTCGCCGGCCTCGGGGCGTCCCCGAAGGACGTCACCATCAACGGCAGCGTGAACGTCTACAACCGCTGCCTGCCGACCACCGACGGCTCGAGCAACTGCATCGCGCTCGACAACTTCTGGCGCTCGCTGTCCAACATGACGATCAACGTCGCCGGCGGCACGGACTGCCGCACGGCGACCGAGTTCTGGGCCGTCTCGCAGGCGGCCCCCATGCGCAAGGTCAACGTCGTGGGCAACACGACCCTGATGGACTACTGCACCGCCGGCCCGCAGTACGCCAGCGGCGGGTTCATCGCCGACTCCGCCTTCAGCGGCGGCATCGTCAACGGCAGCCAGCAGCAGTTCCTCACCCGCAACAGCACCCTGGGCGGCGCGTGGTCCAACGGCGTGTGGAACCAGGTCTTCGCCGGGACCGTCGGCGCACCGGCGACCGACTTCGGCTCGGCCGGGCACACCTACACCACGCTCGACAAGACCCCCGTCTCGCGCGAGAAGCCCTACCTCTACGTCGACCCGGCCGGCGCCTGGAAGGTCTTCGTGCCCTCGGTCAAGACCGGCAGCCGCGGCACGTCGTGGCAGTCGGGTGCCCAGGCCGGCCGCTCGTTCGCGCTCAGCTCGTTCTACGTCGCGAAGCCCGGTGACCGCATCGCCACCATCAACGCGGCGCTCGACAAGGGCAAGAACCTGCTCTTCACCCCGGGCGTCTACGACGTCGACCGCAGCATCAAGGTGACGCGCAAGAACACGGTCGTGCTGGGGCTCGGCATCGCCACGCTGACCGCGACGCACGGCTCGGTGCCGCTGCGCGTGTCCGACGTGGCCGGGGTCGACGTGGCCGGCCTGACCATCGACGCGGGCGCGCAGAACTCGGCCGCCCTCATGGAGGTCGGCAGCGGCCACCGCGACGGCAGCCGGCCGACCAAGGCCAACCCGATCGGCGTGCAGGACGTGTTCTTCCGCGTCGGCGGGCCGCACGTCGGCAAGGCGACGACCAGCCTGGTGGTCAAGAGCGACCACACGGTCCTCGACGACCTCTGGGTGTGGCGCGCCGACCACGGCCAGGGCGTGGGCTGGACGGTCAACACGGCCGACACCGGCGTCATCGTCTCGGGCGACGACGTGACCGCGACCGGCCTGTTCGTCGAGCACTTCCAGAAGTACAACGTGCAGTGGAACGGCAACGGCGGCAAGACGGTGTTCTTCCAGAACGAGATGCCCTACGACAGCCCGGACCAGGCCTCCTGGTCGCACGGCGACGTCAACGGCTACGCCGCCTACCGGGTCGCGCCCTACGTCAAGACCCACGAGGCGTGGGGGCTGGGCAGCTACATCTACACCAACGTGAACCCCGGCCTGCACGCCACCAACGCCTTCGAGGTCCCCGACCGCAAGGGCATCACGATGCACGACCTGCTCACGGTCTCGCTCAACAAGGCCGGCACGATCGACTCCGTCATCAACGGCGTGGGCGGCACGGTGACCCCGGACGTCCAGGGCCCCGCGTTCGTCACGCAGTACCCCATGCCCTGACCCCTCCCGGGAGCATGGCCGAGGGGCCGGAGCGCGCTGCGCTCCGGCCCCTCGGGCTGTGACGGGGCGCGCTCCGGCGCTGTGACAGGGTTTGCGCGTGCGTCCCCTGCCGTCCGACAACCACGTCCACTCCCAGTTCTCCTACGACCGCAAGCCCGAGAGCTCGATGCTCGCCGCGTGCGCGCGGGCGGTCGAGCTCGGCGTCCCGTCGGTCGCGTTCACCGAGCACCTGGACTTCTCCGTCTGGCAGGCCGGTGACGCCGTCGCGGCTCGCGTGTCGGCCGTGGAGCCGGACCCGCGGATCCAGCCCCTCGACCTGGAGCACTACCTCGCCTCGGTCGCCGAGTGCCGCGACCGCTTCCCGGACCTGCGGGTCCTGACGGGTGTCGAGTCCGGCGAGGCGCACCTGTTCGGCGCGAGCCTCGACCAGGTGCTGCGTACGGGTCGGTTCGACCGCGTGCTCGGCTCCTGCCACGCCGTCGTCCACGAGGGCGTCCTCGTGGAGGTCGACACGCTGGTCGACGTGCTGCCGACCCCCGAGCTGATGCACCGCTACCTCGCCGAGGTGCTCCGGCTGGTGGAGGGCAGCTACGCCTTCGAGGTGCTCGCCCACGTCGACTTCGCCCGCCGCTACGTGCGCCCCGGCACCTTCGACGAGGCCGCCCACGAGGAGGACTACCGGGCGGTCTTCCGCGCCCTGGCCCGGTCGGACCGCGCGCTGGAGGTCAACACCAAGAGCCCGCTCGCGTCGGTCGACCAGGTCCGCTGGTTCCGCGAGGAGGGCGGCCGGGCGGTGTCGTTCGGCAGCGACGCCCACGTCCCGTGGATGGTCGGCAGCGACTTCGAGCTGGCCGTGGACGTGGTGGAGGCCGCCGGCTTCCGCCCGGGCCGCGACCCCTACGACTTCTGGCGCGCCTGACCCCGCCCCTGGCGATGATCATGGGTGGGGGTGGCGGGCGTCGGAGCGCGGGCGGCGCAGCGTGAAGCGCTCGAAGACCTCGAGCTGGCCGTAAGGCCCGGTCACGTCGTAGTACGTCACCTCGATGCTCGTCACGCCGCCGTCGCGGGTGCCGGGATCGACCGCGAAGGCCGCGAAGCCGTACGAGTGCGCCGCGTCTCGCACGGCCGACCAGGGCGCGTCCTCGACCACGTAGACCGGCGGCCGCTTCCCCGTCGCCGGGTTGACCGGACCGACCGAGGTGATGACCCGGCACTGCGGCGGGTCGAAGAACAGCTGGTTCGACGGGGCAGACGTGCCACCGCCGCCGAGCACCATGTGGACGGTGCCCTGAGTCGTGTCGATGACATCGGTACGCGTCGAGCGCGGCACCGGCGTGAGCGTCGGGTTCGAGACCTGGCCGCGGACCGGGTGCGAGCGCTCGTAGTGGTGCTCGTGGCCGCAGACCACGAGGTCCACTCCATACCTGTCGAACAACGGCACCCACTCCTGGCGAACCCCGAGGTCGGCGCCGTTGAACATGTCAGCGGTGCTGATCGCCACCTGGTGCATGCACACGACGATCCAGTCGACGTCACGGTCGCTCCGAGCAGCCTGGAGCTCCTTCTCGAGCCAGGCCTTCTGCGCGCCCGCGGAGTAGCCGCGCACGTAGTTGTCGCCGCCGTCCTGGTAGCAGACGTCGTCGTTGTTGAGGCTGATGACGCGTACGCCGCCGACCGTGAACGAGTACCAGAGGCCTCGTGTGGTCTCGTCCTGCCCGCTGGCAGACGGGACGGAGAAGTAGGTCTGGTAGGCGGAGTAGCCGATCGGACCGTTGCCCTTCTCGTCCTCGTGGTTGCCCGCCGAGGGCATCCACGGGCGGTTGCGCGCGCTGCGCGTGTTGTTCTCCCAGAAGTCCGACCAGGTGCGCACCCGGTCGGTCGCGAGGTTCGCGTAGCAGAGGTCGCCGTTGAACAGGTGGAACAGCGGCTCCACCCGCTCGACCCCGGCTGTCGTGTCGCCGGCAGCCGGTGACCCGAGGTTGTCGTTGACGAAGGGCGGGTTGGCGATCTCCACACCGGCCGGCGGGACGTAGCGCTTGCCGAGGGTGGGCGTGCCCTGGTCGCCGAAGCTGGTGAACGTGAAGGCGGCGCGGCCGCGGGGGGCGGTACGGAAGGTGCCGAGCTCGGGCTCCGCGCCGTCGTGCACCGCGGCGTAGGTGTAGTCGGTGTCGGCGTGCAGGCGTGGGATGCGCGCGTGGTGGGCGTAGACGACCTGGCCGGACTTCCCGTCGGTGTAGCTCGTCGTGCGCGCGGGCCAGGGGTCCACGAGCGCGCGACCGGTGCGGGCGACGAGCACGCGCGGGTGGCGCACGGGCTGCAGCGAGTGCCACGACACGACGACCTCGTGGGCCGCGTCCGCGCCGAACTGCAGGTGCAGCCCGGCCACGCGGGGGGTGGTGAGCGGGTCGCCGCCGCCGAAGGGTCCGGGGTCGGGGGTGGCAGCCTGCGCGCTGGGCGCGAGCACGGGCCCGGCGGCGACCGCGGCGGTGCCCACGCCGGCGGCCGCGAGCAGGGCGCGGCGGGTCAGTCCGGTGTCAGGGGGGTTCGTCATGCCCGCCAGCCTGTCGACCGCGAGGTGTCGCACCCCAGGGCATCTCGGTGAACTTCGGGCAGCTCGCGTGAACATCCGGCGAACTCGGGCGCAGGGTCAGCGCCCGCAGCGCAACGAAATACCATACGCTGCAGGCATGCGACGCGGCCGGACCACCATCCAGGACGTCGCTCAGCAGGCCGGCGTGTCCGTGGCCACCGTGTCCAAGGTGATCAACGCCCGCTACGGCGTCGCGGCCGCCACCGCTGCGAAGGTGCAGGCGGTCATCGAGGAGCTCGGGTACGAGTCGAGCCTGGTCGCCCGCAGCCTGCGCAGCCACCGCACCGGGGTGATCGGCATCCTCGTCGCCGAGCTCGAGCCCTTCACGGCGGAGCTCCTCAAGGGCGCCGGGCGCGCCGTGGAGGGCTCCGGCTACGAGCTGATGGTCTACGCCGCAGGCGGTCCAGGCATCGAGCGCGTCGGCTGGGAGCGTCGCAACCTCTCGCGCCTCGGCGGGACCCTCATCGACGGCGCCATCCTCGTGGCGCCCACCGTCGTCACGCCCGACGACACCATCCCGCTGGTGGCGGTCGACCCGCACCGCGGCCGCTCGGGCCTGCCGATGGTCAACTCCGACAACCGGGCCGGCGGCCGTGCGGCGACCGAGCACCTGCTCGCGCTCGGGCACCGGCGCATCGGCTTCCTCGCGGGCCGGCCCGACCTCGAGTCGGCCGAGCAGCGCGAGGCCGGCTACCGCGACGCGCTGGCCGCCCACGGCATCCCGGTCGACCCGGCGCTCATCGAGGTCGGCGGCTACGAGCAGGAGCGCGCGGAGCGGGCGGCGCGGGCGCTGCTGACGCTGCCCGACCGGCCGACCGCCGTGTTCGCGGCCAACGACCGCTCAGCCATCGAGACGCTCGAGATCGCACGCACGCTGGGGATCTCCGTCCCGGGCGAGCTCTCCGTCGTCGGGTTCGACAACATCCCCGAGTCGGTCATGTGCCACCCGCCGCTCACGACGGTGGACCAGTTCATCCAGCACATGGGCTTCGACGCCGTCGAGCTGCTCCTGCGCATGCTGGCCGGCAAGACGCCCGAGCAGACGCACCTGACCCGGCCGACCACGCTCGTCGTGCGCCAGTCGTCCGGCACCGCGCCCGGCCGGCGCGCCCCGCGGCCCGCCAAGGTCGCCGCCGCGCGCTCTCGGACGACCGCCACGGTCGCCCGCGCCGCTCGCGCCTGATCTTCCGGAAGACCTGACCTCCCAGGCACCCGTGCGTGCCGATTCTTCCTGCTGCGCAAGGCTTGACCTGCGGACGGCGGTCTGCCTACCTTTGCGCGCAGCTTCCGGAAGACTGGCTGCAAGATCACGGAAACTTCCACCGTCTCGAGGAGTCCCATGCCCGCACTACGTCGTTCAGTGGCGATCGGCGTCATCTCAGCTGCTGCTGTCGCCGCCGCGCCGCTGGCATCCGCGATCGCCGCCTCCCCGGCGACCGCCGCCACCGCGAAGACCAGCTCGGCGAGCGCCAACGCTCCGAAGTACCCCAAGGACTCGCTGCGCGAGCTGGGCCAGAAGGTCGGCCTGCGGATCGGCGCGGCGCTCAACCCCGACCTGCTCGGGACCGACGCGGCCTACACCAAGATCGCCAAGCAGCAGTTCTCCACCGTGACCCCGGAGAACGTCATGAAGTGGGAGGTCGTCGAGCCCGCCAAGGGCACCTACGACTGGTCGGGCGGCGACAAGCTCGTCGACTTCGCCCACGCCAACCACCAGCGCGTCCGCGGCCACAACCTGGTCTGGCACAGCCAGCTGCCGAAGTGGCTGACGCCCGACGGCTTCACGACGACCTACAGCTCGGCGCAGCTCAAGGCGATCCTGAAGAAGCACGTCCAGGACGAGGCCCGGCACTTCAAGGGCAAGATCTGGCAGTGGGACGTCGTCAACGAGGCGTTCAACGACGACGGCACCCCGCGCGAGGACATCTGGTACAAGGCCTACGGCAACCTCGACTACATCGCCGACGCCTTCACCTGGGCCCACCAGGCCGACCCGAAGGCGCTGCTCTTCTACAACGACTACAACATCGAGTTCACCGGGCCCAAGAGCAACGCGGTCTACAGCCTGGTCAAGAAGCTCAAGGCGCGCGGCGTGCCGATCCAGGGCGTCGGGTTCCAGACGCACCTCGACACCCAGTACCCCTACCCCGACCTGCGCGCCAACCTCACGCGCTTCGCCGCGCTGGGCGTCTACGTCGCGGAGACCGAGGTCGACGTGCGTACCTTCACCAAGCCCGACGCCATGAACACCCCCGTCGACGGGGTGCACGAGTCGGCGCAGGTGGCCTACTGGTCGCGCACCATCCAGGACTGCCTGTCGGTCAAGGCGTGCATCTCCTACACGCCCTGGGGCTTCGGCGACGCCTACTCGTGGGTGCCCGGTGTCTTCGCCGGTGAGGGCGCGGCGCTGCTCTACGACGAGCAGCTGCAGCCCAAGCAGGCGTACACCGTCATCCAGCAGGACCTCGAGCTGGCCGACGGCGCGACCCACCGCTCGCACAGCCAGGACTAGCGGGACCCGGAGCCGGTCCGGCGGCTCCTGAACGCACTGCGGGGTGCTCCTCCTCCGGGAGGAGCACCCCGCAGTCGTGTCCGGAGGGGTTGCGGCGGGGACCGCCCCCGACGGGCTCAGTCGACCCAGGAGGTGGCGGCCAGCACGCGGCCGTGGCCGACCTCGCGCCGCTCGCCCGTCATCTCGAGCGGCAGCGCCGCCCGGACGTCGACCGAGGACGCGCCGACCTGGAGCTCGACGTGGCCGGTGTCGACGATCCGCCGGCCCGCGCGGCCGGTGTAGGACGTCTGGTCGGCGTGGACCTGCAGGTGCGCGACCGTCGACTCTCCCGGCGCGAGGCGTACGCGCAGGGCGCCCACCAGCTGCTGCACCGGGCGCACGACCTCGGCGGCCGGGTCGTTGAGGTAGACCTGCACGACCTCGGAGGCCTCGCGGTCGCTCGCGTTGGAGAGCTCCACCGAGACGGTGACGGTGCCGTCGGTCGCCCAGACCTCCGTGTCGACCGAGACGCGGCCCCAGTCGAGCGAGGCGTAGGACGTGCCGTGCCCGAAGGCGAACAGCGCGCCGGGGTCGATGTTGCTGACCTCGCTCTTCCTGCCGAGCGGCGGAGCGAGGTACGTGCTCGGCTGGGTCGCGCCCTCGCGCGGGAAGTGCACGGGCAGCTTGCCGCTGGGGTTCACCGCTCCGGTCAGCACGCCGGCCAGCGCCGGGCCGCCCTCCTCGCCGGGGAAGAAGCCGACGACGCTCGCGGCGAGCCGCTCGACCTGCCGGCCGATCTCGTAGGGCCGCCCGACGAGCAGCACGAGGACCACCGGGGTCCCCGTCGCGAGCAGGGCCTCGAGCAGCTCCTCCTGACGGCCGGGCAGGCGCAGGTCGGAGGCGTCGCAGCCCTCGCCCGAGGTGCCCCGGCCGAACAGCCCGGCCCGGTCGCCGAGCACGGCGACGCACACGTCGGCCCCGCGCGCCGCGGCGACAGCCTCGGCGATCTCCTCGTCGGTGCCGTCGACGACCCCGCAGCCACGGGCGTGCGTGACCTGGCCCTCGACCACCGCGCGCAGCGACTCGAGGACGGTCGGCACGTCGACGCCCATGGCGACGTCGGGGTGCTGGGCGCCCACGTGCATCGGGAACGAGTAGCAGCCGAGCATGGCGGAGGAGTCGTCGGCGCGCGGGCCGACGACGGCGATCCGCCTGCCGGGCGCCAGCGGCAGGGTGCCGTCGTTGGCGAGCAGCACCACCGAGCTCTCGGCGATCGTCCTGGCCAGCGCGCGCGACTCCGCGTCGTCGAGGTCGACGCCGGCGAGCGCGAGCGCCTCGGGCTCCGGCGACCAGTCGGGGTCGAGCAGGCCGAGCTCGGCCTTCTGCGTCAGCACGCGGGCGCAGGCCCGGTCGACGAGGGTCTCGGGCACGGCGCCGGAGCGCACCGCCTCGACGAGGGTGTCGCCGAAGCAGTTGACCGTGGGGAGCTCGACGTCGATGCCCGCCAGCAGGGCGAGGTGCGCCGCCTCGGCCGGGGTGCCGGCGACGTTGTGCAGCGTGTGGAGGAACGCCACGGCGAAGTAGTCGGCGACGACGGTGCCCTCGAAGCCGAAGGTGCCGCGGAGCAGGTCGGTGAGCAGCCGCTCGTCGGCGGCGGCCGGGACGCCGTCCATGTCGGTGTAGGCGTTCATGACCGAGCGCGCGCCCGCGGCCAGCGCCATCTCGAACGGCGGGAGGATCACGTCGGCGAGCTCGCGGGGGCCGATCGAGACGGGCGCGAGGTTGCGCGCCGCGCGCGAGGCGCTGTAGCCGGCGAAGTGCTTGAGGGTGGCGACGACGCCGGCGGACTGCAGGCCGCGGACGTAGGCGGTGGCGATCTCCCCGACGAGGTACGGGTCCTCGCCGATCGTCTCCTCGACGCGGCCCCAGCGCAGGTCGCGCACCACGTCGAGCACGGGCGCGAGGCCCTGGTGCACGCCGAGCAGCTGCATCGAGCGGCCGATGCGTGCAGCCATCTCCTCCACGAGCGAGGGGTCGAAGGTGGCACCCCAGCACAGCGGGTTCGGGTAGATCGTCGCCTGCCACGCGGTGAGGCCCGTCAGGCACTCCTCGTGCACGAGGGCGGGGATGCCGAAGCGGTTGGCGCCGGTGATCTCCTCCTGGCTGCGGGCGAGGCCCTGGGCGCCCGTGCGCGGCTCGACCGGCCGGGTGCCGAACGGCCGGGTGAGCTGGCCGAGCCCGCGGGCGATCAGCGAGGTCCAGTCGAGCTCGGGGCCGGCGAAGTCGTGCTGGTGCGGCGCGACGCCGTCACCGGTGTCGTCGAGCCCCACCCAGACGCCGTAGAGCTGGGCCACCTTCTCCTCGAGGGTCATCTGCTCCAGGAGGTCCGCCGCGCGCGACGCAGGCGCCGCGGAGGGGTCCTGCCACACGGAGGCAGGTGCTGCCTGCGAAGTCGTCACAACGTCTCACTCCCAGAGGTTTCGTCCGTGCGGGCGGCGGCGGCGCAAGGTGTCCGCGTCCGTGCTCCCGCGCCCGCTGCGGCGTGCGCGGGGGGCTGCCAGGCCGCTCAACCTACCGGAAAAGTATCGCAACGTAATCGTTATCGACAACGTTTGACACTCCCCCGCGACGCTCCTACCTTCGGACTCAGGTCCCGTCGGGCGAGTACCCCCGACGACCACCCACATGCCGCCCGCTCGGGCCGTCATGACCACTTCCGCACGAGGCCCTGCCTCGCCTAGTCCCGGAGCATGAGACGACGATGAGGATGAAGAAGTTCTCGGTGGCCTCGGCCGCCGCCCTGCTCTCCGTGGGGGCCCTCACGGCCTGTGGCGGCAGCAGCGGCTCGGGCTCGAGCGCGAGCTCCGGCTCGGGCGAGAAGTCCGGTGGCAACGTCACGATGACGCTGTGGCACAACTCGACCACCGGCCCCGGCAAGGCGTTCTGGGACCAGACGGCGAAGGACTTCACCGCCGCGCACCCGAACGTCAAGATCAACGTCCAGGCCATCCAGAACGAGGACCTCGACGGCAAGCTCCAGACCGGGCTCAACTCCGGCTCGGGCCCCGACATCTTCCTGCAGCGCGGCGGCGGCAAGATGGCCGCGATGATCCAGGCCGGGCAGCTGCTCGACCTGAGCCCGCTGGTCACGGACGCGACGAAGAAGGCCATCCCGGCCGGCTCGTTCAACGCCGAGCAGCAGGACGGCAAGACCTACGCGATGCCGATGGCCGTGCTCCCGGGCGGCTTCTGGTACAGCAAGGACCTCTTCCAGAAGGCGGGCATCACGGCCACGCCGAAGACCATGGACGAGTTCAACGCCGCGGTGACGAAGCTCAAGACGGCCGGCATCCAGCCGATCGCCCTGGGCGCCAAGGACGCGTGGCCGGCAGCGCACTGGTACTACTTCTTCGCCCTCCGCGAGTGCAGCTCCGACGTGCTCAGCGCGGCGACGCAGTCGCTCAAGTTCGACGACCCGTGCTGGACCAAGGCGGGCCAGGACCTGCAGAACCTCAACGGCACCAAGCCCTTCAACCAGGGCTTCCTCACCACCTCGGCCCAGCAGGGCGCCGGCTCGTCGGCCGGCCTGCTCGCCAACCACAAGGCGGCCATGGAGCTCATGGGTGCGTGGGACCCGGGTGTGATCGCCTCCCTCACGCCCGACAAGAAGCCCCTCGGCGACCTCGACTGGTTCCCCTTCCCCGAGGTCTCCGGCGGCCAGGGCAAGCCGGGCTCCATCCTCGGCGGCGTCGACGGCTACAGCTGCTCGGCCAAGGCCCCCAAGCAGGCCTGCGCCGACTTCCTGAACTACATCGCGACGACCCCGGTGCAGGAGGCCTACTACAAGGCCTACAACTCGCCGCCGGTCAACACCGAGGCGCAGAGCGTCGTGACGGAGCCCTACCTCAAGACGGTGCTCTCGTCCTACAACTCGGCGCCGTTCGTCTCGCAGTGGCTCGACACGCTCTACGGCCAGAACGTCGGCAACGCCCTCAACGTCGGCGTGGTCAACATGCTGGCCGGCAAGTCCGACCCGGCCGGCATCATCAGCGCCGTCAACACTGCCGCCAAGAAGTCCTGACGGCGCATGGCATCCATCGGTGACAGCCGGCGCGGCACCGCGCCGGCGTCCCGGTCGGACCTGGTGGCGAAGGGGGGCAGCGCGGCGCTCGCGCTGCCCCCTCGGCGGCGCGCACCGCGCAACAGCTGGCGCACGCGCCTCGAGATCGCCTTCCTGTCCGTACCGGCCCTGGTCATCTTCCTGGGCTTCGTGATCTTCCCCGTGGTGATGGCCAGCTACTACGGCTTCTACTCGTGGAAGGGCTACGGCCGCCCCACGGACTTCGTCGGGCTCCAGAACTACCGCACCATCCTGGGCGACCCCGACTTCCGCTCGGCGCTGTGGCACAACGGGATCCTGGTCGTCTTCTCGATCGTCATCCAGGGCCCGATCGCGGTCCTGCTCGCGCTGCTGCTCAACCGCAAGATGCGCGGGCAGTCGCTGATCCGCGTGCTGCTGTTCGTCCCCTACGTCATCGCCGAAGTCGTCGTCGGCACCGGCTGGTCGTTGATGCTCCAGTCGAAGGGCGCGGTCAACGACCTGCTCCACAACGTCGGTCTGGGCGGGCTCCAGCAGGACTGGCTGTCCAACCCGCACGTGGCCATCTGGACGCTGATCGGCATCATCACCTGGAAGTACGTCGGCTTCGCGGTCATCATCGTGCTGGCCGGGCTCCAGGGCATCCCGCACGAGCTCTACGAAGCGTCGGCGATCGACGGAGCGTCCTACTGGCAGACCCAGCGCTCCATCACGCTGCCCCTGCTCGGCCCCACGCTGCGCATCTGGGCGTTCCTCTCGATCATCGGCGCCCTTCAGCTGTTCGACCTGGCCTACATCATCTGGGGCCAGTACATCGCCTCGACCGCAGGCACCTCGACGATGGCGACCTACATGGTCGGCAACGGGCGCAACGCCGGGAGCTACGGCTACGGCAACGCGGTGGCCGTCGTGCTCTTCGTCATCTCCCTCGTCGTGGCCCTCGTCTACCAGCGGTTCGTGCTGCGTCGCGACACCGAGGGCGCTATCACAGGAGGTGGCCGCTGATGGCCGCGGTGGACGTCGCAGCCCGCACCGACCGGCCGGCCGGCCGCGCTCGGGAGTCCAAGAAGCTCGAGTGGGGCAGCCCGGCGGTCTACGCCGTCGCCTTGCTCATGGTCGCCGCGATGCTGGCCCCGGTGGTCTACATCGTCCTGGGCGGGTTCCGCACCAACGCCCAGATCACCACTCACCCTGCCGCCTTCCCCGGCCCCTGGCAGCTCGGCAACTACACCGACGTGCTCGGCAGCTCGGTGTTCTGGCGGGAGGTGCTCAACTCCACGATCTCCGCCGGCGTCACCACCATCGGCGTCGTGGTGCTCGGGCTGATGGTGAGCTACGCACTGGCCCGCTACAGCTTCCGGGGCCGCGGGTTCATGTACGCGCTGTTCGCCTCGGGGCTGATGTTCCCGGTGACCGTCGCGATCACGCCGCTCTACATCCTCATCAAGGACCTGGGGCTGCTGGACAGCCTCGTCGGCGTGATCCTGCCGCAGATCGCCTTCGCGCTCCCGACCACGGTGATCATCCTGGTGCCCTTCCTGCGGGCGATCCCGCGCGAGCTCCAGGAGGCGGCGGCGGTCGACGGCTGCAGCTCGCTCGGCTTCTTCTGGCGGATGGTGCTCCCGCTGTCGAAGGCCGGCGTCATCACCGTCGGCATCCTCGCGTTCATCGGGGCGTGGAACAGCTACCTGCTCCCGCTGTTCATCCTGAACGACCAGGGGTCGTTCACCCTCCCGCTGGGGGTGCAGGCGTTCTCGTCGCAGTACTCCGTCGACACCGCGAAGGTGATGGCCTTCACCTCGCTGTCGATGCTCCCGGCGCTGGCGTTCTTCAGCCTGTTCGAGCGCCGCATCGTCGGGGGGCTCACCGGTGCCGTCAAGGGCTGACGCCCCCGTGCAGGCGCCGGGTCGCGCGAGCGGCCCGGCGCACCGCACGGGCGAGGCTGTCGTGACCGTCCTCGGCGCCGACGGCCAGCCGCTGCGCGACACCGAGCTCGTGGTCCGCCAGACGGGCCACGAGTTCCTCTTCGGGTGCATCGGCTTCGACCTGATCCCCTACGCCAACGGCGAGGTGGGCCAGGAGGGCGAGGGCTCCGTCTTCGGCGGCGACGTGCCCGTGGTGCAGGCCGAGGACTTCGCCGAGAAGTGGCTGCAGCTGTTCAACTTCGCCACGCTGCCGTTCTACTGGGGCGACTTCGAGCCCGTGCGCGGGCGGCCCGACACCCAGCGCCTGCTCGCGGCGGCCCGCTGGTTCGCCGACCGCGGCGTCGTGGTCAAGGGCCACCCGCTCGCCTGGCACACCGTCACCGCGCCCTGGCTGCTCGAGCTCTCCGACGAGGAGGCCCTCGAGGCGCAGCGGGCGCGCATCCGGCGCGACGTCGGCGACTTCGCCGGGCTCATCGACTCCTGGGACGTGATCAACGAGGTCGTGATCATGCCCGTGTTCGACAAGTACGACAACGGGCTGACCCGCGTGGCACGACGCTTCGGGCGCATCCCGCTGATCCGTACGGTGTTCGACGAGGCGCGCGCCGCCAACCCGAGCGCGACGCTGCTGCTCAACGACTTCGACATGTCGACCGCCTACGAGTGCCTCATCGAGGGCGTCCTCGAGGCCGGCATCCAGGTCGACGCTCTCGGCCTCCAGAGCCACATGCACCAGGGCTACTGGGGCGAGGAGAAGACGCTCGAGGTGCTCGACCGGTTCGCGCGCTACGGGCTCCCGCTGCACCTGACCGAGAGCACGCTGCTGTCGGGCGCGATCATGCCGCCCGAGATCGAGGACCTCAACGACTACCAGGTGAGCGAGTGGCCCTCCACGCCCGAGGGCGAGGCGCGGCAGGCCGACGAGGTGGTGCGCCACTACCGCACCATGCTCAGCCACCCCGCGGTCGAGGCGGTCACCTACTGGGGGCTCTCCGACGCGGGCGCCTGGCTGGGTGCGCCGGTCGGCTTCCTGCGGGCCGACGGCACGCCCAAGCCGGCCTACGACGCGCTGCACGCGCTGGTCAAGCAGAAGTGGTGGCTCGAGCCGACTCCGCTGCGCACCGACGGCGAGGGCCGGGTGCGCGTGAGCGGCTGGCGCGGGTCCTACGAGGTCGAGGCGGCCGGCGCCACTGCCGGCTTCCAGATCGCGGCGGGGGCCGGCACGCTCGACGTACGCCTGGGCCGCTCGGAGTCCTAGTCTGGCTGGATGGCCAGCCAGCCGACCCCCAGCCAGCAGCACTCCACCACCGGCGAGGCCGGGGGCGCCGTCGTCTCGGGCGCCCTCGACCTCGACCTCCTCGGTCCCCGCATCAGCCGCCACGTCTACGGCCACTTCGCCGAGCACCTGGGCCGCTGCATCTACGGCGGCTTCTTCGTCGGCGAGGACTCCGGCATCCCGAACGAGGGCGGCATCCGCCTCGACGTCGTCGAGGCCCTGCGCGCGCTCGACATCCCGAACCTGCGCTGGCCCGGCGGCTGCTTCGCCGACGACTACCACTGGCGCGACGGCATCGGCCCGCGAGAGAAGCGCCCCCGGATGGTCAACAGCCACTGGGGTGACGTGGTGGAGGACAACTCCTTCGGCACCCACGAGTTCATGCACCTGTGCGAGCTGCTCGGCGCCGAGCCCTACGTCTCCGGCAACGTCGGCTCGGGCACGCCCCGCGAGATGAGCGAGTGGGTCGAGTACCTCACCCGCGGCGACGACAGCCCGATGGCCTCGCTGCGGCGGGCCAACGGCCGCGACGAGCCCTGGGCGGTGCGGTTCTGGGGCCTCGGCAACGAGCCGTGGGGCTGCGGCGGGAACATGCGTGCCGAGCACTACGCCGACCTCGCGCGCCAGTTCGGCACCTACGCCCGCGACCACGGCACCAACGAGCTCTACCGGATCGCGGCGGGCGCCGCCGACGACGACTACCGCTGGACCCAGGTGCTGATGGAGGGTCTCGGGCGCCGGCTCGGCACGCGCGGCCCGCACCGGGGGCACGGCCTCAGCGTCTACCAGGCCGTCTCCTTCCACTACTACACCGTGCCGGGTCCGTGGGAGCACAAGGGCAGCGCCACCGAGTTCGAGACCGACGACTACTACCGGACCATGGTCGAGGCCCAGCGCATCGAGGAGCTCCTCGCCGGCCACGCCGCCGTGATGGACGCCTACGACCCCGAGAAGCGCGTCGGGCTGGTCCTCGACGAGTGGGGTACGTGGTTCGACGTCGAGCCCGGGACGAACCCCGGCTTCCTGTTCCAGCAGAACACCCTGCGCGACGCGCTCGTGGCGAGCGTCCACTTCGACGCCTTCCACCGGCACGCCGACCGCCTGGTGATGGCCAACATCGCCCAGACGGTCAACGTCCTCCAGGCGATGCTGCTGACCGACGGCGGGACGCTCGTGCGCACCCCGAGCTACCACGCCTTCGAGATGAGCAAGGGCCACCAGGACGCGCAGGTGCTCCCCCTCGTCCTGCGCTCCCCCGCCCCCGCGCTCGACGTCGACGGCACGCCGCTGCGTACGTTCTCGGCCTCCGCAAGCGCGAAGGACGGCAGGGCGCTGGTGTCGCTCACCAACCTCGACGCCGACCGCCCGGTCGACGTCGAGCTCGACCTGCGCGGCGCCGGCGTCGGCACGCCGAGCGCGCGCATCCTCACCGCCGACTCGCTCGCGCGGCACAACACCGCCGACGAGCCCGACGCGGTCGTGCCGCAGGCCTTCTCCGGCGCGCGGGTCGAGGGCGGGGCGCTGCGCCTGGAGCTGCCAGCGCACTCGTTCGTCACGGTGGAGCTGCCGCTCCAGGCCTGAGCGGCTCCCGCGACGCAGCGAGGCCTCCCACCCCGCGTCAGGCACGCGGTGGCGGGAGGCCTCGGACGGGGCCGCCGGCTGCTAGGGCAGCAGGGTGATGCGGTCGAGCGCGGGCACCGCGAACGGCGACGACGGTGACGAGTGCGCCGTCAGGTAGGCCGCGAAGGCGTCGATGTCGATGCCGCCGTAGAGCGGGTCGGCGCCGTCGGCGAAGGTGGTGAAGCCGTCACCGCCCTCGAGCAGGAAGTTGTTGCCCGCCACCCGGTAGGAGCCCCCCAGGTCCAGCGGGGTCCCGTTGACCCGGATGTCGCTGACCTTGGAGCCGAGTGGCGCCGAGGTGCTCCAGGAGTAGGTCAGGCCCGAGACGCCGAGGACGCGCACCTGCCCGGGCTGGGGGTTGTCGAACTGCTGCTCGAGCACCGCCTTGACCTGGACGCCGGTCAGCGTCTTCGAGACGACGTAGTTCGAGAACGGCTGCACCGAGAACGCCTCGCCGTAGGTCACCTTGCCGTCGTCGTCGATGAGGTCGGAGCGGATGCCGCCGGGGTTGGTGAACCCGATGTCGACCGGGCCGCGGCCCGCGACGCTCGGGTCGGCCTTCGCCGCGTCGGCGATGACGTCGCCGAGCTGGGACTCGCCGCTCGCGCTGGTGGAGCGGGTGAGGTCCTGGTCGACGTAGCCGAGCACCCGGCTGGCGATGGGGCCGAGGTAGCCGCGGTAGCGGTCGAGGATCGTGGTGATCGCGGGGTCGGGTGCGACGTCGCGGCTGTTGAGCAGGTTGACCGCCGAGGTGGCGCTGCGGTCGACGTCACCGGTGCGCCGGTCGAGCACCAGGTCGACGTCGGTGATGAACCGGCCGTAGTTGCCGGCCTGGACCACGAGCCGCTTGTTGCCCGCCGGGTCGTCGAGCTTGCAGTTGTAGGCCTGGTGGGTGTGGCCGGTCACCAGCACGTCGACCGCGGGCGTGACGTTGGCGTTGATCGTCGTGATGGGGGCCGACAGGCCCTCGCACGCGTTGTAGGAGCCGGTCGTCTCGCCGCCCTCGTGGAGGACCGCCACGATCGACTGGACGCCCTGGGCCTGCAGCCGGGCGGCGTACTTGTTGATCACGGTCGCCTCGTCGCGGAAGGTGAGGCCCTTGACGCCCGAGGCGGTCACGATCGAGGGGGTCGTCTTGGTGACCACGCCGATGAAGCCGACCTTGGCGCCGCCGTGGAACTTCTCGACGTGCGTGGCCGCGAGGATGGGCTCGCCGGTCGCGGTGAGCTCGACGTTGGCGGCGAGGTAGTCGAAGTCGGCGCCGCGGAACCGCTTGCCGCCGTTGTCCTTGTCGGCGCAGCTGTTCTGGTTGTTGGCACCCTCGACGCCGTCGCGGATGCAGCCGCCCTTCTGGATGCGGAAGAGCTCCTTGTAGCCCTCGTCGAACTCGTGGTTGCCCACCGCCGAGAGCTGCACGCCCATCGCGTTCAGCGCCTGGATCGTCGGCTCGTCGTGGAACGCGGCCGAGAGCAGCGGCGAGGCACCGATGTTGTCGCCGGCGGTGAGGGTGAAGCTGTCGCGCTGGCCGGCGCGCAGCTGCTTCAGGTGCGTCGAGAGGTACTCGGCACCGCCCACGACCGTCACGGCGGGCGTGCCGTCCGGGTTGGTGCCCGTGGTCACGCGGCTGC
Organism: Motilibacter peucedani; assembly: GCF_003634695.1. Lineage (NCBI taxonomy): Bacteria > Bacillati > Actinomycetota > Actinomycetes > Motilibacterales > Motilibacteraceae > Motilibacter > Motilibacter peucedani. The sequence continues at coordinate 124,988 of NZ_RBWV01000009.1, forward strand.
TCGACCCGGTCAGCGGGTCGAGGTTGCCGTGGAGGTCGTTGAAGGAGAGCAGCTGGATGTGCTGCAGGGGCGCTGACCTGATCGACTGCGCCGACGCGGTGGTCGGCAGGCTCGCGGTCGCGAGCGCGGCGCCGGCGGTCGCGGCCAGTGCGACGATCCGCGCGGTTCGGGAGGTTCGGCTCATGTCCGTGCACGTTAGGCATCCGGCGCGCGGCGCGCCAGACCCCGCGGCCCAACTCGCGGGGAAGTCCGGGCGTCCGGAGCCTCGCGACGCTGTCGGTAGGGTGTCCGCGGTGGACAGGCCGTACTCCCCCGCGCACCTCGAGACCGTCGAGCGCCTGAGCGAGCCCGAGGTCGACGCGGTCACCTGGACCCTCGAGGCCGCCACCGAGGCCGACGGCGTGCGCCCGCTGTCCGAGCACGTCGAGCTGCACCTGCGCGACGGCGGCGAGCGCCCGGCGCGCCACGTCCTCGCCTGGCACGGCGACACCCTCGCCGGCTACGCCCACCTGGACACCACCGACGCGGTCGCCGGTCCGAGCGCCGAGCTCGTCGTCCACCCCGCCGCCCGGCGCGCGGGCGTCGGGACGGCACTGCTGCGTACGCTGCTCGGCGAGGCCGCGCCGGCCTCCCTGCGCGTGTGGGCGCACGGCTCGCTGCCCGGCGCCGACGCTCTCGCCACCTCGGTCGGCATGGCCCGCGTGCGCGAGCTGCTGCAGATGCGCCGCGCGCTCCCCTACGGCGGCGCCGTGCCGCCGCTGCCGGTCGACGTCGACGTGCGCGCCTTCGACCCGGACCGCGACGCCGAGGAGTGGGTGCGCGTCAACGCCGAGGCGTTCGCCGACCACCCCGAGCAGGGACGCCTCACCCTGCTCGACCTGGGGATCCGGATGCGGGAGCCGTGGTTCGACCCGGCCGGGTTCCTGGTCGCCGAGCGCGACGGCGCCATGGTCGGCTTCGCGTGGACCAAGGTGCACGGCGGGGCCGAGCAGCCCCGCCTGACCCTCGTCGGGGCCGCGCCCGTCGACCACCCCCACCCCCCGCTCGGCGAGCTCTACGTCCTCGGCGTCGCCCCGTCGGCGCGCGTCTCGGGCCTCGGGCGGGCGCTGACGGTGCGCGCGCTGCGGCACCTGGGCGAGCGCGGGCTGCGCCACGCGATGCTCTACGCCGACGCCGACAACGTGCCCGCGGTGCGGCTCTACACCTCCCTGGGGTTCACCCGCCACAGCTCCGACACGATGTGGCAGGGGGCGGCGGCGTGGCAGGCGCCGGGCTCCTGAGACGGGAGCCCGGCCAGGTGCGACGATGACGCCCATGAGCACGGACGCGACGGTCACCGCGGTCGGCAGCGACCCTGCGGGCACGACGGACGACGACCTCCCCGACGACCGCTTCCTCGACCGCGAGCTGTCGTGGCTGAGCTTCAACCAGCGCGTGCTGGAGCTGTCCGAGGACCCGACGGTGCCGCTGCTGGAGCGGGCCCGCTTCCTCGCCATCTTCGCGAGCAACCTCGACGAGTTCTTCATGGTGCGCGTGGCGGGGCTCAAGCGCCGCATCGCGACCGGCCTCGCCGTCCGAGCGGCGAGCGGGCTCCAGCCGCGCGAGGTGCTCACCTGCGTGGCCGAGAAGACCGCGCAGCTGACCCACCGGCACGCCGACGTCTTCCGCGACGAGATCAAGCCCGGTCTCGAGGAGCTCGGCATCCGGCTCTCGCGGTGGGACGAGCTCGAGCCGGCCGAGCAGGAGCGGCTGCACACGCTGTTCCGCGAGCGGATCTTCCCGGTGCTCACGCCGCTGGCGGTCGACCCGGCCCACCCGTTCCCCTACATCTCCGGCCTGAGCCTCAACCTGGCCGTCATCGTCCGCAACCCCAGCACCGGGCTCGAGCACTTCGCCCGCATCAAGGTGCCGCCGCTGCTCCCCCGCTTCACCAAGGCCTCCGACCAGCGCTTCGTGCCGCTCGAGGACGTCATCGCGGCCCACCTGCACCTGCTCTTCCCGGGCATGCAGGTGCTGCAGCACCACACGTTCCGGGTCACGCGCAACGAGGACCTCGAGGTCGACGAGGACGAGGCCGAGAACCTCCTGCAGGCGCTGGAGCGCGAGCTCATGCGCCGCCGCTTCGGGCCGCCCGTGCGCCTCGAGGTCGAGGAGGCCATCGACCCGCACCTGCTCGACCTGCTCAAGGGCGAGCTGGGCGTCGACGACGACGACGTCTACAGCCTGCCGTTCCCCCTCGACCTGACCGGCCTGCACGCCATCGCCGACATCGACCGGCCCGAGCTGAAGTTCGCGCCGTTCGTGCCGGGCACCCACCGCGACCTCGTCGACGTCGAGGCGCGCGAGGCCAGCATCTTCGCCACCCTGCGCCGCGGCGACATCCTCGTGCAGCACCCCTACGACTCGTTCGCCACCAGCGTGCAGGCCTTCATCGAGCAGGCCGCCGCCGACCGCAACGTGCTCGCCATCAAGCAGACGCTCTACCGCACCAGCGGCGACTCACCGATCGTCGACGCGCTCATCGACGCGGCCGAGGCGGGCAAGCAGGTCCTGGTGCTCGTCGAGATCAAGGCCCGCTTCGACGAGCAGGCCAACATCAAGTGGGCGCGCAAGCTCGAGCAGGCCGGCTGCCACGTCGTCTACGGCCTCGTCGGGCTGAAGACCCACTGCAAGGCGGCGCTGGTCATCCGCCAGGAGGGTGACCGCCTGCGCCGCTACGCGCACGTCGGCACGGGCAACTACAACCCCAAGACCGCCCGCCTCTACGAGGACTTCGGCCTGCTGACGGCGTCGAACGAGGTCGGAGAAGACCTCACGAACCTCTTCAACACCCTCTCCGGCTTCTCCTTCGGCGTCGGCTACAAGCGCCTGCTGGTGGCGCCCGAGGACGTGCGCGACGGCATCATCGAGCGCATCGAGCAGCAGGTCGAGCTCGCCCGCAGCGGCCGGCCGGCGCGGGTGCGCATCAAGGTCAACTCGCTGGTCGACGAGGCCACCATCGACGCGCTCTACCGCGCCAGCTCGGCCGGCGTCTCGGTCGACCTCTGGACCCGCGGCATCTGCGCCGTCCGGCCAGGAGTGCCTGGCCTGTCGGAGAACGTGCGCGTCCGCAGCATCCTCGGCCGCTTCCTCGAGCACTCGCGGGTGTTCGAGTTCGGCGTGGGCGAGGAGTCCGAGGTGTGGATCGGCAGCGCCGACATGATGCACCGCAACCTCGACCGTCGTGTCGAGGCGCTGGTGCGCCTGACCTCCCCCGAGCACGTGAGCGAGCTGCGGGGCTTCCTCGACCTCGGCTTCGACGAGGCGACGGCGTCGTGGCACCTCCAGGGCGACGGCGAGTGGGTGCGGCACCACGTCGACGAGAACGGCACCCCGCTGCGCGACCTGCAGGAGTACCTCATCGGGGTCAAGCAGCGACGAGCGAGGAGCGCGCGTGTCTGAGCAGCAGCCCGACGAGCACTCGGCCGGCACGGAGGACCCGCAGCCGCCGAGCGGTGCGGTCTCCACCTACCGCGAGGTCGAGCGCAAGTTCCGCGTCCACGGCCTGTTCCGGGTGCCCGACCTCGCCGGCGCCGGCCCGGTGGCGACGACGCAGGAGCGCGAGGTTCTGCAGCTGGCGGCGAGCTACCACGACACCAGCGACCTGCGCCTCGCCCGCGAAGGGGTCACGCTGCGCCGCCGCGAGGGCGGGCACGACGCCGGCTGGCACCTCAAGCTGCCGGTCGGCGAGCTCGGCTCGGGCGCACGTGACGAGCTGCGCCTGCCGCTCGAGGCGGGCGCGGTCGGCTCGGTCCCCACCGAGCTGCGCGAGCTCGTCACCGCCTACACCCGCGGCGCCGAGCTCCGGGTCGTCGCCACCCTGCGCACCGAGCGCACCCCGCTGGCGCTGCTCGACGCCGAGGGCGCCGAGCTCGCCGAGCTCACCGACGACACCGTCTCGGTCGTCGACGGCGAGCGCGTGCTGGTGCGCTTCCGCGAGCTCGAGCTCGAGGAGCACGCCGAGCTGGAGCCGGGCGCCCTCGACGAGGTGGTGGCCCGGCTCGGGCGCGCCGGCGCCGTGCCCGGCGAGTTCGTCTCCAAGGCGGTGCGCGCCCTGGGCCCCCTGGCGACCGCGCCCTCCGACGTCCCCGAGCCGCCCGAGGTCTCGCCGAAGTCGCCGGCGGAGGTGCTCGTACGCCGTCACCTCGCCACGCACGTACGCGCCCTGCGGGTCGCCGACCTCGGCGTGCGCCGGGGCGAGGACGACGCCGTGCACCAGATGCGGGTCTCCGCCCGACGGCTGCGCAGCGGGCTCCGGGTGTTCCGGCCGCTGCTCGACCGCGAGTGGGCCGACGCCCTGCGCGCCGAACTCGGCTGGATGGCCGAGGAGCTGGGCGCCGCCCGCGACCTCGAGGTGCTGCGCGAGCGGCTCGAGGCCGCGACCAGCTGGCTCCCCGACTCCGTCGAGCCCCTCGCGGCGCGCACGCTGGTCGACACCACGCTCACCGAGCGGTTCGACCGGGCGCGCGAGGAGGCGCTCGAGGCGCTGCGCTCCGAGCGCTACACCGCGCTGCTCGACGCGCTGGTCGCCGCCGCCGCCGAGCCGAAGCTCACGGAGGCGGCCGCCGAGCCGTGCGCGAGCGCCCTCCCACCCCTGGTCTCGGCGGCGTGGAAGCGGCTGGCCAAGGACGCGAAGCACCTCCACCTCGAGGGCCACGACGACGACTGGCACGAGACCCGCAAGGCCGCCAAGCAGGTGCGCTACGCCTGCGACGCGGTCGCGCCGGCGCTCGGCCGTCCGGCGAAGGCCCTGGCCAAGCAGGTGACCCGGGTGACCGAGCTGCTGGGCGAGCACCAGGACGCCGCCATCGCGGCCGACGTGCTCGTCGAGCTGGCGGCCGGTCCGCACGTCAGCGGCCGCGCCGGGTTCGCGCTCGGGCTGATGCACCGCGACCAGCGCGACGCGGTGCACCTCGCCCGGGTCGAGTTCGGCCACGTCTGGCGCGGGGTGTCGGCGTCGCGCCACCGGGCGTGGCTGCGCCGGTGAGCCCCCGGTCGAGCACGAGCGTGCAGGCGGCAGGGACCGTCGTGCACCGGCCGGGCCCCGAGGGCCCGGAGGTGCTGCTCGTGCACCGGCCGCGCTACGACGACTGGTCGTTCCCCAAGGGCAAGCTCGACGGCGACGAGCACGTGGTGCTCGCCGCGGTCCGCGAGACGCGCGAGGAGTCGGGGCTCGGCGTGCGGCTCGAGCGGCCTCTGCGTACCCAGCGCTACACCGTCTCGGGCCGCCCGAAGGAGGTCCGCTACTGGGCGGCGACCGCCACCGGCGGGGAGTTCACCGCCAACGACGAGGTCGACGAGGTGGCCTGGCTCCCCGTGCCGGCCGCGCGCGAACGGCTCACCTGGAGCCGTGACACCACGCTCCTCGACGACGTCGAGCGCGGGCCGCTGCCCACCACCGCCGTGGTGGTGCTGCGCCACTGCCGGGCGGTCCCCCGAGACGACTGGGCCGCCGACGACGACCTCCGCCCGCTCGACGCGCTAGGCGTCGCGAGCGCCGCGGCGCTCGCACCGGTCCTGGCGGCCTACGCGCCCCGACGGATCCTCTGCTCCGACACCGTCCGCACCCTCGAGACCGTGCGTCGCCTCGCCGAGCAGGAGGGCATCGCCGTCGAGGTGACGCCGATGCTGGGCACGAGCGCCATCAGCGCCGCGCCCGCCGCCGCCCAGGCCGCTGCCGACGCCGTGCGCTCGTCGACGGAGCCCGTCCTCCTGTGTACTCACCGGCAGGTGGTCCGTGACGTGCTAGGCGGGCTGATGCGCACGACCGACGAGAAGCCACCGCAGACCACTTTGCAGCCGGGCGAGTTCTTCGTGCTGCACTTCGCGGCCGGCGTCTTCGTCGCGCTCGAGCGGCACAGCGGCGTCTGAGCAGCCCGGGTCCCCCGGACGGGTCGAGCTCGTCGAAGTTCTTGGCGCAAGGGCGGTTCACCTGCTAGCCCTCGGCTGTGCAAGGGGGCGACATGGAGCCCACACGCCATGTTCACCACGCGTTCACCTCTCTCCGAGATTGCCGTCACCTGCGGCTCCTACGGTGACGGCGCAACCTACGAAGACCCCCGAAGAGAGAGATCCCTCGACGTGAAGTTCCAGCACCTCGGCCGCGTGTCGGCGCTCGCCCTCGCCGGCGCCCTGGCCCTGACCGCCTGTGGCTCGGACGACAACAGCGACAGCACGGCCGCCTCGTCGGGCTCCGGCTCCTCGGCTGCGAGCGGCGACTGCCCGAGCGGCACGTTGAACGCTGAGGGCTCGAGCGCTCAGCAGAACGCGATGGGCGCGTGGATCAAGGCGTACCAGTCCCAGTGCTCCGGCACGACGATCAACTACAACCCGACCGGTTCCGGCGCCGGCGTCACCGCCTTCATCGGCGCCCGTGAGCCGCTGGTCGGGTCCGACTCGGCGCTCAAGCCCGACGAGAAGACCCAGGCCGACGCCCGCTGCAAGACCGGCAAGGCCATCGACCTGCCGATGGTCATCGGCCCGATCGCCGTCGCCTACAACGTGAAGGGCGTCGACGACCTCCAGCTCTCCGCCTCGACCGTGGCCAAGATCTTCGCCGGCACGGTCAAGACGTGGGACGACGCGGCGATCAAGGCCGAGAACCCCAGCGCGAAGCTGCCCTCGACGCCGATCCAGACCATCCACCGCTCGGACGCGTCGGGCACCACCGACAACTTCACCAAGTGGCTCGCGGCTGCGGCGCCGTCCGACTGGACCTACGCCAACGACAAGCAGTGGAAGGCCCCCGGCGGCCAGGGCGCCGCCAAGTCGGCCGGTGTGGCTGACGCGGTCGCCAACGGCGACGGGACCATCGGCTACGTCGAGTACTCCTTCGTGCAGTCGGCCAGCCTGAAGGCCGCGAAGATCTCCAACGACGGCAAGAACTTCGTGGAGCTGACCCCGGCCAACGCCTCGACCGCGGTCGAGAGCGCCAAGCCCGCCGACGGCGCGACCGGCAACGACCTCGCGCTCAAGCTCGACTACGCGACCACGGCCGCCAACGCGTACCCGATCGTCCTGGTGACCTACGAGATCACCTGCGAGAAGGGCCTCTCGGCCGGCGACGCGAAGTTCGTCAAGTCGTTCCTCTCCTACACCTCGGGCGACGGCCAGTCGCAGCTCACCCCCGACCTCGGCTACGCGCCGCTGCCGGCGAGCATCCAGGCCAAGGTGAAGACCGCCGTCGCGGCGATCAGCTAGTACGCACCACCGAGGGCGCTCCGTCGGGCTCCGGCTCGACGGGGCGCCGTCGTCTGTACGACACTGCGGCCGACCGGCCCACCCGCACCAGCCCTCGCCGACCCTGGCAGGGCAGCACGACACGGAGGACACGTGGCAGCCGACACACAGGCGCCGGAGGGGCTCCGGACGACGAGCTCGCGCAGCGGCGTACGCCTGGGTGACCGCGTCTTCAGCGGCCTGGCCCTCGGGGCGGGTGTGACGCTGCTCGTGGTCATGGCCGCCATCGCCGTCTTCCTGCTCGTCAAGGCGGTCCCCGGCATCCGCGACGACAGCACCAACTGGCTGACGACGACCCGCTGGGAGCCCGACTCCCTGCCCTCGGTGTGGGGCATCGCCGCGCTGGCCTTCGGCACCGTCCTCAGCAGCGTGATCGCCCTCCTGCTGGCGGTCCCGGTGGCTCTCGGCATCGCGCTGTTCATCTCGCACTACGCGCCGCGCCGGCTCGCGGTGGTCCTCGGCGCCCTCGTCGACCTGCTGGCCGCCGTGCCGAGCGTCGTCTACGGCCTGTGGGGCCTGCGCTGGCTGCAGGGCCAGATGGTGCCGTTCCAGGGCTGGCTCAACCACTGGTTCGGCTGGATCCCGCTGTTCGGCGGCACGGTGACCGGCGCCCGTACGCTGTTCACCGCCGGCGTCGTGCTGGCCATCATGATCCTGCCCATCGTGGCGGCGGTCAGCCGCGAGGTCTTCCTCCAGGCGCCCCGCACGCTCGAGGAGGCGGCACTGGCGCTGGGCGCCACGCGATGGGAGATGATCCGCACCACGGTGCTGCCCTTCGGCCGCCCCGGCGTGATCTCCGCGATCATGCTCGGACTGGGCCGGGCGCTCGGCGAGACCATCGCCATCGCCCTGGTGCTCAGCACCAGCTACGAGCTCAACTGGCACATCCTCGAGCCGGGCGGCACGACCGTCGCCGCCAACATCCCCCTCCAGTTCGCCGAGGCGAGGGACACCGGCCGCAGCGCCCTCATCGCCTCCGGCCTCGTGCTGTTCGTCATCACGATGGCCGTGAACATGGGCGCCCGCGCGATCGTCGCGCGGCGCAAGGACTTCTCCGGAGCCTCGGCATGAGCGCCGTCCTCGACGCCTCGCCCCGCGAGCGCGACCCGCAGCTGCACACCCGCCCCCTCGCCCGCTGGATGCCGTGGGCGGTGGGCGGCGTGGCCGTCGTCCTCGGCCTGCTGGTGGCCACGGTCCTGCACGCGAGCGCCCGCGGCGGCCGGGTGCTGGTCGCCGCTGTGATGGCCGACGCGCTGTTCGGTGTGGGCATCTACGCCTTGTCCTCCGCCCGCGAGGGCAGCCGACGGGCCACCGACCGGCTGGTGACCACCGTGGTCTACAGCTGTTTCGGGCTCGCCGTCCTGCCCCTCGTCGGACTGCTGGCGACCACCGTCAAGCGCGGCTACAGCCGCATGACGCCCGACTTCTTCACCCACTCCATGCGCGGCGTCGGGCCGCGCGACGACGCCGGCGGCATCTACCACGCCATCGTCGGCACCGTCGAGCAGGTCGGCATCGCCAGCCTGATCGCCGTGCCGCTCGGCCTGCTCGTCGCCGTCTACCTGGTGGAGTACGGCCGTGGCGCGCTAGCCAAGGCGGTCACCTTCTTCGTCGACGTCATGACGGGCATCCCCTCGATCGTGGCCGGCCTGTTCGTCTTCACGCTGTTCATCGTGATCCTGCCGTTCCACTACAACGGGTTCTGGGGCGCGCTGTCCCTCTCGATCCTCATGGTGCCCACCGTCGTGCGCAGCTCGGAGGAGATGCTGCGGCTGGTGCCGAACGAGCTGCGGGAGGCGTCGTTCGCCCTGGGCGTCCCGCGCTGGAAGACCATCCTGTCGATCGTCTTCCCGACGGCGATCGCCGGCATCATCACCGGCATCATGCTCGCGGTGGCGCGCATCATCGGCGAGACGGCCCCCCTGGTGCTGACGACGTTCTTCACGGACTCGATCAACATGAACCCGTTCAGCGGCCCGCAGGTCTCGCTGCCGCTCTACGTCTTCAACCAGGCGACCTCCTCGGGGCCCTACACCCAGCAGCGGGCGTGGGCCGCGGCCCTGACGCTCATCCTCATCGTGCTCGTGCTCAACCTCGTGGCTCGGCTCGTCGCCTGGTGGCGCGCGCCCAAGGCCCGCTGAAACAGGAGACAATCCCACCATGGCCAAGCGCATCGACGTCAGCGGTCTGAACGTCTACTACGGCTCCTTCCGCGCCGTCGAGGACGTCAACATCACCATCGAGCCCCGCTCCGTCACGGCCTTCATCGGGCCCTCGGGCTGCGGCAAGTCGACCTTCCTGCGCACGCTCAACCGCATGCACGAGGTCATCCCCGGCGCCCACGTCGAGGGCAAGGTCATGATCGACGACGAGGACCTCTACGCCCCCGGCGTCGACCCCGTCGCGGTCCGGCGCATGGTCGGCATGGTGTTCCAGCGCCCGAACCCGTTCCCGACGATGTCGATCTACGACAACGTCGCGGCTGGGCTGCGCCTCAACGGGGTCAAGAAGCGCTCCGTGCTGGACGACGTGGTCGAGAAGTCGCTGCAGGGCGCCAACCTGTGGAACGAGGTCAAGGACCGGCTGGGGCGCCCCGGCGCGGGGCTGTCCGGCGGCCAGCAGCAGCGGCTGTGCATCGCCCGGGCCATCGCCGTCGAGCCCGAGATCCTGCTCATGGACGAGCCCTGCTCCGCCCTGGACCCGATCTCCACGCTGGCGATCGAGGACCTGATCTCGACGATCAAGGAGCAGTACACCATCGTGATCGTCACCCACAACATGCAGCAGGCCGCCCGCGTGAGCGAGACCACGGCCTTCTTCAACATCGCGGGGGCAGGCAAGCCGGGCCACCTGATCGAGGTCGGCCCGACCGCCAAGATGTTCTCGAACCCGTCGGTGCGGGCCACCGAGGACTACATCTCGGGCCGCTTCGGCTGACCGGCGGCACTGCTGACGGGCGCTGCGCCTGCGGACGGGCGCAGCGGCTAGTGCTCGACGAGCCCGAGGACCTCGTCGAGCTCGTCCGGGCTGAGCGGGTGGTCGCTCGAGGCGGCCGCCACCATGACCTCGCCGAACAGCTCGATCTCGGCCAGGGCCGCCGGGTCCTGGAGCCGGAGGTCGGGCTTGACGATCACGCTCGGCCGCCTCCTCTTCGCCTCGTCACGCTCCGCGGCAGCCCGGTCGCCGCCGACTGCCAGGCTATCGGCGTCGGACTCCTGGCGGACACGGATCGCGTTCATCACTCACCCTATGGTGAACGATCCACCCGTCCGGCGTCCGCCGAATCGATGCTTCCGTCAGCAACCAGCCGCCGTCGCGCTCAGGACCGGTACGGTGGGCGCGTGGTTCCCGTCCGGCACACCTGCACCGTCGTGCACACCGGCAGCTTCGCCTCCGCCCGGTGCACCTGCGGGTGGCGCGGCTCGGCCCGCCGCAGCATCGGGCGGGCCCGTGCCGACGGCGCGGCGCACGAGGAGACGGCCGCAGCGGCGGCCGCAGCGTCCGCTCTGCCGGCCCAGCGGACGCGCGACGACGCACCGGCGGACCTCGCCGCGCGCTGAGTCACCCCAGCGCCGCCGAGACCCCTGGGCGCGGCGTTCAGGCCCAGATGGCGGCGAGGACGCCGTCCTCGAGCTCCTCGGGCGGGTCCGGCAGCGAGCGCGCCGCCCCGGTCGCCACCCGCGCCGCGCTCCAGGCCGCGACCGCCGCGTCGAGCACGTCGTCGGGCCCGGCGCGCTCCCCCGCCTCGCCGAGGTCGCCCGCCAGCTCGATGCCGGCGGCGCGCAGCGCGGCCCGGCGCTCCTCGGAGCCGGCCCAGGTGCGCTTGGGGTGGCGCGCCGGGGCGCCGGTCAGCACCGCGTACGACAGCTCCGGGTGCACCTCGACGACCCGCGGCCCGGCGGTGCGGTCGCGCAGCCAGGCGTCGACCTCGAGGACCTTGGTGCGCAGCGCGTACGCCTGTGCCGAGACCCCCTCGCCACCGGCCGCGCGGCTCCGGGCGTTGGCCTCTGCGTGGGTGGGCGCCTCGAGCGCCGCGCGCGACGGTGTGCGGAAGACGGAGGAGCGGCGGGCGCCCAGCTCGCGCGCGGCGAGCAGGTCGGCCTGGCGCGGCCCTCCCGCGGACAGGCCGACCGGGATGTCGATGCCGACGACGGTCAGTGCCGCCGCCGCCGCGCCGGCTCGCGCGACGAGCTCCGCGGCCCGCGGTGCGAACAGCGCGACCGACGGACGGCCCAGGGCGAGCAGGACGCCGACCCAGCCGCCGCGGCAGGCGTCGACGCCCAGCACCGGCGGCGGGCCGCCCGCGGCCACGTCGTCGACTGCGCTACTTCTTCGCCGACGCCGACTTGGCGGGCCGGGCGCTGACCGCCCACACGTGCGACATGTGCACCCGTGCCTCGCCCTTGGCCACGGGGTGCGAGACGACCCCGCCCTCGCGCATCTGCTGGGCGATGACGTCGAGCAGCTCGGGCAGCGGGGTCTCGGCGGGATAGCTCAGCTCGAGGGGCTCGCCCGGGCCGTGCAGGACGATCGTGTGCGTGGATGCCATGCCCAGAACGCTAGCCCACCGGGTCAGCGGCGGGACCCGCGAGAGACCGAGGTGCTGAACTGGTAGTACTCCGGCCGGTAGAGCGTGGTGCCGAGCTCGAAGGCCACGTCGTCCTGGTCGGAGGTGGTCTGGCTGATGACGAGGACCGGCGCGCCGCTGCGCAGGCCCAGCAGCTTGGCGTTCGGCGCCTCTGCCGCCGCGGCGGAGACGGTGAGCTCCGACCGGCTCGGCTGCACGTCGAACTCGCTGGCCAGCAGCTCGTAGAGCGAGGCGTCGGTGAGGTCGGCGCCGCGCAGCGAGCGGAAGCGGCGCAGCGGCAGGTGGCTCGTGGTCAGAGCCACGGGCGCGCCGTCGACGACCCGCAGGCGGGTGACCGCCAGCAGCTGCGTGCCGGAGCGCAGGCCCAGCGACTTCGCCTGGGCGGGTGTGGCCGCCTCGGTCTCGGTCGAGATGTGCCGGGTCTGCAGGCTGTGCCCCTCGGCGAGCACCGTCTCGGTGAAGCTGCGGAGCGCCGAGGGCACCTCGCTCAGGGCTGCGGAGGTGACGAACCAGCCACGGCCGTGGGAGGGGGTGAGCACGCCCTCGTTGACGAGCTCCTGCAGCGAGCGGCGGATGGTCACGCGGCTCACGCCGAGCTCGGTCGCCAGCACGCGCTCCGGCATGAGGCGGGAGCCCTCGTGGAGGTGGCCCTGCGCGATCTGGTCGGCGAGGTAGTTGCGCACCTGCACGTAGGCCGGGTCCGGCCCGCGGCTGAGGTCAGGGCGGTCGAAGGACGTCGAGGTCACGCACCGAGCCTAGTCCCAGAGGGACGCTCCTCGTTGCTCATCCAACGAGAATCGTCCCAGTGGTGCCGTGTGGGCCCCGCTCGGCGGCCACTCGGCCGCGCGTGGGCGAGAATGCGTGCATGAACGGTCTGCGCGTCGTCCTCGGCGTCATCGAGATCTGCGTCGGCGTCGCGCTCGGGCTCGGCGTCTGGCGCGGGCGCGACAACGCGCCGGAGGCGATCCGCACGGGCGCACGGCGCGACTGGCGGCTCACGATCGCCATCGCCCTCGTGGTCGTGGGACTCGTGCAGGTCGTCCAGTCGCTGGTCTCCTGAGCCCGGCACCGTCCTCGCAGCACCACACGACACCTCTCACCGCCCCACCGGGAGCAGCACGGCAGCCGGCAGCCACTCCTCGACGAGGTGCACCCGGTCGCCCTCGGCGACGGCGTAGACGACGCGGCCCTGCCAGCCCTGCGGGCCGCGGCGCCACTCGGCCAGGAGGCCCGGCCAGGTGCCGGGGTGGCCGGGCGGATCGCTCACCCAGCAGTGCCGTGCACCGGGAGGCTGCGCAGCAGCCGCGGCCCGGGCGGGCTCCGGACGCGGCAGCCCGCCCGTCCAGCCCCTGCGGTGCATGCCCCCGGCCACGCCACCAGGATGGCAGACGGTCGAACACGTGTTCGACCGGATCCGGCCTTGCTACATCCGCCGGCGCACCCAGGCCTGGGCACCGAGCGACACCGCTCCGTGGAGCGCCGCCAGCGCGGTGAACGGCCCCGCGTGGCCGTGGGCGAGCTCGAGGACCGCCCCGACGGCGAGCACCGGCGCCAGCGCGGCGGCCGCCGCGGAGGACGCCGTCGCCTGCACGCGCCGGTCGCGCTCGTCGGCGGCCGGCAGGAGCAGGTCGTGCACGACGTCGCGGTCGGGGACCAGGCGCGCCAGCGCTGCCCACCCGGCGAAGCCCACCGCTGCGACGACCGCGGCGGGGCGGTTGCCGCCGGCGAGCGCGGCGACAGTGACCGCGGTGCCCAGCGCGAGCAGGAGCAGCGGCCACCAGCGCGCGGCCCGTGGCTCGCAGTCGACCGCACCGTCACCCGCGGGTTGCTGGGACGTCGGCGTCATCGTGGAAGACCTCCTCGACCGGGGTGCGGAAGAGCCGCCCGATGCGCAGCGCGAGCGGCAGGCTCGGGTCGTAGCGACCGTTCTCGATCGCGTTGACCGTCTGGCGGGAGACCCCGAGCTGCGCCGCCAGGGCTCCCTGGCTGAGGCCTGCGCGCGTGCGCAGCTCGGCGACCTCGTTGCGCACCTCGCCACGATGCGCCGCGACAGGACCACCTGTCAAGCGTCCTTGACAGCCCGACCGTGCCCGGACACACCGCAGCGGCGCCCCCCGAGGAGGGGAGCGCCGCTGCGGGTCGTACGTGCCGGCTGGCCTAGAAGTGGAACGGCCAGGAGGCGTTGACCCAGGTGGTGGCCTGGCCCGCCGTCAGCGTGACGGTGGAGGCGCCGGCCTGGTCGGCGGAGCCGTTCGGCGTGCCGTTGAACCACTGCGGCGCGTAGCCGCTGGCGGGGTTCACGAACTCGACCTGGTAGTCGCCGGGCGCCACCCCGTCGAACTCGTAGCTGCCGTTGCTGCCCGTCGTGGCCGCAGGGACCGCGTCGGTGGTGCTGCCCACCGGCACGAGGTGGACCGCGACGCCTGTCGCCGGGAAGCTGAAGCTGTTGCCCCCGAACGAGATCGACAGGTTCGTCGAGCCGGCGAGGACCGCGGTGGTCGACGTCGGCGCCTGGCCCAGCACCGTGAGGTGCAGCTGCTGGGTGGCAGCGGGCAGGCCGTTCGACGCGGACAGCGTCACCGCGTACCCGCCCTGGGTGCCGGCCTCCGGAGTGCCGGACAGGGTGGCGGTGCCGTCACCGTTGTCCTTGAAGGTCACGCCGGTCGGGAGTGCGCCCGACTCGGTGATCGCCGCGGTCGGGAACCCGGTCGTCGTCACCGTGACGGTGCCCGCCGAGCCGGCCACGAACGTCGCGTTCGCCGAGGAGGTGATGGCCGTACGCGTGCCGACGCTCAGCACGAACTGCTGCGTCTGCGTCGGCGAGACGCCGTTGGAGGCCGTGATGGTGACCGGGAAGCTGCCCGTCGTCGCGGGCGCCGTGCCGGCGATCGTCGCCGTCCCGTCGCCGTTGTCGGTGAAGGTGATGCCCGCGGGCAGCGCACCCGACTCGGTCAGCGTGGCCTGAGGCACCGCGTTGGTGGTCACCGTGAAGGTGCCCGCCGCGCCGGCCTCGAAGACGGCCGAGGGGTTGGACGTGATCTGCAGCGGGGCCACGTTGACGGTGAAGTCGGTGGACACCTTGGTGCCGCGGTACTTCAGCGTCGCCGTGACGGTGGCGATGCCGCTGCCGACCGTGCGCAGCGTGCTGCCCTGGACGGCCACGACGCTGCTGCGGTTGGAGGAGAAGGACACGGTCGCCCCGGCGGGGAGCGGCGTGCTCTTGCCCTTGGTGATGTAGCCGTAGAGGCTCTGGTCGTCCATCGAGACCGTGAGCTGCGGGTCGATGGTCGTGCCGACCGCGACCTGCACGCGCTGCGCGACCTGCTTGGCCGCGTCACCCGCCTGCACCGGCTTGGCCGTCAGGACAGCCGGCTCGGCAGCGATGGTGCCGCTGACCGACAGGGTGCCCTTGAGCTTGACGTCGGTGGAGGACGCCGCGACCTGGAGGCCGTAGCGGCCCGGGTCGACGACGTACTTGTTGGAGGCCTCGTCCCAGAAGGCCAGCTTGCTGGCCGGCACGCGGAACTCGACGGTCTTGCTGTGGTTGGCGCGGATGTCGACCTTGTCGGAGGCCAGCAGGCGCTTGACCGGACGTTGCTTCGAGGCGGGCTCGAACGGCGTGGTCGCGTAGAGCTGCGCCACCTCGGCGCCGTCGACGTCACCGGTGTTCTTCACCCGGGCCCGCACGACGATGTCCTGGTTCGGGTCGACCGCGTCGCGCTGGATGCGCAGGCGCTCGTAGGAGAACGAGGTGTAGCTGCCGCCGTAGCCGAAGGGGTAGGTCGGCTTGCCGGTGAAGTACTGGTACGTGCGGCCCTGCGTGGTGGCGGTGGGCCGGATCGTGTAGTCGCTGATGGGCGGCAGCTGGCTGTCGTTGGCGTACCACGTGAAGGGCAGGTGGCCGCTCGGGTTGACCTTGCCGAAGAGGACATCGGCGAGGGCGTTGCCCTGCTCCTGACCGTTGTAGGAGCTCCACACCAGCGCGTTGGCCTTCGACTGGAACGCCGAGACGTCGACGGCGCCGACGGTCTCGAGGTAGACGACGGTGCGCGGGTTGGCCGCGACGGCCTGGCGGATCATCTCCGACTGGGCGCCGGGCAGCGCGATCGTCTCGCGGTCGTTGTCCTCGGCGGAGGTGCCGTTGTCGGTGCCGGCGACCACGATCACCGCGTCGTAGCCCTTGGCGGCCGCGATCGAGGCCTGGTCCACAGTGGTCAGGCTGGAGGCGGAGGTGCCGCCGGTGACGCCGGGCAGGAAGTCGACGGTGGCGGCGGGGTTGACTGCCTGCACCGCGGCCTTGATGCCCTGGTAGGAGTCGACGTTGTTCGCCGAGCCGGAGGCAGCCTGGATGGCCGAGTAGCCACCGAGGTAGAGCCCGCCGCTCGGGTGGCCGAAGTAGCCCATGACCGCGACCTTGTAGGAGCCCTTCGCGGGCACCTGCAGCGGGAGCAGCGGGTTCTTCTTGACCTTGGAGTTCTTCAGCAGCACCAGGCTCTCGTCGGCCGAGGCGCGGGCCTGGGCCAGACGCTCCGGGGTCTCGGTGATCGCCTTGTTGGCGTCGCTGCTGACCCAGGTGGTGCCACCGAGGCGCGTGCGGGCGGCCTGCACCCACGGCACGAGGTTCTCGGCGTCGAACTCGCCGGTCTCGATGCGCGCGGTGAACAGGCGCACGGCGGAGACGTCGACGTCACCCTCGTTGTAGATGTCGGTCTGCGTCTGGATGTGCTGCGCGACCGCGGTGGGGATCGTGTTGCCGTAGCCGTACTGGTCGGAGTAGCCCGCGTTGCAGTCGAGGTCCTCGCCCGCGGAGTTCGCGAAGGCGGTGCGGCCGTACTGGTCGAGCGGGGCGGACGCCTCCGGCGGCTGCCAGTGGTGGTCCTTCTGGATGACCTCGACCGCGTCGCAGTCGCTGGTGAAGTAGCCGTCGAAGCCGAACGTCTGACGCGCCAGGGTGTCCATGAGCTGCACGCTGGCCGCGGCCGGGACGCCGTTGACCTCGTTGTAGGAGCTCATGATCGAGCCGGGGTGCGCCTGCTGGACGATCTGGGCGAACTGCGAGGTGTAGTACTCGCGCAGCGTGCGCTGGTCCATGTTGGCCGTGCCCTGGCGGCGGTCGACCTCGCTGTTGTTCGCGGCGTAGTGCTTCAGCGTCGCGATGGCCTTGTAGTAGCCGTTGGCAGACGGGAGGAGCTTGCCGTCCTGCGTCTGGCCCTGGAGGCCGTCGACGTACTGAGAGGCGAGGTTCGCCGTCAGCGTCGGGTCCTCGCTCCACGACTCGTCGTTGCGCCCCCACCGCGGGTCGCGCGTGAGGTTGACGGTCGGGGCGTAGAAGTCGAGGTTCTGCGTGTTGAAGGGCGCGACGTCGCGCGCCTCGTCGCCGATGAGGCTCGACTCCTTGTAGACCAGGTCAGGGTTCCACGTGCTGCCCAGGGAGAGGTCCGAGGGGTATGACGTGGTATTGGTCAGGGTCGTGGCGTTGCCCGAGGGCGTCAACGTCAGCGCGTTGATGCCGTGGTTCGCCTCGTTCCACCAGCCCCACTCGGCGATCCCCAGCCGGGGGATGGCAGGAGCACGACTGCTGTTCATCTCCGAGGCCTTCTCGGCCAAGGTCATCCGGGAGACCAGGTCCGCGGCCCGCTCGACGGGCGAGTAGCTCCGGTCGAGGTAGATCGGCGTCTCGGACGCCGATGAGGATGGAGCCGCAGCAGCGGTCGCCGCCATTCCGGCGACCGCACTGGTGATCACCACGCCTACCGTGGTGAGGGATGAAGCCCAACGGTGCATCGATGCACTCCGTTCTGCCCGGGCGTCCTCGCCCGGCGCTCGCCGTAGCCGGGCAGAATCATCCCCAGGAAGGGACGTGTCCGGCATCTCGGGACAGTAGGACGACGGTTTGTACAAGTCAAGAACAATCTCGGGCCGTCCCACCCACCGGGACGGAGCACGGTACAGACCGCCGGACGGGCCCTCCGCACGACCCCGTGGTTGGCTAGGGCAGAGCAGGCGACGAGAGGAGCGAGCGGTGCGCGCAGTCCAGGTCCCCACAGCCGGCGGCAGCTTCGAGCTGGTCGAGCGGGAGGCGCCGCGACCGGGTCGCGGACAGGTGCTCGTACGCGTCGCGGCCTGCGGCGTCTGCCACAGCGACGTCATGGCGCGGGTCGGGATGGCGAGCTCCTACCCCCGGGTGCCCGGTCACGAGGTGGCCGGCACGGTCGAGGCAGTCGGCGAGGGCGTCGACCGCTGGCAGGCGGGGCAGCGCGTCGGCGTCGGCTGGTTCGGAGGTGCCTGCTTCACCTGCGTCCCGTGCCGCGAGGGCGACTTCATCTCGTGCACCGCCCGCAACGTCACGGGGCTCACGGCCGACGGCGGCTACGCCGACCTCGTGGTCGCCCCGCAGGACGCGCTGGCCGCGATCCCCGACGCGCTGACCGACGTCGAGGCGGCGCCGCTGATGTGCGCCGGCGTGACGACCTTCAACGCGCTGCGCGAGAGCGGCGCCCGCGGCGGCGACCTGGTCGCGATCGTCGGGCTGGGCGGCCTCGGGCACCTCGGCGTCCAGTACGCAGCGGCGATGGGCTTCGAGGTCGTCGCCGTCGCGCGCGGGGCCGAGAAGGGCGAGTTCGCCTCGCAGCTCGGCGCGCACCACTACGTCGACAGCACCAGCTCCGACGTGGCCGCGGAGCTGCAGCGCCTGGGCGGCGCGCAGACCGTGCTCTCGACCGTCACCGACGCCGGCGCCACCAGCGCCACGGTGGGCGGACTGCGCCACCGCGGCCGGCTCGTCGTGGTCGGGGCCCCTCAGGAGCCGCTGCAGCTCGAGGCCGGCGCCATGATCGGTCCGAGCCTCGTGGTCGCCGGCCACGCATCGGGCTCGGCCAAGGACAGCGAGGACGCCCTGCGCTTCGCCGCGCTCTCCGGCGTGCGGCCCATGACGGAGACCGCGCCGCTCGAGCAGGCCGAGGACGCCTTCGGCCGCATGATGGCCGGCAAGCCCCGCTTCCGCATGGTGCTCACGGTCTGATGGAGGTGCTGCGCTACGCGGCGTTCACGACCACGCCCGAGGGTGGCAACCCCGCGGGCGTCGTGCTCGACGCGACGGGCGCGTCCGACGTCGAGATGCAGGCGGTCGCGGCGGAGGTCGGCTACTCCGAGACGGCGTTCGTGACCGAGGGGGCGGGCACGCGTGCGGCGCGCGTCCGCTACTTCAGCCCGCTGGTCGAGGTCGACTTCTGCGGCCACGCGACCATCGCGACCGGCGTCGCCCTCGCCGAGCGGCTGGGCGTCGGGGACTTCGAGCTGCGTACCAACGCCGGCGTCGTGCCGGTGGCCGTCGCGCCGACGCCCCAGGGCCTGCGGGCGGCCCTCACCAGCGTGGCGACGTGGAGCCGCCCGGCGACACCCGAGGAGGTCGAGCCGACGCTCTCCTGCCTCGGCTGGTCGGCGACCGACCTGGCCGACCCGGCCGTGCTGCCCGCGCACGTCGCCTGGTCCGGCAACGAGCACCTGGTGCTGCCGGTGGCCACGCGCGCGCGGCTTGCCGACATGGCCTACGACTTCGACCGCCTCCGCGCCCACATGCTGGCGCACCGGTGGCCGACTGTGCTGCTCGTGCACGTGGAGAGCGACGAGCTCGTCCACGCCCGCAACCCCTTCGCCACGGGCGGGGTCGTCGAGGACCCCGCGACGGGTTCGGCGGCGGCAGCGTTCGGCGGCTACCTGCACGCCCTCGGCCGCGTCACCGGGCCGCGCGAGGTCCTCGTCCACCAGGGCGACGACATGGGACGACCGAGCCGGCTGACCGTGCAGCTGCGGCCCGGCGACCTGCGGGTCACGGTCGCAGGGACGGCGGTGCCGATCCCCGCCTGAGCGTCAGCGGATGTGGGCGATGACCGCGTCGACGACCGGCTGCGGCACGACCTCGAGCCCGTGGTCCTCGCGGGCGTGAGCCGCGACCTGCCAGAGGATGCCCTCCTGGTCGTCAGCGGTGAAGCGGCGGTGGCAGCCGGGGACGACGTCGCCGCAGGCGAAGCTCTTCATGGGCGGTTCTCTCCTTCGAGGGTGCGCTCGACCAGGGTGGCCAGGGCGTTGGTGAGGTCGTCGATGCCGACGGTGCCGAGCAGGAGGCCCCGGTCGTCGACGCACACGAGCGGGTCGAGCCTGTTCGCGGCCGGCCGGGCCATCGCCCGGCGCGCGGCGTCGTGCACGGGGGTGTCGTCGCGCACGAGCAGCATCCCGGCGGCGGCGCGGTGCTCCGGCGCGTCGTCCGCGCGGCGCAGCGGCAGCAGCAGGGAGGTGGGGCAGCCGTACTCGTCGACCACGACCTGCGGTCCGTCGCTCGGGGCCGGCGCCGAGCCGGGAGCGAGCGCCGGAGCCGTACGCAGCACCGCGCGTACGAGTGTCACGTCGTCCGCGCGCCGCGCGGCGAGCAGGATGCGGGCGGCGAGCTCGTCGGGCAGCTCGGTGAAGGTCGCGGCGGGGCGGCCCAGCAGGTAGCCCTGCGCGAGCGGGATGCCCAGAGCGATGCAGGTCTCGAGCTCCTCGACGCGCTCGATGCCCTCGGCCAGCAGCCACGCGTCGAGCGAGCCGGTGATGGCGCCGAACAGCCGCGCCATGGACGCCTTGGCGGCGTCGGTGTCGATGTCCTCGACGAGGGCGCGGTCGAGCTTCACCAGCTGCGGGCGCACGTCGAGCAGCTGCGAGAGGCCCGCGTAGCCGCTGCCCGCGTCGTCCATGGCGATCAGCGCGCCGGCCGCACGCAGCGCGTCGAGGTGCGCGGCGAGCCCGTCGCCGGAGTCGTACTGCACGTGCTCGGTGAGCTCGACGACGACGCCGGTCAGGTCGCCGCCGGAGGCGAACGCCGCGCGCACGGGCTCCGACGGCAGCAGCGTGGGTGTGATGTTGACCGTCAGGAAGCGCGACTCCTCGAGGTGGCGGCGCTCCTCCAGCGCGCGGCGCACGACCCGCGCCTCCATCTCCTCGGCGCAGCCGTAGAGGTGCGCCTGCTGGAACCAGACGTCCGGCGGCGCCTGCAGAGGTCCCGAGAACCGCGCGAGGCACTCGTAGCCGGCGACGCGCGCGCGGGCGAGGTCGACGATGGGCTGGTAGACGAGCGCCGGCTGCGCGGGGTCGTCGAGGACGGTGCGCAGCGCCTCGTCCCAGGTGACCGGCGACTCCGACCCGGCCGCGGGCAGGGTGAGGTCGACGGCGGTCATGCGGACCTATCGGCGGTCCACCGGTGGACCTGAGCGTGTGAGAGGCGCCACGCGTACGCGCCGAGCGGGTTCTCGGGGACTAGGCGCGGGCATCCGGTAGTTGGCACCCGCAGAGCGGGCCGCAGGCCCGACAGCTCGGACTGGAGGCAACGTGAAGATCGGCATCATCGGAGCAGGCAACATCGGCAGCGCCCTGGCGCGGCGGCTGACGCCCCTCGGGCACGAGGTGGCCATCGCCAACTCCCGCGGGCCGGAGACGCTCGAGGACCTGGCCGAGGAGACCGGCGCGCGTGCGGTCGAGGTGACGGAGGCCGCCAAGGGCGCCGACATCGTCGTGGTGACGATCCCGGAGCACAAGGTCCCCGACCTGCCGGCCGGCGTCCTCGACGGCGCAGCGGCCGACGGCGCGTTCGTCGACACCGGCAACTACTACCCGCGCGAGCGCGACGGCCGGATCGACGCGATCGAGGACGGCACGCCGGAGACCCGCTGGGTCGAGCAGCAGCTCGGGCGCCCGCTGGTCAAGGCGTTCAACAACATCTACGCCCAGAGCCTGCAGGACAACGGCAAGCCCGCCGGCACCCCCGGCCGCATCGCGCTGCCGGTCGCCGGTGACGACGAGGCCGCCAAGGCCAAGGTGCTCGCACTCGTCGAGGAGCTCGGCTTCGACGCCATCGACGCGGGCGGCATCGACGAGTCGTGGCGCCAGCAGCCCGGCAGCCCGGTCTACACCAAGGACTTCGACGCCGAGGGCGTGCGCTCGGGGCTGGCCGCGGCCAGCAAGGAGCGCCCCGAGGGCTTCAGCGCGACCCCGTCGAGCCCGGGGACGTTCGAGAACCCGGCGTAGCCCGCCCGGCAGGCGCCCGCGACCCCCGGGTCGCGGGCGCCTCCGTCATCCCTGGCCCCGGGCGGTGGCTGTCGCCAGCGCCTCGAACGTCGCGACCATCGACCGGGTCTCCCCCACCCGGTGCACCAGCGAGACCTCGCTCCGCACGCGCGCCTCCGGCAGCGAGAGGCAGCGGACCTCGGGAGTGGCCAGCACGCGTACGCACTCCGGCGCGATCGTCACCCCCAGCCCGGCGCCGACCAGGCGCACGATCGTCAGCCAGTGCGTGGCCTCGTGAGCGACGGTCGGGCGGAAGCCCTGCTCCTCGCAGATGCTCAGCGGCTTCTCGTAGGCACGGGTGCCGGCCCCGCGGATGGGCGACACGAACACGTCGCCCCGCAGGGCCAGGGCCGAGGTCTCGTCGCCTGCGGCCGCCGGGTGCGCGGCCGGGACCACGGCGACGAACGGCTCGACGAGCAGCGGCGCCGCGACCAGGCCGGCGACCGGCTCGGAGTCGCGCACCACGCCCACGTCGACGCTCCCGTCGAGCAGGCCCTCGACGACGCGCGAGGTGTAGGACTCGTGCAGGCGCAGCTGCACCCCCGGGTACCGCTCCAGGTGGGCGCGCAGGACGTGCGGCAGGAGCGTCAGCATGACCGACCCGACGTAGCCGACGTTGAGCACCCCGGCCTCGCCCCGGCCGATGCTTCGCGCCTCGTCGACGTCGCGCGCGACGTTGCGCAACGTACGCCGTGCGCGGTCGAGGAACGCCTCCCCCGCGGGCGTGAGCCCGACCGAGCGCGAGCTGCGGGTCAGCAGCTGGTGGCCGACGATCTCCTCGAGCTGGCGGATCGCCTGCGAGAGCGGCGGCTGGGCCATGTGCAGCCGCTGCGCGGCTCGCCCGAAGTGCAGCTCCTCGGCGACGGCGACGAAGTAGCGCAGGTGGCGCAGCTCCACGTCCATACCTGCAGCGTCTCACCCGAGAGGAACGAGATGTTGGACGTCCGGACCTCCCGGCGCTGCAATGGAGGCATGGACGTGACGATCCGACCGATGCAGACAGCCGAGGACGCCGCGGCGTTCCGCACCCTCAACGAGGAGTGGATCCGCCGCTACTTCACCGTCGAGCCGGAGGACGAGCGCCAGCTCGGCGACCCCTTCGGCGTCATCGTCGAGCCGGGCGGCGAGGTGCTCATGGCCGAGGTCGACGGCGAGGTCGTCGGGTGCGTGGCGCTGCGCCCGGCGGGCGACGGAGACTACGAGCTGTCGAAGATGTCGGTCAGCCCCTCGATGCGCGGCGGCGGGATCGGGCGGCGCATCCTCACCGCGGCCGTCGACCGGGCCCGCGAGCTCGGCGCCACCTCGCTGTTCCTCGGCAGCTCGACGCAGCTCGGCCCCGCCGTGCACCTCTACGAGTCGGTCGGCTTCGAGCACGTGCCGCCGGAGTCGGTGCACATGCCGTACGCGCGTGCCAGCGTCTTCATG
Source organism: Motilibacter peucedani (assembly GCF_003634695.1). Taxonomy (NCBI): domain Bacteria; kingdom Bacillati; phylum Actinomycetota; class Actinomycetes; order Motilibacterales; family Motilibacteraceae; genus Motilibacter; species Motilibacter peucedani. The sequence goes on from NZ_RBWV01000009.1 coordinate 148,377, forward strand.
CGGATGCCGCTCAGCGCGGTGGACGGCTCGCTCTCCTCGACCCCGTGATCAGACCAGTGCGGTCCACTTGGTGACCGGGAAGATCTCGTCCTCGTCGGCGCACTGGTTCCTGGTCCCGGTCGGCGCGACGGGGGTGACCAGTTCCGCAGACGGCTTGTGGATCCGGTAGGGTCCCCCCGTGTCCAGAGCCACCACGGACCTCGCGCAGCACGCGCGGCAGGGCAGTGGTTGGCGCTCGCTGACCTGGCCCCTCGGCAACACGCGCAGGCGGAGCGCAGACCCCGTCGGGCAGCCGCCCTCGGTCGCAGTTGCGGACCTGCGCGGACGGAACGCCGCGGTCGTGCTCACGACCCTGCGCAACGCACCCGAGGGCATGAAGGTAGCCCCCTTGGCGGACGTGACGGCGCTGTCCCGGCCGACGATCGAGGTCATCGTCGACGACCTGAAGTCAGTAGGACTGGTGGTCGAGCTCCCCCCGACCAGCTCGGTCGGTCGTCCCGCTCGCCGGTTCGCCTTCAACCCCGGGGCTGCGCACGTCGTCGGCGTGGATGTCCGCGCCCACGAGGTCGCTGCCTCGGTCGTGGACCTCGACGGTCGCGTGCTCGCCCGCGAGCGCAAGCGTGTCCGTCGAGACCTCCGCGGCAGGGCGCGAGCTGCAGCCACCGTCGAGGTCGTGAGGGTGGCGCTGTCACGTGCCGACGTCTCGGTCGACACCGTGGCCGCGGCGGTCGTCGGGACACCCGGGTGGGTGGAGGACAACGCCAGGGTCCGCTACGTCGACAACCTGCGCGACTGGGCCGAGACCGACATCGCAGGCATCCTGGCGGCAGAGCTGAAGTGCGCTGTCGCTGTGGACAACGACGCCAACCTCGCCGCAGTCGGGGAGCACTCCCAGGGCGTGGCGCACGGCGTGGACGACCTCATCTTCATCCTGCTCGGGGAGCGCGTAGGGGCCGGCATCATCGCCGGCGGAAGACCGCTGCACGGGCACCACGGTGCTGCCGGCGAGATCGGCTTCATGGTCCACCCAGCAGGCAGCAGGCTCGCCGCGCGCGCCATCGGCGAGAAGGGCAAGTCCCGTCCCGGCCTCGACCCGCTGGACTTCAGCGCCGCCCACCTGGCGCAGGGCGCGCCAGGTGACCTCACCGCCGGACGCGAGGACCTGGAGTCCGTCGGCACGCGGCTCGCGCACGCGCTCGCTCCCACCCTGCTCGCCCTCGACCCCGCCATGGTGGTCCTCGGCAGCAACCTGTTCGGCGCCGCTGACAACGAGTCCGCGCGCGAGCGCGTGGTGTCCGCCGCCCGGGAGGAAGCACGAGCGCTCCTGGTCGACCCGCCGGAGTGGAGGGTCTCAGCGCTCGGCGACGACGTCGTCCTCGCCGGCGCCGCGACCTTCGCCCTGAGCGGCGTGGAAGCCGTGCTGGCCAGTGAGCCCCTGAGCCTGTTCCCGTCGTGGAGCTCGCCGAGCGCTCCGGCGACGCACCCCGCCGCGTCTCGTACTTCCTAGGACGGCCCAGCCACCTCGGACCTGTCGAGGGTTCCGAGGTGTCCGCATCTCCTCCGGCGCACTCCCCCTGTCGACGCCCGACGTCACTTGACAGCGGCCTTGGCCGGCCCTAGATTCCCAGCCATTCTGAAACGCAACTGCGTTGCAGAACGAAGCCAAGGCTTGGGAGTCAGCAGTTGAACCAGATCCGCGTGGGGGTGATCGGTGTCGGTGCGCTCGGCAGCATGCACCTCCGCAACCTCGCAAGCCTCCCTGCCTGCCGGGTGACGCACGTCGCTGACACCCACCTGTCAGAGGGCGGTGCGGCGACGGCCCACCTGCACGGAGCCACGCTCACCGACGTCGCCTCGATGCTGGCCCCGGGGACCGTCGACGCCGTCGTCGTCTCCACCCCGACCGACACCCATGCGCAGCTGGTGGTGGCAGCTCTGCGCGCGGGTGTGTCGGTGTTCTGCGAGAAGCCGATGGCACGAACGGCCCAGGAGGCACGGACTCTCGTCGACCTGGCTCGGTCAAGGGGGGCGAAGGTCGCCGTCGGGCACGTCGTGCGCTACTTCCCGGAGTACGCAGCCGCCTACGACCTCGTGCGCGGCAAGCAGCTCGGCACAGTGCGCTCAGCGCGCATGGCGCGGCTGAACGCCTCACCCGGGCGCGTCCAGCAGTGGTACCGGCAGAGCGGTCGCAGCGGCGGGGTCCTGCTCGACATGGCCATCCACGACATCGACTGGGCCTTGTGGACGTTCGGGCCTGCTGCTCGCGTGTTCGCCACCCGTGCAGGGGAACCGGGAGCCGAGGTCGTGTCCGTCACCCTCAAGCACCTCGACGGGCAGATCACCTACCTGGACGCCAGCTGGCGCGACGACGCCTTCAGCACGTCGCTCGAGCTGTGGGGGTCCGAGGGGTTCTACCGGGTGGCAGGTTCCTCGTCCGCAGGGTTCGAGGTGTCCTGCCCGAGGACCGACCAGTCCGGCGACTACCTCCCCGGGCCCGACTCGAGCCCGGTCCCCGACGACCCCTACCGGCTGGAGCTGGCCGCAGCCGTCGACTGGTTCGCCGGCACGGGTCCGGCTCCGCTGGCCACCGCCGAGGAGGGGCTCGCCGCCCTCCGCGTCGTCGAGGCAGCCGAAGCGAGCATCCAGAGCAGGCAGCCCGTCATGGTCGAGGAGGAGGCAGCATGACCAGGGTCGGGTTCCTGGGCTGCGCGCACGTGCACGCGACCACCTACTGCGACGAGCTGGGCCGTGCTTCGTCGGGGGCGGAGGCCGTCGCCGTCTACGACCACGACCCGCAGCGGCGCGACGCCTTCGCCCGCGACAACGGTCTCGCGGCCATGCCGACCCCGGAGAGCCTGTGCGAGGTTGTCGATGCGGTCATCGTCACCAGCGAGCACGTCCACTACGCGGACCTGGTGGCCGCCGCAGCTGCCGCCGGCCTGCCCATCCTGTGCGAGAAGCCCCTCGGTGACACACCAGTCGCCTCAGACCTGCTGCGCTGCAGCGGCTCCTGGCTCTCGATGGCGCTCCCCGTGAGGTACGCACCGGCTGTGCAGTCGACCAGGGCCCTGGCGCAGTCCGGTGCCCTGGGCCGCCTGCTTGCCGCCAGCGGGGTCAACCACGCACCCAACCCGGGCGGCTTCTTCACCGACCCCGCCCTCGCCGGTGGCGGCTCACTGCTCGACCACGTCGTCCACCTCGCGGACGCGCTGCGGTGGATCAGCGGTGCGGAGTACTCCTCGGTGTTCGCCGAGACGAGCCAGGCGTCCGACCTCGCCGTCGAGGACATCGCGCAGGTCGTCGCCTTCACCACGGACGACGCCTGGCTGACCATCGACGCGAGCTGGTCACGGCCGCGCGGCATGCTGGGCGGGGTCGACTTCCTCATGCGGCTGTGGTTCGAGCGCGGCCGGGTCGAGATCGACGCCTTCGCCCGGCGCGCGGAGATCGTCCGACCCGGCGGCGCGGTGGAGCACCTGCCCTACGGCCGCGGCATCAACTCGAGCCTCCTGCAGCACTGGCTGCGGGCCATCCGCGACGGGGCACCCCCGCCCATCCCTGTCGAGGACGGCTGGCGTGCGACCGAGGTCGCGTTCGCCGCACTGCAGTCCGCCGCCAGCGCCTCGCTGGTCACACTTCCCACGAAGGAGCGCTGAGCCATGCCTGCTGCACCTGCCCGCGCGAGCCTGCTGCGCCGAGGGGGCCTCTGGCTGGTCCTCGCGCTGGTCGTGGCCGTCCTGGCCGCGGTGTCCCCCACCTTCCGACAACCCCTCAACCTGCAGAACATCCTCGAGCAGAACTCGATCATCGGCATCGTCGCCTGCGGCATGATCGTGATGATGGTCTCGGGGGGCTTCGACCTCTCCGTCGGGGCGGTGGGGGTCTCCGCCTCCGTGCTCGCCGCCGTCGTCTCCGGTCGCGCGCCGGTCGCCGTCACGATCGGGGCGGCACTCGCCCTCGGGCTCGGGATCGGACTGGTCAACGGGTTCCTCATCGCCAGGGTCCGCATCAACGCCTTCGTCGCCACCTTCGCGATGGCGAGCGTCGTGTCCGGCCTGCTGTTCGTCTCGACCGGCGCAGAGTCCAAGCCCGCGGACGTCCGCCTGCTGGCCCAGGCCGCAGGCGACCGCGTCCTCGGCATCCCCGTCGTCTTCGTCATCTTCGTGCTGTGCCTGCTGTCGGTGTGGGTCTTCCTCACCCGGACCCGCTACGGCCACTACGTCTACAGCGTCGGCGGCAACGACGAGGCGAGCCACCTGTCCGGGGTGCCCGTCGAGCGCGTACGCATGCTCGCCTTCGCCCTCGGCGGCCTGTTCGCCGGCGGAGCCGGGCTCCTGCTCCTCGGCCAGACCGCGGTCGGTCAGCCGACAGCAGCCTCCAACTGGCCGCTCCAGGCGATCGCCATCTGCGTCGTCGGAGGGGTGGCCCTGACGGGCGGGGTCGGGCGAGCCGAGGACGTGCTCGCTGCGACCCTCCTGCTCGGCGTCATCGCCAACGGCCTCAACCAGCTCAACGTCTCGCCGTACTGGCAGCCCACCGTCACCGGCCTCGTGATCCTCGTCGCCGTGGTCCTCGAGCAGTACAACCGGCTCCACCGGCCGAGTCCGCGACCCGCGCCCGTGGCTCCGCAGACGGTGAGCCAACCCGTGACGGCGTCTGCGGCACGCACCGCCGACTGACCTGCCAGCCCCTTCCGCCCACGCGACCCCACTCCCTCGAGCTCCCAGGAGAGACCCATGTCCCGACGCACGACCCACCGCCCGGCGCTCCGCGTGCTCACCAGCTCGGTGACGCTGGCGGCCGCGCTCACCGCGCTCGCCGCCTGCGGTGCGAGCAGCGACCCGGCCCCCGCCGACGCTGCCTCGTCGGCCGCACCCGTACAGGCGTCACCCGCTCCTGCAGGGGCAGCGCAGCAGGCGGCCGACCCCCACCTCCCCGCCGGGACGTGCAAGGGGAAGAAGGTCGGCCTGTCCAACATCTCCACGACCATCCCCTTCCTCGCCTCCATGGACGACGCCTTCAAGCAGGAGGCCGAGCGCCTGGGCATGAAGGCGACGATCCTCAACGGCAACCTGGACAACTCCACGCTCGTCAGCAACACCCAGAACCTCATCGCGCAGAAGGTGGACCTGCTGCTGGTCACGTCCTCGAGCCCGACAGCACCGCTCGGCGCGATCGGCCAGGCCCGCAGCGCCAAGATCCCCGTCATCGCGCTGAACGCGAAGCTCGACCCGAAGGCGGACGTGGTGACCTACGTCGGGGCCTCTGACTACCAGTACGGGCAGTCCTTGGGCGCACTGCTCAAGCAGGCACTGCCGGGCGGCGGCAAGATCGCCGTCATCCTCGGGCCGCTCGGCGGGACCCCGCAGGTGCAGCGGCTCAAGGGGATGCAGGACGCGCTGAAGGACTCGCCCGACTACACGATCGTCGCCAAGCCCGTCGACGAGTTCGACAACAGCAAGAACCTCTCAGCGACGCAGGACCTGATGTCGAAGTACCCCAAGGGCAGCCTCGACGCAGTCGTCGCACAGGGCCCGCAGATGTACGTCGGCGCCAACTGGGCCAAGGACCACGGGCGCACCGACGTGAAGTTCATCGCCGGTGACTACTCGAAGCAGGTCGAGGACGCGATCCGCACCGGAGCGCTGTACGGCACCGTGAACCAGAGCCCGCGCCTGGAGGGACTGCTCGGAGCCGCGTACGCATGCATGCAGCTGAGCGGCCGCGGCGCCGACATCCCCGCACCGGACGCCCAGATCGCCCTGCCCACCATCACCAAGGACGACGTGGACGCCAACCCCTCGGAGTGGAGCGGCTGAGAACGACGCTCGAGGAGCCGATGCACCTCGGTGGGCTCCGCCTCAGAACCGCCGCACCCAGCAACCCGGGAAGGGAACCCCATGCCCACCGTCCGGCTGAAGACCAGGGGCCTCACCAAGCAGTTCGGCTCCGCAGTCGTCCTCAAGGGCGTCGACTTCGACGTGCGCGAGGGTGAGATCCACGGGCTGATCGGACAGAACGGCGCCGGCAAGTCGACCTTGGTCAAGACCCTGGCCGGGCTCTACCCCGACCACGGCGGCACCGTCGAGGTCGACGGCCAGCGCGTCGGCCTGCGCACCCCGCGCCAGTCGCGGGCAGAGGGCATCGCGGTGATCTACCAGGAGTTCAGCCTGGTGCCCTCGATGACCGTCGCCGAGAACCTGCTGCTGGGACGCGAGAAGCACGCGGTCCGCTACAGCTCGCCGGCCACGCGGCAGGAGGCCGCTCGCCTGCTCGAGTCCGTGCAGATCGACATCGGGGCGTCCTTGGACACGCCGGTCGCCGAGCTCAGCCCCGCCGTCATGCAACGGATCGAGATCGCCAAGGCGCTCGCCCAGGACGCCAGCGTCCTGGTCATGGACGAGCCCACGGCCCGGCTCTCGGAGGAGGAGCGGGGTTGGCTGTTCTCGACGATGCGACGGCTCTCCGACAGCGGAGTGGGCATCATGTTCATCTCCCACTTCCTCGAGGAGGTGCGAGGGGTCACCGACCATCTCACCGTCCTGCGCAACGGGGCGGTGGTCGGCGAGGGCAGCACCAGCGCGTTCAGCGTCGCCCGGATGGCCGAGCTCATGCTCGGCGAGGGGCTGAAGTCCGCCCTGGAGAGCGAGAGCCACATCAGCCGGGCGGGCCCGGCCAACCCCGTCGTGCTCAGTGCTCAGCACGTCGTCGGCGGGGAGCGGCTCGGCCCCGTCTCCCTCGAGCTCCGGGCGCGGGAGATCGTGGGAGTCGCCGGCCTCGTCGGCTCCGGGCGTACGCGGCTGGCCCGCGTGCTGACGGGAGCGGACCGTCCGACCGGCGGCCACATCGCGGTCGAAGGCCAGACCGTCACCTTCCGCAGCCCGCGCCAGGCGATCGCCAGCGGCGTGGTCCTCGTGCCCGAGGACCGGAAGCACCAGGGGCTCAGCCTGGTCGCGCCGGTCGCGGACAACCTGAGCCTGATGTCCCTGCAGCAGCGACGGGGCAGGGCCGGCTTCGTCGGCAGGAGGTACGTCAGGTCCCTCGCCCAGAGCCTGGTCACCGACCTGCAGGTCGCCCCTCCGCGCATCGACCTGCCTGCCAGCGCCCTCAGCGGCGGGAACCAGCAGAAGGTGCTGCTGGGCAAGGCGATCGCGGCGAGGCCGCAGGTCCTGGTCATCGACCAGCCCACCGCCGGCGTCGACGTCGGGACCAAGGCGCAGATCCACGGCCTGCTCCACGCGATGGCCGACGACGGGGTGGCGCTGATGGTGGTCTCCGACGACATCGACGAGCTGTACGCGCTGAGCGACCGGCTCTGTGTCATGCGCAAGGGAAGGATCGTCTGGCAGGGCACACCCGGCCAGGTCGGACGCGAGGAGCTGCTGGCCATGATGTCCGCCGCCACCGACGACGCCACGGACGAGGAGGCCTGCGGATGAACCGGCCCGGCGAGGCGATGCTTGCCGAGATCGCCGAGCAGCCCGCCGCCCTCCAACGGCTCCTGCACGACGGCTCGGAGGAGATCGCGAGCGCCCGTCGCCGCATCGCCTCGTTCGCGCCGCGCCTGGTCCTGTTCGTCGGGCGCGGCACCAGCGGGCACGCGGGCGTCTACGCCAAGTACCTCACCGAGGTGCACGGTGGTCTGCCCACGGGCTTCATCTCCCCCTCGTCCCTGACGGTCTACAAGGCCCGCCCTGTCCTCGACAAGGCGGTCGTCATCACCGTCAGCCAGTCGGGAGGGTCACCGGACCTCGTCGAGGCGACGGCAGCCCTCAAGGCGCTCGGCGCGCTGACGGTGGCGGTGACCAACAACGCCGCCTCTGCGCTCGCGGCGGTCGCCGACCTGCACGTCGACGTCCTCGCCGGCCCCGAGAAGGCGGTCGCGGCGACGAAGACCTACACCTCCGAGCTGCTCGCCCTCTACCTGCTGCTGGTGGGCGGTGACGCCTCCGCCGTCCCGGGCGCGGCCCAGGCGACCCTGGAGCACGACGAGCAGGTCGACCGCGCCGCCGAGAGGTACCGGTTCACCCAGCGCGTCATCACCACCGGACGCGGCTTCTCCTCGGCCACCGCGAGCGAGGCGGCCCTCAAGCTGATGGAGACGAGCTACCTCTCGGCCCAGGCCTTCTCCGCGGCTGAGCTGCTGCACGGGCCGATCGCCGTCCTCGGGCCAGGGGTCCCCGTCATCGCGGTGCGCACGCCGGGCGCCGGGGCCGACTCCATGAGCCCGCTCCTGGAACGGCTGGCCGCCGAACGGGTGGACGTGCTGACCGTCGGTCCGGCGGGCGGTCTCGAGGTGGCGACGGACGGGCTGCCGGAGGAGCTGCACCCAGTCGTGAACATCCTGCCCCTGCAGCGACTCGCGTGGCGCCTCGCGCTCGACCGCGGGGAGGACCCCGACCGTCCGCGCGGGCTGCTCAAGGTCACCGAGACGTGGTGACGGCACCGCTCGGCACGGACGGGTACGTGGTGGCGGTCGACGTGGGCGGGACCTCGCTCAAGGGTGCTCGGACCGCCACCGGCGGAGAGGTCCTCGAGACGGTCGAGGTCCCCACGGGTCGGGGTGCCGACGCGGTCGACCAGGTCCTGTCGCTGTGCCGGTCCCTCGCCGGTCCGCGCACCGTCGCAGTCGGCCTGGCGGTCCCCGGACTCGTCGACAGCGACCGCGGTGTGGTGCGCTACGCCGCCAACCTCGGCTGGCGCGACCTCCCGCTGCGTGACCTCGTCGCCGACGAGCTGGGTCTGCCGGTCACCGTCGAACAGGACGTCCGTGCCGCGGGCAGGGCCGAGGCGGCCCTCGACCGGGACGGTGCGGGCGGCAGCCTGCTGCTCGTGGTCCTCGGCACCGGCGTCGGCGCCACCGTGGTGTTCGACGGTCTCCCCGTCGTGGGCGACACCAGCACGGCCGGCGAGTTCGGCCACGTGGTCACCCGACCCGGCGGCTTGGCCTGCACCTGCGGGCAGCGGGGGTGCCTCGAGGCGTACGCGTCCGCGGCGTCCATCGCTCGCAGGTACCACGCAGCCGGCGGCGACAGGAGCGCCACGGCCGCCGAGATCGCGACGTCCGTCGACCCGCTCGCCCTGCAGGTGTGGCAGGAGGCGGCCGACGCGCTCGGGCTGGCACTCGCCGGGGCCACGGTCCTGCTCGACCCGGCGGCGATCGTCCTCGCCGGCGGGCTCAGCCGGGCCGGCAGCCGCCTCGTCGATCCCGTCCACCGCTCGCTCCAGCAGCAGCTCGCCTGGCGCGACGCCCCACCCGTGCGGCTCTCCCGCTTGGGCTCGAGGGCCGGGCAGGCCGGCGCCGCGCTCGTCGCCTGGGAAGCCGCTGCAGCGCTCGGCACCGGTCGGCCCGCGGGCCGGACGCCCGCACCGCGGCTGCGCAGATGACCACGTACGTCGCAGCGACGCGGCTGGTCACGCGTGACGGTGTGCTCAGCCCCGGCTGGGTCAGCGTGGAGAACGGCGTGTTCACCGAGGTAGCGAGCGGGTCACCGCCGGAGTCGGCCTCGGTCCAGCGAACGCTGGACGGGTGGGCGGTCCCGGGGTTCATCGACCTGCACATGCACGGCGGCGGCGGGTTCGACGTCGCGGCCTCCCCCGAACAGATGATGGGCGCCGTCGAGTTCCACCAGCGGCACGGGACGACCCGGACCCTGGTCTCGCTCGTCGCGGCCCCGTTGACCGACCTGCGGACGCAGCTGGGCTGGGTCGCCGGGTTGGCCGGCGACGCCTGCCTCGGGGCCCACCTGGAGGGGCCCTTCCTGGCTGCATCCGCGTGCGGCGCGCAGAACCCGCTCTTCCTGCGTCACCCCGACCCCGCCCTGGTGGAGCAGCTCGCGGGAGCGGCTCGGGGTCACCTGCGCACGATCACCGTCGCACCGGAGCTGCCCGACGCGCTGGCCTCCACCCGCGCCGCGGTCGAGCTCGGAGTGGTGGTCGGGGTCGGGCACACGGCCGCGTCCTACGACGAGGCCAGCGCTGCGTACGAGTCGGGCGCGACGCTCGCCACGCACCTCTTCAACGCGATGCCGGCCATCCACCACCGGGAGCCCGGAGCGGTCACTGCCGCTCTCCGGTACGCGGTGGGCTGCGAGGTCGTCAACGACGGCGTTCACGTCCACCCGGCCATCTCCTCGCTGGTCGCAGAGGTCCCGGGGCGCCTCGCGCTGGTGACCGACGCCATGGCGGCCGCCGGCGCGCCCGCCGGCCGCTACCGCCTCGGCGGCCAGGACGTCGACGTCGTGGACGGCCAGGCCCGGCTCTCCCGCTCCGGGGCACTGGCCGGCAGCACCCTCACGATGGACGCGGCGTTCCGCCGCTCGGTGCGGCAGTCCGGGCTCACCGTCGAGGCGGCCTCACGGGCCGCGTCCGCGAACCCCGCACGCGTCCTCGGCATCGCCGCCACGCACGGCTCGATCGCGCCCGGGTACGTCGCTGACCTCGTCGACCTCGACGACGACCTGCACGTCCGGGCCGTGATGCGCGCCGGGAGCTGGCTGCCCGCTCACGCCCCCCGGCGCTCCCCCGTGCGCGCACGGGCGCAGACGTAGAGCGCAGGACGCCCCCGTCCGACGGGAGGGCCGCCACAGGCGGCCCTCCTCGCGTCCTGTCCCGACAGGTCAGCCTGCTCAGCTGATGCGCGACACCCCCGTCCGGGACCAGTGCCGGTGGGCGGCGACGGCGGCGACGAAGCTGGGGGCCGCCGCCTGAGCGGTCGCGGCCACCACGACACCGGGCTCCCGCGAGAGGGACCCCAGAGCGGCGCGCGGCACGGCTGAACCGTCCCCGGACGCTCCGATCGCCTTGTAGTGCATGAAGGCCTCCTCGACGAAGTGCACGGCCGCACCGTTCGAGGTGAGGGACGCCGTGCCGCCTGCGACGAACAGCGCGTCGAACTGGACCGACTTGGACGTCAGGTAGGTCATGGTCGCGGTGACGGAGCCACCCGACGCGGGGATCGGCCCCAGCCGAGGGCCCACGACGACCGGCGTCACCCTCGCCCGCCGCAGCGCGGCGCTGATGGCGGCGACATCGGTCGCGGAGACGCCCTCCGCCACGAGAACGCCCACCTTGCGCGTCGCCGCGTCGGGCTTCGAGATGCGCTCCTGGCTGAGCGAGGGCGCGGTCCCGATCCGGGTGTTGGGCGAGCCGGACGGCACCGGCAGGCCGAGGTAGCCGGCGACCTCCCTCACCAGCCGGTCGTCGATGTTGGCGAGCAGCCCGAGCATGCGCTCCTGCACTGCCTTCACCGTCACGTGGCCGAGCTCGAACTGCAGGGCCTGGATGATGTGCTGCTTCTCCGGCTCGGTCATGCTCTGGAAGAACAGCGTCGCCTGGCTGAAGTGGTCTGCGAAGGTACTGCTGCGTGCCCTGATCTTCGTGCCGGACACGGGCTCGGCGTAGGAGACGTAGCCGCCGGCCGCAGCGCTCGACTCGTGACCCGTGCCACCGGGCAGCGAGTTCGGCTCGTAGTTCACGCGTCCCGGCCGGTTCGCGTAGCGCATGAACCCGTCCTGCTGGAAGTTGTTGACGGGCGAGCGGGGCTGGTTGACCGGCAGCTGGGTCCAGTTGGGCCCGTTGAAGCGGTTGAGCTGGGTGTCGAAGTAGGAGAAGTTGCGGCCCTGCAGCAGGGGGTCGTCGCTGAAGTCGATGCCCGGCACCACGTGGCTGGTGCAGAAGGCGACCTGCTCGGTCTCGGCGAAGTAGTTCTGCGGGTTGCGGTTCAGCGTCATGGTGCCGACCAGCTGGACGGGGACGACCTCCTCCGGCCACAGCTTCGTCGCGTCGAGCACGTCGAACGTCACCTTGTCGACGTCGTTCTCCGCGAGCAGCTGGACGCCCAGGTCCCACTTCGGGAAGTTGCCGGCGTCGATCGCCTCGGCGAGGTCGCGGCGGTGGAAGTCGGGGTCGACGCCTCCGAGCTTCTGCGCCTCGTCCCACACGAGCGAACGGACACCGAGCCTGGGCTTCCAGTGGAACTTGACGAGGGTGGAGCGACCCGACGCGTCGACCAGCCGGAAGGTGTGGATGCCGAAGCCCTCCATCATCCGGAAGCTGCGCGGGATGCCGCGGTCGGACGTGACCCACATCAGCATGTGGGCCGACTCCGGCGTCAGGGAGATGAAGTCGTAGAACGTGTCGTGAGCGGTGGAGGCCTGCGGGACCTCGATGTGCGGCTCCGGCTTGAACGAGTGGACCAGGTCGGGGAACTTGATGGCGTCCTGGATGAAGAAGACCGGGATGTTGTTGCCCACGAGGTCCCAGATGCCCTCGCTGGTGTAGAACTTCGTCGCGAAGCCCCGGGCGTCCCGGGCGGTGTCGGCCGACCCGCGGGAGCCGTTGACCGTCGAGAAGCGGACGAAGACCTCGGTGCGCGCGCCGACCTGGGTGAGCACCTTGGCGCTGGTGTACTGCGCGAGCGAGGTGTGGAGCTCGAAGACGCCGTGCGCGCCCGCACCGCGGGCGTGCACGACGCGCTCCGGGATCCGCTCGTGGTCGAAGTGCATCATCTTCTCGCGGAAGAAGGGGTCCTCGAGCAGGGACGGGCCCCTCGTCCCGGCCCGCAGGGTGTTCTGGTCGTCGGAGATGCGGACGCCGAGGTTGCTGGTCAGCGCCGCGCCGTGCTTGACCTGCGGACCGGGGGCGCCCGGGACGGCGCCGGGCTCCAGCCGCGTCGTGGCCGCCTCAGCGTCGCCGGCGCCGGCGACGGCGCCGGCCAGGGCGATCGCACCTGCTCCGGCGCCTGCGGCGGCCATGAAGTGCCGGCGCGAGAGTCCGGAGGCGCCCTCGTCGGAGGGCTGCTGACTGTCCTGGGGATTGCGGACCGACTCGGTCACCTGGAGCTCCTTCGCCCGGTGCGGCGCTTCGCCGCATGTCGGCTCAGTGTGTGCTCTGGGTCACGGTGATCGCAATACGACCGTTTCGTGTAGTAGCCGACGGTTCGGCGCTCGTGGCAGCCGACCGCCGGAGACGCTCGTAGCCGTCCTCGACGCCGTGAGCCGCGTCGCCGACGGCCAGGTTCACGGCGACGACGGAGGCGATCACCGCCAGGACGGCGGCGCGCCGGTCCGGGGGCCTCGGCCGCACGAGTGCAGCGGCTCGCGCGGCGGCACCGCCCTGCGACATCGCGAGGTGGCCGCCGCCCGTGCTGGCGCGCCGGCGGGCGAGGGACGCCCGAGCCACGGTTCGCGCCGCGGCGGCCCGGTCACCGACCCGGTCGGCAGCGTCCTCGTCGGCCCAGCGCTCCACCGACTCGTGCACGGCGTGGACCAAGGGGCGGAGCAGCGGGTTCAGCACGGCCCCCGTCCTCGCTGCGAGCACGTGCACGCCGTGGTGCCGGGCCAGGTGCGCCTGCTCGTGGGCGACGACCACCGCGCGCTCGACCTCAGCCAGCAGGTCGAACAGGCCCGTGTGGACCACGACGACGCTGCGCGGCCCGGCCACCGCGTACGCCTCCGGAGCGTCGTCGCTCAGGAGCAGGACGCCACCCGCCGGACGGTCCCCCAGCGCCCTGTGAGCGGCCCACCAGTCCCGCGCCGCGGCGCACCCGGCGGGCAGCGCCCCCGTCACGGCGAGGAGGGCCGCACCGAGCACCAGCGCGCACGTCGCGAGCGAGCCCGGCGGCAGGTGGACCAGGACGGCGGGCAGCAGGCTCGACCACCGCAGCAGCAGCAGGTCTGCGGCGACGGAGGCGATCCCCAGGCAGGTCGCGAAGCCGATGCCGACCGACAGCAGCGTCAGGCACCAGGTCGCCGTCGCGGGATGGGTGCGCCCGAGGGCTCTCGCCGCGCGGCGGGCGAGGAGTGCGGCGAGGCAGGGCAGGCCGAGGACGAGCAGCAGCGCGGCGGCGCTCACCCGTCGTCGCGCCCGAGCTCGTCGAGGAGCGCCCGGAGGGTCGCTTCGTCGGCCTCGTCCAGCCCGCCGACGAAGCGCGCGAGCACGCCCCGACGGTCCGCGCCGGAGTCGAGGACGCGGCGCATCCGCTTGGCGAGGGCGCTCGCCCGCACGGCCCCGTCGTCGGCGACGGCGGAGTACGCGTAGGCCCGACCGACGCGTACGCGGGTGACGGCGCCCTTGTCGTGCAGTCGAGCGAGCGTGGTCATGACGGTGGTGTAGGCGAGGGCGTCGCCGCCGGGCAGCGCGTCCCTGGTCTGGCCCGGTGTGAGCGGGTCCGGAGCGCCGCGCAGGACCTGGAGCACGTCGTGCTCGAGCGAGCCGCGCTCGCGACGGCCTCGCAGCCGGTCGCCCACCATGCCGTCCTCCTGCCCGCGTCCTCGGTCGTTGCGAGACAGTCTGCGCCCGGGCGTCAGTCCTCGCCGTGCGGAGTCTTCGAGAAGGAGTCGTGCCACGACGCCTTCGCGCCCGAGTCGCCGATCCGGTAGACCGTGACGACGGACCCGATCGTCGCGACGACCGCTAGCACGGCGAGCGCCGCGGCCAGGGGCAGGGCGAAGCCGCCCTCACGACGCAGCGCCGTGGCGCCTCGGGCAGCTGGGTCGGCGTGAGCGGAGGTGCCACTGCCGGCGAGGGACCAGCGGTGGGCGGCCCACACCAGCACGGACACCACGAACAGCCCGATGGCCCACGGCAGCATCTGGTCGCCGAGCTCGGCGTGCCGCTCGACCAGGGGGTCCGGGTCGACCCGGTGCTCGAGCCACTCGCCCGCGTGCGTGGTGACCGGGACGCTGACGAGCGTGACGAGGGCCAGGACGGGCAGCGCGACGCCGATCCTCGCTCTGGCCGCCGGCCAGAACACCGAGAGCAGCAGCAGCAGCCCGGTCAGCGGCACGAGCGCCACGACCACGTGGACGAGCAGGACGTGGGCGGGGAGCCCGTTGACCTCGGTCGGCATCGCGTTCTCCTCGAGTCGTCGTGACAGCGACGCTACTACTGGAGTCTGTAGCAGCAACTCGAGACGTGGCCGCCCTCAGCCGCCGGCAGCACCCACCAGGTCCGCGAACCGGTCGGTCGTCGCCACGAGCAGGGCGGTCGAGCCAGAGAGCGCATGGCCCTCGTCGTCGACGACGTGCAGCTCGGAGCCGGGCCACGCCTGGTGCAGCTCCCAGGCCGTGACCGGCGGGGTGCACACGTCGTGCCTGCCCTGCAGGAGCACCCCGGGGATCCCCTCGAGCAGACCGGCGTCCCTGATCAGCTGGCCCTCGTCGAGGAACCCCCGGTGCGCGACGTAGTGGCTCTCGATGCGCGCGAAGGCCACCGCGAAGCGCGGCTCGGCGAACAGCGCCTCCACCTCAGGGGTGGCGTGCATCGCGGCCGTCTCCCAGCGCGTCCACGAGAGGGCGGCGGCGACGCGTACGTCGTCGTCCCGGGACTCGAGCCGACGGCGGTAGGCCGCGACGAGGTCGTCCCGCTCCTCGGCCGGCACGGCACGACGGAACTCGTCCCACCGCTCCGGCAGCATCCGGGAGGCGCCGTCGCGGTAGGCCCAGTCGAGCTCGCTGCGGCGAAGCGTGAAGATCCCGCGCAGGACCATCGCGGCCACACGGGCCGGGTGCCGCTGGGCGTACGCGAGGGCGAGCGCGCTCCCCCACGACCCGCCTGACAGCACCCACCGCTCGACGCCCAGCTCCACCCGCAGACGCTCGATGTCGTCGACGAGGTGCCACGTGGTATTGGTGTCGAGGGAGACCTCGGGATCGCTGGCGTGCGGCTCGCTGCGCCCGCATCCGCGCTGGTCGAGAAGCACGATGCGGTAGCGCGCCGGGTCGTACGCGCGTCGCATCGACGGTACGCACCCGCCACCCGGCCCGCCGTGGACGACGAGCAGCGGCACGCCCTCGGGGTTGCCGCACTCCTCCCACCACAGGCGCTGGCCGTCACCGGGCTCGAGCCAGCCGGTGCGGTAGGGCTCGAGCGGCGGGTAGAGACCGTGCGGCACTACTCGGCCCGTCGCCCCACGGTGATACCCGGCGCGCCCGACGGCGTGGGGAGCGATGCGACGTCGACGAGTCCCGCAGCGCCCAGCAACGAGGCAGCGCCTGCGGCGTCGAGCAGCGTGCCACCGAAGACCAGCGTCCGCAAGGCGGTCAGCGCGCGCTCGACAGGCCTGCCCTGGTCCGGCTTCCCGTGGGCCAGCAGCAGCCAGCCGTCCGGCCGCAGCGCGCGGGCGACACGGCCGACGCCCTCGCGCAGGGCTGCCGGCGGCACGAACGGCGCGGGGATCCAAGCCAGGTCGTACGCCGCTGGCTCGTCGAGCGCGCCGACGTCCTCGAGGCGCAGGTCCACGCGGTCGTGGACGGCCAGGGCGTCGATGCGCTGCCGCGCGAGGTCGAGCACGCGCGGTGCGACGTCGATGCCGGTCACGTGGAGTGCAGAGAACTCCGCGGCGAAGGCTGCGGCGAGCGCGCCGACACCCGTACCGACGTCGAGCATCCGGGCGCCCGGCGCGGCCAGCCGCTCACCCAAGCCGGGGAGCGCGGGCAGGACCAGCTGGCGGAACGCCGCGGCGGTCTGGCCGCTGGCGACTCCCTGCGCGAGGAGCACCTCGTCGGGGAGCCCCGCCCAGCCCGCGGAACCCTGCACGACCGCGGCAGCCTGCAGCAGCCCGGCCGAGGCCTGCGCCGCCACCTGCTGAGGTGAGGCACCGAAGCCTGTGCTGAGAGGGGCACCGGGCGCGAGGAGTCCCGATGCCTCGAGCACCGCCCTGGCCGCCTGCCCCTCGTCGCCCTGCGGGTCGCGGGCCAGCAGCACCACGGCCGCGAGGCACCAGGCGCCCTGGTCCCACGCCGTCAGGGTGTCGAGCACGGGGTCGACCGGTCCTGACGCCACCGCTGGTCCTCCTCGCGCTCACCGGGACGGGCTGCGGCCAGCGTGCCCCGCGGGTCACGTCGTGTCTATAGCCCTCGCAAGGCTCAGGTGCCACTCCGGACTGTCGATGGTGGAGCAGGTCCGCGGCCACGCAGACGTCACAGCTCAGAGTTGGAGCGACATGTCGATCTTCAGGACGAACCGTGCTGCCACGGACGCAGCTGCGCCGGCACCGGTCCCCACCGGGCCCGACGAGACCGTGCTCGCGCTCGAGCGGGAGCTCGCTGAGGTCCGCCGGCTCGCGGCCGTGAGCACCGAGCGCTACGAGCTGATGGTGCAGGCGGCCGGGATCGGCCTGTGGGACATGGACGTCGTCGCCCACGACCCCGTCAACCCGAACAACGCCTTCAACTGGTCCCACGAGTTCCGCACCATGCTCGGCTACACCGACGAGCGCGACTTCCCGAACGTCCTGAGCAGCTGGGCCTCCCGGCTGCACCCCGACGACGTCGAGCGGACCGTCAACGCCTTCCTGAACCACATGAACGACCGTTCCGGCCGGACGCCGTACAACATCGAGTACCGCCTGCAGCTGAAGACCGGCGAGTACCGCTGGTTCATCGCCACCGGGGCGACCGCTCGTGACACGTCGGGCACTCCGCTGCGGGTGGCCGGCGCACTGCGCGACATCGACAACGAGCGGCGGCTGATCGAGAGCTCCGAGCGCCAGGTGGACCAGCTGTCGGCGTCCTCCGCCCAGCTCGCCGGCGTCAGCGCCGACCTCTCCCGCGCTGTCGAGGCCGCCGCTGCCCGCGCGACCGAGGCGGCCGGGACGATCGGCCAGCTCGACGAGAGCAGCGCCGAGATCGGCGCCGTCGTCAAGCTCATCACCGGGATCGCCTCGCAGACGAACCTCCTGGCCCTGAACGCCACCATCGAGGCCGCCCGTGCCGGCGAGTCGGGCCGTGGCTTCGCCGTCGTCGCCAACGAGGTCAAGGAGCTGGCCAACGAGACCGGCCGTGCGACCGGCGACATCGCGAACCAGGTCGACGGGATCCGGTCGCAGACCTCCGACGCGGTGCGCAGCATCGAGGAGATCAACACCGCCGTGCGGGCGCTGACCTCGACCCAGCAGGCCATCGACGAGATCGTCCAGCAGCAGGCGGCCGCGGCCACCCTCACCCGCTAGCCCTCGTCGTCGCGGCCCTCGCTCGGTCGCACGGCCCGTCCGGCCGAGAAGGCGTACGCGGACGGGCCGTGCGCACGAAGGTGGCGCAGGCGCTCGGCGGCCTCGGCCATCCGCGGGCGGTGCCCTTCCGGCACCCACCACAGCGCGGAGGTCGCCTCGGGGTGCCTGGAGAACCAGCACCGCCGCTGCCTCAGCGCGTCCAGGTGCTGGCCGCTGTGGACGAACCGGTCCAGCGCCTCCAGCGACTCCCACACCGACAGGTTGACCACCAGGCCTGCACTGTCGCCGAGGTCCCAGGCGAACGGGTGCGTACGCATGCCGGGCGGGACCTCGGCGGCCGTGCGCCACACGAACCCCGGTGCCGACCTGCCCTCGGCCTCGACCGGCCCCGCGGCAGCCACGAAGCCGGCGAGCCGTTCGGACGACATCGGCGCGATCAGGCGCGACACGTTGACCTGGGCGAGGTGCACGGTCGACTCCCTTCCCTGCAGCGACACGCGATGCACCTGGCGTCAGCGCTGTGGAAGCGGCTCCCCGATGCGCGGGAAGTCATCACATGTGCCTAGGCGGAGGTCGTCACATCGGCTGGCCCCCCTCGCCGAAGCTCATCCCGCCGCCTGACGCGGCGCAGGGCGGCCCGCTCCTACGGTCGAGGTGACACCAGATGGTCACGTGGAGCGGACACATGATCGAAGCACGAGGACTGACCAAGAGGTACGGACCGAAGACCGCCGTGGACGACCTGACGTTCACCGTGCGGCCAGGGATGGTGACCGGGTTCCTGGGGCCGAACGGCGCGGGCAAGTCGACCACCATGCGGATGGTGGTGGGGCTCGACGCGCCCTCGAGCGGCACGGTGACGGTGAACGGCAAGGCGTACGCGGAGCACGCCGCGCCGCTGCGGGAGGTCGGGGTGCTCCTCGAGGCGAGGGCCGTGCACACGAGCCGCACCGCGGAGAACCACCTCCTGGCGCTGGCCGCCACCACCGGCATCGGCCGCAAGCGCGTCAAGGAGGTCATCGACCTCGTCGGGCTGCAGGACGTCGCGTCCAAGCGGGCGGGGGCCTTCTCGCTCGGCATGGGCCAGCGGCTGGGGATCGCCTCGGCCCTGCTCGGCGACCCGGCGACGGTGATGCTCGACGAGCCGGTCAACGGGCTCGACCCGGAGGGCATCCTCTGGATCCGCACCCTGCTGAAGGACCTCGCGGCCGAAGGCCGCACCGTGTTCGTCTCCTCGCACCTGATGTCCGAGATGGCGCTGACCGCCGACCACCTCATCGTCGTCGGGCGCGGCCGGCTCATCCGCGACGTCTCGGTGCAGGACTTCATCCAGAGCGCCTCGGCCAAGAGCGTCCTGGTGCGCTCGCCCCAGGCGTCCGAGCTCCGCGGGCTGCTGCTCGGCGAGGGCGTCTCGGTCTCCAGCAGCTCACCCGGTGACCTGCACGTCACCGGCCTCGAGAGCGAGGAGATCGGGACACGGGCGGCAGCTGCCGGCATCACCCTCTACGAGCTGACGCCGGTCCAGGCCTCCCTCGAGCAGGCCTTCATGGAGCTGACCCGCGACGCCGTCGAGTACCGCGCACCGGGCGCGCGCGGCCAGTCGGACCGTGCGTACCCCGTCGAGTCCGACCAGGAGGCTGCGGCATGAGCACGACCACCGCCCCCACCCGCCCGGCCCACACCCCCGGCGTGTCGGCCGGCGCCGGGATCGTGACCTTCCCCCGCGTCGTCGCGTCGGAGTGGGTCAAGTTCCGGACGCTGCGGTCGAGCTGGCTGACCCTGCTCGGGGCCGTCCTCGCGCCGATCCTCATCGCGATCCCCATCGGCTACAACACGGGGAAGAACTGGGGCGGCCTGGCACCGGAGGACCAGGCACCGTCGGGCGTCCTGCAGGGCTACTTCCTGGCGCAGCTGCTCATCGGCGTGCTCGGTGTGCTGTTCGTCTCCGGTGAGTACTCCACCGGCATGATCCGCTCCACCCTGGCGGCGGTGCCGAAGCGGGTGCCGGTGCTCGTGGCCAAGGCGATCGTCTTCGGTGCGCTGTCGGCCGTGGCGCTGACAGCCGCATCCGTCCTCGCCTTCCTCGTCGGCAACGTCTACCTCCACGCCGACGGCCACGGCTACTCGCTGACCGACGCGACCGTTCCCCGTGTCGTCGTCGGCACCGGCATCTACCTCGCGCTCGTGGGGCTGCTCGGCGGGGCGCTCGGCTGGATCGTGCGCAGCACGCCGGGAGGGATCTCAGCGCTGGTGGCGATCGTCATCGTCATCCCCACGGTCTTCGAGATCCTGCCGGGCACGTGGGCGAAGGACGTCGGCCAGGTCCTGCCCAGCAGCGCCGGAGGCTCGTTCGTGTCGAGCGTCCACGCCGCGCATACCCTGCCGCCGTGGACGGGACTCGGGGTGATGGCGCTCTGGGTGGTCGGCTCGCTCGGAGTGGCGGCGGTGCTCCTGAAGCGGCGGGACGGCTGACGGCGCCGCCCTGGCGCTCGCACGCAGCCGATGCCGGCGTGGCGGCGGCGGTCCTGGTCTTCTCCCTCGCCAGCCGCGAGGAGGACGGCCGTCAGGGGGCGGCCTGGAGCTGGCTGCTCGCGGTCGCCCTCGCCGTCCCGCTGCTGGCCCGCCGCCGGGCCCCGTTCGCGGTCCTGCTGGTCCAGAGCGCTGTCGCCTTCACCCAGTGGCTCGTCGACACCCAGCCGCCGGCCGACCTCGCGTTCCTGGCGGGGCTGTACGCCGTGGGCGCCTACGACTCGCGGCGCCCTCCGATCGTGGCGTCCGCCCTCATCGCCGAGGTCGGCGTCGTCCTCGCCACCCTGAAGTGGGCACCGCCGGGCCACAGCTGGAGCGCGCTCGTCCTGCTGACCGGCACTGTGACCGCAGCATGGGTCCTCGGCGTCCACATGCGGACGAGGCGCGCGTACCTCGCGTCGGTGCTGGAGCGGGCGGCAACGGCCGAGCGCGAGCGCGACCAGCAGGGCGTCATCGCCGCCGCGTCGGAACGAGCGCGGATCGCGCGCGAGATGCACGACATCGTGGCGCACAGCCTCTCCGTCATCATCGCCCTCAGCGACGGTGCCAGCGCGACGGTCCGCCGGGACCCCGAGGAGGCGGCGGGGGCGATGGACCAGGTGTCCCGCGTGGGACGCCAGGCCCTCAGCGACACCCGCAGACTGCTCGGCGTGCTCCGGTCCGGTGACGAGCCCGAGCTCGAGCCTGCGCCGGGTGTCGACCAGCTCGACGGCCTGATCCGTGACGTGCGCGGCGCTGGGCTCCCCGTGGAGCTGGTCGTCGAGGGCAGGGTGGTGCGGCTGGCGCCGAGCGCTCAGCTCGCTGCGTACCGTCTGGTCCAGGAGAGCCTCACGAACGTCCTGAAGCACGCCCCGTCCGCGACCGGGGCCAGCGTCCTGCTGCGCTACGGCCCGGAGGTCCTCGACATCGAGGTCACCAACGACGCAGCTCCGGACGGCACGTCTGCGGCGGGCGCCGCCGGTCACGGCATCCGGGGGATGAGTGAGCGCCTGACGATGTTCGGAGGGAACCTCGAGGCCGCACCGCGGCCCGGAGGAGGCTGGCGCGTGGCCGGGTCACTGCACCTCGACCCCGACAGGAGGAACCAGTGAGCGCGATCCGGGTCCTGCTCGCGGACGACCAACCGCTCGTGCGGCAGGGCTTCCGCATGGTGCTGTCCGCGCAGGAGGGCATCGAGGTCGTCGGTGAGGCGGGCGATGGTCGACGAGCGCTCGAGCAGACGCTGGCCCTGCGGCCCGACGTCGTCCTGATGGACGTCCGCATGCCCGTGGTGGACGGGATCGCGGCCACGCGCCGCATCGTCTCCGAGGCTCCGGACTCCCGGGTGCTCATCCTCACGACGTACGACATCGACGAGTACGCCTTCTCCGGTCTCCGTGCCGGAGCCAGCGGCTTCCTGCTCAAGGACGTCCTGCCGGAGGAGCTCGTGGCGGGGATCCGCACCGTCGCAGGAGGTGACGCCGTGGTGGCGCCGCGCGTCACCCGCCGACTCCTCGACGTCTTCGCCGCCCAGCTCCCCGGAGGCACGACACCCAGGCCCGACGTGCTGGCCTCGCTGACCGGGCGCGAGCGGGAGGTCTTCCAGGAGATCGCCGCCGGGTCGAGCAACGCCGAGATCGCACGCACGCTGCACCTGTCGGACGCCACCGTCAAGACCCATGTCGGCCGCATCCTCGCCAAGCTCGGACTGCGCGACCGTGTCCAGGCGGTCATCCTGGCCTACGACCACGGCATCGCGTCGCCCCTCCAACGGCCCTGACGACGTGATGGCTGCCGCCCCGCAGGTCCTGCGTAGCGTCGAGGGCATGGCTCTCCGGGCGCTCGCGCTCGCCGTCGTCCTGGCGGGGTGCGGCACGAGCAGCGGGGCCGCCGTGTCGGCTGCGACGCCCTTCTCCAGCGGCGACCTGGGCAAGGTGGCTGCGTCACCCGCCCGCAGGGCCACACCGCCCGCCACCGCGGCACGGGTGACGAAGGTGCTGACGGTCGTGGAGGAGAACCGGCGCTCGAGCGGGGCCGCACTCGCGATGCCCTACCTCGCCGCCTTGGGCCGCACGTACGGCGAAGCGGGCGACTACCGCTCACTGACGCACCCCTCGCTGCCGAACTACCTGGCGATGGCAGGGGGCAGCACCTTCGGCGTGACCGACGACAAGGGCCCGGCCAGGCACCCCCTCCACGGCCCCTCTGTCTTCGACGTGGCCCTGGCCGCCGGCGCGAGCGCGAGGGTCTACGCAGAGGCGATGCCAGCGCCCTGCACCACGCGCACGACCGGCCGGTACGCCGTGAAGCACAACCCGTGGGCGTACTTCGCGGACGCTGCCTCACGACGCAACTGCGCCCGGTACGACGTCCCGGCGGGCTCGCCGTCGAGCGGCCTGCTCCACGCCGACATCGCCGCGGGGCGCCTGCCGGAGGTCGGGCTGCTCGTGCCTGACATCTGCGACGACGGCCACGACTGCTCGCTGGGCAGGGCCGACGCGTGGCTGCACCGGTGGCTGCCACAGGTCTTCGCCGGCCCCGACTGGCGCGCGGGACGGCTCGCCGTCGTCGTGACCTTCGACGAGGTCGAGGGCCACGGCGGAGGGCACGTGCTGACCGTGGTGATGGCGCCGGGGCTCACCGGCGCCAGGCCTCGCTCCGCTCTCGACCACAGGTCGTGGAGCCGCTGGATGAGCGAGCTCACCGGCACGGCTCCCCTGCGGGAAGCCGCGAGCGCGCCCTCGCTCGGTCGTGCGTTCGGACTCGACTGAGCGGGACCACGCGGGACCGCCCGGGTCGCAGCACGTGTCAGCCTGCGGTTCGTCGTTCAGGCGGTTGTCATGCGCGCGAGCG
The DNA here is from genome assembly GCF_003634695.1 of Motilibacter peucedani. Classification (NCBI taxonomy): domain Bacteria; kingdom Bacillati; phylum Actinomycetota; class Actinomycetes; order Motilibacterales; family Motilibacteraceae; genus Motilibacter; species Motilibacter peucedani. The sequence continues at coordinate 171,691 of NZ_RBWV01000009.1, forward strand.
CAGGATCGCTCGTATGCAACGGCTCCCTGACCACCTCGTCGACGACGCAGCGCCCCGCGCGCACTGGCACAACAAGGTGCCCGAGATCACGATCTTCTTCTGGGTGGTGAAGGTCCTCTGCACCACGGTCGGCGAGTCGGCCGCCGACTACATCAACGAGACGCTGGGCTTCGGCCTCGGCCCCACGACCGCTCTCATGACCGTCGTCCTCGTCGTGGTCCTGGCCCTCCAGTTCAGGACCCGCGTCTACACCCCGTGGGTCTACTGGCTCACTGTCGTGCTCGTCAGCGTGGTGGGGACGCTCGCGACGGACAACCTGACCGACGGGCTCGGCGTCAGCCTGCTGGTCACCACCCCCGTCTTCGCCGTGCTCCTCGCCGCGGTCTTCGCCGCCTGGTACCGCAGCGAGGGCACGCTCTCCATCCACTCCATCGTCACGCCTCGCCGGGAGGCGTTCTACTGGCTGGTCGTCCTCGTGACCTTCGCGCTCGGAACGGCGGCGGGCGACCTGCTGGTCGACCGGCTCAGCATGTCGCTGCTGGCAGCGGTCGCGGTGTACGCGGCAGCCCTCGCGCTGGTCTTCGTCGTGTGGCGCACGCGCCTCGTCGGGCCGCTCACGACCTTCTGGGTGGGGTACGTGCTCACCCGGCCGCTCGGGGGTTCCACCGGCGACTACCTCAGCGGCGACAAGGCTGACGGTGGCGCCGGGCTCGGTACGGCCGTCACGACCTCGGCGTTCCTGCTCTGCATCCTCGCGACCGTCGCCTACCTCAGCGCGAGCGGGCGTGACCGAACGCCGGATCCGACGATCGCCGGCTGAGAGGCGTACGAGGACGCGGAGCGCTCGGCGTGCGACCGGGTTCTTGGCGCAGCGCGGCGGTGCAGTGCGCCTGGGCGGCGGGCGCCCTCGCTCTGCTGGCTCTGGTGGTGGTCCGGCAGCCGGCGGCGGTGGTGCAGGGACTGCGTACCCTCTCGACAGCGAGTACGCCGTGGCTGGGGCTCGCCGGCGCGGCGGTCGTCCTGCTGTGGGTCAGCGGGACGCTCACGCAGCTCGGGGCCCTGCCGCTCAGCCCACCCGTCGTCCGACTGTTCGCCGTCCAGGTCGCGGGTTCGTTCGCCAACCACGTCTCCCCCGCCGGCGCCGGCGGCTTCGCCGTCAACTTCCGGTTCCTGCGCCGCCAGGGCCTCACCCGCGAGTCGGCCGCCGCGTCACAGGTGCTGGGCTCGGCGGCCGGGGTCACCGCTCACCTGGCGCTGCTCGTCACCGTCGCGGTCGCCGCCCCGCGCGTCGAGCAGCACGCTGCCCTCGTGCCGCTCCGGTCGCTGCTCCGGGAGCCGACGGGCTGGGTCGTGCCGGCAGGGGCAGTCCTCCTGCTGCTGCTGGGTCTGCTGGGCGTGATGACGGGGGCCCGCGGCGGCTGGGTGGCGACGCGGACCAGGGCGGCGGCCGCTGGTGCCCGGCGTACGCTGCTCGCCCAGGCTGCGATCCTGCGCGACCCGCGGCGCGCCGTGCTCCTGTGGGGCGGCGCCGTCACCGGGCCGCTGTTGCACGCACTGGTGCTCTTCGCCGTTCTCCGAGCACTGGACCACCCGCTGCCGCTGGTCACCGTGACGCTCGCCTACTCGGCCGGCTCTGCGATCAGCGCCCTCGTGCCTTCACCGGGCGGGCTGGGAGCGCTGGACGTCACCCTGCCCGCCGCCCTGGTGGCAGTGGGGCTGCCGGCTTCCGTGGCGGTCGACGCACTGCTCGGCTACCGGTTCATGACCGTGTGGGTGCCGCTGCCGCCCGGGGCGGCCACGCTCGCCGTCCTGTCCAGCCGGCGGATCATCTGATGTGCACCGACGCGCAGGTCAGCGGGGTGGGCCGCCAGGGGATCGAACCCTGAACCCGCGGATTAAAAGTCCGCTGCTCTGCCGATTGAGCTAGCGGCCCGTGGCGCCCATCTGCAGCACCACGGCGAGCCTACCGAGGCCTGTCGCCCCCCACCGCGGACCGCGAGGCTCCGCAGCGAGGTCGCCACCTCATGCCGGAGCCACTCGATCACGAACAGATCACAGTCGGTCGAACCAGAGCACCCGTGGACTCAACCGGACCTTGACGCACGTACGCTCGGGCCACTTCGCTAGTACCGCCCGAGTCGGGCGCTCCCCGGCGCCCGCTTTCAACGTTGAAAGGGACCACGTGCCCACACGCCTGCGCAGACGCCTCGCCGAGCTCGGAGGGGCGGCGCTCGCCCTCGCCCTGCTCGTGCCCGTCGGAGCCGGGACCGCGTCCGCGGCCGAGAAGCTCCCCGACGGCTCGCGCCTCTCGGTCGCCCCGGTGATCGACTCGAACTTCGCCGACCCCGACGTGCTGCTGGTCGACGGCGTCTACCACGCCTACGCGACCAACGACAGCGGTCAGAACGTCCAGCACCAGACGTCGAAGAACCTGCGGAGCTGGACGCCGCAGCCCGACGCGGCCCCGACGCTCGGGCCGTGGGTCGGCGACTGCAGCTTCACGCCCGGCGGTGCTACCGACCGCTGCGTGTGGGCGCCCGAGGTGACGAAGGTGGCCGGCGGGTACGCGCTCTACTACACCGCGCGCGACCGCGCCTCGCAGCGCCAGTGCATCGGCGTCTCGACCGCGACCTCGCCGAACGGGCCGTTCCTCCCGGTCGGAGACGGCCCGCTGGTCTGCCCGTCCGACCTCGGCGGCGCGATCGACGCCAGCACCTACACCGAGGGCGGCCAGCAGTACCTCCTGTGGAAGGCCGACGGCAACTGCTGCGCGCTGCCTGCCACGATCTTCGTCCAGCCCCTGTCGGCTGACGGGAAGACCCTGACCGGCCCGGCGACACCGCTGATCCACAACGACCAGCCCTGGGAGGGCGCGGTCAACGAGGCACCGAGCCTGGTCAAGCACGGCTCGACCTACTACCTCTTCTACTCGGCCAACGACTTCTACGGCGGCAACTACCGCACGGGCTACGCGACCGCGACGAGCCTGACCGGGCCCTACACGAAGTCGAAGACCGAGCTCATGACGAGCGACCGCTTCCAGGGCGACGTCCGCGGCCCCGGTGGCGAGGACGTCATCACCCGCCGCGACGGCAGCACCGCGATCGTCTACCACGGCTGGGACCCGACCTACACGTACCGCGCGATGTACGTGAGCGACCTCGACTGGACCGCCAGCGGCCCGAAGGTCGCCGATGAGTCCACCCGCTACCAGGCCGAGGACGCCACCGTCACGAACGCCCGCGTCGTCGGCGACGACAGCGCCTCCGGGCTGCAGAAGGTCGGCGGCATGGACTTCGCCGACAGCTCGATCACCTGGAAGGTCTGGGCCGACGCGGCCGGGCCGCAGACCCTGGGCATCCGCTTCGCCAACGGCTCGACCGACGGCCCCACCCGGGTCCTGTCGACCGACCTGCTGAGCGTGAACGGCGCCGCCGCCACGACGGTGACCTTCCCCCACACCACGTGGGGCAACTGGCAGCTCTCGGAGCAGCGGGTGCAGCTCAAGAAGGGCTGGAACACCGTCACGCTCACCCGCGGCACCTACTACGCCGAGATCGACTCGCTCGACGTCTACTCGGCGCTCCCCGACCCCTCGCCCATGGGCGTGCCGGCCGGCGCTCCCCGCGGCACCCGCTACGAGGCCGAGCAGGGCGTCATCACCGACGCGCACGTACGCAGTGACGGCGCCGCGTCCGGCGGCGCGGTCGTCGGCGGGCTCGACAACGCCGACAGCTCGGTGACGCTGAAGGTCTGGGCCGACGAGTCGGGTCACAAGACCCTCGGCATCGTCTTCGCCAACGGCTCCGAGCGCGGTGGCTACCTGCTCGAGTCGACCTCACGCGTCACGGTGGACGGCCGCGACGAGGGCATCGTGGAGTTCCCCCACACCCGTTGGGGCAACTGGACCGAGGTGACGCACGACGTCCGGCTGAAGCACGGCTGGAACAACGTGACGATCACCAAGGAGACGTTCTACGCGGAGATCGACGCGGTCGACGTCTACTAGCCGACCCGCACGCACGACGAAGGGGAGGGAGCCCGAGGCTCCCTCCCCTTCTGCGTCGCTCTGCGCCTCAGCGCACCGGGGTCACTTGGCCGAGTGCGACCAGACGCCGTTGACCGGGCCGTACATCCGGAAGTTGCCGCTGTCGTAGAGCATGCCCAGCAGGTAGAGCATGCCGTCGTAGTAGCGCGCCCGGCCCGAGGGCACCGGCGTGTTCCAGAAGTCCTTCACGAACTCCAGCCGCTTGGGGTTGGTGGACGTGATGGCGGAGGTCGAGTTCATCGCCACGAGTCCCTCGGCGTGCTTGGGCTCGTAGGTGTTCTGACCGCCGACGAGCGGCGTGCCGTTGAGCTGGTAGCGGCTGACGTAGCTGTTCACGCCCTGGCCGATGAAGAAGTTCTCCAGCGTGTTGGAGAACTGGGTCTGCCACGGCTGCACGCCCCACCACGACGCGTCGAGGTTGGCGTTCGCGATCACGCGCCAGGCGTCCTCCTGGAAGGTGATCGAGTAGCTCTCGTCAGACGGCGGGAACTCCCAGAAGGCGCGGTGCGGCGTGCCGTCGAAGTTCGAGTAGCACGGGGAGAGCCCTGTCGTCGGGTTGTGCGCGACCTGCAGCATCTTCTCGCCGGCAGCGACCGCCTTGCCCCACAGCTTCGCGTCGTCCGGGTCGGCCTTGGCGAAGACGCGGTAGAACGCCGGGAGGGCGTAGGACGCGTCGCTCCAGTCGTTGACGCCGGGCGGCGAGAACGTCGGGAGGTAGGCCTTCGAGTCGAACATGTTGACGCCGCCGGTGTCGGCGTTGTGCCACATGGCGTGCAGGATCTGCTTCGCCTCGGGACCGTAGGCGTACTTGCCCTGGCCGTTGCCCCAGCGGCCGGCCGCGAAGGTCAGCGCCGCGGCGATCCACTGGTCGCCGTCGGGAGCGATGCCCGGGTCGATGATCGAGCCGTCGGTGCGGGTGTGCCAGGCGAAGAAGTACTTCGTCGGGCCGCTCTGCAGCTGCATGTTGGTCTTCGCGAAGTTCCACAGCGAGTCGAACTCGTGCTTCTTGCCGAGCTGGACCGCGATCATCATCGCGTAGCCGATGCCCTCGGTGCGCACGTCGTGGTTCGCGACGTCGGTCACGTAGCCCATGTCGGGGCTGACCTGGTAGTAGATCGACTGCCCGTCGAAGTAGTCGGGCGCCGTCCCAGGGTTGCCGTGGAAGAGCTGGTTCCACGCGGCGTCGATCTTGCGCTTGACCGCGTGGTGCGAGTAGCCGGCCTCCTCGAAGACGTTGGCGTAGTGGCCGCCCGTGGGGCCACTGTGCCGGTCGGGCCCCGTCGCCGCCTGGGCGGTGGCCGAGCCGGCGAGCACCGTGGCCGCGGACAGCGCGGCCATCCCGATGCGTACTGCCTTGCGCATGCGGCACTCCTCTGTGTCGTCCCGCCGGGCGACAGCCCGGCGGGGGCACGTTAGGGAGGGTCGTTGAACAAAGTCAAGAGTGCACCGGTATGTCACGGCGTGTCCCCGAGCGCCCCGCGCGTGTCGGGGCGCTCGGCGCGCTCGACCGAGCGCTACTTCTCGCAGGCGATCCCGTCGTGGTCGCGGTCCGACTTCGTGTTGGCGTTGTAGAGCGCGCGGTCGTAGACCGGCCTGTGCTTGGCGTGCCCGCCGCCCTTGCGCTTGTCGACCGCACCGGGCCGCGCGACGCCGCCCTTGTAGACCGCGTTGAGCGCGGTGCAGTTCGCGAACGTACGCGGTGAGGCCTCCGCCGGGCCCGCGGCGACGAGCCCCGCGGCCACCATGCCGGCCGCTGCCGCCGTCACGACGATGCGCTTCATGTCCGTCTCCCCCGTCCGGCTGGTCCGCCCCCAGCCACAGGTTAGGCGAGGCAAGCTTCCGCTGAAGGCCGCTCAGGCGGATTTCAGACCGCCCGACCTACGGTCGTCGGCATGTCTCTGCGCCACCCCCGCTTCCCCGACCCCGTCGCCGCCAAGGTGCCCGAGGTGACCGTGCTGTTCTGGGTCATCAAGGTGCTCACGACCGGGATGGGGGAAGCAGCCTCCGACTACCTCGGGAACACGAGCCTCGTGCTCGGTGGTCTGGTCGGCGTGGGCGGCTTCGGCCTGGCGATGTGGCTGCAGCTGCGCTCGACGCGCTACGCGGCACAGACGTACTGGTTCGCCGTCGCCATGGTCGCCGTCTTCGGCACGATGGTCGCCGACATCCTGCACGTCGCGACGAGCCTGTCCTACTGGGTCACCAGCGCGTTCTACGCGGTCGCCGTCGGCGTCTGCTTCGTCCTCTGGCGCCGCAGCGAGGGCACGCTGTCCGTGCACAGCATCGTCACGGCCCGGCGTGAGCGCTTCTACTGGTGCACCGTGCTGGCGACCTTCGCGCTCGGCACGGCCGTCGGCGACCTCACCGGCATGACCGTGGGGCTCGGGTTCTTCTCCTCCGGAGTCATGTTCGCCGTCGCGATCCTGGTCCCGCTCGTCGCCTGGCGCCTCGGCGCGAACCCGGTGCTGACGTTCTGGACGGCGTACGTGCTGACCCGGCCGCTCGGCGCCTCCTTCGCCGACTGGTTCGGCAAGGAGCGTTCGATCGGTGGCGGCCTCGGCTTCGGCGACGGCACGGTGACCGCCGTGATGCTGGTGCTCATCGTCCTGCTCGTCCTATACGCGGCCCTGTCGGGCACGGACGCGCAGCCCGAGCACGACGAGCTCGTGCCCGCGGCCACCTCGGCCTGACGGGTGACGACGCTGGCCTTCAACCCCCTCGACGCCCACAGCGTCCTCTCGAGCTTCGGGACCCTCGGCATCTTCGTCGTCCTGTTCGCCGAGACCGGGCTGCTCGTCGGGTTCTTCCTGCCGGGCGACTCCCTGCTCTTCACGGCCGGCCTGCTGTGCACGACCGAGACCACCTCGGCGACCCACCTGTCGCTCGGACCGGTCCTGGTGGCCGCGGCGGCAGGGGCGGTGCTCGGAGCGCAGACCGGCTACGTCATCGGCCGTGGCGCGGGCTCGACGTTCGTCGACCGCCCCGACCGGCCGCGGCTCCAGCTGGCCGTCGAGCGGGCGCGTACGACGCTCGAGAGGTACGGCGTGGCCAAGGCCGTCGTGCTCGCCCGCTTCGTGCCGCTCGTGCGGACCGTGCTCAACCCGCTGGCCGGCGCCGCGCGCGTGCCGGTCGTCGAGTTCACGCTGTGGCAGGTCGTCGGCGGGGTGCTGTGGAGCTGCGGCGTGACGCTCGCGGGGTACGCGCTGGGCTCGCGCATACCGAGCATCGACCGCTACCTGCTGCCGATCGTCGCGGTGGTGGTCGTCGTGTCCCTGGTGCCCGTGCTGCTTGAGCTGCGTCGGGCGCGACGGGGCTAGCCGGCCCGCTCGGGCTCGACGGGGATGCGCTCCGGCGCACCGAGGAAGCCGATGAGGACCACGGCGGTCACCGACTGCGCGCACAGCAGCGCGGCGAGGACCACCGCCTGGAAGCGGGCGGCCTGGGTCGGGCTCGCGCCGCCGAGCAGCGCGCCGATGAACGAGCCGGGGAGCGTGACGAGCCCGGTCGTACGCGTCTGGTCGAGCGCCGGCACGAGCGCCTCGGCCACCGAGCTGCGGGCGATGTCGAGCACGGCCTGGCGGGGACGGGCGCCGAGCGCCAGCCAGCCCTCGACCTCCTCGCGCCGTGCGCGGAGCCCCGCGACGAGGTGGCGCCCGGTCAGGGTCGCGCCGGTCATCGTGCCGCCGATGACGATGCCGCCCATCGCGATGAGGTAGCGCGACTCCCGCGGCAGCACGGGGATCGCGAAGACCACGCCCAGGGCGACCGCGGTGCCCGCGGCGCACGCCGCCACGACAGCGCGACCCGCGCGGTCGAGGGCGCGCAGCCGGCTCGTCGCCGTCCACGACGCCGTCGTGAGCATCACCGCGAGCACAGCGATCACCGCGGGCAGAGCGGTGATGGCGCCGCGCAGGACCAGACCGACCACCGCCAGCTGCGCCACCCCCCGCGCCAGGGCGACTGCGGGGGCCCGGCCGATGCGTACGCCGGCCGCGAGCAGCACCCCCTGCGCCACCGCGAGCAGCGCCACGAGCCCGACCGCCAGGTGCACCACCTGCGAGGTGGTCATGCGGGCGGCAGCTCGACCTGGAAGCGCGCGCCTCCCGGGCCCGGCAGCAGGCGCACGTCACCGCCGGACGTCTGCGCGAGCCGGCGCGCCAGCGCGAGGCCCAGGCCCGCACCGCCGTGGCCGTCGTCCACGCGCCGCCCGGGCGTGAAGGGGTCGTCGGCGACGGCCGGGTCGACGCCCGGCCCGTCGTCGCGCACCTCCACGAGCACCGCCTCGCCCTCCCGTCGCGCGCTGAGCACCACCGTGGACGAGGCGTGGCGCAGCGCGTTGTCGAGCAGCGGGGAGACCGTCCGCTCGAGGACCTCGGGCGCCACACCGGCCCACACGGGCGGGTGCCCGATGACCCGCACGCCCACGGCCGCCGTGGGCACTCCGGCGCGCAGCCGCTCCAGCACCTCCACGCACTCGGCGCGGCCACGCACGCCCGCCTCCGTGCGCGCCGTCGTGAGCAGCGTCTCCAGGATCCGCGTCATGCCGTCGGCCTCGCCGAGCACCGAGGACAGCGCCCCGCGCACGTCCTCGAGCGGCCGCCCGGGGCGCAGCGCCAGCTCGGCCTCCGCGGTGATGCGGGCGATGGGCGTGCGCAGCTCGTGCGACAGCTCGGCATTGAGCTGCTGCTCGCGGCGCAGCACGGCCGAGAGCCGGTCCAGCACGTCGTCGAGCCGCTCGGCCAGGACCTCGAGCTCCTCCGGCCGCCGCGCGGCGCCGAAGCGGCGGTCGACCTCGCCGGTGCTCCACTCGGCCGCCTGGGACGCCATCTCCTCCACGGGTCGCAGGGCCCGCGCCACGCTCGCCCTCGTCACGAGGTACATCGCCACGAGGAGCAGCGCACCGAGGGCCAGCAGCGCCACCTGCACGAGGTCCTGGGTGCGGCTGTAGGGGTCGAGCGCGAGAGCTGTGACCACCGTGCCCACCTGGCGGTCGCCCTGGCGCACCGGCAGTGCGAGGAACCGCACGGCCTCCGGCTCGTCCGTCGTGACCAGCACCTCACCGCGCTGGGCGAGGCCGCGTACGGTCTGCTCCCACTCGCCCTCCCCCGCCGCCCGCTCGACCAGCGTGGTGCCCTGCAGCACCCACACTCCCGAGACGGTCGCGGCGTCCTGCACCGCGTCGGCCAGCCGCAGCGTGCCGTCCGGACGGACCTCCACCGTGCTGAGCACGGCGGCCCCACGCGTACGCAGCACGGAGTCCGCGTTGCTGCGCAGCCGCACCGAGAGCGCGACGTCGAACCCCACGGTCAGCACCAGCACCCACGCAGCTGTGACCGCCAGCGCGGAGAGCGCGAGGCGCCCGCGCAGCGACCCCGGCAGGCGCGGCGGCCACACCCTGCGCAGCAGCGGCTCGAGCCGCCTCACTCCGGCGCGGAGCACCGGTAGCCGATGCCGTGCGCCGTCTCGAGGACGACGGGCGAGCCCGCCTCCCGCAGCTTGCGCCGGAGCCGCGCGACGTACTGGTCGAGGGTGTTGTCGTGCACGCGGGCACCCTCCGGCCAGCCGGCCCGCACCAGGTCGCGGCGGCGCACCACCTGCCCCGGCCCGGCGACCAGCGCGCTGAGCAGCCGGAACTCCGTCGGCGTCAGCGGAACCGGGCCGCCGGGCGTCAGCATCGAGTGGCTGACCGGGTCGAGCTGGAGCCCGGGGAGGGTGACCGGCGCGGGCGGCGTCCGCTTCAGCAGCGCGCTCAGCCGGGCCACGAGCTCGGAGAAGTGGAACGGCTTGGTCAGGTAGTCGTCGCCGCCCGCGGCGAAGCCCGAGAGCCGGTCGTGCACGGCGTCCCTGGCCGTCAGGAACAGCACGGGCGCGAGGACGCCGCGGGCCCGCAGCGCCGCGCAGAGGTCACGGCCGTCGGCGTCGGGCAGGCCGACGTCGAGGACGAGCAGGTCGGTGCCCCGCTCGGCCAGCTGCACGGCGGCAGCCGCGTCGGGGGCGGTCGCGACGGTGAAGCCCTCGTCACGCAGGCCCGTCGCGATGAGCCGGCGCAGCGCCGAGTCGTCCTCGACGACGAGGACCCGCGCGGCGACCACCCGCCCATGGTGCCGTACGCAGCGCCCGTCGCGGTCGTGCCCACCGCGTGCGTTCAGGCGGCGTTCAGCGGGTCACGCAGCGGGCAGCCGGTAGAACTCGGCCGGGTCGCCGGCGAGGCTGGCCTTGACGCCCCGGCTCCACTCGTCGACGAGCACCTCGAAGCGCCCTGCCCGGACGCCGTCGAGGGCCGCCCGCGCCGCGTCGGCCGGGTGGATCTTGGGCCCGTCGTAGTCCCTGGTCATGTCGGTGTCGGCGCTGCCGAGGTGCACCCCGGTGACCAGCGTGCCCTGCGCGGCGAGCTCGAGCCGCACGCCGTTCGTGAGGCTCCACGCCGCTGCCTTGGCCGCCGCGTAGGCGTTGGCACCGTCGTAGGAGAACCACGACAGCGCCGACAGCACGTTGACGATGGCGCCGCCGCCGTTGCGGGCGAGCACCGGCGCGAAGGCGCGCACCATCGACAGCGTGCCGAAGAAGTGGGTCTCCATCTCGAGACGCACACGGTCCTCGTCACCCGACACGAGGTTGGCGCCCGTCGAGATCCCGGCGTTGTTGACCAGCAGCGTCACGTCGACCGCCGCCCCGGCCGCCGCGGCGACCGACGCCGGGTCGGTGATGTCGAGGGCGAGCACCTCGACACCGGGTACGTCGACGCTGCGCGGGTCGCGCGCCGTGGCGTAGACCTTCGCCGCGCCGCGCCTCTGCAGCTCGAGGACGAACTCCCGCCCGATGCCCCGGTTGGCGCCTGTGACCAGTGCGGTCGATCCTGCGATGTCCATGTCGTCCTGTCCTCCTGGGTGCGGTCGCGGGGCCCTTCGCCCCGGCCACTGCGTACGCTAGGAGTTGACGTTGGCGTCAAGGGCAAGTGTGGCGACGGATCTCGCAGGCAGGAGTCCCCCATGCGGATCGGTGAGGTGGCGGCGGCGGCCGGGGTCAGCACGCGCGCGCTGCGCTACTACGAGGAGCAGGGCCTGCTCAGCTCGGTACGGAGCACGAGCGGGCAGCGCCACTACGACGCCGGCGCGGTCGAGCGCGTGCACTGGGTGCGGGCGCTCTACGCCGCCGGGCTCAGCAGCAAGGCGATCGTCGGCCTGCTGCCCTGCGTCCACACCGGCGTCGCGACCGAGGAGATGATCGGGCAGCTCTCGGCCGAGCGTGACCGGATCGACGCCCAGGTGCGCGAGCTGGCCGCCACGCGCGACCGGCTGGACGACGTCATCGCGGCGGCCCGGGCCACTGCGGCGGGCCGGTCCTGCACCGACGTGGAGGCTGCCGCTTCCTGACGTCGAGTGCCACCGGCAGGCAGGATGTCGCCATGGCCACCGAGGAGCAGCGCGACGGCGTCCGGCTCACCAACCTCGACCAGGCGCTCTACGAGGGCGCCGGAGCCACCAAGCGCGACCTCGTCGACTACCTCGACGCCGTGTCCGACCGCCTCGTACCGGTGCTCGCCGGGCGAGCGCTCAGCGTGGTCCGCGCGCGGCCCGGGCAACCGCCGTTCATGCAGAAGAACCTGCCCGCCTACGCGCCCGAGACCATCGCGACGCTCGAGGTGCCGACGCAGGACGGCCGGCGGGTCGTGCACTACCCGGTCTGCGACTCCCGCGAGACGCTGCTGTGGTTCGCGAACCAGCGCTCGGTGGAGTACCACCCCACCCTCTTCCGCGGCCACGACGCCGGAGCGCCCACGCACCTGGTGCTCGACATCGATCCGCCGGCGGGCGAGGACGCGTTCGGCGCCGCTGTCGCCGGTGCCCTGCTCGTGCGCCAGGCACTGGCGGACGCGGGGCTGGAGGCGCTGGCCAAGACCAGCGGCGCCAAGGGCGTCCACGTCGTGGTGCCGCTCGCGCCCGGCACGACCTCTGCGGACGCTGCGGCCGCGACGCGGGCCCTCGCCGAGCGCGCCGAGCGGCTCGACCCGGTCCTCGCCACGACCGCCTTCGTCATCGAGGAGCGGCACGGCAAGGTCTTCATCGACGCGACGCGCGCCGGCGGCGCGACGCTCGCCGCCGCGTACAGCCCGCGCTGCCGCCCCGAGGTGCCGGTGTCGTACCCGCTGCCGTGGGACGAGCTCGCGGACGCGTCGCCACGCGACTTCACGATCCGTACGCTGCCCGCGCTCCTCGACGGCCGCGACCCGTGGAGCGAGCTGATGCCGGAGCCGCAGGCGCTGGACGCCGATCTCGTGGCCGAGGGCCAGGAGATCCCGGTGGCGCGGGTGGCCGCGATGCACGCCGGCAAGCGGCGCGCGGCTCAGCGCCGGGCGGAACCGCCCGAGGCCTGAGCCGGCGTCAGTCCCGCTCTGCGACCAGGCCGGGGGCGACGAAGACGCCGTTGTCGAGCGCGACGATGTCGCCCTGGAAGACCAGCTTGCGCAGCGCGACCTCGAGGTCGTCCTCCTCGGCGAGCTCCAGCAGCGCGTCCTCGGCACCGAGCACGACGTCCTCGTTGGCGACGCCGAGCACCGGGCCGTCGACCAGCGAACAACCGATGACGACCTCGGCGACGGGGATCGTGTCGCCGAAGTGGTCCTCGAGCGTGTCGAGGATGACGTCGACGGTCTCGTCCTCGACCGCGAGCTCCTCGACCCACTCCTGCGCTCGCATCTCGCGGGCCGTCCAGACCCGGTCGCCTGCCGGCACGCCCGCGCCCATCTCGCCGAGCGCGACCATCGACTGGAGGGGCACGGGAGAGTCGGTACGCCGCAGCACGAGCGACGGGCGGGTGCGGCGCGAGCTCATGGACGCCATGGTGCCACGAGGCTCACGCCGCGACGGCGGCCCGAGCACGGACGAACGCGTCGACGCACGCGCGTACGTCGTCCTCGGTGTGCGCAGCTGACAGCTGCACCCGGATCCGCGCCTTGCCCTGCGGGACGACCGGGTAGGAGAACGCGACCACGTAGACGCCTTCGAGCAGCATGGCCTCGGCGGTCCGGGCGGCCAGCGTCGCGTCACCGAACATCACGGGAGTGATGGGGTGCTCGCCGGTGAGCAGGTCGAAGCCCTCGTCCAGCATCAGCTGGCGGAACAGCTCGGTGTTCTTGCGCAGTGCCAGCCGCTTCTCGCCACTGCCCTCGACCAGCTCGAGCGCCTTGACAGAGCCGGCCACCACCGCAGGGGCGACGGCGTTCGAGAAGAGGTAGGGACGCGACCGCTGCCGCAGCAGCTCGACGACCTCGGACCGGCCGCTCACGTAGCCGCCCGAGGCGCCGCCGAGGGCCTTGCCCAGGGTGCCGGTGACGATGTCGACGCGGTCCTGCACGCCGAAGTGCTCGGGTGTGCCACCTCCGGTGTCGCCGACGAAGCCGACCGCGTGGGAGTCGTCGACGAGCACGAGCGCGTCATAGCGCTCGGCGAGGTCGCAGATCTCGTCGAGAGGCGCGAGGTAGCCGTCCATCGAGAAGACGCCGTCGGTCACGACCATCCGGCGCCGGGCGCCGCTCGCGGCCTTCAGCTGCGCCTCCAGGTCGGCCATGTCGCGGTTGCGGTAGCGGAGCCGCTGGGCCTTGCACAGGCGGATGCCGTCGATGATGGAGGCGTGGTTGAGCTCGTCGGAGATGACTGCGTCACGGGCGTCGAGCAGCACCTCGAAGACGCCGCCGTTGGCGTCGAAGCACGAGGAGTAGAGGATCGTGGCCTCTGTGCGCAGCAGGTGCGAGATGCGCTGCTCGAGCACGTGGTGCTGGGTCTGCGTGCCGCAGATGAACCGTACGCTGGCCATCCCGAAGCCCCACTCGTCGAGGGCGTCCTTGGCCGCCTGCACCACGTCGGGGTCGTCGGCGAGGCCGAGGTAGTTGTTGGAGCAGAAGTTCAGCACCGGCCGCACCTCGCCCGCGACGGCACTGCCGACGCGCGACGACTGCGGCGTCGTGAGCTCGCGCTCGGACTTGTAGAGGCCCGCGTCGCGGATCTCCTGCAGCGTCTCGCGGAGCTGCTCTCCGACTGCGCCGTACATCTAGGTCTCCGTCCAGTCGAGCACGACCTTGCCGTGCGCACCACCGCGTGCCACCTCGAACGCCGTCTTCCAGTCCCTCGCAGGGAAGCGGTCGGTGATGACGGGGCTCACGTCGAGCCCGGAGCGCAGCAGGGCGCTCATCGCGTACCACGTCTCGAACATCTCGCGACCGTAGATGCCCTTGATGGTGATCATGTGCGAGACCACCTTGGCCCAGTCGATGGTCACCGGCGCGCTGGGCAGGCCGAGGACGGCGACGCGGCCGCCGTGGTTGAGGTTGTCCAGGATCGCCGGCAGCGCTGACGGGCTCCCGCTCATCTCGAGCGCGACGTCGAAGCCCTCCACCATGCCCAGACGTCGCTGCGCGTCGGCGATGGTCCCAGTGGTCACATCGATGGCCAGGTCTGCACCCATCCGGCGGGCGAGCTCGAGGCGGGGTGCGCTGACGTCGGAGACCACGACGTACCTCGCTCCGACGTGCCGGCAGACGGCCGCGGCCATGAGCCCGATGGGGCCGGCTCCGGTGATGAGCACGTCCTCACCGACGAGCGGGAACGACAGCGCGGTGTGCACCGCGTTGCCGAAGGGGTCGAAGACGGCGGCGACGTCGAGGTCGGCGGTGGTCGCAGTCGCACCGGGATGGACCCACACGTTGCTCTCGGGCAGCACCACCAGCTCGGCGAACGCACCGTCGCGGTTCACCCCGACGCTCGAGGTGCGTATGCACAGGTGGCGCCGGCCTGCGCGGCAGTTGCGGCACGTGCCGCAGACGACGTGGCCCTCGCCCGAGACGAGGTCACCGACGCGTACGTCGCGGACCCCTGCCCCGACCTCGACGACCTCGCCGCAGAACTCGTGCCCCGGCACGAGAGGTGCGTCGACCGAACCTGCCGCCCACGCGTCCCACTCCCAGATGTGCAGGTCGGTGCCGCAGATGCCGGTACGCAGCACGCGGATCAGGACGTCGTGCTCGCCGCACGCCGGGTCGGGGCGGTCGACCCACTCGAAGCCCGGCGCAGCAGCCGGCTTGTAGAGCGCACGCACGGCCGGGTCAGCGCCGGTTGAGGGCGAGGACGGAGAGCAGCTCGTAGGCGACGTGCGCGGCGGCGATGCCGGTGATCTCGGCGTGGTCGTAGGCCGGCGCGACCTCGACGACGTCGGCCCCCACGACGTCGAGCCCGACCAGTCCGCGCAGAGTGTTCAGCAGCTCCCGGCTCGTCAGCCCACCCGCCTCCGGCGTACCCGTTCCAGGTGCGTGCGCCGGGTCGAGCACGTCGATGTCGACCGAGACGTAGACCGGCGCGTTCTCCAGCCGCTTGCGCAGCCGCTCCACCGCGCGCGCCACGCCGTCGGTCTCGTAGTCGTCCGAGCGCATCACCGTGAAGCCCAGTCGCGAGTCGTCCTCGAGGTCCTGCTTGCTGTAGAGCGGGCCCCGGATCCCGATGTGCATGCAGCGCTCGAGGTCGAGCAGCCCCTCCTCGCTGGCCCGGCGGAAGGGCGTGCCGTGGGTGTAGGGCGCACCGAAGTAGGTGTCCCAGGTGTCGAGGTGGGCGTCGAAGTGCAGCACCGCGATCTTGCCGTGGTCCTTGGCGAGCGAGCGCAGGATCGGCAGCGCGATGGTGTGGTCTCCGCCGAGGGTGAGCACGGACGCGCCGCTCGCGCGCGTCTCGGTCATCGCGCCCTCGATCGTCGAGATGGCCTCGCCGAGGTCGAACGGGTTGATCCCGATGTCGCCCGCGTCGGCCACCTGCTGCGTGCCGAACGGGTGCACGTCGAGCGCCGGGTTGTAGGGCCGCAGGAGCTTGGAGGCGGCGCGGATGTGCGAGGGGCCGAAGCGCGCGCCCGGCCGGTAGCTCACGCCCGAGTCGAACGGCATGCCGAGCACCGCGACGTCGACCCGCGACACCTCGTCGGTGCGCGGCAGCCGGGCGAACGTCGCGGGGCCGGCGTACCTCGGCACCCGGGTCGCGTCGACCGGGCCGACGGGCGGGACGTCCATGCGGGGTGCCTCCTGGAGTCATCCGGTCGTGCGGACCGTGCGTCGGGCTGGTCCGACGGAGCCAGCGTTGACCCGGCGTTTCGTGCTTGTCAACCTCGGTTTACCGACAGGGCTCCGACGTGCATCATGGGAGCTCGCCCACGTCCCCGGCTGGAGGTGCCCCGCATGACCGCCCCGGCGATCGGCGTGCGACTGCGCGACGCGCGGATGGCCCAGCGGCGCACGCTCGACGAGGTGGCGGAGGCGAGCGGGCTCACCAAGGGGTTCCTGTCCCGGCTCGAGCGCGACCGGGCCAACGCCTCCGTCGCGGCCCTGATGCGGGTGTGCGGCGCGCTCGGCATCGCGCCGGGGAGCCTGTTCGACGCGCCGAGGGCCGGCGAGGTCGTCCGCCGGGGTGCCTGGCCGGAGATCGGCTTCGGGGGTACGGGTCTGGCTGAGTTCCTGCTCACCCCGCGCAGCGAGCGACGCCTCCAGGCGATGGTGAGCGTCATCGAGCCCGGCGGCGGGAGCGGCGCCGAGGCGTACTCGCTCCCCGTCGACGTCGAGTTCGCGTTCGTCCTCGCCGGCTCGCTGCGGATCTCCTTCGAGGACGCGGACGCGGTCGAGCTGCACGAGGGGGACGCCTTCACGTTCACGCCCCGGCGCCGGCACGGCTTCGAGTCGCTGCAGGCGGCCGGCCCGACGCAGGTGCTCTGGGTGCTCTCACCCGCGCTGCCCGACTCCGAGGAGAGCCGCCGATGACCTCCGCCGTCCCTGTCGCCGTCCGCGAGGGCGAGGAGCCGCAGAAGCCGCTCACGATGTTCGGGCCGGACTTCCCCTTCCCCTACGACGACTACCTCGCCCACCCCGCTGGTCTCGGCTCGGTGCCGGAGGCGGAGTACGGCGCCGAGGTCGCGGTCATCGGCGGTGGGCTCTCGGGCATCGTCACCGCCTACGAGCTGATGAGGATGGGGCTGAAGCCGGTCGTCTACGAGGCCGACCAGATCGGCGGGCGCCTGCGCAGCGTGGGCTTCGAGGGTCACCCGGGCGTCGTCGCCGAGATGGGGGCGATGCGCTTCCCGCCCTCCTCCACCGGCTTCTTCCACTACGTCGACGCGCTCGGGCTGTCGACGACCCGCTTCCCCAACCCGCTCGACCCGGCGACGCCGAGCACGGTCATCGACCTCAAGGGCGTCACCCACTACGCGCGCACGCTCGACGAGCTGCCCGACGTCTACCGCGAGGTCGCCGACGCCTGGCACGACACGCTCGTCGCGCAGGCCCGCTCCGACGAGATGCAGGCGGCGATGCGGCGCCGCGACGTGCCGGCCATCAAGGCGATCTGGGACGAGCTGGTGGAACGCCTGGACAACCAGACGTTCTACGGCTTCCTCTGCGACTCGCCCGCCTTCGCGTCGTTCCGACGGCGGGAGATCTTCGGCCAGGTCGGCTTCGGCACCGGCGGCTGGGACACCGACTTCCCCAACTCGATCCTCGAGATCCTGCGAGTGGTCTACACAGGTGCTGACGATGACCACCGCAGCATCGTCGGCGGCTGCCAGCAGGTGCCGGAGCTGCTGTGGTCTGCTTCGCCTTCGGGGATGCCGCACTGGCCCGAGGGCACGTCGCTGGCGTCCCTGCACCGTGACGGACGCCCGCGGCCGGCCGTGACGCACCTGCGGCGTACCGCTCCCAACAACATCACCGTCACCGACGCGAGCGGCGAGATCCGCACCTACCCTGCGGCTGTCTTCACCGCGCAGAGCTGGATGCTGCTCAGCCGCATCGAGTGCGACGAGACGCTGTTCCCGAGCGACCACTGGACTGCGATCGAGCGCACCCACTACATGGGCTCGTCGAAGCTCTTCCTGCTGGTGGACCGGCCCTTCTGGCTCGACAAGGACCCCGTCACCGGCCGCGACACCATGAGCATGACGCTCACCGACCGGATGACCCGCGGCACCTACCTGCTCGACAACGGCCCCGACCGGCCGGGTGTGATCTGCCTGTCCTACACCTGGTCCGACGACTCGCTGAAGTGGGTGCCGCTCTCGACCGAGGAACGGCTCGAGGTCATGCTCAAGTCGCTGTCGCAGATCTACCCGGGCGTCGACATCCGCCGGCACGTCATCGCCACGCCGGTGACGGTGTCGTGGGAGACCGAGCCCGACTTCATGGGCGCCTTCAAGGCGAACCTGCCCGGCCACTACCGCTACCAGGAGCGGCTCTACACCCACTTCGTCCAGGACGCCCTGCCCGAGGTCTACCGTGGTCTGTTCCTGGCCGGTGACGACATCTCATGGACGGCGGGCTGGGCCGAGGGAGCCGTGCAGACCGCCATCAACGCCGTCTGGGGAGTCATGCACCACTTCGGCGGGTCCACCGACCCGGCCAACCCCGGCCCGGGCGACCGGTTCGACGAGCTCGCCCCCCTCCGCTTCCCCGACGAGTGACGTGTCCGAACGCGATCGCCCGTCCGCGCTGGTCAGCGCGGCGCGCGTTCGGACACAGGCGAAGGTGAGGAAGGTGACGCCGGCGAGCAGGTACGCGTTGGCCGCGACGGTCGTGGCGCCGTGCCAGCCGTACTCCCCCGGAGTCCCGTGCGCCGGCGTCCACCACGGCGGCGCGACGACGAACACTGCGTACACGCACCCAGCCGCCACCCGGTGCCCGTCGCGCACCAGCACAGCCAGAGCCGGCAGGACCCACACCCAGTGGTGCGTCCACGAGATCGGCGAGACGAGCAGGCCTGTCGTGCCGGTCGTCGCGGCGGCGGTCAGCCAGTCGCCGCGGCGCGCGTACGCAGCGGCCACCACCAGCCCGACGGCCGCGACGAGCGGTGGCACCACTGCGTACCAGTGCCCGACACCGCCGGAGTCGTGGAGGATGCGGCCTGCCGCGCCGAAGGGCGACTGGTTGCTGATGTAGATCGCGCCGACGCGGCGGGTGTCGTGGAAGGTCCGGGTCCAGTAGAGGAGCGACGCCTCGGGAGCGATGGCCCAGGCGAGCGCGGTGCAGATGGCGAACGTCGACGCCGCCCGCACCGCCGCCCGGGTGCGCCCAGCGAGGAGCAACAGCACCACGAACACCGCGGGCGTGAGCTTCACCGCCGTCGCGAGCCCCACGAGCACACCCGCCCTGCGGCCGTGCGACACCAGCTGCACGTCGACCAGCACGAGCGCGAGCAGGTAGAGGTTGACCTGCCCGAGGAACAGCGAGTGCCACACCGGCTCGAGCAGCAGCCCGAGCGCGACACAGGGACGCAGCTGCACTCGCAGGCCCGCGAGCCGGAGCGTCGTCCGCACCGACAGGGCGAAGGCCGCCACTGAGCCCAGCTCCCACACCAGCCGGGCGAGCAGCAGCGGCACGCAGGACAGCGGCGCGAACACCACCGCGGCGAACGGCGTGTAGGTGAACCAGTGGCCCAGCAGCTGCTCGGTGTAGAGCCGGTCCCCGTCGCCGACGGCTCGCCCGCCGAGCACGTAGATCGAGAAGTCCAGTGACCGCCAGCTGAGCGCGAAGACGGCGACGGCGAGCACCTGGACGGTCAGCACGCGAGAGGCACGGGTCATGGGAGGGCTCCGCGGAGCTAGGGGGAGGGCTGGCTCCGGCCACGCTCCCGGCCGCTCGCGTCATCGGGCATCGGGCCGGCGGCGAGAGGTCGGCGCCGCGCGGTCTCCCACGGGCGTACGTCCCTGGGAGGATCCGCACCGCGCCGCCGAGTCCTACGCTCGACCCGTGTCCACGACACTGCAGCCGCCGGCACCGCCCCAGCCCGGCACCGGCCCTTCGGTCTGGAGTCGCGGCTCGAGGGCCGCCGTCCGACTGGCGCGCGCCGTCGCGACGGCGGTGAGCCTGCTCATGTGCCTCGTGGTGCTGGGCGACATCGGCCACCTGATGCTGATGGGCGGCGGGGGCGCACTCTGGGGGCGCTGGCAGACGCTCGCCTACCCGCTGGCGCTGCTGCTGACCGTGTGGCTGCTGAGGCGCATGCCGCTGGTGACCCTCGGCGTGCTGCTCCTGGACACGCTGTCGGTCGCGTTCGTCTTCACCTCCACGGTCGCACCGCTCGCACTCTTCGTCCTGGTCGACCTGGCGCTCGCCTACGTCGCGGCGACCTGCCGCCGCAGCGCCTCCGCGGTCGCGGCGGGGGCCAGCCTGTTCGTGCTCACCGCCGCGACCTCCTCGCTCACCACCGCCTCCTCCCCGGTCGAGGGCGTCACACTGCGCCACGTGTCGCCGGTGCTCTCCCTCACCGTCGTGCTCGCGGTCGGCCTCGCGTGGTTGGTGGGCAACACCGTCCGGGAGCGGCGTCTGCACGCGCGGACGGTGCGGGACCAAGCCACGCTGCAGGCCGTCACCGCGGAGCGGCTGCGCATCGCGCGCGAGCTGCACGACGTCGTCGCCCACAGCATCGGCGTCATCGCGATCCAGGCCGGCATGGGCAGCCGCGTCTTCGACACGCAGCCCGAGGAGGCCCGCCAGGCGCTGAGCGCGATCGAGCGGACCAGTCGTGAGACGTTGACGGGGCTGCGCACGACGCTGGGCACCCTGCGGCGGACCGACGACCGGGAGGAGCCCGTACCTCGCGCCCCGGCACCGGGGCTCGCCGACCTCGACCGCCTCGTCGCGACGACGGCGGACGCTGGCGTCGCGGTGGAGCTGACGTGGGACGGCCCGCCCCGTGCCCTGCCGGCCGAGCTCGACCTCTCGGCCTTCCGCATCGTGCAGGAGGCGCTGACCAACGTGGTGCGGCACGCGGGCACGAGCTGCTGCCAGGTCCGGGTGGTCACGCGGCCCGACGAGGTCGTGCTCGAGGTCGTGGACCACGGGCGCGGGCTCACGGGCACCGGGGAGGGCTACGGGCTGGTCGGGATGCGCGAGCGGGTGGAGCTGCTGCGCGGGAAGCTGGAGGCCGGGCCGGGGGCAGAGGGCGGCTTCCGCGTGCTCGCCCGGCTGCCGGTGGGCGCGTGACCGCTGACATCGTGCTGGTCGACGACCAGCCGCTCGTACGCGCGGGACTCCGCGTCCTCGTGGCGGACAGCGACGACCTGCGGGTCGTGGGCGAGGCCGGCACCGGTGGCGACGCGGTCGCCCTGGTCGCCGAGCTCCGGCCCGACGTGGTGGTGATGGACATCCGCATGCCCGGAATGGACGGCATCGAGGCCACGCGGATGATCACCGGCTCGTGCGACGCCCGTGTCGCCGTGCTCACGACCTTCGACGACGACGAGTACGTCTACGCAGCCCTGCGCGCCGGCGCGAGCGGCTTCCTCGTCAAGGACATGGCGCTGGACGACATCCTTGCCGGCATCCGCGTGATCGCCCGCGGAGAGGCACTCCTCGCCCCGCGCGTCACCAGCACGCTGATCCGCGACTTCGTCGGTGCGCCGCAGAGGAGCACCGCACGCGTACTCGACGGCATCACCGCGCGCGAGTGCGAGGTCCTCGAATTGGTAGCGCGTGGGCTCTCGAACGCCGAGATCGCCGAGCGGCTCTTCATCAGCATGGCCACCGCCAAGGCGCACGTCGGCAGCCTGCTCACCAAGCTCGACGCGAGGGACCGGGTGCAGCTCGTCATCCTCGCCTACGAGGCGGGCCTCGTCCCCCGCTAGTGTCCGAACGCGATCGCTCGTCCGCCCTGGTCAGCGTGCAGCGCGTTCGGACACTAGAGGGGGAGGACGCCGTTCTCCAGGTCCAGCAGCAGCTTCTTGCGCTCGACGCCGCCGCCGTAGCCGGTGAGGGAACCGCTCGCGCCGATCACCCGGTGGCAGGGCACGATGATGCTCACGGGGTTGCGCCCGTTGGCCAGCCCGACCGCCCGTGCCGCGCCCGGCACGCCCACAGCGGCGGCCAGCTGGCCGTAGGACCATGTGCTGCCGTAGGGGATCTCGACGAGCGCGTCCCACACGCGCCGCTGGAACGGCGTTCCCGTGACCGAGAGCCGGACGTCGAACTCCTTGCGGTCACCGGCGAAGTACTCCTCCAGCTGGGCCAGCACCTCGTCGAAGCCGGCCGCGTCCAGCCGCGCCTCCTCGACCCAGGCAGGCAGGTGGCGGTGGCTCTCCATGAACACGCCGCGCAGCCCGTCGTCGTCGGCCACGAGCGTCAGCGGCCCGATCGGGCTGTCGACGACCGTCTTCCTGTCGCTCATGCGCTCTCCTTCGTCGGTGTGCTGCCCGGCATGGTGTTGACGGCGTGGGTGCCGGTGGCCCAGAGGTACTGCACGGCATAGGCGCGCCACGGCCGCCACCGTTGGGAGTACGTGTCGAGGGGTCCCGCCGCATCCGGCAGTCCCAGCGCGGTCGCGGCGATGCGCACCCCGAGGTCGCCGGGGAGGAACGCGTCCGGGTCGCCCAGTCCGCGCATGGCGACCACCTCGACCGTCCACGGCCCGATGCCGGGGAGGGCGAGCAGCTCGGCCCGGGCCCGGCCCCAGTCGGCTCCCGGACCGAGCTGCACGTCGCCGTCGGCGAGCGCCCGGACGAGCGCGAGGACGGCGCGGCGGCGCGACGCCGGCATGGCGAGGTCCTCCGGCGCGAGCGCGGCGAGCTGCTCGACGGTGGGCCACAGCCGGGTGAGGCCGCCGTCGGGGTCGTCGACGGGCGTACCGAGCGCGGCGGCGATCCGGCCGGCGTGCGTACGCGCCGCCGCCGTCGACACCTGCTGCCCGAGCACCGCGCGCACGGCGAGCTCGTGGACGTCGACCGTACGCGGCACCCGCCGCCCCGGCGCCTTGCGGACGTGCGGCTCGAGAGCGGGGTCCTCGGCCAGCGCCTCGTCGACGGCGACCGGGTCGGCGTCGAGGTCGAGCAGCCGGCGGCACCGTGAGATGGCGGCGGAGAGGTCACGCAGGTCCTGCAGCCGCAGTCGGCACTCGACGTGCTCGGGCTGCGGGCGCAGCGACACGAGCCCCCACCCGTGCGGCAGCGCGAGCGTGCGGCGGTAGGCGCCGTCGCGCCACTCCTCGACACCAGGCACCGCCGTCGCGGCGAGGTGGCCGAAGAGGTTGTCGGGGTTGAGGGGCGCACGGAACGGCAGCCGCAGCGCCAGCTCGCCGGGCCCGGCCGGAGCTGCCCGCCGCCGCGACCGCTCGCGCAGCTGCGTCGGCGACATCGCGAAGACCGTCTGCACCGTCTCGTTGAACGAGCGGAGGCTCGCGAAGCCGGCGGCCAGCGCGACCTCGGTCATGGGCAGGGTGGTCGTCTCGACCAGCAGCCGGGCGGTCTGCGCCCGCTGCGCCCGGGCGAGGGCGAGCGGGCCGGCGCCCAGCTCTGCCACGAGCTGGCGCTCGACCTGGCGGGCGCTGTAGCCGAGGCGCGCAGCGAGACCGGGCACGCCCTCGCGGTCGACGACACCATCGGCGATGAGCCGCATGGCGCGGGCCACCGAGTCGGCACGCACGTCCCACTCCGGCGACCCGGGGCTCGCGTCCGGACGGCACCGCTTGCACGCGCGGTAGCCCGCCGCCTGCGCGGCCGCGGCGCTCGGGTGGAAGCTGAGGTTCTGCGGCTTGGGAGTCACGGCCGGGCAGCTCGGCCGGCAGTAGATGCCGGTCGTGCGCACGGCGGTGAAGAACCAGCCGTCGAAGCGGCGGTCCTTCGCCTGCACCGCGCGCAGGCAGCTGTCGAAGTCCTCATGCACAGCAAGGAGTCTGCCTCCTCCGCGGCCGATCGGCTGGCGGGAATCCGACACGTACGTCTGCGACCCTCGCGCCGCGACAGCCCGGCGGTCGCGCGGGTCCCCGGCGACGAGTGCGACGCATGGGAGAATCCGAGCGCCTGCGCACGAGGCGCGGCAGGGGGCACGGGGAGGGACGCGATGGAGGCGAGAGCCGCCGCACGTCCCGGCGACACCCTGCTCGACGCGCTGACCGACCTGCGCCCGCTGCTCGACGGCCTGGAACTGCCGCTCGAGACGCCGGCGGCGCCGGCCGCCCGCCTCGCTCGCCGCGAGGTGCTCGACCAGCTCGACGACTACGTGCTGCCCCGGCTGCGCGACCTCGACGCCCCGCTCCTGGTGGTGGTCGGCGGCTCCACAGGTGCCGGCAAGTCGACCCTGGTCAACTCGCTCGTCGGCGCTCAGGTCTCGGCGCCCGGGGTGCTGCGCCCGACGACCCGCTCGCCGGTGCTCGCGCACGCCCCGGAGGACCGCGACTCCTTCACCGGCGACCGGGTGCTCCCCGGCTTCGCCCGTGAGACCCGGGCCACCAGCGACGCGCCCGGCACGGGCGGCTCGACCAGCACGCTGGCGCTTGTGGCCAGCGACCGCGTACCCCCCGGGCTCGCGCTGCTCGACGCCCCTGACATCGACTCCGTCGTCGCCGAGAACCGCGAGCTCGCCGGCCAGCTGCTGGCCGCGGCCGACCTGTGGGTGTTCGTCACCACGGCCGCCCGCTACGCCGATGCCGTGCCGTGGGACCTCCTGCGCGCCGCGAGCGCCCGCAGCGCCGCGGTCGCCGTCGTCCTCGACCGGGTGCCGCCCGGCGCCGAGCACGAGATCGAGCCGCACCTGCGCTCGATGCTCGCCCAGCAGGGGCTCTCCGACTCCCCGGTGTTCGTGGTGCCCGAGTCGGCGCTGAGCGGAGGCCTGCTCCCCGAGCAGACCACCGCCGCCCTGCGGAGCTGGCTGTCCGGGCTCGCCGCCGACGCCGGGGCTCGCGCCGGGCTCGTGCGCCGCACGCTCGACGGCGTGCTGGCCGGCTACACCGTGCGCCTGCCCGCGCTGGCGAACGCGCTCGAGGAGCAGGACGACGCGCGCGCCGACCTGGCGACGGCGGCGGCTCGCGCCTACGCCGCGGCCGGCGCCCGGGTCGACCGCGCCCTCGACGACGGCCAGCTCCTGCGAGGCGAGGTGCTCGCCCGCTGGCAGGAGATCGTCGGCACGGGCGAGCTGCTCCGCCAGCTCGAGTCGCGCGTCGGGCGGCTGCGCGACCGCCTGGTCAGCGCCGTACGCGGCCGACCCTCCCCCGACCAGCGGCTGAGCGTCGCGCTCGAGTCGGGGCTCGAGGCGCTCGTCCGGGGCGCCGCCGACGCGGCCGCTGAGCAGACGGTTGACGCGTGGACCGCCGACCCCGGCGGCCGGGCCCTGCTCGGCGACGACGCCGGCGCGCTCGCCCGGTCGTCGGCCGCACTGCCCGAGGCCAGCGCCCGAGCGGTGCGCGACTGGCAGGGCAGCGTGCTGGAGCTCGTACGCAGCGAAGGGTCCCAGCGCCGGTCGGCGGCGCGCGTGCTGTCCTACGGCGTCAACGGCGCCGCGCTCGTCGTGATGGTGGCGGTCTTCGCCTCGACGGGCGGGCTCACCGGCGGCGAGGTGCTCGTGGCGGGCGGCGCCTCCGCGGTCGGCCAGAAGCTGCTCGAGGCCCTGCTCGGCGACGAGGCCGTGCGCAGGCTCGCCGCCCTCGCCCGGGCCGACCTGCGCTCGCGCATCGAGGCGGTGCTGGCGGAGGAGCGGGCGCGCTTCGACGCCCGGCTCGAGCGGCTGCCGCGCGGCACGGGCGCCGACGACCTGCGCTCCGCGGCGGCCCGGCTCACCGTGCTGCACGGGCGGGCCGGCCGGTGACGCGGCTGCTCGCCAGGCGGCGCCGCAACACCGACCTGGTCCCCCGGCTCGACGCGCTCGAGACCGTCCTGCGCGAGGGTGAGGGCCGGCTCGACCCGGCCGCGCTGGTCGAGGGCCGGGCGGTGCTCGACCGCGCCGGCGCCCGGCTGCGGCTCTCGGGCGAGCACACCGTCGTGGCGCTGGCCGGCGGCACCGGCAGTGGCAAGTCCTCGCTGTTCAACGCGCTGGCCGGGGTCGACCTGTCGCCGGTGGGCGTGCGCCGTCCCACGACCGGCACGCCGGTGGCCTGCCTCTGGGACCCCGAGGGCGCGGGCCCGCTGCTCGACTGGCTCCAGGTGCCCGAGCGCCACCGCCTCGAGCCGCCCGCCACCCCCGACCCGGTCGCCGGCGACCTGTCCGGGCTGGTGCTGCTCGACCTGCCCGACCACGACTCCACCGTCGAGTCGCACCGGCTCGAGGTCGACCGGCTCGTCGAGGTCGTCGACCTGCTTGTGTGGGTGCTCGACCCGCAGAAGTACGCCGACGCCGCCGTGCACGAGCGCTACCTGCGCCGGCTGCGGCAGCACCGCGCGGTCACCCTCGTCGTGCTCAACCAGGTCGACCTGCTCGGCGAGCAGGCCACCGAGGCCTGCCTCACCGACCTGCGCCGGCTGCTCCACGACGACGGGCTCGGGGAGGTCGCGCTGGTCGCCACCAGCGTGCGCACCGGGCTCGGCGTCGACACCGTCCACAAGGCCCTGCTCGACGCGGTCGGGCGCCGGGCCGCCGCCGTCGAGCGGCTGACGGGCGACGTCGACCGTGTGGTCGCCGCCTTCGAGGCCGACCTCGGCACCGCCGACGCCGCTGCCGGACGTGCGACCGTGGGACGGCAGGAGCGCGCCCGGCTGCGCGAGGCGCTGGCACTCGCCGCAGGCGTACCCGTCGTCGAACAGGCGGTCGAGCAGGCGGTGCGCCGCCGCGTCGCCGCCTCCACCGGCTGGCCGTTCACCCGCTGGGCGGGGCGGCTGCGCCGCGACCCGCTGCGCCGTCTGCACCTCGAGCCGGCGGCGCGCTCGTCGCTGCCGCCCGCGAGCCCCGTGGCCCGCGCGTCGGTCGACGTGGCCGTGCGCGCGGTGGGCGACAGCGTCGTGACCGGGCTGCCGCCGCGCTGGGCCGGAGCCGTGCGCACCGCCGCGCGCTCGCGCGAGGCCGACCTCGACGACGCGCTCGACCGCGCGATGACCGCGAAGCCGGTGGCCCCGCCGCGGCGAACGTGGTGGGAGCCGCCGCTCGGCGCGCTGCAGCTCGTGCTCGCGCTGGTGACCCTCGCCGGCGCCCTGTGGCTGGTCGGGCTGTTCGTCGTCGACTGGCTGCGCCTGCCCGACCCGCCGACCGCCGACCTGGGCGCCCTGCCGCTGCCGACGGTGCTGGCGGTGGGCGGAGCGCTCGCGGAGCTGCTCGTGGCCGCGCTCGGGCGCACGCTCGGCCGGCTGTCGGCACGTCGGGCCGGCCGCCGGGCCGGTGCCGCGCTGCGCGACGAGGTCAGCGCCGTGGGCGAGGAGCTCGTCGTCGCGCCGGTGAAGGCCGAGCTGGCCCGCTACGCCGCGACGCGCGAGGCGCTGCGGCGCGCGGGCTGACGGGGCTCCTCAGAGCGCCTCGACGTCGCGCTCCCCCGTGCGGATGCGGACGACCGCGTCCACCGGCATCACCCACACCTTGCCGTCGCCGATCTTGCCCGTCCGCGCCGCACTGACGATGGCCGCGACGACGTCGTCGGCCTCGGGGGCGTCGACCAGCACCTCGAGCCGCACCTTCGGGAGGAAGTCGACGGTGTACTCGGCGCCGCGGTAGACCTCGGTGTGGCCGCGCTGACGGCCGTGTCCCGACACCTCGGAGATCGTCAGGCCGCGCACGCCGAACGCCTCGAGGGCCTCCTTGACGGGCTCGAGCATGTGCGGCTTCAGGACGGCGGTCACCAGCTTCATGCCCCCATCCTCCCTGCCACCCGGCGACCGCCGATGTCGTAGGCCGACTCGGCGTGCGAGTGCATGTCGAGGCCCTCGAGCTCACCCTCGGGCGGCACCCGCAGGGGCATCACCCGACCGACGCCCCGGGCGACCAGCCAGGTCACGGGGAAGGCCCAGGCGATGGTGACCACGACCGCGAGCAGCTGCAGGAGCAGCAGGTGCACCCCGCCGCCGTCGAGCAGCCCGCGGTGCGCGATGCCCGCGTTGACCGTGTGGGTGGCGAAGACGCCGACGGCCAGGGTCCCGACGACACCCGCCACACCGTGCACCCCGACGACGTCGAGGGAGTCGTCGTAGCCGAACCGCACCTTCTGCTCCACCGCCAGCACGGAGACCACGCCGCCGGCGAAGCCGATGGCCAGGGCGCCCAGGCTGTTCACGAAGCCGGCCGCCGGCGTGATGGCGACGAGGCCGGCGACGGCGCCCGACGCCGCGCCCAGAGTCGTGGGGTGGTCGGTCTGCAGCTTCTCGACGAGCAACCAGCCGAGCAGCCCGGCGCACGCGGCGAGGTGCGTGGAGAGCAGCGCCTGGCTGGCCAGGCCGCCCACCGCCAGGGCGGAGCCGGCGTTGAAGCCGAGCCACCCGAACCACAGGATGCCGGCTCCGACCAGCGTCAGCGGCAGCGAGTGCGGGGCCATCTGCTCGCGCGGCCAGCCCCGCCGGGCACCAAGCACCAGGGCGAGGGCGAGGGCCGACGCGCCGGAGTTCGTCTCGACGACGGTGCCGCCGGCGAAGTCGAGCACGCCGCGTGCGGCGAGCCAGCCGTTGGGCGAGAACACCCAGTGCGCGAGCGGGGCGTAGACGAGGAGCACCCAGAGCCCCACGAGGACCAGGAAGCTGCCGAAGCGCATCCGGTCGGCACCCGCTCCGGCCAGCAGAGCCGCGGTGATGACGGCGAACATCATCTGGAAGGCGGCGAAGGCGGTCGAGGGGACGTGCAGGTCGAAGCCCGGCACGGGGTCGTCGGGGTGGGCCATGCCGGCCAGCCGCAGCGACCCGACCACGCCGTGCAGGTCGGGGCCGAAGGCGAGCGAGTGGCCGAGCAGCACCCAGAGGACGCTCACCACCGCTGCCGCCCCGAAGACCTGGGCCATCATCGCGAGGACGTGCTTGCTGCGGACCATGCCGCCGTAGAACAGGGCGAGCCCTGGTGCCATGAAGAGCACCAGGGCTGCGCACACGAGCACCCACGCCGTGTCGGCACCGTCGACCATGACCGCGAACCCTCCACCCAGGTCTGGCCGCGACGGCGGGTGTCAGCGGCAGCGCCCGAGTGTCGGCACGGCGTGTTACGCGGAGGTTTCCGCCGCGTTGCCGTGCGTGTCGGAGGGGCTCAGCTCTGCGAGAGGGCGGGGTCGTCGGCGAAGACCACGGTCACCGAGTCGTAGCCCAGTGAGCCTGCCAGCGTGGTGAGCGTCGCTCGGGCGTTGTCCTCGGCGCGGGCCAGCACGCTCGGGTCGGCCGCTGCAGCAGCGTCGATCTTCTGCTGGCCGGCCTTCCAGTAGGCGGTGTCGGAGCCGCCGTTGCCCAGCGCCTCGGTCGCCCGGTCGACGACCCCGCGGTCGCGCTCGAGGACACGGCTCTGCGTGGCGTCGAGCCGCGCCTGCCCGAGGTACGCGTGGGGCAGCGTGATCGTCACGGCCTTGCCGTCGACGACGACGTCGGAGGGCGAGAGCTTCGAGAAGTCGACGATGCCGTCGGCGCTGCCGGTGGCCAGGAACGTCGTCGACTGCCCGGCGACGAAGCCGGGCACGAACTTGTGGCTCTCGTCGATGCGCACGACCTGCTGGTACTGCGCGCTCGAGCCGTGGAACTCCTTGAGGTCCGTGAGCGCCTTCATGAGCGCCGGCCCGCTGCGGTCGGTGCGCGTCGCCGCGAACGGGTTGCGCAGGTCGAGCAGCCCCAGGCCCCTGCCGAGCGCGAAGAGCAGCAGCGCGGCGACGACGACCGCGAGCACGGGGCGCGCGGTGCGGGAGGCGGTGCGGGCGGGGGCGGCGTACAGGGCCATGCAGGGTCCTTCTCGGCAGGAGGGAAGACGAAGCGGGCACAGCGGGCGTCTGATGACAGAACGCCCGCTGTGCCCGGAGTATTTCGCCGAGAGCGGACCGGAGTCCGCGCTGTCGGGTCAGGCCGACTTGATGACCGAGATCTCGAACTCGAGGGTGGTCTTGTCGCTGATCAGCACGCCGCCGGTCTCGAGCGCGGCGTTGTAGGTCAGGCCCCAGTCGGTGCGCTTGACAGTGGTCTTGCCGTCGAAGCCGGCGCGCACGTTGCCGAAGGGGTCGGTCGCGGTGCCGGTGAACTCGAGGTCGAGCTCGACCGGGCGCGTGACGTCCTTGATCGTCAGGTCGCCCTTGAGCTTGATCTCGGCGCCGTCGACCTCGACGTCGGTGCTGCGGAAGGTGATGGTCGGGTAGGCCGCGGCGTCGAAGAAGTCGCCGGTGCGCAGGTGCTCGTCGCGCTGGGCCTGGCCGGTGTCGACGCTGGCCACCTGCAGGGTGACGACGGCGCTGGACGCCTTGTGGTCGGCGGCGTCGATCACGATGGTGCCCTCGACGTCGCGGAACTGGCCGCGGACCTTGGTGACCATCGCGTGGCGCGTGACGAAGCCGACGCGCGAGTGCGCGGCGTCGATCGTCCAGGTGCCGGTGAGGGCGGCGGTGTCGGTCGAGGGCTCGAAGTCGGTGGACGTCATGGCGGTTCTCCTTGGTGTGCTGAGCTGCTGGCGGGCGGTGGTGGGGGTGTACGGGTGCGGGTCAGACGGGCGTCGAGATGCCGACGCCGCCGCGGGTGGTGGCGCCGTAGCGCGCCACCTCGGCCTCGAGGTCGAGCCGGCCGATGGAGGCGCGCGCGCTGAGCGCGCTCTCGTCGAGCAGGTCGGCCGGGATGATCCAGGCGACCTCGAACTCGAGGCCGTCGGGGTCCTTGCCGTAGAGGCTCTTGGTGGTGCCGTGGTCGGAGCTGCCGACGAGGGCGCCGCGGGCGGCGAGTTCCTGGCCGATCCGGCCGAGCTCGTCGAGCGTGTCGACCTCCCACGCGAGGTGGTAGAGCCCGACGCTGGTGCGCCCGGCGCCGGACGCGGCCGCCGCGCTGCCGATCTCGAAGAGCCCGAGGTCGTGGTCGTTGGTGGAGCCGGCGGCCTGGAGGAACGCCGCCCCGGGCAGCGGCGCGCCGCCCAGCGAGATCTCGCGGAAGCCGAGCGCGCTCGTGTAGAACTCCCGGCTGCGCTCGAGGTCACGGACGAAGAGCACTGCGTGGTTGAGCCGAGTGATGCCCATCGCCCTGCCCCTTCCTGCTGGTCGTCGACCTGGTCGTCGTCGTTGAGCCCTCAACTACGTACAGCGTAGAGGCATTCCCTTGAAACTTCAACTACCATGGTTGCATGACTTCCCAGACCGCTCCCACCGGCCCCGAGCCGCGGTGGCTCAGCGCCGACGAGCAGCACGTCTGGCGCACGTTCCTCGACGCGATGACCGGGCTGTTCGACGAGCTCGACCGCCAGCTGCAGGCGGAGGCGGGGATCCCTCACGCCTACTACGAGATCCTCGTGCACCTGTCGGAGGCGCCCGGCCGCCGGCTGCGCATGTCCGAGCTCGCCGACCGGCTCACCTCCTCGCGCAGCCGGCTCTCCCACGCGGTGTCCCGCCTCGAGGAGCGCGGCTGGATCCGGCGCGAGGCCTGCCCGAGCGACCGCCGCGGCCAGGAGGCGGTGCTCACCGACCTCGGCTTCGAGTCCCTCGCCGCTGCCGCACCGGGCCACGTCGCGGCCGTACGCCGCTACCTCGTCGACGCCCTCTCCCCCGAGGACTACGCCGCCCTCGGCCGCATCAGCACCGCCCTGCGCGCCGCCCGGGGTGCGGAGACGCCGCCCGCCGGCTGCCCCGGCGCGGCCTGACCCGCTCAGCCGGACAGGTTGCGCTGGGCCCACAGCGCCGCGGCGGTGCGGTCGCGCACGCCGATGGCGGCGAAGACGCTGGTGAGGTGCGCCTTGACCGTGCTCTCGCGGATGCCCAGGGCGCGCGCGATCTGCTTGTTGGGCAGCCCCCGGCCCACCAGGCCGAGCACCTCGCGCTCGCGGTCGGTCAGCTCGGCGGCGGGGTCCGCGCGGCGGGCGGCCAGCAGCGTACGCGCCACCCTCGGGTCGAGCGGCGACTCGCCGCGCGCCACGGCGCGCACCGCCTCGAGCACCACCGACGGCTCGCTGTCCTTGAGCACGTAGCCGACCGCTCCGGCGTCCAGGGCGTCGGTCACGCGCTCCCGGTCGGAGAACGAGGTCAGCACGAGCACGGCGGTGCCCGGGTGCTCCGCCGTCAGCCGCCGGGTGGCCGCCACCCCGTCGAGCACGGGCATCGAGAGGTCCATCAGCACCACGTCGGGCGCCAGCGAGACCACCAGCTCGAGCGCCTGCGCGCCGTCGGAGGCGGAGCCGACCACGTCGAGGTCGGGCTCCGCGCCCATGAGGCTCTCGAGCCCGGAGCGCACGAGGGCGTGGTCGTCGACGAGGAGCACCCGGACCCCGTTCACAGCGGCAGCCCGACCCGCAGCGCGGTCCCCTGGCCGGGTGCGGACGCCAGCTCGACCGTGCCACCCGCCTCGGCGACCACGTCGCTCACGACCTCCAGCCCGACGTGGCCGGCCTCGCGCGGCACGTCGCCCGCGTCGAAGCCCCGCCCGTCGTCGCGCACGACCAGCTCGACGCGGCCGCGCTGCACCCGCACGCCCACCTCCACCTCGCAGGCGTCGGCGTGGCTCGCGACGTTGCGCATCGCCTCCTGCGCGACGCGGAAGAGCACCGCCTCGGTGGCGACGGGTACGCGGGCGGCGACGTCGTCCGGGACCTCGACGCGTACGCGGACGCCCCTCGAGCGCAGCGCCG
Organism: Motilibacter peucedani; assembly: GCF_003634695.1. Taxonomy (NCBI): domain Bacteria; kingdom Bacillati; phylum Actinomycetota; class Actinomycetes; order Motilibacterales; family Motilibacteraceae; genus Motilibacter; species Motilibacter peucedani. Next base: position 204,207 of record NZ_RBWV01000009.1, read on the forward strand.
ACGCCGCGTCGGTGAGCGCGGCAGCCAGACCGGCGCGCTCGAGGCTCGGCGGGTAGAGCTCGACCAGCAGCGAGCGGAGCCCGCCGATCGACTGGCGCACCGCGTCGAGCGCCGGGCGCAGCGCCTGCGGCGCCGGGGGCTCCGCGTGGGCGATCGCCCCGGCGAGGACGAACGACGCACCGGCGAGGTCCTGCACCACGCCGTCGTGCAGGCTGCCCGCGATGCGGCGCCGCTCCTCCTGCGAGGCCTCGACGGCCCGGCGCGCCAGGTGGTCGCGCGAGCGCTCGCTGCGCCGCAGCTGCCCCAGCATCCGGGCGACCAGCGGCAGCTGCACGAGCTGGGCGAGGACCAGCGCGAGCAGCGTGATGAGGCCGAACTCGCGCCAGATGTGCCAGGAGCGCTCGGTCACGACGCGGTGGTAGGGGAAGTACGCCTCCAGCTCGAGCAGCTCGCCGCCCGGCGTGCGCACGGGGCGGTAGACCTCGAGCAGCCGGCCCTGCGAGCGCTCGTAGACGTTCTCCGGCCGCTGCAGGTCGCTCACCTCCGCCACCGTGCGCCCCTCGTCGAGGGCCTCGACCTCGTCGGCCTCGAGCGCGAAGGTGCGCCCGACCAGCCGCGGCTCGTCGGACCAGAGGACGCGCCCGTCGCGCGACCAGATCTTCACCCGCACGACACCCGACTCCGGCGTGAGGACCGCGTCGACGGCGGTGTCCATCGCCGCGAGCGCCGCGGGGTCACCGCGCAGCAGGCCGTCGCTCAGCGCGGGGGTGACCGCGATGCGGGCGAACAGGTCGGTCGAGCGGCGGGCGTCGTCGATCGACTCGCTGCGCGCCGCGCGCTGGCTCAGCCACGTGCTGAGCGCGAGGAAGACCAGCGCGACGGCCAGGCTGCCGGCGACGAACGTGCCGACGATGCGGCGCATCGAGGCGGGGGTGCGCGGTGCCCGCCGCGGCTCGGCCAGCACGCGCCACGGGGGTGCGCCGGTCTGCTGCTGCACGCTGCGCGCACCCCTTCTCGTCGGCACCTGCGGTCGGTCCAGTGTGCGGGCCGGTGCCGCTCCCTAGTGGTGGTTCGGGCCGTCGTCACCGTGGCGGCCCTTGCCGCCCTTGCCGCCCTTGTCGTCGCCGGGCTCGGCGTGCCGGCCCTTGCCGCCCTTGTCGTCGCCGCGCTCGGCGTGGGAGCCCCGGCCGCCGTGGTCGTCGGCGGTCCGGGTGGAGTGCGAGCTGGAGCTGGCCGCGCTGGCGACGCCGGGGACGGCGGCGGCCGCGCCACCGGCGAGCAGCAGGGCGGAGAGGGTGAGTGCAGCGGTGCGACGCATGAGGACTCCTCGGGGAGCGGTGTTCTGACCCCTCAGTTGTCGCACCGGCCGGGTGGGCCCTGCCATCGGCCGATGGTCGTACGACCTCGCCGCGGGACAGCCGGCCCGTCGACCCGTCAGGAGGTCCGGTCGCCCGCCGGCGCCAGCGCCGCCAGGCGCGGGTCGTAGAGGTGGCAGGCGATCTCGGCGCCGCCGGCCCGCAGCAGCGCGGGGTCGACCGCCTCGGCCAGCTCGACCACCACGGAGCCGTCGTCCACCCGCATCGACTCGACCCCGAGCCAGAAGCGCTCCTCGGGCGCGTCGCTGCGTACCTTCTCCAGCAGTGCCAGCAGGTCCTCGGGAGCGATCTCGTGCGGCGGGCGCACCCGGATCGTGCGCCCCGGCTGGTCGAGCGCCGCGAGGTCGCCGACCAGCCCGCGCTCGGCGTCGTAGGTCTCGGGCCGCAGGGTCGCCCACCGCACCTCGAGCGCGGCGGCGAGGTCGCGACCCTCCCAGCCGCAGGGCGCGAAGGCGCGCGGGCAGCGGGGGTGGAACGAGCAGCCGGCCGGGGGGCGTACGGCGTCGGGCACCTCGCCGCGCGGCAGGTCGCGCGGCACGTCGGTGACCTCGCCCGGCTCGGGGATCGCCGCCAGCAGCGCACGGGTGTAGGGGTGGCGCGGGTGCGCGAAGATCTCGTCGGTCGGGCCGATCTCGACGACCCGGCCGAGGTACATGATGGCGACCCGGTCGCAGAAGAGCTTGGCGGTGGCCAGGTCGTGGGTGATGTAGACGTAGGTCAGCCCGAGCCGGTCGCGCAGGTCCTGCATCAGTTGCAGGATCTTGGCGCGCACGCTCATGTCGAGCATCGAGACCGGCTCGTCGGCGACCAGCAGCTCGGGCTCGAGCACCGCAGCGCGCGCGATGACGGCCCGCTGCTTCTGCCCGCCCGAGAGGTTGGCGGGCAGCTGGGTGAGGAAGCGCTCGGGCGGGGTCAGCCCCACCGTCTCGAGCGCGGCCGCCACCCGGGCACGGGTCTGCTCGGCGGACGACGTGATCTTGTGGATCTTGAGCGGGTGGGCGACCGCGGTGGCGATGTCCATGGCCGGGTTGAGCGCGGCGTGGGGGTCCTGGAAGACCATCTGCAGCCGCCGGCGCATGGGACGCAGCCGACGCTCGCTCCGACCGACGATCTCGGTGCCGCCGACCTGGATGCTGCCGCCGGTCGCCGGGGTGAGGCCGAGCAGGGCGCGCCCCAGGGTGGTCTTGCCCGACCCGCTCTCGCCGACCAGGCCCAGGACCTCACCACGGCGCAGGTCGAACGACACGCCGTCGACCGCCTTGACCGACGCGCTCTCGCGGCCGAACAGCCGCGCGAGGAGCCCGCCGCGCAGGGAGAAGTGCACCCGCAGGTCGCGCACGCGCAGGAACGGCGCCTCGTCAGCGGGCGTCGCCGGGGACGCCGCCTCGGCGGAGAGGGCGTGGGAGCCGCCCACCTCGTCAGGCTTCGTCGGCAACGGCCATCTCCTGTCGCTCCAGTGGCATGCGCTCGATGTCCGAGAGCTCGTCGAGCCGGTGCAGCCAGCAGCTCACCCGCTGGCCGGTCGCCGCGCGCACCTCGCCGGGGTGGCGCACGGGGCAGACGCGCATGGCGTCGGGGCAGCGCGCGGAGAAGCGGCAGCCCTGCGGCGGGTCGGCGAGGTCGGGCGGCGAGCCGGGGATGCTGTGCAGCTCGGTCGTCGACAGCGAGATCGTCGAGGCGAGCAGCTCGCGGGTGTAGGGGTGCGCCGGCTCGCGGAACACCGTCTGCGACGGCCCCTCCTCCATGATCTGGCCGGCGTACATCACCGCCACGCGGTCGCAGGCCTCGGCCACGATGCCGAGGTTGTGGGTGATGAGCAGCAGGGAGGTGCCCGAGCGGCGACGCAGGTCGGCGAGCAGGGCGAGGACCTGCGCCTCGACGAGCACGTCGAGGGCGGTCGTCGGCTCGTCGGCCACGATGACCGGCGGCTTCAGCACCAGCGTCAGCGCGATCATGATGCGCTGGCGCATCCCGCCGGAGAACTCGTGGGGGTACTGGTCGTAGCGGCTCGGCGGGATGCCGGTCTCGCGCAGGGCCTCGAGGGCGCGCGCCCGCCGCTCCCGACGGCCGAGCCGCCGTTCGTGGGTACGCAGCAGCTCCTCGAAGTGGTCGCTGACCTTCATGAGCGGGTCGAGGCGGGTCATCGGCTCCTGGAACACCAGGCCGAGGACCTTGCCCCGCAGCCGGCGCATGCGGCGCCGGCCCATGCGGACGAGGTCCTGGCCCTGCACGTCGACCGAGCCCTCGAGGCGGGCACCGTCGGGGAGCAGCCCGAGCAGGCCGCGGCCGAGCGTCGACTTCCCGCAGCCCGACTCGCCCACCAGGCCGATCGACTCTCCGGCGGCGATGTCGAGGTCGACGCCGTCGACCGCCCACACCGGACCACGGGCGGTGGCGTAGGCGACCCGCAGGCCCTTGACCGAGGCGACCGGGCCCGCGGGGGCGGTCGTCGATGGCGCTGCGCTCATCGGGTGGTCGCCTCCTCGAGCGTCACGGCGGCGCTGACGCCGCGGCGGCGCAGCGAGGGGTTGAGGACCTCGTTGAGGCCCTCGCCCACCAGTGTGAGCGCCACGACGAGCAGCGTGATGGCCAGGCCCGGGTAGAGCGCGGTCCACCAGATGCCGGCTCCCGCGTCCGAGATGGCGCGCTGCAGGTCGTAGCCCCACTCGGCGGCCTCGGTCGGCTGGATGCCGTAGCCGAGGAAGCCCAGGCCGGCGAGGGTCAGGATCGCGTCGGCGGCGTTGAGGGTCGCGATGACCGGCACGCTCTGCACGACGTTCGAGAACAGGTAGCGCACGACCACCGTGCTCGGCTTGGCGCCCAGTGCCCGCGCCGCCTCGACGTAGGTGGCCTCGCGCGCACTCAGGGTGCTGGCGCGTACGACCCTGAAGTACTGCGGCACGTAGACCACCGTGATCGCGGTGGCGGCGGTGACGACACCGCCGCCGGCGCCGCCCGCGAGGACGAACGCGATGACGATGGCGAGCAGCAGGTAGGGGAAGGCGAACAGCGCGTCGGTGACGAGCACCAGCACGCGGTCGAGCCAGCCGCCGCGGTAGCCGGAGAGCAGGCCGAGCGGCACGCCGATGACGATCGAGACCACGACTGCCAGCACGACGACCTCGAGCGCCGTACGCGCGCCGAACACGACGCGCGAGAGCACGTCGAGCGACTGGACGGTCGTGCCCATCCAGTGGTGGGAGTCGGGGCCGGCGAGCTTGTCGAAGCGGGTGCCGCCCGAGGTGTACTGGTCGAAGCCGTAGGGCGCGATCAGAGGTGCGAAGACCGCCATGACGACGAAGAGCAGCGAGAGCAGCACGCCGACGTAGAGCAGCCAGCGCGGGATGCCGCGCGCCGAGCGGACGGCGCCGAGCAGCGGGTGACGGGCCATCAGTAGCGGATCCTCGGGTCGATGAGCGCGTTGACGACGTCGATCAGCAGGCTCATGACGACGACCACGAGCGCGATCGCCGTGATGATGCCCTGGACGGCGGTGTAGTCGCGGTTGTTGAGGTAGCGGACCAGCTCGTTGCCGACGCCGGGCCAGTTGAAGGTCTCCTCGGTGAGGACAGCGCCGCCGAGCAGGGCGGCCACCTGGAGCCCGAAGACGGTGACGACGGGCACGAGCGCGTTGCGGAAGCCGTGGCTGCGCACGACCTGGCGCTCGCGGATGCCGCGGGCCCGCGCCGCTTCGACGTAGTCGCTCTGCAGGGTCGAGATGAGGTTGACCCGCACGAGCCGGATGAGCACGCCCACGACGAGCAGGCCCAGGGTCACCGAGGGCAGCACCAGGTGCTTGAGAGCGTCGGTGATGTCGCCGGTGTCGCCGGTCAGCAGCATGTCGAGCAGCAGGATGTGCGTCTTGGACTCGGCCGTCGCCTGCACGACGGGGCTGGCCTGGCCTGAGGTGGGCAGCCACCCCAGCGCCTTGCCGAACACCAGCTGCAGCAGCAGTCCGATGAAGAACACCGGCGCGGCGTAGGACACGATGCCGAACAGCCGGATGCCGACGTCCAACACCGAGTCGCGGCGGCGCCCGGCCACCAGGCCCAGCGGCAGGCCGAGCCCGACCGCGACGACGAGCGCGCCGATCGACAGGGTCAGCGTCGCCCCGCCGTTCTCGACGAAGATGTCGGAGACGGCGCGGTTGTCGGTGATGGTCCGCCCGAAGTCGAGCCGGGCGACGTGCGAGACGTACTCCCAGTACTGCTGGAGCAGCGGGCGGTCGAGCCCGGCGGCGGCTCTCCGCTGCGCGAGGTCGGCAGCGGAGAGCCGGTCACCGAGGGCTGCCGTGACGGGGTCGCCGGGGGCGACCCGCATCAGCAGGAACACGAAGGTGAGCAGCAGGAGCACCATCGGCACCGCCAGCACGATCCGTGTCACCACGAACCGTGCCAGCGAGCCTGAACGGACGGCCACGGGTCGAGGACCTCAGCTCTTGCCGACGAGCCAGAAGCGGAAGGTGAACGACGGGTCGAACGTCTTGTCGACCCCCGTGACGCCGGTGCGCACCGCGGCGATCTGCTTGCCCTGCCAGACCGGGATCATCGGCACGTCCTCGGCGGTGATCTTCTGGATCTGGGCGAACGTCGCGTCGCGGGTCGCCGCGTCGGTGCTGCCCTGCTCCTTCGCCGTCAGCGCCGTGAGCTGCGGGTTGATGTAGTTGTTCTGGAAGTACCCGCCCTTGCCGTCCAGGAAGGGCGCGCTGTAGTTGTCGGGGTCCGGGAAGTCCGGGAACCAGCCGAGCTGGAACACCGGGTAGGTGCCGGCCTTGTAGGCCTTCTGGTACTCCTGCCACTCGGTGCTCTTGACCGTGGCGGTGAACAGCCCGCTCGAGTCGAGCTGGCGCTTGATCTCGGTGAGCTCGTCGACGGAGTTCGGGCCGTAGTGGGTGGGGGTGTACCACAGGTCGACCGGCACGGGCGTCTTCACGCCGGCCGCGTCCAGCAGGGCCTTGGCCTTCGCCTTGTCAGGAGCGCCGTACTTGTCCTTGAACGGCTGGCCCGCGCCCGCGAGCCCCTGCGGGATCATCGAGTAGAGCGGGGTGACCGTGCCGTCGTAGGCGTTCTGCGCGATGGCGTCGCGGTCGATGACCTGCGCGATCGCCTGGCGCACGGCCTTGTTGTCGAGCGGCTTCTGCTTGAGCTGCATGACGAGGTAGCGGATCTCGGTGCCGTTGCCCTCGACGACCTGCACGCCCTTGTCGGTCTCCTTGCGCAGGGCGGCGATGTCGGTGGGCGCGAGGCTGCGGTAGGCGACGTCGACGTCGCCCTTCTCGATGGCGAGCTTGAGCGCCGAGGCCTGGTTGAAGTACTGGATGATGAAGGCGTTGTTGGCGAGCTGGTCGTCGCCCATGTAGTTGTCGTTGACGGCGAAGACGGCCTGCTGCTGCGCGGTGTACTTCGTCAGCTTGTAGGGCCCGGAGCCGACGACCTGGTCGCTGGGGAGCAGCTTGTCGGCCGGGAACTTCGCCGCCTCGACGATCGCCCCGGCGCCCGTGGTCAGCACGAACGGGAACGTCGCGTCGGCGTGGTCGAGGTGCATCGTCACGGTCGTGTCGTCGGTCGCGTCGGTGCTCTTCAGGTTGGCGAGCAGCGAGGCCGAGCCGGCGGGGTCGTTGATCTTGACCATGCGGTCGAACGACGCCTTGACGTCCTTGGCCGTCAGCGGCGTGCCGTCGGAGAACTTCAGGCCCGCGTTCAGGGTGCAGGTGTAGGTCGTCGGGTCGGTGAAGTCGCACTTCGACGCCGCGTCGGGGACCGGGGTCGAGGTCCCCTCCTTGATCTTCAGCAGGTTCTGGTAGACGTTGTAGATGACCGTCCACGACGGCAGGTCGTAGGCGCCCGCCGGGTCGAGGCTCGTCACCGTGTCGGTCGTGCCCAGGATGATGGCGGTCTTCTTGCCGCCTCCCGACCCGCTGCTGCTGCCGCCGGTCGAGCCCGAGCCCTCGTCCTTGCTGCTGCTGCCGCCGCAGGCGGTCAGAGCCAGCCCGAGCACCACGGCACCAGCCAGTGCCTTGCGTGCCATCGCGTACACCTTCCTCCAGCCGAACGGCCGCGACCCGGACGGGTCGCGGCGCTGCGGCGACCGAGCTCTCGAAGTGAGCAGTCGTATCACGCGTCCGCCCGTCCGCCGCCCAGACCCGCCGCACGGGCCGGGTTGCGAAACGGCCTCGGTACGCCGCGGTTGCGCAGCGCAGTCCCTCACACCCGCGTTGCCGGGACGTCACGCGCGGGTCTCGTCCAGGTGTCCGCTTTGATGGTGCGCATGCTCGAGGTGACCGACCTGCGCAAGACCTTCGGGACGACCGTGGCCCTCGACGGCCTCTCGCTGGCCGTGCGGCCCGGCGAGGTCTACGGCTTCGTCGGGCAGAACGGCGCCGGCAAGACGACCACGATGCGCGTCGTGCTCGGCGTGCTGAGCGCCGACTCCGGCCGGGTGCAGTGGGAGGGCCGCGACATGGATCCCGCCGCCCGCCGGCGGATCGGCTACATGCCCGAGGAGCGCGGCCTCTACCCGAAGATGAAGGTGCGCGACCAGCTCGTCTACCTCGCCCGGCTGCACGGTCTCGACCCTGCCCGCGCCGGCGCCAACTCCGCCGAGCTGCTCGACACCCTCGGGCTCGGCGAGCGTGCCGACGACCGGATCGAGGCGCTGTCGCTGGGCAACCAGCAGCGCGTCCAGCTCGCGGCCGCGCTCGTGCACGAGCCCGACCTCCTCGTGCTCGACGAGCCGTTCTCCGGCCTCGACCCGGTGGGCGTCGACGTGCTGGCCGGGGCGCTGCGCGCGCGGGTCGACCGCGGAGTGCCCGTCGTCTTCTCGAGCCACCAGCTCGAGCTCGTCGAACGCATCTGCGACAGCGTCGGCATCGTCAAGGCGGGTCGCATCGTCGCCCAGGGCCCCGTCGACGAGCTGCGCACGAAGGGCCGCGACCGCCGGGTTCGCCTGGTCATGGACGGGCCGCCCGGCGCCGTGACCTCCTTGCCAGGCGTCCGCCAGGTCGAGGGCCGAGGGCCGGCGCTCGTGCTCGAGCTGGCCGACGGCGTCGACGACCAGGCAGTGCTCGACACGGCTCGCGCGGCCGGGCCCGTGCGGGAGTTCACGCCCGTCACCGCGACCCTGACCGAGCTCTTCCGCGAGGTGGTGGCCGCATGAGCGGGCTCTCGTTCTCCCAGGCCGCACGGCTCGTGGCACAGCGCGAGGTCGTCCAGCGGGGCAAGGACAAGTCGTTCCTGATCTCGCTCGGCATCACGCTCGCGATCGTGCTGGCCATCATCGGCATCAACAAGGTGGCCAGCGGCGCCGACTCCTACGACGTGGGGGTGGTCCAGGGCTCCGGGGTCCCGGTCGCGGCGGTGCAGGCCGTCGGGCGCGCCTCGGGCGTCGAGCTGCACGTCTCGGACGTCAGCGCCGAGCAGGCGACCGCACGCGTACGCAGCGGGGACCTCGACGCGGCGCTGACCGCGCCGGGCACCGTCCTGGTGCACAAGAAGCTGTCGGGCACCCTGCGCCCGCTGCTCGAGCAGGCCAACACCCAGGCCGTGGGCGCCTCGCGCCTGCGCGACAAGGGCATCGACCCGGCGCAGGTGAGCTCGGCGTTCGACGTCCCGGCGCTGTCGGTGCGGGCGCAGGACCCGGTCGACAAGAACGCCGACGAGCGCACGAAGGTCGCCACCGTCGGCACGTTCCTGCTCTACGGCCAGCTGATCGGCTACGCGATGTGGGTCGCGCTCGGCATCGTCGAGGAGAAGTCGAGCCGGGTCGTCGAGCTGCTGCTCTCGACCGTGTCGGCGCGCGCCCTGCTCGCCGGCAAGGTCGTGGGCATCGGGCTGCTCGGGCTCGTGCAGCTGCTGCTCATCGCAGCCGTCGGGCTCGGGGCGGCGCTGGCCACCGGCACGGTCGAGGGCACCTCGAACGCGATTGTGCCGATCGCCATGGTGCTCGGGTGGTTCCTGCTGGGCTACGCGTTCTACAGCGTCGCCTACGCAGCGGCCGCGGCGCGCGTCAGCCGCCAGGAGGACCTGCAGAACGTCACGACGCCGATGACGCTGGTGATCGTCGCGAGCTTCTTCGGCGCGCTGTGGGCCGGCAGCCACGCCGACTCGCCCGTGGCGCGCGTGCTCGGCGTGGTGCCACCGTTCAGCGCGCTGGTCAACCCGCAGCGGGTCTCCTCCGGCGACGCAGCAGGGTGGGAGACGCCGCTGGCCGTGGTGCTCATGCTGGCCGTCATCGCCGGGCTCGTCGTGGTGGCAGCGCGGCTCTACGAGGGTGCGGTCCTCCACAGCGGGTCGGTGGTGTCCTGGCGCACGGCGTGGGGCGGGCGCACACCGGCGGCGGCGAGCCGCGAGTCCTAGCGACGCAGCGCCAGGGACGCCGCGAAGACGCCCAGCGCTGCGGCCGACATCGCCGCTCCGACCAGGGTGGTCGCCGCGTAGCCGTGCCCGGCGTCGATCACCACACCGCCCAGCCACGCACCGGTCGCGTTGCCCACGTTGAACGCGGCCACGGCGGCCGACGACGCCAGCAGGTTGTCGGCCGCCGCACCGCCAGCCAGCAGCACCGAGGTCGTGAAGGCCGGCACGGTGGCGAAAGCCGCCATCCCCAGCACGAACAGCGTCACGGCGGCCGCGGCGTGGTGGTGGGAGGTCCGGTCGAAGACCAGGAAGACCACGACCAGCACCGCCAGCGCGCCCGCGACCGTCGCCCGCAGGTCGAGGTCGGCGAGCCGGGCGCCGGCCAGGTTGCCGAGCACCAGGCCCACCCCGAACATCGCGAGCAGCCACGACATGGAGGACGACGCGTACCCCGCCACGTCGGTCATCAGCGGCGCCACGTAGGTCAGCGGCGCGTAGACAGCACCGAAGCCCAGCGCCGTCACCGTCAGCGCCGCCCAGACGGGCGGGCGGGCGAAGGGACGCAGCTGCGTACGCAGTCCGCCCCCCGCCTCGCCGCTGACGTCGGGCACGAGGACGGCGACGGCAGCCATGGCGAGCAGGCCGAGCGCCGCGATCGTCCAGAACGTCGTGCGCCAGCCGAAGCTCTGGCCGACCAGCGTGCCGAGCGGTACGCCGGCCACGTTGGCGACGGTGAGCCCGGTCAGCATCGTGGCGATCGCCTGGGACTTGCGCTCGGGCGCGACCAGGCTCGTCGCCACGAGCGACGCGATGCCGATGAAGGCGCCGTGGCAGAGCGCCGCCACGACGCGGCCGGCCATCATGCCGACGAACGTGGTGGATGCGGCGGAGATGGCGTTGCCGGCGACGAAGAGGCCGAGCAGGCCCACGAGGACCCAGCGGCGAGGCAGCCGGAGGACCAGCATGGTCATCAGTGGTGCACCGACGACCACGCCCATGGCGTAGCCCGAGACCAGCAGCCCCGCCCGCGAGATGCTCACGTCGAGGTCGTCGGCCACCTCCGGCAGGAGCCCGCTGACGACGAACTCGGTGACGCCGATGGCGAAGGTGCCGGCGGCCAACGCACCGAGGGCAGCACCGCTGCCGGTGGTGCCCTCGAGAGCCTGGTCCCCCACGCCGGTCAGCGTAGGGCGGTGGCGCTGCCCGTCACTCGGCGCCGGGGAGGGTGTCGGCCGCCTGCGCGCGGCGGGTTCCCATCGGCTGCGGCGCGCCCTCGGTGGTGTCCTTGCGGGTCTGGCGCTCCGCCTCGGCGTTGACCTCGGCGCCGAAGAGCACGATGAACGAGGTGATGTAGAGCCACATCATGAGGATGATCACGCCGGCCAGCGCGCCGTAGGTCTTGCTGTAGCTGCCGGAGAACTGCGCGTAGAGCGCGAAGGCGACGGAGGCGACGACCCAGATGAGGCCGGCGGCGACGGCGCCGAGGCTGGTCCACGAGAACTTCGCGTTGTCGCGGTCGGGGGCGTAGCGGTAGACGATCGCGAGGGCGACCATGACCGCGACGATGAGGCCGACCCAGCGCAGCACCTGGATGCCGACGCCGGCGAGGACGCCGAGACCGGCCGAGTGCAGGACCGCCGGCAGCACCGCGATGAGCGCGACGGCCACCACGACGAAGACGATCGCGCCGAGCGTCAGGGCGAGGGCCAGCCCGCGCAGCTTGACGAACGTGCGGGTCTCCTGCTCGTCGTAGGCGATGTTGATGCCCTTGATGAGGTTGCCCATGCCGCCGCTGGCGGACCACAGGGCGCCGAGGATCGACACGACCAGCCCGATGCTGAGGGCACCGCCGCTGCTGCTCGTGATGTTCGTCAGCTGCGTGGAGACGACGTCACGTGTCGCCTGCGGTGCGCTGTCGAGCAGGTTGTTCACCTGGTCCGTGACGTCGGCCGGGTTCGCCACCAGGCCGTAGATCGACACCGCGGCGATGACGGCCGGGAAGATCGCGAGGAAGGCGAAGAACGCGACGCCCGCTGCCAGCAGCGAGATGTTGTCGTCCTTGGTCTCCTTCCACGCACGCTTGACGATCTGCTTCCAGCCCGCGGCCGGGATGTCGGTGGGCTTCTCGGCGTCGGCGCCCGGCTGGCCGGCGGGGCTGCCGTCGCGCAGCACCTGTGGCCGGTCGTCGTGCTGGCGCTCGGTGGCGTTCGATGCGGCTGCCATGGCGGTGGACCCCTCTGGTCGAGCTGGTGCGGTGGGCACGCGGTCCGCATTGACGTCGTCGCGTTCCAGGAAGGGGTACCCCTTGCCCTCGTCCGGACAAACCGGACCCGCTGGCCCAGCAGCACCCAGCCTGTCGAGGGCGGGTGGCAGGATCGGTGCGTGACCCGACCGTTCGACGCCGCACCCCGACCCCTGCGCCTCGAGGGGCGCCCCGTGCACGCGGTCGGGACCTTCCGCATCTACGTCTGCGGCATCACGCCCTACGACGTCACCCACCTCGGCCACGCGTCGACGTTCCTCTGGTCCGACCTCGCCGCGCGGGTGCTGCGCGCGACCGGCAGCCGGGTGCAGGTGACCCGCAACGTCACCGACGTCGACGAGGCGCTGCTCGCCGAGGCGCGTCGGCGCCAGGAGCCCTACGACCTGCTCGCCAGCCGCCAGCGCTTCGCGTTCGACTCCACGATGACCCGGCTGGGAGCGCGGCTCCCCGACGCCGAGCCGACCGCCCGCCAGGCGGTGAGCCAGGTCGTCGACCTCGCCTCGGCGCTGCTCGAGCGCGACGCGGCCTACGTCGTCGGCAGCACGGTCTACGCGCGCGGCGCCGGCACGCTCGCCCGCGCCGGCCTCGACGAGGCCCGCGCGCTCGAGCTCTCGGCGGAGTACGGCGACTTCCCTCGCGACCCGGCCAAGGAGCACCCGCTCGACGTCGTCGTGTGGCGGGGCTCCGACGACGTCGACGCCGACGTCAGCTGGCCCAGCCCCTGGGGCGCGGGCCGGCCGGGCTGGCACGCGCAGTGCGCGGCGATGGTGCTCGGCGCGTACGGCTCCGGTGTGGACCTGCACGCAGGCGGAGCGGACCTGCGCTTCCCGCACCACGCGGCCGAAGCGCTGCTCGCCGAGGCCGCGACCGGCGTCGCGCCCTTCGCCCGCGCCTGGCTGCACCCCGGCATCGTGTCGGTCAACGGCGCGAAGATGGCCAAGTCCACCGGCAACCTGGTGCTCGTCGACGACCTGCTCGCCGACGTCAGCCCCGCCGCCGTGCGGCTGCTGTGCCTGCACCGGCCGGTGTCCGAGCCCTGGTCCTACGACGACGCGGCGCTCGAGCGGGCCGCGACGCTCGCCGACGACATCTGGGCCGCGGCGGCCCGGCCGGGCAGCGGGTCCGGCGCCCGCGCGGTCGAGGACGCGCTGCTCGACGGGCTCGACGTGACCCGCGCGGTCGCCGTCGCCCTCGAGGCGGGCGGGCCGGCCGCGCGTCGGCTCTCGGAGGTCCTCGCCCTGGGGTGAGGCGCCGGCCGCGGCGCGACCCGGTGCTCGCTGTGGCGGGGCAGGTGCGTCAAGTGATCGCCACGGGGGTAGTGCCCCGCGCATGAGCCTCGGACTGACCCGCACCAAGCCCGTCGACGACATCCTGGCCCAGGGCGGGGACGACGACGGCACGGAGGGCCCAGGCCGGCTCAAGAAGCAGCTGGGCGTCTTCGACCTCATCGGCTTCGGCATCGGCATCGTCATCGGCGCCGGCATCTTCACGCTGACCGGCGTGGAGGCGAAGGCGCACGCGGGACCGGCGATCGTGCTCTCGTTCGCCTTCGCCGGGCTGGCCTCGTTCCTCGCCGCGCTCTGCTACTCGGAGCTCGCCTCGAGCGTGCCGACCGCGGGCAGCGCCTACACCTACGCCTACGCCACGATGGGAGAGATCTTCGCGTGGATCGTGGGGTGGGACCTCGTCCTCGAGTTCGCGCTCGGCGCCGCGAGCGTCGCCCGCGCATGGTCCGGCTACCTCGGGAACCTGTTCGACCTGCCGACGCGGTGGTTCGCGGAGGACGGCTCGACGGTCAACGTCGGCGCCGTGGCGCTGACGCTGGTGCTGGGCCTGGTGGCGTACGTCGGGGTGCGGCAGTCGGCGCGCGTGACCGGCGTGCTGGTCTCGATCAAGGTCGCCATCTGCATCTTCATCGTGGTCGTCGGGCTGTTCTACGTGAAGGGCTCGAACATCACGCCCTTCATCCCCGCCTCGAAGCAGAGCAGCGGCGACGCCGGCGTCAAGCAGACGGTCGTCGAGGCGGTCTTCGGGCTGGACCCTGCGGTCTACGGCATCGGCGGCGTCCTCACCGCCATGGCGATCGTCTTCTTCGCGTTCACCGGCTTCGAGGCGGTCGCGAACGTCAGCGAGGAGACGCGCAAGCCGCAGCGCGACCTGCCGCTCGGTCTGCTGGGCACGCTGGGCATCGCGCTGGCGCTCTACATCGGCGTCTCGTTCGTGCTCACGGGGATGGTGGAGTACGACAAGATCGACGACGACGCCGCCATCGCCTCGGCGTTCAAGTCCGTCGGGGCCGGCTGGGCGGCCACGCTCGTCGACGTCGCCGCGGTCGCCGGACTCACCACGGTGGTGCTCGTCGACATCGTGGCCATGGGCCGCATCGGCTTCGCCATGGCCCGCGACGGCCTGCTCCCCCGTGCCGCCGGCGTCGTCCACCCGAAGTTCGGGACGCCGCACCGCGTCACCGTCGTCGTGACGGTGCTGGTGGCCGTGCTCGCCGGCTTCGTCCCGCTCGCGACGCTGGTCAACCTGGTCAGCATCGGCACGCTGTTCGCGTTCGTGCTGGTCTCGCTGGCGGTGCCGCTGCTGCGCCGCAGCGACCCCGGCCTCGAGCGCACGTTCAAGGTGCCGTTCTCGCCGGTCGTGCCGCTGCTCTCGGCGCTCGCCTGCATCTACTTGATGCTCAACCTGACGCTCGAGACGTGGATCCGCTTCGCCGTGTGGATGGCGATCGGCCTGGCGTTCTACGCGTTCTACGGACGGCGCAAGGCCCGGCTCGCCGCTGGTGTCGCCAGCAGCTGAGCCGGGCCTCGAGGCCTGTCTCGTACGTCGGGGCGAGCCGTCAGCCGCGCGCCTGCTTGGCCGACTGCGGGATGCCGACGAGGTCGACGACGAAGACCGCGGCCGCCTGGCCGTTGGTCGTGTCGGCCGGCACCTCGAGCAGCACGCGGCTGCCGACCGGCACGCCCTTGAGCAGCTGGAACGGGCCCGCCTGCGCGTCGCTGACCGGGACGGTCTGCGGGCCGTCGGCGTCCCACGACGACTCGGTGGCGCCACCGGCCTGCGCCGCGGCGTACTGCACGAGCACGGCGGTCGTGACCGGCTTGCCGGTGCCCTTGGCGAGCACGGTCATCTTGGCCTTGGCAGGCGCCTTGTAGTCCTTGGCGGCCACGACCTTGGCCGGCGAGCCGGGCTTGCCGGTGATCGTCAGCGTCGAGGGGACCGTCGCCCCCTGGTCGACCGCCTTCGGGTCGCTGGCCGCGGTCTTGCTGTAGGTGCCGACGATGTCGACGACGAACACGATCGTGTCGGTGCCCTTGATGCCGGCCTCGGACTGGCCGCCCGAGCCGTAGCCCTCCGACGGCGGGATCGAGAGCAGCACCCGGCTGCCGGCCTTGAGCCCGACGAGCGTGCGGTCCCAGCCGGAGATGACCTTGCCGGTGCCGATCGGGAACGCGGCGCCGGTGCCCTTGTCGTAGGAGTTGTCGAAGACCTTGCCGCCCCAGACCTGGCCCAGGTAGTCGGCGTCGAGGATGTCGCCGGCCTTCACGACCGCGCCGGTGCCCGGCGTCACGACCTTGACGCCGAGCGAGGTGCCGGGCTTGCCCGTGAAGGTGAGAGTCGGCTTGTCGCCGTAGGCGCCGGAGGCGGTGAAGCCGACCTCCGTCGAGATCGGCACCTTCGGCGCGGGCGTGCCGGAGGCGTCGGCGCTCGCGCCGGGGGCGCTGGAGCTCGGCGCACTGGAGCTCGGTGCGCTCGACCCCGGCGAGGCGGCGGACGAGCCCGCGTCCGGAGAGCTGCTGGCGCCGCAGGCGGCGAGCAGGAAGGAGCCGGACAGGGCGAGCACAGCAAGACGGCGCACGAGCAACCTTCGGGGCAGGAGGTGGAGAGCGGGGGGTACGGGCGTCGCAGCTCTGCTGCGGCCCTTCCTCACACTAACCGCCGTACCTGTGTGCTGCGTTCCGAGCGACCGGGGGCCTAGCGGTCGGTGGCGCCGGCGAACGCCGCCCAGGCGGGCAGCCGGCGCATGGCGGCGAGGTCCGGCTCGTCGGCCACCGCCGAGAGGTCGCGCAGGCCCAGCGTGGTGGCGTAGACGACACCGTCGTAGGCACGCTCCGGTGCACCGGCCGCACCCCAGCACCGGGCGGTCAGGTAGGCCAGCTGGGGGTCCTTGGTCCAGGGCAGCGCCGCCTGGCCGAGGGCCGCGCCGAAGCGCGGCTGGCCCGACGTGCGCGCCGCGCCCATCGCCCACACGACCACGTCGACGGGCAGCGGCCCGCCGGCCACCGCGGAGACGGCGCGCTCCCAGTCGCGGGCGGTGACCGCCCAGACCAGCAGCGACGTACGCCGCAGCGGGTCGGGCCGCTCGGCCACCAGGCCCTCGAGGCGGGTCGCCGCACCAGGGTCGCCGAGGCCCGCGAGCAGCGCCTGCACGGACGCGTCCACCCGCCCGGCGGACGCGGTGGTGCGGGCGGCGTCGAGGCGGCCGGCGACGACGTCGGCCACCACGGCGTACGACCGCTCCTCGGCGCTGGTCGCCGACCCGCGCCGGCGCTCCGGCAGCAGCGTGAGCAGGTTGATGACCGCGACCACCAGGAACATGCCGGCGGTCCAGGTGCTGCGCTGGTAGGCCCAGGCCGCGACGGCGAGAGCGAAGACGACCGAGATCGCGGAGGCGAGCCGCACCCGCGTCGGCTCGCTCCCCGGCAGCGCCGACTCGAGCACGTGGCCGCCGTCGAAGGGGCGCACCGGCAGCAGGTTGAGCACCGCCCAGCCGAGCGTCACGAAGACCAGCGACTCGAGCACGCGCGCGGTGTCGTAGGAGAAGTCGCCCGCGAGGCGCACGGCGAGCAGCGGCACGCCGATCGCGACCCCGGTCAGCGGGCCGGCGACCGCGATGCCGATGCGCGACCACCGCGACTGCGGCGGCGAGACGTAGGTGGTGACGCCTCCCAGCGCCACCAGCGCGATCTCGATCTCGCGGGCCCCCGCGGCGCGCGCGGCGAACGCGTGGCCGAGCTCGTGGACCAGGATGGCCACCACCCCGCCGACCACGAAGGCGACGAGCCCCGCGGTCGACCCGCCGCCCTGGCCCAGCGCGAGCAGGACCACGGGCAGCAGGGGGCTGACCCGCAGGGGGAAGCCGAAGATCCTCACCGGGTCCAGTGTGCCCGAGGTCGGGCTACTGGGCCGCGCGCGAGTCGGGCTGCTGGCCGGTGGCCGCCATGCGCGCGCGCAGCTTGTCGCGCTTCTCCTCGAACCGCGTCGCGGTCGCGTCGGTCTTGGCCATGAACTCGGCGAGCTCCTCGCGCGCGGCCTCGCCGTCGGCGTCGAGGCCCTCCATGTCCCAGACGCCCCAGGCGCGCAGCACCGGCGAGATGACGTCGTCGTGGTGGATGCGCAGGTCGTAGATGCCCGCGAGGGCGATCTGCAGCGACTTGCGGCCGAAGTCGTCGATGGTGCTGCCGGGCATCTCGAAGGTCTTCACGACCTCGGTCACCGCGCGCATCGTCTCGTTGGGCGAGAGCTGGAACGAGGCCGCGAGCAGGTTGCGGTAGAAGACCATGTGGAGGTTCTCGTCGGTCGAGATGCGGGCGAGCAGCGCCTCGCACATCGGGTCGTCGGTGAACCGGCCGGTGTTGCGGTGGGAGATGCGGGTGGCGAGCTCCTGGAAGGAGACGTAGGCCACCGAGCGCAGCATGTCCTCGTCCTGCTTGGTCTCGAAGCCCTGGCCCATGTGCACCATGCGGGCGCGCTCGAGCGCGTCGGGGTCGACCGCGCGGGTGGTCAGCAGGTAGTCGCGGATCGCGATGCCGTGCCGGCCCTCCTCCGCGGTCCAGCGGTGGACCCACGTGCCCCAGGCGCCGTCGCGGCCGAAGACCTTGGCGATCTCGTGGTGGTAGCTCGGCAGGTTGTCCTCGGTGAGCAGGTTGACCACCAGCGCGGTGCGGCCCACCTCGGTGATGCGCGACTGCTCGGGGTCCCACGCCTCGCCGCCGAGCGGGCCGTCGAAGTCGCGGCCCTCGCTCCACGGGATGTACTGGTGGGGCATCCACTCCTTGGCGACCTTGAGGTGGCGCTCGAGGTTCTCCTCGACGACCGGCTCGAGCTCGTGGAGCAGCTCGAGCTGGGTGGGGCGGCGCTCGGTCATCGTCGAGTTCCTGTTCGTCGAGGAGGCTTCCCTACGGCTACGGAACCGTAGGTTTCGTCGAATCCTACCCCTGCTGGGCCAGCCGGGCGGGGAACCCCCCGGTGGCGATCGGCGACCAGCGCTCGATCCCCACGCGGATCAGGCACTTGCCCTGCCGGACCATCGCGGCGCGGTAGTCGTCCCAGTCGGGGTGCTCCCCCACGAGCGCGCGGTAGTAGTCGACCAGCGGCTCCACGGCCTCGGGCAGCTGCAGCACCTCGGCCCGGCCGTCCACCTGCACCCACGGACCGTCCCAGTCGTCGGACAGCACGCACAGCGAGACCCGCGGGTCGCGCTCGGCGTTGCGGGCCTTGGCGCGCTCGGGGTAGGTCGAGACGACCATCCGGCCCTCGCCGTCGACCCCGCACGCGACCGGCGACACCTGCGGCCGGCCGTCCTGCCGGGTCGTCACGAGCAGCCCCTTGCGGCGGGGGCGGAGGAACTCGAGGAGCTCGTCGCGCTCGACACGCGTGGAGGAAGCGGTGGCCACGGTCGAGCAGGGTACGCCGCGGCCTCCTCCCAGCGCAGGGTCGCCACGACCGCGTCGAACAGCACTCGGTAGGCATCGGCCAGCTCGGGCACGGGTGCCTCGAACGCCAGCAGCAGCAGCGTGCCGCGCGGCCCGGCGCACCAGTAGGTGACCGACCCGGGGGCAGCGCTCGCCCTGAGCACAGCAGGCGCGCCGCCACCGACGCCGGGGAGCCGCTCGACTGTCCCGCCCGCCGACGAGAGGGCCGCCTGGACCGCGTCGATGCCGCCGGGCGGCAGGGCCGCGCGGCTGGTCGTGAGCGAGGCCGCCAGGGGCACGCCGTCGACGCTGCGCGCGCACAGGTGCAGCGACTCGACGCCCCGCGCCGCCGCCCGCGCGGTGAACGCGTCGAGCTCGCGGCGCAGGTGCCGCTCGGTGCCCGGCGGCAGCGGTCCCGCGCTGCGCAGGAGCCGGCCCACCGCGCGGCGCCGCCGCCCGTCCAGGGGCACGTCGACCCAGCCGGACGGCAGCGCCAGCGTGCAGCCGGCCCACGTCGCGCGGGGACGGGCGGTCACCACGCGACCGCCGCCCGGCCCCGCGACCTTCGCGCCCGCCCCTCGTGGTGGCGCGGCGTGACGGCGCCTACGGCCGCCCCGACGGCCACGGGGACCTTGCCCCACAGGTCGTAGGCGCTGGCGAGGCCGCGTGCGACACCGATCCGGCGCACGAGGACGCCGGCGTCGGCCGCGGCTCGCGCCACGCCGAGGTCAGCCGGGTGCGCCGCCGCAGCAGCCTGCGCGAGCTTGGCCGCGCGCGCGGCGGCCAGGTCGCCGCCGGCGACCACCATGAGGCGCAGGTCGCCGCGGGTGATCCGCGGCAGGTCACCGGCGAGCGAGGCACCCGCCGCCGAGCTCCGGGCGGCGGCGACCGCGCCCTCGACGTCGTCGAGGACGAGCTGAGCACGCGCTCGGGAGAGCGCTCCGGCGCCGGGGCGGCGCAGCGTACGCGTCGCTGCCGCCACCCGAGGAGCAGCAGCGGTGCGCGTGGCCGACTCCGCCGCCGCGGCGCTGACGCGGGCCGTCTCGCTGCGCAGGCCGGACACCGCGCCCAGCAGCCCCTTGCCGCCGACCCTGCCCAGCGCGATGCCGAGCGCGTCGGCGCCGACGGTGGCGAGGCTGCCCTGCCCGCGGCGGGCCAGCTCGGCGTCGGCCAGCAGGCCGACGCAGCCGGTCAGCAGGGAGGCGGCCGCGAGGGCGCCGTTGAGACCGGGGACCAGGCAGAAGACCAGGGAGAGCACGCCGGTGACGGTGGACACCCAGCTGCAGAGGGCCGCGAGGTGGTGCAGGTCGGCGAACCAGTGCCCCGTGCCGGTGATGCCGCTCCACGCCTCGTGGAGAGCCTCGTGGAGGGCCGCGTGGACCCCGGCGAACCGGCCGTCGTCGAGGTGGTCGCTGTGCCGCGCCCGCTCGAGGGCGTCGCGAGCCCTCCGCTCGGCGCGGTCGCGGGAGTCGACCGCCTCGGCGAGCAGGTGCTGCGCGCGCCGCAGCTCGTCGCGCGCCAGCTCGGTCGGCCCGTCCGGAGAGACGTCCGCTGCGGCCGCCTGCGCCCGCAGCAGCGCGCGGTCGGCGAGCTCCTGGGCGGACTCGAGCTCGCCGGCCCACTCGGTCAGGGCGCCCGCTGCGACGCGGTAGCGGCTCGGCACGCGCCCGAGCCGCACGGCCACCGCGCCCGCCGCGTCGCGGAGCGCGTCGACCGCCTCCGACGTCGCGCCCGGCGCCTGGGCGAGCGCCCGCAGCTCGGCCGCCTGTCGCTCCACCTCGTCGGCGACAGCGGCGAACTGCCTGGCAGCACGCAGGATCTCGACAGGGTCACCCGGCACGGGGTCGTGCTGTGCCAGAGCAGACCAGTCGCGAGGGCGCATCACCGCCCGCTGCTTCTGACGGCCCGCGCCAGGGCATGGTCCGTCGACTCGAACCCGTCGGCCACCTCGGCCGTGCGTGCCCGCAGGGCCTCGACGTCGGCGCCCAGCGCGGCGCGCCTCCTGCGCCAGCCGTCCGAGAAGTCCTGCAGGGCGTGGGAAACGGCGTGCGAGCCCGACGCCTCGACCGCCGGCGTGACGAGCGCAGCTGCCGACAGGGCGCGGGACACCGCGTCGAGCCCAGCCGCCACCCGGCGCAGTCGTGCCGTGTCGAGCTCCAGCCGCTCATCCACCGCGTACCTCCCCGTCCCACGTCGTGAGGTCGCCACGGTAGGCGGGTCGGGCGGTCCGTGCGCTGCGTCATCCACAGGCACGTCAGGACTGGGCCAGCGCGACGACCCGCTGCTCGCGCGACGAGGTGCGCGCCGCCTCGAGGACCGCCAGCACGCGCACGGAGTCGGCCGAGTCGACCGGCACCGGGCCGGCACCGAGCAGCGCGTCGCGCCACTGCACGTAGAACTCCTGCCACGCACCGGGCAGCGAGGGCACCGGCCGGACGTCGTCACCGGCGCCGAGCCGTCCCCACGCGCTCTCTGGCACCGCACCCCACGAGGGGTCGGCCGGCGTGCGTCCCGCGCGCAGGGCCTCCTCCTGGCCGTCGAGGCCGTGCACCACGTAGGCGCCGGCGCTGCCGAGCACCCGCAGCCGCGGTCCGAGGTCGGCCGCGACAGCGCTCGCCCACAGCGTGCTGCGCACCCCGGACGCGTGCGTCAGCGCGACCATCACGTCGTCGTCGACCTGCACCGTCGCCCGCCGCGTGTCGACCTCGGCGTAGACCGAGGTCGCCGGCCCGAACAGGTGCAGCGCCTGGTCGACGAGGTGGCTGCCGAGGTCGTTGAGCAGCCCGCCCGCGTCGGCCGGGTCGCCGCTCTCGCGCCAGCCGGGCTTGGGCACCGGGCGCCAGCGCTCGAAGCGCGACTCGAACCGGTGCACGTCGCCGAGCGCGTCGTCGGCGAGCAGGGCCTGCAGCGTACGCAGCTCGGAGTCCCAGCGCCGGTTCTGGTAGACGGTGAGCAGCACCCCCGACTCGCGCGCGAGGCTCACGAGCGACTGCCCCTCGTCGTGGGTGACGGCGAGCGGCTTGTCGACGACGACCGGGAGGCCCGCGAGGAGGGCGGCGCGCGCGAGGTCGAGGTGCGTACGGTTCGGCGTCGCGACCACGACGCTGTCGAAGCGCTCGGGCGCGGCGAACACCTCGTCGGCCGACGCGAGCACCTCCACCCCCGGCAGGACCGCACGTGCCGCCGCCGCCCGCTCCTCGGATCGGGTGACGACGGCGGTGACGCGCAGCCCGGGCACCGCGTTGATCACAGGGGCGTGGAAGGTGGAGCCGGCCAGGCCGTAGCCCAGCACCGCGACTCGCAGCTCGCTCGACATGCCCCCATCCTCCCCACCACGACGTCGTGGTCCCCCATCGCCCCGTGGGGGCGACCAGGACCCCCGACGTCGTGGGGAAGGGTCAGATGACGCGGCCGGCGACCCAGCTGTGCGAGCTGATCGGGGTGAGCGCGACGCCCTGGCCGGGCTGGCGGGCGTGCCAGATGCGGTTGTGCCCCGCGTAGATCGCCACGTGGTAGACGTGAGAGCCGGAGCGGAAGAAGACCAGGTCACCCGGCTTCATCGACCCCTTGGAGATCTTCTTCGAGGCGGCGTACTGCTGGCCGCTGGTGCGGGGCAGCGAGGTGCCTCCGGCGTGGCGCATGACCCAGCCGGTGAAGCCGGAGCAGTCGAACGAGCGGGGGCCCGTGGCGCCGTAGACGTAGGGCCGGCCCTTGAGGGCGGCGGCCGTCTTCAGCAGCTTGGCGACCTTGTGGGCGCGGACGGCGGCGGCGCGGCGGACCACGGCGGCGTGCCGGGCGGCGGCGCTGCGGTGGGCGGCGGCCGTGCGGGTCACGGCGCTCGGCGTGACGGTCGGCGCGGCCTGCGCGACGACCGCAGCCGCAGGGGCGGCGGGAGTGGCGGCGGCCTCCCCGGCGAGCGGGACGACGACCGCGGCGGCGCTGAGCGAGAGGGCGAGGGCGAGGCGGCGCACGGAGGTGCGCGCGCCGGTGACGGCGTGCAGCAAGGCAGGACCTTCCAGGTACGCCTGCGAGGTGAGCTGTCGGGTTCGGGGACTGGAAGCGCCCCGGCCGCTGCGTCGCGGCTTCACCCCGAGCCGGTGGCTGTGCCACACGGCGGAGATCCTCTGGAGGAGTGGGTCCCCCGCTCCTGTCCCGGTGTTCGGGAGTACGTCGCCTGGCGGGACAGGACTCGGCGAGGCCTGGCGACGACCGGTGGTGCACCGGTGATGAGAACAACGTCAGCCTAGGTGCGGCACCTGAGCCTTCTTGCGCTCTCAACCTGTTGCGCATCTCACGGCGGGTGCACGAACCGCCTCCCACCTGGGGAGACACGGGTGCCGGCCAGTGCCCGGTGACCTTCCTCACGCCTGCGGGCTCAGCGCCTGGCAGCGACGACAGGTACGCGATGGACGCCTGCCGCAGAACCCCGCGCCTTCAGCGACATGATGAAGGCCAGCACGCGGGCGACCGCGTTGTAGAGCTCCGGCGGCACCTCGCCGCCGATGTCGACCGCCTTGTGCAGCGCCCGTGCCAGCGGCACGTCCTGCACCATGGGCACGCGGTGCTCCTCCGCCAGGGCACGGATCTTGGCCGCGACGACGCCCTTCCCCTTCGCGACGACGCGCGGCGCGCCCTTGGCCGGGTCGTAGCGCAGCGCGACGGCGACGTGCGTCGGGTTCACGATGACGACGTCGGCGCTCTGCACCTCGGCCATCATGCGGTTGCGGCTCATCTCCATCTGCCGCTGCTTGATCTTGCCCTTCATCTGCGGGTCGCCGTCGGCCTGCTTGTGCTCGTCCTTGATGTCCTGCTTGCTCATGCGCAGGCCCTTGTCGATGCGCTTCTTCACGATGGCGAAGTCGGCGCCGGCCAGCACCAGGCCGGCGAGCGCGGCCTCCCGCATCGCGGTCAGCGCGGTGCTTGCAACGATGCGCAGCACCCCGGAGAGCGGCAGCACGTTGCCGTGGCCGAGCAGCGGCTTGATGCCCTGGGCGGCGTGCCAGACCACCAGAGCCAGGATGGTCACCTTCAGCAGCGACTTCGTCGCCTCCCACGCACCCTGCGGCCCGAACATGCGCTTGAGCCCGCCGATCGGGTTGAGGTGCTTGAAGTCGGGCTTGAGCTTCTTGGTGGCGATGGGCAGGCCGCCCTGCGAGGCGGTCGACATGACGGCCACGGCGATGATGCTGAGCGAGAGCGGGCCGACCAGCGAGGCGATGTCGCCCAGGCCGGTCCTCAGCAGCCGGGCCGCGTCGGCCGGCTGGGGGTCGGAGATCTCGGCGAGCGAGTCGATCGAGAGCTGCCGGATCTTGTCGGTCGCCCGGGAGGCAGTGAGTGGTATGACGAAGCTGGCGGCCAGCACCCCGAGCCAGGTGGAGAGGTCGTTGGTGCGGGCGACGCGCCCCTCTTTGCGGGCTTCGCGCAGCTTCTTGGCTGTCGGCTTCTCGGTCTTCTCGCCGCTCACCGCTCAGCCCCCCATCCCCATCGTGGCCGCCATCGCGTGGAGGCACAGGTCGGTGATGCGCTGCACGGCCGAGGGCAGCAGCGGCACGCAGGCGCCGAAGATGAGCAGCGTGGCCAGGATCTTCGCCGGGAAGCCCAGCTGGAAGGCGTTGAGGGCGGGTGCGATGCGGGTCAGGAGCCCGAGGCCCACGTCGACGACGAACAGCACGCCGATCATCGGTGCCGCGATCTGCAGCGCCGCGAGGACGAACTGGCCGAGGCAGGTGGTCAGCACGTGCATGATGCGGTCGAGGTCGAGCCCCGTGCCGAGCGGCACGGCGTCGTAGGACGACTCGAAGCCGCGGACCATGAGCAGGTGGCCGTTGAAGGCGAACAGCAGCATGGTGGAGATCTGTGAGGTGAGCCGGCCGAAGACGCTGTTCTGCGTCATCGAGAGCGGGTCGTAGCCGCTGGCCAGCTGGAAGCCGCCGAAGAGGTCGATGAGGTCGCCGGCGGCCTGGATCGCCGCGAACAGCAGGTAGGTGACGAAGCCGAGCGCCATGCCGATGAACGTCTGCAGCACGACCGCGCTGACGAGCGCGGCGGTGTCGAACCCGGTCACGTCGACCTTGAGCCGGGGCGCGACCGGCAGGGCGAGGGCGAAGGCGATCACCGCCTTGACGGGCGTCGGCACCGCCCTCGAGGAGAACGGCGGGGCGACGAACAGCCAGGCGGCGGCGCGTACGGTCGCCAGCAGGAAGCTGACGAGCAGCGGCGTCGCGATGGAGACGTTCACGGACGCGACGCGTCAGCTTCCGAGCAGCGAGGGGATGCGGGCGAACATCTCGTTGGTGAAGCTCATCAGCGTGTGCAGCATCCAGTTGCCGCAGACCAGGATGGCGATGCCGACCCCGGCGGCCTTGGGCACGAAGGCGAGCGTCGCCTCCTGGATCTGGGTCACCGACTGGAAGAGCGAGATCGCGAAGCCGATGACCAGCGCGGTCAGGAGCATGGGGGCCGACAGCTTCGCGGCGACCAGCATGGTCTGCAGCGCGATGTCGAGGATCGCCGAGTCGGTCACAGCCGCGTCCGATCTGGTGGAGGGGGGAGGGGGGCGGTGGTCGTCAGTGGTAGCTGGAGACGAGGGAGGAGATCACCAGGCCCCAGCCGTCGACCAGCACGAACAGCAGCAGCTTGAACGGCAGCGAGATCATCACGGGCGGCAGCATCATCATGCCCATCGACATCAGGCCGGCGCTGACCACGATGTCGATCACGAGGAACGGGATGAAGATGATGAAGCCGATGATGAACGCGCTCTTGAGCTCCGAGAGGACGAACGCCGGGACGAGCGTGGTGAGCGGCACCTCCGCGGCGGACTTCGGCTTCTCCTTCTGCGCGACCTTCGTGAAGAGCGCGAGCTCCTCCTTGCGGGTCTTCTTGACCATGAACTGCTGGAGCGGCTTGACACCGTCCTTGAAGGCTTCGGACTGCGTCTTGTCGCCCTTGAGGTAGGGCTGCACACCGTCCTTGTTGACGTCCGAGAGCACCGGCGCCATGACGAACAGCGAGATGAACAGCGCGAGCCCGGCGAGCACCTGGTTCGGCGGCACGTTCTGCACGCCGAGGGCGTTGCGGGTCAGGCCCAGCACCACGAACACCTTGGTGAAGCAGGTGCACATGAGCAGCAGGGCCGGCGCGACCGACAGCAGGGTGATGGCCAGGATGACCGTCAGCGAGGTCGACGGCTTGCCGACGATGCCGCCGAGGTCGACCGTGACGCCGGTCGGGCTGGTGGGACCCGTCGGGCCGGTGGGGCCCTTGGGCGCAGTCGGGGCGGCGGAGGCAGCGCCCGCGGTCAGGAGCGAGGTGCCGACGGTGACGCCGGTGGCCAGCGCGAGCTTCGCCAGGCGGCTCATCCGCGCCGAGCCGTGCGCTCACGCAGGACCTCGACGGTCTGCTTCCAGGTGGTGGGGCTCAGGATGCTGCCGGTCAGCGCGCCGGCAGCGTCCGCGTCGGCGGCCGGCCGGGCAGCCGGGCGGGCGGCGGTCAGCGCACGGCGGCGGCCCGGGGCGCGCACCGCGGGGACGGCCGGCTCCTCGACCTCCAGCTCGAGCTCCTCGAGCGTGGTCTCGCCGAGCATCGTGACCGTGCCCTCGGTGACGCCGAGGATGATCGCGCGCTCCCCGATGCGGACGACGGAGACCGACGCGCTGCGCGAGAGCTGCTTGCGGGCGACGACGTCGAGCGTGGTGGCCACGCGGCCGCCGCCGGCCCGGCGCATCACCTTGGCCGCGAGCCACATCAGCGCGAGGACCGCGCCGAGCGAGACGACGAGCTGGCCCATCAGGTGGGCGGTGCTCAACGCGCACCGTCCTCGGCGCCGGGGCCGACGAGCTCGGTGATCCGGATGCCGTACTCCTCGTCGACCACGACGACCTCGCCGCGGGCGATGAGCGTGCCGTTGACCAGCAGGTCGGCGGGGCTGCCGGCGGCGCGGTCGAGCTCGACGACGGCGCCGGGCGAGAGGGAGAGCAGCTCGCGGACGGTCATCCGCGTACGCCCCAGCTCGGCCGTGACCTCCATCTCGACGTCGCGCAGCAGCTCGAGGCCGGCGGCGCGGCCGCCGGGACGGCCGGCACCGGCGCGGCGGGCCGGGGGCACGGTGCCCGCGATCGCCACGGCGTAGACGACCGTGACCTCGCCGCCGTCGAGCAGCGGGACGTAGACCGCGGTGCCCGCGCCGGCGAGGCTCTCGAGGGCGACCTCGACGGGGAGCTCGGTGCCCGCCTCGACGACCACCTGGCCGAGCGTCTCGGCGCCGGCGACGAGACCGGCACGCACGGCGGCGGCGAGGTCGAGCTGGCCGAGCGGGCTCTGCGCGAGCGCCTCGACCAGGTCGGAGGGGACGATGACGAGGGAGGAGCCGCGTACCCCGCCGCTGAAGCCGGCCAGGACCGCGACCGCGGCGTTCTGCGGCAGCGGCAGCATGCCCAGGTCGGTGACGGGCGAGCCGACGGCCAAGGGCGCGGCGCTCGGCAGCGCGGCGGCGGCAGCGCCCGCTGCCGCGAGGACGACCTCGACGATCTCGGGGGCGACGACGGTGCTCACGCGTACTCCTTGGCGACTGCGGGGTGGGTGGAGGGGAGGGGGCGGCCGGACGAGACCCGGGGCGGGCCGTCGTCCGGGGGCGGCGGGTCGACGACCAGCACCGCGAGGCGCTTGCCGGCCGAGCCGGGCGTCGCGTGGGCGAAGACCACGTCGGCGGCGCGCACGGTCAGCGGGAGGGAGGTGACGTGGTGCAGCGGCACCACGTCGCCGACGGAGAGGTCGACGAGGTCCTCGGGGCGCGTCAGGGAGGAGTCGAAGCGCACGGTCACCTCGACCGGCACGTCCTCCATGCGGTTGGCGAGCATGACCGCGGCGTTCTCGCGCAGCATCCGCTCGCGCGCGCTGCTGATGTGCTGGTTGGCGTGCGCCTCGAGCAGTGCCAGCGTGGGCGCGAAGGGCAGGCAGACCGTGGCGACCGTCTCGGTCTCGCCGACCTTCATGTCGAAGGAGGCGACCATGACGAGGTCGTTCGGGGACGCGACCTGGGCGAACTGCGGGTTGTACTCGAAGGTCATGACCTGCAGCTCGAGCGAGACCAGACTCTCGAAGGCGTAGCGCAGCTCGTGCAGGATGCGGCCGAGCAGGTCGCGCAGGAGCGAGGACTCGATGTCGGTGAGCGGGCGCTCGGGCTGGTTGCCGGAGCCGCGGCCGCCGAGCATGTGGTCGACGCAGGCCATCGCGCTGCCGATGCTCATCTCGAGCACGCCGGCGCCGGGCAGCGGGTCGACCGACAGCGTGACCATGAGGGTCGGGTTGGCCAGGCCGGAGACGTACTCGTCGTAGGTCAGCTGCTCGATCGAGACCAGGCTGACCTGGGCGACCGCGCGCAGCGTGGAGGTGAGCAGCGTCGTGTACTGCCGCGCGAACGTCTCGAAGACGAGCTGCAGCGTGCGCACGTGGTCGCGCGAGAGCTTCGTGGGGCGCCGGAAGTCGTAGAGCTCGGGCCCGCTGCTCTTCGAGCCGACGCGCGAGCCGCTCTTGCCCGGGGTCTGTCCTGCTGTCACGACAAGGGTGTCGGCAGCGGTCGCGGGCGAGGTTAGCCCGAAAGGGGTACTTCGATCGGGCCTCCCGCGGGCGGGCGTGCCGCCCGCGGGAGGGCGCTCGTCAGGACGTGGGCGCCTGGACGACCAGCGTCGTGAAGTAGAGGTCCATGACGTACGACTCCGGCTCCTCGGTCGCGCCGGTCTCCTTCTCGGGGGTGTAGCGCTCCTCGATCTCGTGGAGCAGCTCGGCCTTGAGCTTGGCGACCGCCTTCTTCGACTGCAGCGTGGCGATGTCCTCGCCCGAGAACAGCGTGATCGCGGAGTCGAGCGCCTTGCCCGGGTCGAGCGGCTCCGCCAGGCCGGCCGCCCCCTCGGTGAGCTGGAGGGTCATGCCGAGACGGAGCAGGGCGCCGCTCGAGAGGTTGATGTTGATCGGGTCGATGACCAGCACCGGGCCGGGCTTGGGCGCCGGCTTCTCGGTCGCGACGGCGGCCGACGGCTTGGCGAGCACGAACTTGTAGACGCCTCCGAGCAGCAGCACTGCCACGACGGCGATGATGATCATCTTCTTCTTGCCGCCCTTGGCGGGGGCTTCCTTCTCCTCGGCCGAGTCCTTGGCCATGATGTGCGTTCCTTCGCTGGTGGGGGTCGTTCTCTGGGGAGTTCGGCCGCGCGGTCGGTGGACCGCAGCCGCCTAACGGGTGGTTGCGGGCGGCTAGTGGGTGCCCGTCCCCGCGTCGGCCTTCTTGTTGGCGGCCACCTCGTCGGCGATCTGCTGGTCGGCGTCCGCCGACGTCGAGGCTGCAGCCAGCTTCGAGGCCTCCGACTCGCTGAGCGAGTCGGCGGAGTCCTTGTTGACCGCATCGGCGAGCACGACGATCTCCACGCGGCGGTTGAGGGTGTTGGCCTCCGCGCTGGTGCCCGGGTAGAGCGGGTTCTGCTTGCCGTTGCTGGTGCACGTCATGCGCGCCTGGTCGATGCGCTCGGTCCGGGCGAGGTAGTTGACGACGTTGCACGCCCGGTCGCCGGCGAGGTTGTACTCGCTGGCGTAGCCCTTGGGCGACGACATGGTGGTGTCGGTGTTGCCCTCGACCGACAGGTCGTTGTCGACCGTGCGCAGCACGGGGGCCAGCGTGTGGATGATCTTCTGCCCGCCCGAGCGCAGCACCGCGCTGTTGGCCTCGAACACCACCTCGTTGGTGATGACCGTGACCACGACGCCGCGGGCGGTGACCCGCGTGTTGACCGTGCTCTGCAGCCCCTTCTTGGTCAGCTCGGCGTCGAGCTTCTCCTTCAGCTGCTCGAGCTTCTCGGCCTTCTCCGAGGCGGCCGCCAGCTGCTTGGCGAGCAGCTTCTTGGTCGCCGCGTCGACGGCCGCCTTGCTCGGCGAGCCGGCAGCGCCGGTGACCGTCGCGACGGCCATGTCCACGGCCTGCGGCTGGGTGCCCGGGTCGTTGAGGACACCGGTCGAGCCGCTCAGTCCGCCGAGCGGCGAGCCGAAGCCCTTGGCCATGCCGTCCTTGAGCGCGTCGAACTTCTGCTGGTTGACCGAGCTGATGGCGTAGAGCACGACGAAGAGCACGAACAGCAGGGTGAGCATGTCGGCGTAGCTGAGCACCCAGCGCTCGTGGTTCTCGTGCTCCTCCTCGTGCCCGCCCTTGTGCTTCTTGCCCTTGGCGTGGCCGGCGTGCCCGCTCACGGCGTCACGCCGCCTTCTTCTCGACCTCGCCGCCACCGGGCAGCAGCGACTTGAGCTTCTGCGCGACGACGCGCGGGTTCGACCCGGCCTGGATGGCGAGGATGCCCTCGACGACGAGCTCCATCTCGGCGCACTGCAGCTCGGAGATGCGGGCGATGCGCTTGCCGATCGGGAACCACAGCACGTTGGCCGAGCAGACGCCCCACAGGGTCGCGATGAACGCGCCCGAGATGGACTCACCGAGGGTCTCGGGCTTGTCGAGATTCTCGAGCACGTGCACGAGGCCCATGACGGTGCCGATGATGCCGATCGTCGGGCCGTAGGCGCCCGCGTCGTTGAACCAGTTCTTGCTCGCCTTGTCGCCGCCCTTCTTGGCGGTGATCTCGGCCTCGAGGATCTCGCGCAGCTCGTCGGGGTCGGTGCCGTCGATGGCCATCTGCAACCCCTTCTTCAAGAAGTCGTTGTCGATGTCCTTGGACGCGTCCTCGAGGGCGAGCAGGCCCTCGCGGCGGGCGCGCTCGGCGAGCTTGACGATGTCGTCGACGACGCCGTTGCTGTCGATCGCCTTGGCGGTCAGCGCAGCGATCGCGGCCTTGACCGCGCCGATCGTGTCCTTGAGCATGCCGGACGCGAGGCAGGCGCCGATGGTGCCGCCGAACACCAGGATGATGGCCGGGATCTTGAGCATGGACATCGGGCTGCCGCCCTCCATGATCGTCGACACCATGATGCAGACGAAGCAGAGGACGATGCCGGCGAGGGCTGCGGGGTCCACGGGTCAGCCCTCTCGGGTCGGCAGCGGCACGAGGTGGCCCCTGCGGTGCTCGGTGTCGCGGCGGGACTCGTCGCCCGGGCGGGCGGCGGGCGGGTAGGTCCCGTCCTCCATCGCCTGCGCGCCGGCGATCACCGAGGCGCGGAAGTCGCGGATGAGCCCGACGATCTCGTGGATCGACTCGGCCACGACGTACTTCGTGCCGTCGACGAGGGTGATCACCGTGTCGGGGTTCGACTCGGCCCGCTCGATGAGGTCGGGGTTGAGCGCGAACGCCGCTCCGTTGAGCCGGCTCAGCACGATCATCGCCTGTCCCCCTCTCCTGGTAGGTGCGGTGCTGCCCGGACGGCAGGTACGCCGTGGGCGGCGCAGGCGACCGCGTACGGTCCTCCTGCTCCTTCCTCATCGGCGCCGCGCGCCCGGGCCTGAGGTCCCGGGCCCAAGTGCCCGTCCCCGAACGGGCGAACGCGGCCGGGCTGGTACGCGGTGGTGCGCCCGCGGCGCCAGGGCCCGCGGGCGCCGGCGCAGCGCGCGTACGAAGCAGCCCCCCGCGCCGTCGGGCGCGAGGGGCTGCTGCTGAGCTGGAGCGCTATCGCTTGAGGTTGACCAGGTCGTTGAGGATCTCGTCGCTGGAGGTGATGACCTTCGAGTTCGCCTGGAAGCCGCGCTGGGCGACGATCAGGTTGGTGAACTCGGCGGCGAGGTCGACGTTCGACATCTCGAGGCTGTTGCTGACCAGGGCACCGCGGCCGCTGCCGCCCGGGGCGCCGAGCTCCGGCGTGCCCGAGTTGACGGTGTCGCGGAACATCGTGCCGCCGACCTTCTCGAGGCCTGAGGGGTTGTTGAAGTTCGCCGTGGCGATCTGGGCCAGTGGCTGCTTGAGCCCGTTGGTGAAGACACCGATCAGCGTGCCGTCGGGGGAGATCGTGAAGGACTGCAGCGAGCCCATCGCCGAGCCGTCCTGCGCCTCGACCTGGAAGGTCTTGTCGCCGCCGTACTCCTTGAGCTTGCCGACGTTGAGGGCGACGTCCTTGCCCCACGGGGTGGCGATGGTGAGCGCCTGGGTGGGCGGCGTGCCCGCGGCGGCCGGGCCGACCAGCGTGCCGGTGGCCTTGTCGAACTTCAGCGCGAGGTTGGCGGCCGGCGTGGTGGTGTCGGTGCCGTCGATCTTGACGGAGACGGACCAGTTGTCGATGTAGGGGTCGGCCGCGGTGCCCGTGCCGGTCGTCGCGCCCTTGGTGAGCGAGTAGACGATCTCGTGCGAGTTGCCCTGCGGGTCGTAGTAGGTGTCCTTGCCGTTGATCGGGTCGGTGCTGTCGGCGGGCAGGTTGCCCTTCCACGACGCGTTGGCCGTCGCGCTCGGCGCGAGCAGCGACCCGGTCGGCAGCTGGATGTCGCCGACGGCGCCGTTCTTGTCGATGGCGCCGTTCACGCCGCTCCAGCCCTGCACCAGGCCGCCGGAGCTCGTGACGAGCCGGCCGTCCTGGTCGAACGAGAAGGAACCGTTGCGGGTGTACATGTTCTCGCTGCCCTGCTTGATGGCGAAGAACCCGTCACCCTGGATCATCAGGTCGGTCGAGCGGCCGGTCGACTGCGTCGAGCCCTGGTTGAAGTTCGTCGAGATGCCGCCGAGGCGCACGCCCAGGCCCACCTGCGAGGGGTTCGTGCCGCCGATGCCGTCCTGCGGCGCGCCGGCCGAGCGCATCATCTGGCTCAGGGTGTCCTCGAAGACGGTGCTCGAGGACTTGAAGCCGGCGCTGTTGACGTTCGCGATGTTGTTCGCGGTGACGTCCATCATGGTCTGGTGCTGCTTCAACCCGCTGATGCCGGTGAAGAGTGAGCGCAGCATGGGGTGCTCCCTGCGGTTCGGACTGGGCTTTCGGAGTGTGGGGCTTCCGGCTGTGTGCCGGGACGACTACGCCGTTGCGGGCGCGGCCGTCACCTCCTTGACGGAGGTGAGCGGAACATCCTTGTCCCCGACACGAAGCACCGGTCCGTCGGCGCTGAAGCGGGCAGAGCTGACGACGCCTGTCACGTCGACGTTGTCGGCGCCCGGGTAGGTCACGCTGCGACCCACCATCGAGCTGGCCGCCTGGAAGTTCGAGGCGGCGATCATCGAGGCCTGGCCCTCGGCGATGGTCGTGAGCTTCTCGACCGAGGTGAACTGCGCTGTCTGCGCCATGAACTCCGAGCTGTCCATCGGCTTGCTCGGGTCCTGGTACTTCAGCTGGGCGACGAGCAGCTTGAGGAACGCGTCCTTGTCGAGCTCGTCGTTCGAGGTCTTGGGCTTCTGCTCGCTCGGTGCCTTCGCCCCGAGGACGTCGGCGATCGGCGTGTAGCTGCTCGTCGGTGCGACCGCCATGACCCGTCTCCTCTCAGACCCGGATGTCGAGTGCTCGACTTCCTGCAGAGAGGTTCGGTGCCGCGTCGCTCTGGCTTGATGACACGCGAGAGTGACGCGCGTCGTCGGTGGGACGCTGCTGCCCGGAGCGGGACGCGCCGCGGCCGTCGCCGCCGTCCCCGGGCTGGCCGGCGCCGCCGCTCGCGCTCTCGCGCGACCACGATCCGGCCGACTCGCCGCCGACGTCGAGCGACCCGGCGGTGATGCCGGCGTCGCTGAGGTCGCGGCGCAGGTCGTCGAGCGAGCCGCGGAGGGCGTCGCGCCCCACTTCGGTGGCGCCGTGGAGCTGGAGGTGGATGGTGCCCTCCCGCAGCTCTGCGGTGATCTGCACGGCGCCGAGCTCGGCCGGGTGCAGCTGCAGGACCATGCGGTGCACGCCGTCGGGCGAGTGGCGCAGCGGCGCGACCGCCGCCAGCATCTGGGCCGAGACCTCGGTGGGCGTCGCGTAGGGCGCCAGCACCGTCGGGTTCGCCGGCGTGGCCGCCGTCGTCCCGGTCACGGGGGCGGGTGCGGCCAGGTGCGCCGGCAGGGTCGGCGCGGGGGCCTGCGGCGCCTGCTCGTGGAGGGCGGGTGCCGGCGCCTGCGGTGCGGCGGGGTCGGCCGCCGGCGCGGGAGCGGCAGGTCCGGGCGACGCGACCGCCGTGGTGGCGTCGGCCGCGTGCTCACGGGGTGCGCGGGCGGGGTCGACCGTCGGCGTCGTGGGCGTCTGCGCTGACGCGGGTGCTGCAGCTGCGGCGGGCACGGGGGTCGTCGCGACCGGCGCAGCGCCCGGCTGCGTCGGGGCGGCCGCAGGGTCCGGTACGTCTGCGGCCGCGGCCGCCGGGACGGCGGCAGCGGTCGGGGCGACCGGCACCTGCAGCGCTGCGGGCGCCCGGTCGGGACCGGGGGCTGCAGCGGGAGCGGAGCTCGCGGCCACCGTCGCCGTCGCCACGGTGGTCGCCTGACGGGCCGGGGGCTGCGGCGTACGCGTCGCGCGGGTCGCCGGCACCGGCCCGGCGGCCTGGGTGGTCGGGGTGGGCTGGGTGGTCGGCGTGGGCTGGGTGGTCGGCGTGGGCTGGGTGGTCTGCTCCGCAGTCGGGACCGCGGCTGCGGCCTGCGGCTCGGCGGTGACGCCGGCGACCGGCTGCGCAGCAGCGGCCGGAGCCGCGGCCGGGACGGTCGCGGGGACGGGCTCGGTCGCCGGCGCGGGACCGGGCGGCGGGACCGCCTGCGCACGCGCCAGCTGGACCGGCATCGGCTGGGGAGCGGAGGCGACGGGCGGCGCAGCGGCCGGTGCCGCGTCCGCGGGGACGGCCACCGGGACGACGGGCGCAGCGGCGGCGGCACCGGCGGTGACCCCGGCGGCGGCCGAGCCGGCCGGCGCGGTGTCGCTCTGGGCGTCGGCCAGCGAGGCCATGAGGTCGGTCACGACCGAGGCGAAGTCCTTGCCGTCGGCGGCCTCAGCCGCCGTGTGGTCCTGCTCGTCGGAGGCTGCGGCCTTGCCCCGCCCGGTCGGGGCGGCGTTGCGCGACGCGTGCGCGTGCCCGTGCGCACGCGCTCCCGCCTGCTGGTGCCCGAGGGACGTGCCGCCGGCCGGCGATGCCGCCTTCTTCGGCGCTGCCCCACCCGCAGGCGCGGGCAGGGTCAGGGGCGCGGGCAGCATCGTCACGTGGAAACCTCCTGCATGGCAGCGCGCACTCTGGCGACGTATGCCTTCGTCTCTCCGTACGGCGGGACGCCGCCGTACGAGCGCACAGCCGCAGGTCCTGCGTTGTACGCCGCAAGAGCGGTGTCGACGTCTCCGGAGTAGTCCTTGAGATAACCGGCGAGCAGCGTCGCAGCACCGCGTACGGCCTGGCGCGGGTCGCTCGGGTCGACCCCGAGCCCGGCGGCCGTGGACGGCATGAGCTGCATGAGCCCCACGGCCCCCGCCGGGCTCGTCGCGTCGCTGCGGAAGCCGGACTCCGTCTTGGCCACCGCGGCGAGCAGCGCCGGTGAGACGCCGGCGCGGGCGCCCTCCGACTGGAACAGCGCGGAGTACGGCGTGCCGGTCAGTGCACCCGCCGCGCCGGTCGCCGCCGTGGCCGAGGGACCCGAGGGCAGCACCCGCCGGATCACCGACGGCGTCGCCCACACGTCGGAGACGCGCACCTTGGCGCCGGTGTGCGGCGCCTCGACCATCTTGCCGCCGCCGGCGTAGATCGCCACGTGGGTCACCGGCGAGTGGAAGAAGAGCAGGTCGCCCGGCTGGGCCTGCGCCAGCGAGGGGATCTTCTCCCCCACCTTCGACTGGTCGGCGCTGACGCGCGGCAGGGTGACGCCGAGCTTGCCGTAGACGAGCTTGGTGAGCCCGGAGCAGTCGAGCCCCTTGGCGGGGTCGGTGCCGCCCCACAGGTAGGGGATGCCGAGGTAGTCCTTGGCCAGCGAGACAGCGACCGAGCCGGTCGAGCCCGCGCCGGTCGCCGACGCGGTGCCGCTGACTCCGGCGGTCGAGCCGAGGGCGCCGACGCCGAGGGCGCTGCTGCTGCCGAGCCCGAGCACGCCGTCGGAGCCCTCCGACCCGTCCGACGACGGGTCGGAGGAGCCGAGCGCGGAGGCCAGGCTGTCGGAGAAGCTGCCGGTGGCGGCCGACGCGGTGAGGCCCAGCGAGCCCGAGAGCGGCTTCGCGACGTTGCCGCCGGCGGCCAGCGTGCCGATGCGGGCCTGGATGGCCGCGATGCGGGCCTGCACGTCGGTCATGCCCGAGGGCGCAGCGGCAGCGACGCTCACGACGGGTCCTGCTCTGCTGCGGCGCGGCGGCGGCGCGCGACCGAGGCGAGGTCGTCGCGCTCGGCGGCGTCGGCGGCCTCCTCCGCGGCGCGGGCCTCTGTCTCGTGGCGCGTGACGACCCGGTCCACGCCCTCGGCCCGGCCGGCGGCCTCCGACCAGACGGCGAGGCGGGTGTCGACGGTGGCGCGCGCCTCGACGGCGCGGCGGCGGGCGGCGAAGGCGTCCGCAGCGTACGACCGTCCGGCCACCAGGCTGGCGACGAACGTGCGCGGGTCGCCGTCGACCGGGCCGGACCGGGTGGCGGCGGCCTCGCGCGCGGCGGCGTTCTCCTCGGCGAGCACGGCGAGCGCCCGGGCCGTGACGACCTCGGCGCGGGCGATGTCCTCCTGGATGCGGCGTACGCGGAGCAGCGTCGCGAGCGGGGAACGGCGGGCCACGTCAGCCTCCCGCGATCAGCGTCTGGAGCCGGTCCCACGCCTCGGCGGCGGGGGTGACGTCGGAGACCTCCTGCTGGAGGAAGCCGAGCAGCTGAGGCAGCAGCGCGACGGCGCGGTCGACCTCGGGGTTGCTGCCCGGCGAGTAGGCGCCGATGTCGATGAGGTCCTTGGCGTCGCGGTGGGCGGCCAGCAGCCGGCGCATCTCGCCGGCCGCGAGCTTCTGGCCCGGGTTGGTGACGGCGCCTGCGACGCGGGAGATCGACTCCAGCACGTCGATCGAGGGGAAGTGGCCTGCAGTGGCCAGCTTGCGGGTCAGCACGAGGTGGCCGTCGAGGATCGAGCGGGCCGCGTCGGCGATGGGCTCGTTGTGGTCGTCGCCGTCGACGAGCACGGTGTAGAGCCCGGTGATGCTGCCGGCCTCGCCCGGCCCGGCGCGCTCGAGCAGCTTGGGCAGCAGGGCGAAGGTGCTCGGCGGGTAGCCCTTGGTCGTGGGCGGCTCGCCGGCCGACAGGCCGACCTCGCGCTGGGCCATCGCCACGCGGGTGAGCGAGTCCATCATGAGCACGACGTCGGCGCCGGCGTCGCGGAACGACTCGGCGATGCGCGTAGCCGTGAAGGCGGCGCGCAGGCGCACCATGGGCGGCTCGTCGCTCGTGGCGATGACGACCACCGAGCGGGCCAGGCCCTCGGGGCCCAGGTCGTTCTCGAGGAACTCCCTCACCTCCCGGCCGCGCTCGCCGACGAGGCAGACGACGCTGACCTGCGCCTCGGTGCCGCGCGCGATCATCGAGAGCAGCGTCGACTTGCCGACGCCGGAGCCGGCGAAGATGCCCATGCGCTGCCCGCGCCCGATGGGCGTCAGGGTGTCGATGGCGCGCACGCCGAGCGAGAGCGAGGCGTCGACCCGGCCACGGCGCAGGGGGTGCGGCGCGCTGCCGGCGACCGGCGCGTACGGCACGCCGACGAGCTCCGGCCCGCCGTCCATCGGGCGGCCGAGCCCGTCGAGCACGCGGCCGAGGAGCTGGGGGCCGACCGGCACCTGGAGCGCGCCGCCGAGGGCGACGACCGGGGAGCCGACGCGTACGCCGGCCATCTCGCCGAGCGGCGTGCACGAGAGCGACTGCTCGCCCAGGGCGACAACCTCGGCCAGCAGCGGCTCGGGCGTGCCGGGGACGGTGATCGACACGACCTCGCCGACCGCGGCGTCGACGCCGGACACCGCGACCTCCAGGCCGACGACGCGCGAGACCCGGCCGCTGCGGACCGGAGCCGCGGCCCCGACCGCCTCGGCGAGCAGCGCCTGCAGCAGCGGAGGGGCCGACAGCACGCTCACGGCGACAAGATCTCCTTCACCCGGGCGAGCGCGGGGGCGATCCGCGCGTCCAACGTCGTTGCTCCACACTCGGCGACCGAGTCGCCCGACCTGAGCGACGGGTCGGCGACCAGCGTGACGACGTGCGTGCCCACGGGCAGCCCGTCCTGCGAGAGCCCGTGCAGCGTGGCGGCGTCGTCGGGGTTGAGGCGCACCAGCACCTGCGACACCTCGGCGGGCGCCGCGGCGAGCGCGCGCTGCACCGCGTCCATGCCCGGCGTGCGGGTGGTGCGCAGGTCGTGGGCGACGAGCGCCTCGGCGACGTCGTACGCGGTGGTCGCGATCAGCTCGCACGCCGCGTCGACCTGCGGTGCCGACCGGCGGGCGAGGTCGGCGGCGGCCTGCTCCAGCACCGCGAGCGCGGCGTCGAGGCGCGCGGCCTTGGCCTGGTAGCGCGCCTGCTCCTGGGCGATGAGCGTCGCGGTCTGGTCTGCGACGGCAGCAGCGGCGGCACGGTGGCCGGCGGCCCAGCCGACCGAGAACCCCTCGGCCTGCGCCTGCTCGCGGACCTTCTCGGGCGAGACGGTCGCGGCGGCGAGGCGCTGGTCGATCTGCGCGGCGCGCACG
The DNA here is from genome assembly GCF_003634695.1 of Motilibacter peucedani. Classification (NCBI taxonomy): domain Bacteria; kingdom Bacillati; phylum Actinomycetota; class Actinomycetes; order Motilibacterales; family Motilibacteraceae; genus Motilibacter; species Motilibacter peucedani. The sequence continues at coordinate 242,433 of NZ_RBWV01000009.1, forward strand.
GCGGGCGCGGGGTCGAAGGCGGGGCGCCGCTCGACGCCGGGGAGGAACTCAGTCGATGAACTCATCGTCGCCTCCCCCACCGGGCCGGCGGATGACCAGCTGGCCGCTCTCCTCGAGCTTGCGGATCGCCTGCACGACCTTGGCCTGCGACTCCTCGACCTGCTTGAGGCGCACCGGGCCGAGCATCTCGACCTCGTCGGCGAGGTTCTCGGCCGCGCGCTCCGACAGGTTCTTCATGATCTTGTGGGAGACGTCCTCGCGGACGCCCTTCAGCGCGACGGCGAGGTCGCCGGTCTCGACCTCGCGCAGCACGAGCTGGATCGACTTGTCGTCGATGGTCACGATGTCCTCGAACATGAACATCTTGCTGCGGACCTCTTCGGCCAGCTCGCGGTCGAGGCCCTCGAGACCTTCGAGGATCATGCGCTCGGTCGAGCGGTCGGAGCGGCTGATGATGTCGACCAGCGGCTGGAGGCCTCCGACCGCGGTCATCTCCGCCGGCTGCAGCACCGACGAGAGCTTGCGCTCGAGCATGTTCTCGACCGCGCGGACGACCTCGGGCGAGGTGCGGTCCATGACCGCGATGCGGTGGGCGACGTCGGCCTGCATGTCGGGCGAGAGCCCGCTCAGGATCACCGAGGCCTGGTCGGCGCTGATGTGCGCCAGGACGAGGGCGATGGTCTGCGGGTGCTCGTCGTGGAGGAACGAGAGGACCTGGCGCGGGTCGGCGCGGTGCAGGAACTGGAAGGGCAGCTCGGCCACGGCGGCCGAGAGCCGGTACATCAGCTCGGTGGCCTTCTCCTCGCCCATGCTGCGGGCGAGCATCTCGCGGGCGAAGTTCGAGCCGCCCTGGGCGTAGAACGAGCGCGCCTTCGCGATGCCGTGGAACTCGTGGAGGATGTCCTTGGCCACGTCGCCCTCGACGTCGCGCATGCGCATGATCTCGGCCGTGATCTCCTCGACCTCGTTCTCGCGCATCTTCGAGAGGATCTTGGCGCTGGCCTCGGGGCCCATGCCGACCAGCAGGATCGCGGTCTTCTGCAGACCGTTCATCTCAGGCACCGCGGAGTCCTCCCGTCGTGGTCGTCGTGGCGTCGTGCGTCGCGCTCATGCCCTGGGCATCGGCAGCCGGGGCGTGCCGGTCAAGCCCCCGGGCCCCACGACGTCGTGGTCCTCGGTCGCCGCTCTGGGGCGACCAGGGACCACGACGTCGTGGGCGGAGGGTGGGGTCAGGTGCGGCGGTCGGCGAGCCAGCCGCGGAGCAGCTGGGCGACCTCTTCGGGCTGGCTGTCGACCATCTCGCCGATCTCGGTCCGGACCCGGGCGAGCCCCTCGCCGTTGTCGTCCTCGGGCTCGGCCGCGCCGATGGCCAGCTGGCCGGGTGCGCCGGTCAGCATGAGCTGGGCCTTCTCGGCCTCCAGCTCGGCGTTGCGCCGCTCCAGCTCGTCGAGCCGCTCGAGCTCGGCGCGCGAGACCGGCATGCGGGTGCGTGCCTTCTTCGACTTCAGCCAGGTCATCAGCAGCGTGAGCAGCAGGGCGAGGACGAGGACGCCGGTCTTGGCGTACTTCATCATCTGGCCCTTGCTGGCCAGGGCGGCCTGCGCCTTGGCGGCCTGCGCCGCCTGGGTCGCGGCCGAGGTGTTGAACTGCATGGTCGAGACCTGGATGGCGTCGCCGCGCTTGGTGTCCAGGCCGGCGGCCTGGGTGACCAGGGACTGGATCTCCGAGGTGTTGACCGACTTGGCGGCCGAGGCGTCCAGCACGACGGCGATGCTGAGCTTGCGCACGTCGCCGGGGGCCTTGACCTTGACCTCCTGCACGGTGCCGAGCGCGTTGTCCCGAGCCGACTTCTCGTGGGTGTAGCCGTTGCCGGGCGTGGCGCCCGGAGTGGCTCCGGGTGCCGGCGTCGCGCCGTTGACACCGATGTTGTCCGGGCCCATGACGCCGCTGACGGCCTGGGAGTCGCCGGCGTACTTCTCGACGTCGCTGCTCTCGGAGATCGCCAGCGGGGTGCCGGTCGGCGCGACGTAGGTGTTGCTCGTGGTCTTGGTGTTGTCGTAGTCGAGGTCGGCGTTGACCCGGACGACCGCGGCGCCGGGCCCGACGATCGGGTCGAGCAGCGTCTGCAGCTTCTGGACCATCTCGTCCTGGTAGGCGAGCGTCTGCGCGGAGCGCTCGTCGGCGCTGGCCGCCCCGCTGCCCGAGGTCGAGCTCAGCATCCGGCCGGTGGCCGCGTCGGTGACCGTGACGTCCTCGGGGCTCATGCCCGAGACGCTGGCCGCGACCAGGTGCGTGATCGAGTTGACCTGCGAGCTGGTCAGCGTCGCGCCCGACTTCATGGTCATCAGCACCGCGGCGGTCGGCTTCTGCGTGTCGTCGGAGAAGACGTCCTGCTTGGGCACCGCGATGGTCACGCGGGCGTCGCTCACCCCGGCGATCGCCTTGAGGGTGCTCGCCGCGTCGATCTCGGTCGCCTGCTTGAGCGCGGCGTCCTGCTGGAGCTGCGAGGAGGTGACCGACATGCCGGTGAGCACGGAGTAGCCGTTGTCGGTGCTGTCGTCGATGAGGCCGGCGCCGGCCATCTGCAGCTTGAGCGCCGACACCTGGTCGGAGGGCACCAGGATCGTGGTGCCGCCGTTCTGGAGCTGGTAGGCGACGCCCGAGCTCTGCAGCTGGGTGACGACCGCGGCCGCGTCCTTCGCCGAGAGGTTGACGTAGAGCGGCTCCATGGCGGTGCCGCCGGTCAGCTTCGAGAAGAAGACGCCGCCGAGCAGCAGCACGACGACGGCCACCATCGTCACGGCCTTCTGGCCGGGGGTGAAGGAAGCGAACGCCTGCCACGGCTTGTCGGCGATGCGCTTGAGGTTCTTCGGCATCAGGCCTGCATCCTCATGATCTCGTTGAAGGCACCGACAGCCTTGTCACGCAGGGCGACGGTGAGAGAGGTGGCGAGCTTGGCCTCGGCGGCGGCGACGGTGTAGTCGTGCACGTTGGTGAGGTCGCCGGTCGCGGCCTGGACCGCGAGGGTGTCCTGCTTGGTCTGCGCGTTCTGCAGGCTCTGCAGGCCCTGGGCGAGGATGGAGCCGAACGACGCGCCGGAGTCGGAGCCCGCCCCGACGCCGCCTGCCGCGCCGGCGCCGGCCGCCTTCGTGACCCCGCCGAGCGCGCCGGCGAAGCTGATCGGTGCGATGCTCACACGCCACGACCGACGGAGATGGCGCCCTGGTAGGACTCCTGGGCGGCCTCGACGACCTTGAGGTTGGCCTGGTAGCCGCGCTGGGCCATGATCAGCTGGGTCATCTCGCTGCCGAGGTCGATGTCGGGCATGCGGACGTTGCCGTCCGCGTCGGCCAGCGGGTTGTCCGGGTCGCTGACGACCCGGCCCTGCGCGTCGCCGAGGGCGATGCCGCCCACCTGCACACCACCCGCGCCGGAGCCGTAGTCGACGGCCTGCGCCACGACGTACCGCGCCTGGAAGGCGTTCTCGCTCGTGCGGCGTGCGGTGTTGATGTTGGAGATGTTGTCCGAGACCGCGTCCATCCACTTGCGGTCGACCGTGACGCCGCTCGCGGCCGAGTCGATCGCGTTGAAGATCCCGGTCACGCGGCACCGCCGATCGAGGCCTTGATGAGACCGAACTGGTCGTCGACCGCGCGCATCATCAGCGAGTAGGACAGCTGGGTCTGGGCGCTCGAGAGCGTCTCCTCGTCGAGGTTGACGTTGTTGCCGTCCTCGCGGGTGGGCTCGATCGAGCGGGCGACCGAACCGGTGACCGACGCGGCAGCGCCGGCGTCGCCGGACTGGACCGCGGAGCGCAGCGCGTCCTCGAACTGGACCTTGTTGGCCAGGAAGTGGGGCGTCTGGAGGTTCGCGACGTTGTCCGCGATCGCGCGCTGGCGCATCGCGTACCCGTCGAGCGCGCTCTTCAGGGTGACGTTCGTGACGTCGTCAAACACGGCCGCAGGTCTCCCGGGTAGGAAGCGGTCGCCGAGTCCTTGGCTGGTGGAGTGAGCAATCCGTGCTCCACACCAACGTCGGGGCGCGGGACCCGCGGCTTGAGCCCTTCGACCTCGCTCGATCGGGCGAGCGTCAGCGCGGCTGGGGCACGCGGGCGCGCAGCGAGCGCAGCAGGGAGCGCAGCTCGTCGAGCTGGGCCTGCGGGTGGCGGCGGCCGGCGGTGTCGACGACCTCGTCGACGCCCTGGAGCAGGTCGTGAGCGCGCTCGACCTGCCCGAGCTGGGCGAGCGCCTGCGCCTCCAGCCAGTCGCAGTACGCGCGGGGCGCGCCGCCGGCGCGCAGCTCGCCGACCAGGTGCAGGACGACGGAGTCCATCCCGGCTCCGAGCAGCAGCCGGGCGAAGGCGTCGGTGCCCTGGAGCGCCTGCGGCGTGCCGGGCGCGAGGGAGCGCAGCGCCTCGAACGCGTCGACGGCCTCCTGGAGCCGGTCGGCGCCGACCAGGCTGCGGCCGAGGTCGAGCAGGACCTGGGCGACCCGCGCCGGGTCGGGGTGGGGGGTCGCGGCGAGGGCGTCGAGGTCGGCCTGGGCCAGGGCGACGTTGCGCACCGACTTCGCGGCGCGGACCTCCCCGGTGGCGTAGCCGGTGTGGTCGAGGTGCAGGACGCCGGCCGGCACGTCGGCGACCGGGAGCCCAGCACCCGTACGCGCCACCAGCCGCTCGTGCACGCGGCCCTCCCAGCGCGCCACCGCGGGGCGGAACAGCCGCTCGGCGCGGTGGGTCCAGGCGCCGCTGTCGGCGTCGTTGCGGATGGACACGGCGTACGCGTCGGCGCGCCCCGCCGTCAGCAGCGCCCGCAGCGCGTCGACGTCGGCCTCGACGCGCTCGTCGGCGTCGATGCTGAGCACCCAGCCGCTGGAGACGCCCTCGAGCGCGGCGTTGCGGGCGGCGGCGAAGTCCCCGGTCCACGGGCCGGAGGCGACCTGCGCGCCCCAGGCGCCGGCGAGCTCGCGGGTCGCGTCGGTCGAGCCGGTGTCGTGCACGCGCACGGCGTCGAGCAGGCCGGCGTCGCGCAGCGGCTCGAGCGAGCGCAGCGCGCCCGGCAGCGCGGCGGCCTCGTCGCGCACGATGAGGACGACGCTCAGCACGCCCGGTCCACCAGCTGGGCGCGGGGGCGCACGCGCCCGGTCTCGATGCGGTCGGTCAGGGCCGACTGGCGGCCCAGGTCACCCAGGCGGCGGGTCATCCGGGCGGCGACGTCGAGCTGGCGGGCGTGGATGCCGCGGGCGCGCTCGACCATGTCGGGCGGGATCGGCGGCAGCGCCGGCGGGCGCCAGGTCGTCTCACCGGGCAGCCCGGCAGCGGGCAGCGCGTCGGCGCGCAGCATCGCCTCGGCACGGTCGACCTCGAGCTCGAGGTCGTCGAGCGCCGCGCTCCACGCGTGCGACCACTCAGCCCCGACGGCGGGGCTCCGCTCCGGTGACACGGCGGGTCACGCGCTGGCGAGGGCGGGAGCGGCGGCCTTGGCGGCCTCGTGCCACGCGTCGCGCAGCGGCTCCACCTGGCGGCGGACGGCGGCGGTGCGCTCGGGGTCGCGGCGCACGTTGGCGCCGAGCAGCTCGGTCAGCCACCACCCGTACAGCGCGTGCAGGCCGGCGGCACCCTCCCAGACGTCGAGCTTCAGCGTGACCCGCAGCTCGGTGATGATGTCCTGGGCGTGCGTGAGCTGGGCGTGCGCGACGTCGAGGTCGCCGCTGCGCTGCGCGTTCTCGCCGCGGGTGAGGTCGAGCACGAGCCGGTCGTAGAGCATGGTGAGCAGCCGGGCCGGGCTCGCGTGGAGGATGCCGTCGTCGGCGTAGCGGCGGGACGCGTTCGCGTACATCGGGGAGTCCTTCGGAGTTCGGGGAGCGGGTGCGGTGAGGGGCTGGACTAGCCCAGGCCGGCGAGCTGGCCGGCGAGCCAGTTGCCCTGGTCCTTGAGCTTGCCGAGCGCGACCTCGAGGGCGCTGTACTGCTTCTGCAGCGAGGTCTTCTTGTCGGCCAGGCGGACGTCCCAGCTGGCGATCTGCGTGTTGAGGTCATCGACCGAGCTCTGCCGGCCGTTGATCGCTCGTGTGAGCGATCCGTTCGACGAGTCGGTCGCCGCCTGCGCCACGTTGGCCAACCGCTGGGCCAGGCCCGCGTTCACCGTGATCGTGGCCGTGCCGGTGGCCGTGGCGTTGACCGACAGGCCGGCGCCGAAGGAGTCGAGGTCGGTGACGGTGAGCACGTTGCCCGCCCCCGTGGTACCCAGCGCGGGCTTGCCCACCGGGCTGATCGTGCCGGTCACGCCGGCGCCGGTGGAGCTGTCGGCCAGCGCGCTGACGGACACGGTGTAGGTGCCCGGCTGGGTGCGCTGGGTCGCCGAGGAGAAGGTGATGGCGGGGTTGTCGGTGGTCGCGGTGGCGCCGAGGAGCTTCTTGAGCCCGTCGGGGTTGCTGGCCAGCGTCGCCTTGAACTTGGCGCTGTCGAAGGTCAGCTTGCCGTCGCGCGAGAGCTGGACGCCCGCGTCGGCCGCCGACATGCCGCCGGTGGCGGACAGCCCGATCGCCGAGGTGATCTGCTGCGAGAGCTGGCGCACGGTGAAGTCGCCGCTGAGCGGTGACCCCTTGTTGTTGGCAGCGTCGTACTTCGTCTGGGCGGTGATCGTGGAGATCGCCGCGTTCGCCGCGTCGACCAGCTTCTGCATGTTGCTGGTGACGGTGTCGGCGTCCTGCGACACCGAGAGCGAGATGTCCTGGTTGGCGACCGCCGTGGGCTTCACCGTGAACGTGAGCCCGGGCGTCACGTTGCTGAAGGTGTTGGTGGACGAGCGCACGACCGCGGTCGAGGCGCCCGCCAGCGCGATCTTCGCGTCCTGGCCGGGCTGCGTCGTGGTCATCGCCGAGGTGAGGCCGCCGAGGCTGAAGGCGCCGGCCTCGCCGGTCTTGCTGTTGGAGACCTGGAGCCGGAAGGTGCCGTCGCCCATCGAGATCGCGGCGGCGCGCAGCCCGAGGTCGGAGCGGCCGTTGATGGCGTCGACGAGGGAGCCGAGGCTGCTGTCCTTGGGCGTGAGGTCGGGCATCGCCTTGCCGCCGACGGTCACGGTCACGGCGGAGCCGGTGGTGGCCGCGTCGCCGAGGCCGCCGAAGGAGTCCGAGAGCTGCACCTCGCTCTTGGCGGTCTGGAGCAGCTTGAAGTCGAAGGTGCCCGCCTTGGCCGAGCTGGTCACGCTGGCGGCGACGTCGGTGCTGCTCGAGGTGGCGCTCATGACGTCGAGGGCCGTGGAGCTGCTCATCGCCTGCGCCGCCGTCATGAGCGACGACATGGAGGTGTTGACGGTGCGGTAGCTCGAGATCGCCAGCTGCTGGTCGCTGACGCGCGACTTGAGCTGGTTCTGGGTCGTCGACTCCGCGCTGATCAGCGAGTTGATCAGCGAGGTCGTGTCGAGACCGCTGACGAGTCCGTCGATGCCGCTAGCCATCACTGTCCTTCTTGCGCAGGCGCCACAGCGCTGACTCGAGCATGACGAGCACGCCTTCGGGTGGTGACTGGTAGATCGGCTCGCCGGTCCGCGGGTTTAGCACCCGGACGACGTTGATCCCCATCTCACCCGCACGGCTGTCGCGGCGCACGACCTGCACGTCGAGCTGCGAGGCCGGGGCGAGCTCCGGCGAGGGCTCTTCCCGGGAGCCGTGCGGCGCGGGCGCAGCGGCGCCGGGCGGCGCGCTCTGGGGCGGGGGCGGCGGCGGGCTCTGGGGCTGGCGCGGCCAGCCACCGGCGTACGCGCCGGAGCTCCGTGCCACCGGGTCGACCGGTTCGACCATGACCTTCCCCCTGTGGGTCCAGCCGGCCCGCGTTCGGGTCCGGCCGCCTGAGATGGCGGTGGGGAGGGACCGGCGTCCGTGCCGGCCCCTCCCCACCCCCAGCGGTGCGAGCTACGAGCGCGCCTGGTCAGCGCGCGACGGAGCTAGCGGAGCAGGCTCAGCACTCCCTGGGAGGACTGGTTGGCCTGCGACAGCATCGACGTGCCCGCCTGCGACAGGATCTGGTTGCGGGTGAACTTCGTCATCTCCTCGGCCATGTCGGTGTCGCGGATCCGCGACTCCGACGCGGAGAGGTTCTCCGTCGCCACGTTGATGTTGTTGATCGCGTGCTCGAACCGGTTCTGGAACGCACCGAGCGTGGAACGGGTGCTCGACACGGTCGAGATCGCGGCGTCGATCGAGGCCAGCGCCGCCGAGGCGTTGTTGACCAGGTCGATCCCCGTGACCCCCAGGCCCGAGGCGCTCATGTCACCGACACCGGTGACGTCGATCGTCTCGCCGGCGTTCGCGCCGACCTGGAAGGTGCCCGAGAACGAGCCCGCGAGCAGCTGCTGCGAGCCGAACTTGGTGGTGCTCGAGATGCGGCTCAGCTCCGCGGAGAGCTGGGTCACCTCGGTGTTGGCGGCGGTACGGGCGCTCGAGTCCTGCGAACCGGTCGAGGACGCCTGCACAGCCAGGTCACGCATGCGCTGCAGGATCGCGTGGCTCTCGCCCAGCGCACCTTCAGCGATCTGGACGACGCTGACGCCGTCCTGGGTGTTGCGGGCGGCGACCTTGAGGCCACCGATCTGCGAACGCAGGCCCTCGGAGATCGAGAGGCCGGCAGCGTCGTCCGCGGCGCGGTTGATGCGGAAGCCGCTCGACAGCTTCTCCAGCGACTTGCCCATCTGGCTGTCCGTCACGGAGAGGTTCCGGTAGGCGTTCATCGCCGCGACGTTGGTGTTGACGCGCAGTGCCATGGCACTTCCTCCTTGAGATGCAGCTACTCCGACCCATCCGTGGGCCGGACCCTCACCTCATCGACCCGGCCACCGGGCGTCTGAAAGGCCGGCACTGCTGCAGACGGGTGGTCTCGGGCCCCCGCGCGGGCTCCGGGCAACGACGCGAAGGGCCCGCAGCAGCTGCTGCGGGCCCTTCGGGTGTCAGTCGTGCGTCCCCGCGCCGTCGCGGAGGACCACTACTAGCGGAGCAGGCTCAGCACTCCCTGGGAGGACTGGTTGGCCTGCGACAGCATCGAGGTGCCGGCCTGGGAGAGGATCTGGTTGCGGGTGAACTTCGTCATCTCCTCGGCCATGTCGGTGTCGCGGATCCGCGACTCCGACGCGGAGAGGTTCTCCGTCGCCACGTTGATGTTGTTGATCGCGTGCTCGAACCGGTTCTGGAACGCACCGAGGGTCGAACGAGTGCTCGACACGGTCGAGATCGCGGCGTCGATCGAGGCCAGCGCCGCTGAGGCGTTGTTGACCAGGTCCACGCCGGTGACGCCGAGGCCGGAGGCGCTCATGTCGCCCACGCCGGTGACGTCGATCGTCTCGCCCTGGTTCGCGCCGACCTGGAAGGTGCCGGAGAACGAGCCGTTGAGCAGCTGCTGCGAGCCGAACTTGGTGGTGCCCGCGATGCGGGTCAGCTCGGCGGAGAGCTGGGTCACCTCGGTGTTGGCGGCGGTACGGGCGCTCGAGTCCTGCGAGCCGGTCGAGGACGCCTGGACAGCCAGGTCACGCATGCGCTGGAGGATGGCGTGGCTCTCGGAGAGAGCACCTTCAGCGATCTGGACGACGCTGACGCCGTCCTGGGTGTTGCGGGCGGCGACCTTGAGGCCACCGATCTGCGAACGCAGGCCCTCGGAGATCGAGAGGCCGGCGGCGTCGTCCGCCGCGCGGTTGATGCGGAAGCCGCTCGACAGCTTCTCCAGCGACTTGCTCATCTGCCCGTCGGTGACCGAGAGGTTCCGGTAGGCGTTCATCGCCGCGACGTTGGTGTTGACGCGCAGTGCCATGGCACTTCCTCCTTGAAAGTTGTTCACCGGCCCGTCCGTGGGCCAGCACTCCTCTCATCGGTGGAGCGTGCAGGCGGCTGAGGAAAGCCCGCCACTCGTCCGGGTGAACCGCTCAGGCGACGGCGACCGGCGTGCGCTCGTCGGGACGGTGCGCAGTGCCCGCACCACGGCGTACGCGGTGGCGCAGGGCGTCCCAGCCGGCCAGCAGCGCGAAGGTGAGCAGCAGCAGCACGACCGACACGGCACCGTCGGCCCAGTAGTGGTTGCCGGTCACGACCACGACCGTGGCCATGGTCAGCGGGTGCAGCACGCTGAGGTAGCGGCGCCAGGTGCGGCCGAGGCGGATGAAGGTGACCGCGAACAGCACCGACCAGCCGACGTGGATGGAGGGCATGGCAGCGAGCTGGCTGATGGCGCCGAGCCCGCCGGCGTCGTAGACCGACTGGCCGAAGAGCGTCGGGGTGTCGACGACCAGGTGCCCGGGCAGCAGCCGCGGCGGCGCGACGGGCACGACCTGCACGGCCGTCGCCATCAGCGTGAACACGATGATGGTCAGCCGCAGGCGCGGGTAGGCGTCGCGGTGGCGCAGCCAGACCCACGCCAGCATCGCGATCAGCACGTTGAAGTGGCCGTAGATGTAGTAGGCGTTGGCGACCTGCGTCAGGTGGGGGTGGGGGAGCAGGTAGCTCTGCAGCCAGTCCTCGCCCGGCACGTGCAGCCGGCGCTCCCACTTCCAGATCGACTGCCCGCGCGAGATGGCGGCCGCGCGGTCGGTGAGCGTGTAGGCGCCGACCACGCCCCAGAGGCCGTAGAGCGTCACCATCAGCGCCGACTCGCGCAGCGCGAGCGAGGCGAAGCGCGCCCAGCGGGTGCGCGGCAGCATGAGCACCAGGCTGAGCGTGATGAGCACGAGCGCGATCTCGAGAGCGGTGTGCCACCCGAACGACAGGTGTGGCATCCGACCTCCTCGAGCGCTGAGGCCGACCATGATGCCAGGCGCTCGCTGGAGTGCCGGTCGGAAGCGCCTGCCTGGTGGGAGGGCCTGCATGGGCGAGATCGCGGTGCACGAGTTCATCAGCCTCGACGGGGTCGTCGAGGACCCGCGGTGGACCTTCGAGTTCGGCTTCGACCCGGAGATGGGCGACACCCTCGCTGCGGTGACCTCGGCGTCGAACGCGATCCTGCTCGGGCGCACGACGTTCGAGATGTTCGCCCCCGCCTGGTCGGGCCGCACGGCCGCCGACGACCCGGGCGCGCCCTTCTTCAACGACACCCCGAAGTACGTCGTGGGGTCGCAGGCGCCGAGCGTCGAGTGGTCGCGGTCGACTCTGCTCGGTGCCTACGACCCGGCGCGGATCCAGGCGCTGAAGGACGAGACCGAGGGCGGGATCTACGTCTCCGGCAGCCCCACGCTCGTGCGCGCCCTGCTGGCTGACGGGCTGGTCGACACCCTGCACCTGTTCGTCTACCCCGTGGCTCTGGGTCGGGGGCTGCGGCTGTGGCCCGAGGGCTCCGAGCGCACCCGGCTCGCGCTGCAGGCGCACGACTCCTACGACAACGGGATCGTCCACCTGGCCTACGGCCCGGCGGGCGACCCCGCTGCGTGAGGTCTCCCTGAGCCCGAGCAGGACCCCAGCGACTAGCGCACGGCGGCCGGCTCGTCCTGCTCGTCATGCTCGACCGCCGGCTCCTCGGGCCGGCGCAGGCTGAGCACGACCGAGGCGGTGAGGACGGTCACGATCACGCCGAGGCTGACCAGCGACGGGATCTCGGGCACCGAGGTGCTGACCGTCTTGTGCAGTGCCTGGAGCACCAGCTTGACGCCGATGAAGGCGAGGATCAGCGAGAGGCCCTTCGAGAGCAGGTGGAACCTCTCGAGCAGGCCGGCCAGCAGGAAGTACAGCGCCCGCAGGCCGAGGATGGCGAACGCGTTGCTCGAGTAGACGATGAATGCGTTGTCGCTGACGGCGAGCACGGCGGGCACGCTGTCGACGGCGAAGACCAGGTCGGCGGCCTCGATCGCGACGACCACGGCGAGCAGCGGGGTGGCGACCCGGCGGCCGGCCTCCTTCACGAAGAAGCGGGTGCCGTCGTAGTCCTCGCGGACGGGGACGACTTTGCGCAGCAGGCGTACGCCGAGGCTCGTGCTGGGGTCGAATGCCTCGTCGTCGTCCTTGAGCATCTTCCACGCGCTGTAGAGCAGCACGGCGGCGAAGACGAACAGCACCGCGGTGAACTTCTCGACGACGGCGACGCCGAGCATCAGGAAGATGCCACGGAAGACCAGTGCGCCGAGCACGCCGAAGAACAGGACCCGGTGCTGGTAGGCGCGCGGCACGGCGAAGTAGCCGAAGACCAGGGCGAAGACGAACAGGTTGTCTACCGACAGGCTCTTCTCGAGCAGCCAGGCCGTCGTGAAGTCGACGCCCGCGCCCGGGCCGACGACCACGGCGACGAGGACGGCGAAGGCGAGCGAGAGCCCGACCCAGACGGCGCTCCAGCGGGCGGCCTCCTTGAAGCCGATGACGTGCGGGCCGCGGTGGGCGACGAGGTCGACGACGAGGCCCGTCAGCACCGTGCCTCCGAACACGAGCCAGAGCCAGAAGGGGACGTCCACGAGGTGCTCCTGCGAGAGGTGAGGGGGTGGTGCCTCAAGCCTCCCCTTGCCGAGTCCCCGCAGCCAGGGCTGCTGCCGGACGACATCCCGCCTTTTCTTGCCGGTCGTCGGCAACCGCTAGTCGCCGAGAGGCGCCTGCGGCCAGCCCAGCAGACGGGCACCGAGCGAGGCCGCGTGCAGAGCCAGCCGGTGCTCCGGGTCGGCCGGGTCGCGGCCCAGCAGCCGCTGCACGCGGGCCAGCCGGTAGGTCACCGCCCGCACCGAGAGGTGGAGCCGGCGCGCGGTCTCGGTCGCGACGGCTCCGGTGGCGTAGTAGGTGACCAGCGTCTCGAGGAGTTCGGCACCACCGCGTACGCCCTGCAGCGGGCCGAGCGTCGTCTCGATCAGCTCGGTGATCGCCGCGCGGTCGCGCAGCAGCACGCGGTAGACCGCGAGGTCGGCCGGGCGCACGACCGGCTGCTCGAGCCCGAGGCGCACCGCGAGCTCGAGCGCGTCGGCGGCGGAGTCGAACGAGACGCGTACGCCGCCGGCCCCCGCCAGCGCGCGCCCGACCGCGAGCTGCCAGCGCTGGCCGGCCGGTCCGGCGAGCAGCTGGGCGACCCGGTCGGAGACCTGCTCGACCGCTCGCTCGTCGGGTGCGGCGAACAGGCAGACCAGCCGGCCCTCGCGCACGGCGACCAGGGGCTGGGCGTCGCCGAGCCGGCCGGCGAGCGCGCGCTCGAGGCGGCCGACGACCGCGCCCGCGGCCTGTGCGGACCCGGCGCCCGGGGCAGATGGAGCGGCGAGCAGCACCGCGTGCGGGCTCGTCAGGTCCAGCCCGATGTCGGCCGCCCGGGGCAGTGCGGCCGTGGCCGCCGCCCCGCCGGCGAGCAGCTCGTCCAAGACGTCGCGCCTCTCGACCTCCTCACGGCGCACGAGGTCGGCGCGCGCCAGCTGGAACCCCTCGGCCAGCGCGGCGACCCCGTCGTCGGCGGCCCGCAGCACCGCCAGTCCGGCGGCGCGCACCTGCTCGGCGCTGCCCTGCTGCACGACGTCGAGCTCGCCCCACAGCCGCCAGCTGGCCGAGAGGTAGAGGTCGACCAGCGCGCGCAGCGGCACCCCGGCGCGGGCGGCCTCCGCCCCGCGCTCGCCGTAGCGGTCGAGCTGGGCGCGCCGCAGCGTGCGACCCGACTGCGCCGCACCCACGACCGTGGGGAGGAAGTCGCCGAGCAGCGCCGGGTCGAGCCCGCCCGCGTCGTCGGCCGCGCCGCGGGCCACGGCGTCGAGGTCCATCCGGGCACGCTACCGGTGCGGCTGCGCACCCGCGCCGGACGCACGAAGGGCCCGCAGCGTCGTCGCTGCGGGCCCTTCGTCGCCGTGCTGCTGGAGCAGGGCTACTTGAGCAGGCTCAGCACTCCCTGGGAGGACTGGTTGGCCTGCGACAGCATCGAGGTGCCGGCCTGGGAGAGGATCTGGTTCCTGGTGAACTTGGTCATCTCCTCGGCCATGTCGGTGTCGCGGATCCGCGACTCCGACGCCGAGAGGTTCTCGACGGACACGTTGATGTTGTTGATCGCGTGCTCGAAGCGGTTCTGGAACGCACCGAGCGTCGACCGGGTGCTCGACACGGTCGAGATGGCCGTGTCGATCGAGGCCAGCGCCGCCGAGGCGCTGCCCACCAGGTCCAGCCCGGTGACGCCGAGGCCGGAGGCGCTCATGTCACCGATGCTGTTGACGTCGATGGTCTCGCCGGCGTTGGCGCCGACCTGGAACGTCCCGGTGAACGAGCCGTTCAGCAGCTGCTGCGAGCCGAACTTCGTGGTGCTGGAGATGCGGGTCAGCTCGGCCGTGAGCTGCTGCACCTCGGTGTTGGCGGCGGTGCGGGCACTGCTGTCCTGCGAGCCGGTCGAGGACGCCTGCACGGCCAGGTCGCGCATGCGCTGGAGGATGGCGTGGCTCTCCGAGAGCGCGCCTTCAGCGATCTGCACGACGGACACGCCGTCCTGGGCGTTGCGGGATGCGACCTTGAGACCTCCGATCTGCGACCGGAGCCCCTCTGAGATCGAGAGACCGGCCGCGTCGTCCGCGGCCCGGTTGATCCGGAATCCGCTCGACAGCTTCTCCAACGACTTCGACATCTGGCCGTCCGTCACCGTGAGGTTCCGGTAGGCGTTCATCGCAGCGATGTTGGTGTTGACGCGCAGTGCCATGAGAATTTCCTCCGTGAAGACCTGTTCCCGGCCCGTCCGTGGGCCAGCACTCACCTGATCGGCCCAACCACAGGGCGATCTGAGCCGACGGGCGTCACCCGTTCGGTCGAACGTGTCCGAGCGCAGCCCCGCTCGACCGCAGGTCGGCGGCGCGCGCGTTCGGACACAGGGCGCTAGTTGACGATGTCGCCGGCCTGGCCGGTGCGCAGGCGCGCCAGGCGCTCGCGCCACACCTGCAGCGCCTCGGACGTCAGGCGGGTCCACCCCGTCACCTCGGCGACCACGCGCAGGGGATCGCTGCTGCGGTAGGAGCGCAGAGGGTTGCCGGGGAACTTCTTGTCGGTGACGTTGGGGTCGTCCTCGAAGGGCCCCGTCGGCTCCACGCGGTAGACGCGCGGCGCGGGGTGGTCGGACGCGAGCTCGGAGGCGATCTCGGCCGCGAGCCCCGCCCCGTCGACCAGTGCGGTGAAGTAGACGTGGTTCATGACGACCTCGGGGCGGTAGTTCGACCGGCGCCCCGCGGTCAGCAGGTCGCCGGGGCGCAGGTCCGCCACCGTGCCGTGGAAGAACGGGCCTTCATCGGGCATGCCGGCGCTCACGAGCCGAAGCCTCGCATCGCCGCGGCCATGGCCGCGACCGGGTCGAAGTCGTCGTCGTGGAGGGCGAGCTGGTCGACGACCAGGCCGTTGCCGTAGGAGAGCAGGTAGCGGGCCTTCATCTCGACGTCGTCGGTGACGCCGGCCGCTCGGAGCATGTCGGCGATGGCGCTCGCCCAGAGCCGGTTCGTACGCGCCGCGACCTCGCGGAGCGACGGGTCGACGGCCGCTTCGGTGAACAGCGCGGCGAGCGCTCCGGCGGCCACCCGGCCGGGGCCGAGCGCCGCTCCCAGGTTGGCCCCGAGGACCTGGGCGACGTCGGACGCGTTGCGCACGGTCACCGTCCCCAGGTCGCCGATGACCGCGGCCATCCCCTCCCCCAGCCGCTCGAGGGTGCCGACGAGCAGCGCGGTCCTCGACCGGAAGTAGTTCGACGTGGTGCCGTTCGGGAGGCCGCCGGCCCGGTCGACGTTGCCGTGCGTCAGCGCGCGTACGCCGCCTGCCGCCGTGACGCCGATGGCTGCCTCCAGCACCTGGTCGCGCCGGCTCACGCGCCTGCCAGCGCCGGTGCGCCCGAGCGTGCGCCCAGGGGCACGGTGATGCGGACGACCGTCCCGGCACCCCGCGGGCTCTCGACCGACACCGTGCCGTCGAGCGCCCGCAGCCGCTCGCTCATGCCGGCCAGACCGGTGCCCTTGGCGGGGTCGGCCCCGCCCGGGCCGTCGTCGCGGACCGTGCCCTCGAGCACGTCGCCCGACAGGGCGAGTGCGACGTCCACCCGGTGGGCGCCGTACTTCGTCGCGTTCGTCAGCGCCTCGGCCACCAGGAAGTAGACCGAGGTCTCGACCAGCGGCGGGAGCCGCCCGGGGACGTCGAGCGAGACGACCACCTCGAGCGGCGAGCGGCGGGCGAGGTGCGCGACCGCGGCCGCGAGTCCGCGCTCGGTGAGGACCCCGCT
The DNA here is from genome assembly GCF_003634695.1 of Motilibacter peucedani. Lineage (NCBI taxonomy): Bacteria > Bacillati > Actinomycetota > Actinomycetes > Motilibacterales > Motilibacteraceae > Motilibacter > Motilibacter peucedani. The sequence continues at coordinate 258,588 of NZ_RBWV01000009.1, forward strand.
GTGCACCCCTCGTGCGAGCTGGCGCAGCTCGTCGATGGCGTCACGCAGCCGCCCGAGCGACTCGTCGAGGATCGCGGCCGCGGCGTCGGGGTCGTGCGTCACGCGCGCCCGGACGCTGGACAGCGAGATCGCGAGGGCGACGAGGTGCTGCTGAGCACCGTCGTGCAGGTCGCGCTCGAGCCGGCGCCGGGTGTCGTCGGAGACGCGCATCAGGCGCATGCGGCTCTCGCGCAGGTCGGCCAGCATGCGGGCGCGCTCGGTGATGTCGCGCAGGAAGCCGACGAAGACGGTCCTGCCGTCGCGCTCCACCCGGCAGATCGTGAGCTCGACCGGGAAGCGGGTGCCGTCGGCGCGCTGCCCGACCGTCTCGATGCGCCTGCCGAAGCGGCCCGGGTCACCGGCGGCCACGCGGGCCAGGCCGGCCCGGTGGGCGTCGCGCAGCTCGGGCGGCACGACCGTCTCGGCGAGCTCGCGCCCCAGGACGCTCGCCGCCTCACGGCCGAACATCACTGCGGCCGACGCGTTCCAGGAGCGGATGCGGCCCTCCGCGTCGACCGTGACCACAGCGTCCATGGACGCGTCGAGCACCGCGTCCGCACCACTGCCCGTCTCACTGCTCCGGTCCATCGAGCCCCCGACCGCCGCACCCGTCCCAGCGCCATGCCGGTACTACGTTCATAGTAAGCAGACAGCACCCGTCCGGCGCAAGGGTCTCGAGCGCCCCGTCAGGACTGGGCGAGGTAGAGCAGCACTGCGCGCACCCGCGAGTGGTAGTCCGGCTCCGCGCCCAGGCCGAGCTTGCCGAACAGCGCGTTGATGTGCCGCTCGACGCCGCGCACCGTGACGTGCAGACGAGCTGCGATCGCTGCGTTGTTGGCACCGGTCGCCATCAGCTCGAGGACCTCGCGCTCACGGGGGCTGAGCAGGCCCAGCCGTGGCCCCGCAGGCGTACGCGGCCGGCTGCCGGCACCCAGCAGCGACTCGACGACCCGCGGGTCGATGACCGAGCCGCCCCGGGCCACCTCCTGCACGGCGGCGACCAGCTGGCCCGGCTCGGCCACCCGCTCCTTGAGGAGGTACGCACGCCCCGCCGCCCCCTCCTGGAGCAGGTCCAGGGCGTGCTGGGGGTCGTCGCGGCTGGAGAGGACGACGACACCGGTGCCCGGCCGGTCGCGCCGCAGCTCGCGCGCGACCGCGATCCCGTCGTCGTCGAGCAGCGGCGGCATGTGGATGTCGGTCACCACCACGTCGGGGTCGTGCGCCGCGACCGCGGACCTCAGCTCGGTCGCATCGGCGCAGACCGCGACGAGCTCGAGCCCCGGCTCGGCGGCGAGGATGCCCCGCACACCCTCCCGCACGAGCAGGTTGTCCTCGGCCATCACGACTCGGATGCGCTCGGTCATGATCGCCACTCTGCTGCACCACAGGCGCTCGCGCGCGTCTTCAGGCGCATCCGGCACGGCGGGGAGCACCGGGGCTCAGCTGTAGGAGACCAGGTACTGCCCGCGCACCACGAAGCCCACGGGGCCGTCGACCTGCGCCTGGAAGGGCACGTACGCCTTGGTCTCGGTGAGCGTGTCGAGGGTGGTCGACGCGGTCGACCAGTCGGCCGCCCAGGAGGACCCGGTCGTCCAGAAGGGGTGGCTGCCGTAGTAGGTCCAGTCGTCCATCCACGGCAGCCGCGGGTTCGAGACGTCGGTGTCGAACATCTCGGTCTTGACGGCCGTGCTGGCCGGCGCGTCCGGCAGGCTGATGAACTGGGTCGCGTTGACCGTCGTGCCGCTCTCGATCGAGGTCGGGACCATCAGCGAGTGGACGGCGGTCGGTCCCACCTTGAAGTCGGTGCGGAACTCGCCCGCGCTGCCCGAGTCGGAGTCCTTCGTGACGGTGATCGTCTGGACGTAGACGAGCAGGTTGCGGTGCTTCGTGGTCGTGGTGCCGACCCGTTCCTGCGTGTTGCCCTGCGCGTCGGTCACCGTCACGTGCCAGGTGTAGGCGGTGTTCGGCGTGAGCACCGCGGGCGAGCTGAGCTCGTGGTGCAGCCGCATGGTCGGGTTGACGCCGGTGGCGACCAGCGTCCCGTCCTTGTAGACGCGGATGGCGTCCTTCGTCGGCACCGTCGTGTCGAACGACGCCGACGTCGAGAGGCCGCTGCGCTGGCTCTCGAAGTTGACGATGCACGAGGCGCTCGCGCAGGTCGTGGTCGCCGAGGCGGCGGCGGGGGCGACGAGGGCCGCTGCTGCGGCGCCGGCGCTGAAGACGCCCAGGATGCGGGCGCGGCGAGCGGTGGTCTTCGGTGGCATGACATGTCCTCCGGTTCGGTGCCGCGGGCCGTTCCCCCGGCTGACATGACGATGCCGTCTCGAGTGTGGTCGCGGCGACGGCGTACGCACCACGATGTCGACGTGGTGCGCGCCCCGACGAGATGTGGTGCGTGCACGTCTCGCGTGGTGCCTGCACCACGGTCAGCGCACCGCCTCGACCAGGTGCCGGCTCGAGTGGGCGACGAACGAGCCCTCCGCACGGATCCGGGCGTCCAGCTCCAGGAGCCTGTCGCGGTAGCGCTCGACGGTGAAGTCGGGCACCCACCAGACGCACGTGCGCAGCGTCCACACGACGGCGCCGACGTCGAAGAACTCCATCCGGCAGCGGGCTGTCCGGAGGTCGGTGACCGTCAGGCCGGCCGCCCGCGCCTGCCGCGCCTCCACCTGCGGGTCGCGACCCAGGCGCTGGCGGGGCAGCGGCCCGAGGAAGAACTCGATCAGCTCGAACGCCGACGCAGGCCCGACGTGCTGGGCGAGGTAGGTGCCACCCGGCCGCAGCACCCGGTGGACCTCCGCCCAGTCGGGCCGGACCGGGTGCCGCGAGGTGACCAGGTCGAACGACTCGTTCGGGAAGGGGAGCGCGCCACCGTCCTGCGTCTGGTGCACCTCGACGCCGCGGGGCTCGAGACGCTCGCGCGCGCGGGCGAGGTTCGGCGGCCACCCCTCGGTCACGCACATGCGCGCCGGCAGGACCCCCGCCTCGGCGAGCACCTCCCCGCCGCCGGTGTCGATGTCCAGAGCGGCCGTCGCGGTGGCCAGCCGCTCGGCGAGCACACGGGCGTACTGCCAGGGCGGCCGCTCCTCCGTGGCCCTGCCGTCGAGCCACGCGAAGCTCCACCCCGTGACGTCAGCCGCGGCCGCTTCCGCGACCAGCGCGTCGAAGGTGCGCACTGCACCAGTCTGCAGGTCCGGCGGGTCGCGGACTGCCTACCGTTGCGGTTGCTCACCGAGGACGAGACGCAGGTCGAGGCGTGGCTCAGCACGGAACCCCATCAGCGGCAGCGGCGCCCTGGCCGGTGTGACGGGGCACGTCGACGTCGAGTTCAGCGAGCGTGGGCGGCGCACGGTGGTCACCTCCGTCGGCGACCTCCACACGCCCTGGGACTGCTAGTCACCGTCACGCCGGGCCCCAGCTCGCGGCCCCTGCGGGTAGAACGTCTCGCCCCGCGCCAGCATGGCCACGAACTCGCCGATGCGGCGCTCCCGCGTCTCCGCCCGCTTGGCCGTGCCCAGCCGGTAGAGCACCGCGAAGCGGTTCTGGCTGCTCAGGCCGGCGAAGGCGGCCTGAGCTGCCGGCTCGGCGGCCAGCGCGGCCGCGAGGTCGGGCGGGACCTCGATCGCGGCGGGCCCTGCGTACGCCGCGTCCCACCGCCCGTCGGCCCGAGCGCGCTCGACCTCCGCCAGGCCGCGGGGCTGCATGCGACCCTCGTCGACGAGCCGCGCCACGATGGTCGTGTTGCGGCGCGACCACGCGCTGCGCGCCCTGCGCGGGGTGAAGCGCTGCTGGAAGGTCCCCGCGTCGCGCCGCTTGACCTGCCCGTCGATCCAGCCGTGGCAGAGCGCCTCCTCCAGCGCCTGGTCGTAGCTCATGCTCGTCGGCTCGGTCGTGCCCTTCTTCGCGAGCACGAGCCACACCCCGGGCTCGTCGTCGGCGTGCTCGGCGAGCCAGGCGCGCCACGCCCCTTGGTCGGCGACCACCAGCTCCGGCAGCTCCACGGCCATGCCCGCACCGTAGCGGCGGACGAGCCGGTCAGGCGAGGTAGGCACCCAGCGCGTCCAGCAGCCCCCGCGTACCGACCTCGCGCCCTGCCCCGTCTGCCCAGAACTGGTCGAAGAAGACGCCGTGCTCGACGTGCGTGAACCGGGTCCCCTCGTCGAGCGGCTCGAACTCCAGCGACGCCACCGACGTCGACATGTGCACGCCGTCGAGCCACATGTCGTAGGTCGTGACGATGCGGACGTGCTCGACGATGTCGGTGTAGGTGGCCTCGTAGCGCGTCACCGGGCCGTCGTGGAACTTCCCCTCTGCCACGTCGCGGCCGCCGACGCGGAAGTCGAAGGCCCACTCACGAGGCTCGATGACGTCCGGCGAGCCCCACCAGCGCAGCTTCTGCTGCTCGTCGGCGAAGGCGTCCCAGACGCGCGCGGGCTCCGCGGGGTAGTCGCGGGTGAGGGTGAACCCTGCCCGGGCCAGCCGGCGCCCGGGCGTCACGAGCGCCTCAGCGTCACGTGGATCTCGCCGCTCTCGGCGACCTCCGTGGTCACCGCGTGGGTCGCCTCGATGCCGGTGAGGTGGTCCCACAGGCGGTCCCCTCGACCGAGGAAGACCGGGGCGACCAGCAGGTGCAGGTCGTCGACCAGGCCGGCGCGCAGGAACGCGCGCGCCGTGCGGGAGCCGCCACCGACGCGTACGTCGAGGCCCCCCGCCGCCGCGGTGGCCTCGGCGAGCACCTCCTCGACCGGCGCGTCCCGGAAGTGGAACGTCGTCCCGCCCTTCATCTCGATCGAGGGCCGCGGCGCGGTGTGCGTGAGCACGTAGACCGGGGTGCCGAACGGCGGCTCGTCGCCCCACCAGCCCTTCCAGTCCGGGTCGTCGGGGTAGGAGTGCAGGCCGAACATCGCCGCCCCCATGACCTCCGCGCCGACGCCCTCGAAGTACGCGCGGGCGTACCTGTCGTCGACGCCGGTCGTGCCCTCGCCGCTGGTGTCGCCGAGGCGCTCGCGGAACGTGCGCGTCGCCGTGTAGGAGGCGGTCAGGCGCCCCCAGTCCGCACCCATCGGGGCGTCCGGCGTCGGGTCCGACGGCGTGAAGCCGTCGAGGGAGACGAACAGGTCCATGCGTACACGGGTCATGTCAGCGTTCCTCCGGGACGTAGCGGGCGAGGTGGGTGCCGAGCCGGTCGGCCGCGAGCTCGGCGGGAGTGCGCTGCTGGGCGAGCCAGAGGTGCAGGACGTCGAGGCCGCCCGGCCGGAGGCTCACGGTGCGGACGCGACCGTGCTTCTCCGAGGTGACGAGCCCCGCGTCCTCGAGCACGCGCAGGTGCTGGAGCAGCGAGGGCAGTGCCATGGGGAACGGCGCTGCGAGCTCGGAGACGACGGCCGGCGACTGCGCCAGCCTCTCGACGAGTGCCCGACGCGTCGGGTCCGCGAGCGCCCGCAGGACCCCGTCGAGCTCGTCGCGATGGTTAGGCACACACCTAACCATTGCGCACCCGGACGCCCCGCGTCAACAGACGACGAAGGACCCGCAGCGCGGGGTGCGCTGCGGGTCCTGGGGTCGCGACGGGTCCGGCTCTGCCGCAGCCCGTCGGGCGGGTGGTGCTACTTGAGCAGGCTGAGGACGCCCTGGGAGGACTGGTTGGCCTGCGACAGCATCGAGGTGCCGGCCTGGGACAGGATCTGCGACCGCGTGAACTTGGTCATCTCCTCGGCCATGTCGGTGTCGCGGATGCGCGACTCCGAGGCGGAGAGGTTCTCGACCGAGACGTTGATGTTGTTGATCGCGTGCTCGAAGCGGTTCTGGAACGCACCGAGGGTGGAGCGGGTCGCGGAGACCTGCGAGACGGCTGCGTCGATCGAGGCCAGCGCCGAGGAGGCGTTGTTGACCAGGTCGAGCCCGGTGACGCCGAGCCCCGAGGCGCTCATGTCGCCGACGGTGCTGATCGTGATGGTCTCGCCGGCGTTGGCGCCGATCTGGAAGGTGCCGCTGAACGAGCCGCTCAGCAGGGGCTGCGAGCCGAACTTCGTGGCGGTCGCGATGCGGCTGAGCTCCGCGGTCAGCTGCTGGACCTCGGTGTCGGCGGCGGTGCGGGCGCTGGAGTCCTGCGAACCGGTCGAGGAGGCCTGGACGGCCAGGTCGCGCATGCGCTGCAGGATCGCGTGGGTCTCGGTCAGGGCGCCTTCAGCGACCTGCACGACGCTGACGCCGTCCTGGGCGTTGCGGGCGGCGACCTTGAGGCCACCGATCTGCGAACGCAGGCCCTCGGAGATCGAGAGACCGGCCGCGTCGTCGGCGGCCCGGTTGATCCGGAAGCCGCTCGACAGCTTCTCCAGCGACTTCGACATCTGCCCGTCCGTCACCGACAGGTTCCGGTAGGCGTTCATCGCCGCAATGTTCTGGTTGACACGCAGTGCCATGACACTCGCCTTCCTCGTGAACCTCGTCGGTCCGGCCGGTGCGGCTGGACACCTAGTGCATCGGCGGCTGGTTGGGCCGCTTGAGTGAACTCACTCGTCTTTCTGGGGGGACTTCCCCGGTTCTGCTCAGGCGGCGAGCAGCTGTGCCGCCACGCGCGGCGCGACCGTGCGCAGCTCGGCGCCCACGGCGTCGGCCTCGGCGTCGGGGATGAGCTCCGCGGCAGCGACGAGGTCCGGCATGGTGCGGTCGTCGCCGAACGCCTCGATCACCAGCGCCGCGGCCAGGACCCGGTCGCGGGGGGAGCGGCCGGTGTCGCGGGCGAGCGCGACGAGCGCGCAGTCCGAGACGCCGGCCCCGCGCAGCCGGGCCGCCCACTCGAGCGCCCGGAGGACGGTGAGCCGGGGCGCCACCACGGTGGCGGCGGCCAGCACGGCGCTGCGGGCGCGACCGGCGCGCCACATCGCCTCGAGCAGCGCGTCGGCACGCTCGGGGCGCACCCAGCGGCTCTCGGCGAGGGTCAGCATCACCATCGAGTCGTGGAGCGCCGCGACGTAGGCGTCGAGCGCGGCGGGCTCGGCCTCGAACAGCGCGAGCACGCGCTCGAGCGAGATGTTCATCGAGCCCGTACGCACGACCTCCACCACCCGCCACGCCGCCTCGGGCGCGCGGCCGAGGCGCGAGAGCGCCGCGATCTCGAAGGTCAGGGCGCCGTCGCGGCGCACGACCCGGTTGTTCTCGTCCTTGCCCTCGACCGGCATCCGCGAGACGACGTCGAGCACGTCCTCGTAGCGGCCCTCGGCGAGCAGGACCTCGGCGGCGATCTCGTAGGAGCCGACGGGGTCGGTCATCGACGCGGTCAGCTTGTCGAGCCACTCGTGCGCCACGTCGAAGCGGCCGAGCGACGCGGCGGCGACCGCCGCGGCGTGGCACAGCTCGCGCCAGTTGATCGGGGGGAAGCTCTCGCCCTCGGCCAGGGCGGCGGTCCGCAGCACGCCCTCGTTGTCGCCGGCGAAGCGCTGCGAGCGGGCGAGGTTCGCCAGGGCCGTGCCCTTGGTGAGCCCCTCCGGCACGGCGTCGGCCAGGCCCAGCGAGGCGAGACGCAGGTTGCGCCCGGCCTTGTCGCGCTCCTCGGTGCGCGCGGCGAGGTAGCCGGAGTGCACGAGCGTGACGCCGCGGAGGGCGCCCTGGACGGGGCCGCGGCCCTCCCGGTGGAGGACCTCCTCGTGCAGGCGGCCGGCGAACCAGCCCTCGTCGCGGCGGGCGAGCCGGCGCACGAGACCGGTCTGCGGCGTGCCCATGCCGTTGCCGGTGATGTTCTCGACGTCGATGGCCAGCGCCTCGGTGGTGGCCTCCTGCAGCGCGCGCCGGAAGAGCGCCACGTCGCCGACCTCGAGGACCTCGTCGGCGTCGACCTGGAGGTGCCAGTCGCCGAACGCGTGCGAGAGGGCCCGGTTGCGGGCGTCGCCGAAGTGCTCGTCCCAGTAGCCGAGCACGACGCGCGCGCCCGCGGCGCGCGCGATCTCGACCGTGCGGTCGGTGGAGCCGGTGTCGTAGACGACGACCTCGTCGGCGACGCCCTCGAGCGCCGCCAGGGAGGACGGGAGCAGCTCCTCCTCGTCCTTGACGATGTAGACGGCGCTGAGCAGCGGCGCGCGGCGCGGCGCGAGACCGCACCCGCGCGTACCCCTGTGGTGCCAGACGCTGTCGGCCACGACCGTGAGCGTCCCGACGGCGCCCAGGCGCTCGCCGAGGCCCGGCAGCCCGCCGTCGGCGAGCAGCGCGTCGGTGCGCACGGCGATGACGCCCTCGCCCAGGGCGGGGACCGTACGCGTCTCGCCCCGGTGCTCGTCGCGCCAGACCCGCGCCCAGTCGCGCAGGGCCTGCGGGCTGGCCAGCGCCTTGACCGGCGCGGTCACGCACTGGCGCCCGACGCCGAGGTCGTGCAGCGGGCCTGCGGCGACTGACCCGGCGGCGACGGCGACGACCAGCGGGTCGATCGCGTGCGAGGGGGGCAGGCAGTCGGCGCACACCAGGACGGTGACGGCGTGCTTCGCGCGCCGAGCGCCGGAGAGCCGGCGGGCCGCGAGGTCCTGGGCGTCGTCGAGGCGGGCGGCAGCGATCTCGCTCATCCCGGGCTCGCCGTCGGCGACGACGACCAGCTCGTCGCGCACGCCGAGCGACGGGCGCAGCGCCCGGGCCAGGAAGTCGGCACGGGCGCGACCCTCCGGGCCGTGCTGGGCGACGACGACGACCGATGCGGGAGAGCGCTTCATGCGGGTGTCTTCGGCCGTTGCGCCGGTCGGGTGAAGCGGTCGGCGGCACCTGGTCGAGGCCCGCGGCCCGCCGATCAGGCAGGGTCGCCGGAGTTCGTGCCCGCGCAGTGCTCAAGCCCACACCCCGCCCGGTCGTTAGAGACGCATGGCCAAGAGCTCCCTCCTCACGGTGTGCGTCGTGCTGCCGCCGTCGCCGACCCCGTCCCCGGCGCTCCAGCAGGTCAAGCGCCACGCGAAGCGGCTGGCCCGCGGCCGCGTGCGCGTCCTGCTGGTCGAGCCGGTCGTCGACGCGGTCGCGGCCGCCGAGTGCCCCAGCGCCCCCGGCGTGTGGAGGGTGCCGCTGCCCTACGACTCGGGCGCGCTGCCGGCCTACGGCGACACGCTGTTCGAGACCGCGCTCGCCGAGCTGTTGCTGCGCGAGCAGGCCGACGTGGTGCACCTGCACTGGAGCGGCGCGACGACCGTCGTGCCGGCGGTCGAGCGCTGCTGGCTCGTCGGTGTGCCGGCGATCGTCTCGATCCACGACGACTGGGCGCCCGCGGCCGACGCACCTGCGCTCACGAGCCCCGTGCAGGTCGTGCGCCAGATGCTGACGATGGCCTCGCTGGTCTGCTCCCCCGACCCGGCCACGGCGCAGCGCGCGAGCGTCGCGAACTGGGCCCCGGACGTGCGCCACCTCTCGCACGCCAGCGGCAGCGCGCCGCGCTGGGAGGACGCCTACCGCGAGCTCGCCGCGCTCGACGAGGACCACTCGCGCGACCGCACGACCCTCAGCGCGGTCGTCACGACCTACCAGCGCAACGAGGAGCTCGCGGCCTGCCTCGACTCCCTCGTGGCGCAGACGCTGCCGCGCGAGCGCTTCGAGGTCGTCGTCATCGACGACTGCAGCGAGCCGAGCGCGGAGCCGGTCGTACGCGGCTACGAGGACCGCCTCGACGTGACCTACGTGCGCATGGAGCGCAACGTCGGCATCGGCGAGGCCCGCAACGCGGGCATCGACGCCAGCCGCAACGACGTCCTCGCGTTCCTCGACGACGACGACGTGCTCGCGCCGCGCTACCTCGAGGAGCTGCTCGCGACCTACGACGACGGCACGGGCGAGGTCGACGCCGTGCTGGCGTGGACCGGCGCCAGCCCGCGCGCGGCCGCTAGCCCCGCCGGCGTGATGGCCTTCCGCGGCGGGCTCTACATGAACTACACCTCGTTCCACGAGGGCCAGGACCTCGAGTGGGGCTTCTGGTGGGGCGGGCGCTGCAGCATCCGGCGCACCCGGCTCGGCGAGCACCGCTTCAACGTGCGCTTCTGCGAGGACACCGAGCTCGCCTACCGGATCACGCAGGACGAGACGCTCACCGTGCGCCACACCCGGCGCGCCGTGCAGCGCGTCGACCAGGGCCTCGAGCCGATGACCCTCGTGCGCCGCCACGGCCGGCTCGGCCAGGCGCAGGCCCAGCTGGCCGAGCTGCACCCGCAGCTGGTCGAGAACCACCCGTGGTTCCAGGACAGCACCCGGGTGCGCGCGCTGCAGTCCGGCCTGCCGCTGCGCCCGGCGATGAACGCGCGCATCGCTACCGACGTGACCGCGACGCTCGAGCTGCCGGCCCTGCGCGCCTGCGCGTCGGGTGCCACGAGCCTGCTCGACCTGGTGGGCCACAGCTACGGGATGCTCGGCTCGGTCGAGAACGGCCTCGGCTGGTTCGCCGCCCGTCGCGCCGCCCAGGCCCGCGCCGACGGCCGCCGCCTGCGGCTGGGCATCGACGTCGCCTCCCCCCTCCTGCCGGCGTTCCTCGACTGGGCGCGCACCGCTCCCGACGAGGCGTTCCCCGAGCTCGTCCTCGCGGTTCCCGGCCCGGGCGCCCGCGCGGCCTACGACACGGTGCGCGCGCTCGCCCAGGAGAAGGGCGGCACCGCGCGGCTGACGATGGAGCGCGGCGCGGCCTTCTGGGCCGGCGTCGACGCCGTGCTCGACCACCGCGCCCCCGAGGGCTGGACCATCGCCGACGGCCTCCCGCTGCCGCGCGGCCCCCTCGACGAGGCCCTGAACCGCCTGTTCCTGACCGACAGCCTGCTGGGGAGCTTCCGATGAGCACGTCTTCTGCGCTGCGCACCGCCATCGACGCCTTCCGCCACGTGCACCAGCACGGGGGCGCGGCGCCGCAGGGTCACCCGGCCCTGCGCCGCGAGCTCGAGCGCGTGGTCGCGACAGGTACGCAGCTGGTCGTCGTCCGCGCCCTCGACGGCGCGCTCTCGCCGACCGATGTCGCCGCCCCCGCGGGCAGCCCGCTGGCCGCCCTGGTGCTCGGCGAGCTCGAGCGCAGCGTCGCCTGGGCCGAGCGCGTCGACCCCGCCACCGTGGTGGAGCGCGCGCTGCAGACCGCCGCACTGCTGACGATGCCTGTTCCCGCCGAGGTCGTGGGCGGCAGCTTCTCGCCGCTGCCCTACGACCGGCTCTCGGTCGCCGTCCACGTCGACCCGCAGGACCCGGCGCGCACGAGCCTGCCGATCCGTACGCTGCTCGACCTGCTCGGCAGCGACCCGACCGCGACGGTGACCTTCGTGCTCGACGGTGCGCCCGAGGCGACCGAGGAGACGGCCGGCGAGGTCGTGTCGCTCGTCGGCCGGCTCGCGACCGGCTCGCTGGTCGCCGACCTGCTGGTCGTGGGCGACGAGGAGGAGCGTGCCGCTGCCGACCTCCGCGTCAGCGAGGCCAGTGACCCGGCTGCGGTCCGCGCCGCGCTCGAGGCGCGCGTGGCCGAGCGGCGCAGCCCCGTCGCGGCGTTCGCGCTGGCCGGGTTGCGCCCCTAGCGGCGTCGTCCAGCCTCACACCGCGTCGTCGGAGAGCCGCAGGACGTCGGGCTCTCCGCGCGCGGCGGTCAGCCGCCCGTCGACGACGTGGAGCTCGGCGACGTGCACCGACGAGCGCCGTGCCCGCGGCAGGTCACTGGCCGCGGTGTGCCGCTCGGGGTGGGTGAAGTAGACGACGTAGGCGCGGCTCCCGTCGACGACCAGATCGGCATGGTGGCCGGCGCCGACGTCGTCGGTGCCCGGGCGGCCGGTGGCCGGCTCGAGGATGCGTCCAGCCTCTTCCCACGACTCCAGGTCGTCGGACCGGTAGGCGAGCTGGCCCTTCCAGCCGTCGACGAGCAGCCACCAGGCGCCCTCGAAGAAGAAGACCTTCGGGCCCTCGTGGCCTCCCATGGTCTGCAGCACACGGCGGTGGCCGGACCACGACGACAGGTCAGCACTGTCCGAGGACCACGTCGTGCCACCGTCGGCCTCGTCCTTGTAGTACATGCGGTAGCCACCGCCGGGCAGCGCGACCACCGCAGCGTCGATCACCCGGTCGCTCGACAGCTCGAGCCGGCCCTGGTGCTCCCACGCCCACATGTCACTGCTCGTGTAGTGGTGGATGTGCCGTGCGTGGCCCTCCCACCGGTCGGGGACGCCACGCACGTAGGACACGAACATGTGGCAGGTGTCCCCCACCCACAGCAGCTCCGGTGCCCAGAAGGTGTTGCGGCCCGGCTCGTGCTCGAGGCCGGCGAGGGTGCCGCGGTAGGTCCACGACGCACCGCCGTCGGCTGAGATCGCCACGCCGAGGTCACTGCCGTGCACCCACTCGACTCCGGCAGTCGGCACCGACGCGCGGCGGGCGGTGTAGACGAGCCACCACGTACCTTCGGCACGGTTGCGGACGAGCACCGGGTCAGTGGCGCCGTCGAAGACGGGGTCACGGAACAACGGCGTCGGGCGGCCGACGGCCGCGGTGGAGGCCGACCGTCCCGCCGGCCCGAACTGCGCCACGAACTCGGCCGCCGGCCTGCGGAACCACTCGAGGCGCTCGCTGATGACCTCTTCGGTCCAGTCCCACCAGCGGATCTCGAGCATGGCGTCGATGACGCCCTGGTCGTAGCGGTAGCGCACGACCTGGGCAGGGTTGCCGGCGACGACGGCATAGGGAGGTACGTCGCGGCTGACGACCGCGCCCGCTCCCACGATCGCGCCGTCGCCGACCGTCACGGGGCCGACCACGACGGCCCCCTGCCCGATCCACACGTCGTTGCCGATGACCTGCGGCGCGCCGAGCTGGTCGGGCCGGGGCCACTCCGGCTCGACGTAGCCGAGCCGGTTGAGCGGGAAGGTCGTCGCGGTGCCCGGGCGGTGGACGCCGAAGAGGTTCAGCGTGGTCTCGACGCCGTCCGCGCCGACCACCCGGCCGTCCCGCGGGTGCGGGTTGAGCAGGCGCACCCCTTCGGCGATCGAGCAGTAGGCGCCGATGCGGATGCGCTGGGTCGAGACGTAGGCGACCGCCTTCGAGTCGCCGGCGAGGTAGGTGTGGGCGCCGACCGTCACCCAGCCCGCCGGGTCGAGGGGGCGGGGCGGCTGCACGACCGGCACACCGCGTACGACTGCACCCGGCACCACGACGCGCCGACCCGGCTCGAGCAGCAGCCACAGGTGGTGCCACACCTCGGGGGCCGCGTCGGGCCACGCCAGGCCGAGGCCCTGGAGCCCCCCGACACCCCGCAGGTAGGAGCTGCGGGCGAGGACGGCGGGCGCCGCCGACGTGCCCGGGAAGGCGACGACCGCCTCCGGGTGGGCCAGCAGCGCGCGCACCAGCTCGACGAGCGCGTCCGGCCGCGGGGCCGAGACGTCGGTGCACAGGTAGACGAGCTCGGCCGTGGTGGCGGCGACACCCCGGTCCCACGCGGTGGCGAGCCCCTCTCCCGGCGCCACGTCGACGACCGCCCCCTCCACCGAGCGCAGCAGCGGCTCGGTCTCCGGGTCGGGGCCGACGGCGACCAGGCGCGCGTCGACCTCGACGCCGAGCGCGTCCTCGACGGCGTTGGCGGCCTCGACCGTCGCCCAGACCGCGCTGGCGGTGGCCGGCGGCGTCTGGTCGGCGAGCAGGACGACGGTGAGCTTCACGCGGGCGGCCTCTCGTCGACAGCGGGCAGCTCGGCGCCGGTGCCGCCGCCGGGGAGCCACAGCATAGGACGCACAGCGCGTAGCGAGCCGGTGACGGGCGGGCTACGCTGCTGCGACCTCGACGTCGCCCAGCGGAGGAGCGTTGCCGTGAAGGTCCACCTCGCCGAGGACCTGCCCTCGTTCTACGAGCACCTCGTCCTGTGGAAAGCGGCCGACGGGCTCAACGCCCTCGACCTCGGCGCCTTCGAGCGCCGCAACCCCTCGGTGCTCTCGCTGGTCGAGCAGGCCGACGCGGAGTCGCCCCTGCCGGAGTTCGGCCCGGTGCTGCTCGGCACCGGGGACCAGCCGACGTGCACCGACGGCTCGTGGGCGGCCTACGCGTTCTCCACCGCCGACGGGTTCTCCGACCTCCCGGTGCCCGACTTCGTCTTCGACCGCTGGCTGGAGGCCGGTATCGGCGACTACGAGGAGGTGGCGGCCGCGATGGCCGCCGCGGGCGACGCGCCCGCCGCGGCCGGGGTCGTCGGGTGGATCGGCAACTGCCACACGGCACCGGTGCGCTGGGAGCTCCACGCCCTGGCCGAGCAGCACCCCGACGCGCTCGACGTGCGCCACGCCGGCTGGGTGCCCGACGAGGACGGCGTCCTGCACCGCGACGGCGTGCCGCCGATGAGCCTGCCCGAGCAGGTCGCAGCCTGGGGCGCCTTGCTCGACGTGGAGGGCCGCGGCTGGAGCGCCCGGCTCAAGCTGCTGCTGCACAGCGGGCGTCCGGTGCTGGTGCAGGAGCGGCCCTGGCGGGAGTGGTGGTTCGACGAGCTGCGACCCATGGAGAACTGCATCCCGGTCGGGCGCGACCTCGGCGACGTCCTCGAGCGCGCCCAGTGGGTCGTCGAGAACCCCGAGGAGGCCGCCGCGATCGGCCGCGCCGGCCAGCAGCTCGCCCGGGAACGGCTGACGCGGCCGGCGGCCCTGGCCACCTGGCGCGAGGTGCTCGCCGGCGCCGACGCCCGGCGCACCGCAGCAGGGCTGCCGTGGGCTCCGGCCGAGGCCCGCGAGGCCCTCGACCCGATGCTGATGATGCTGGGCGCCGACGTCCCCAGCTAGGACCGCGCGGGGCTACGCGGCCTCGGGCAGCGCCGTGCCGGCGACCAGCGAGGGCACCAGCTGGAGGGCGCGGCCGACCGCCTGGTGCATGTCGTAGTAGCGGTAGTCGCCGAGCCGGCCGGCGAAGTAGACCTTCGGCTCGAGCTCGCGGCACGCGGCCTGGTAGACCTTGTGCAGCGCGCGGCTCTCGTCGTCGTGCACCGGGTAGAACGGCTCGTTCACGCCGGGCACGTGCGTCTCGGAGTACTCCACGCCGAGCGTCGTGCGCAGCGTCGCGCGCGGCGAGAAGTGCGCGTGCTCCGTGATGCGCGTCCACGGCTCGGTGCCCGGGTAGTTGACCTGGGCGACCGGCTGCACGCGTCGCTCGTCACGGGTCTGCAGGTCGAAGCGCAGGCTGCGGTAGGGCAGGTGCCCGTGCTCGTGGGCGAAGTAGGAGTCGACCGGTCCGGTCCACAGCGCGCGGGCGCGCGGGTTGGCGGCGATGGCGGCGTGGCCGTCCTCGCCGAGGGCGACCGTGACGCCGTCGACGTCGGCCATGCGCGCGGCCATGGCGGTGTAGCCGTCGAGAGGTATGGCTTGGTACTCGTCACGGAAGTAGCGGTCGTCGTAGGACAGAACCACGGGCACCCGGCCCATGACGCCGCGGTCGAGCTCCTCGACCGGGCGGCCCCACTGCTTGGCGGAGTAGCCACGGAAGACCACGTCGAGCACGTGCTCGCCGAACTCGGCGATCTGCGGGTCGGTGTCCTCGAGCAGGCGCAGGACGGGTACGCGGCTGCCCGGCACGTGCCGCGCCAGCAGTGCCGCCTTCAGCGACTCGGCGCGCGCGGGGAGCAGCGCCTCGAGGGTGGTGAAGTTGTAGGGCACCGGGAGCAGCTTGCCTTCGATGCTCGCGAGGACGCGGTGCTCGTAGGGCATCCACTCGGTGAAGCGCGAGAGGTAGTCCCACACGGGCTTGGACCCGGTGTGGAAGGCGTGCGGCCCGTACTTGTGCACCAGTACGCCGTTGTCGTCGACCTCGTCGTAGATGTTGCCGCCGATGTGCGTGCGCTGGTCCACGACGAGCACGCGCGCGCCCTGGCCGTTGGCCAGCTGCTCGGCGACGGTCAGGCCGGTCAGCCCGGCTCCGACGACGACCCAGTCGTAGGCGGTCATCGGGCCACGCCCGCGAGGAGCTCGGGGTGGCCGGCGAAGTAGCCGATGGTGGCGGACAGGCCCTCGAGGTAGCCGACCCGCGGCTCCCAGCCCAGCTGCTCCCGCGCGACCGTGATGTCGGGACGGCGCAGCGACGGGTCGTCCTGCGGGCGCGGGACGTAGGTGATCGGCGAGCTGGAGCCGACGAGGTCGCGGATGGTCTCGGCGAGCGAGAGCATCGACACCTCGTGCGGGTTGCCGATGTTGACGGGGCCGGAGAGGTCGGAGTGCAGCAGGCGCACGATGCCCTCGACCAGGTCGTCGACGAAGATGATCGAGCGGGTCTGCGAGCCGTCGCCGGCGACGGTGATGGGCTCGCCCGACAGGGCCTGCGTCGCGAACGCCGGGATCGCGCGGCCGTCGTTCGGGCGCATGCGCGGACCGTGGGTGTTGAAGATCCGCACGATCTTCGCGTCGAGCCCGTGGGTGCGGCGGTAGGCCATGGTCAGCGCCTCGCCGAAGCGCTTCGCCTCGTCGTAGACGCTGCGCGGGCCGACCGGGTTGACGTTGCCCCAGTAGGACTCGGGCTGCGGGTGCACCAGCGGGTCGCCGTAGCTCTCGGAGGTCGAGGCCAGCAGGAAGCGGGCGCCCTTCGCCTTGGCCAGGCCGAGGGAGTTGAGCGTGCCGAGGGAGCCGACCTTCATCGTCTCGATGGGGTGGCGCAGGTAGTCGACGGGCGAGGCCGGCGAGGCGAAGTGCAGGACGACGTCGACCGGGCCCGGCACGTCGACGTAGGCCGACACGTCGCAGGTCCGGAGCTCGAAGCCGTCGACTCCGCGCAGGTGCTCGACGTTGCGCGCGTGCCCGGTGAGGAAGCTGTCGAGCGCGAGCACCTCGTAGCCGTCGGCCAGCAGCCGCGTGCACAGGTGCGAGCCGAGGAACCCCGAGCCGCCGGTGACGACGGCGCGCCCCCTGCGCGGAGGGGTGGTGCCTGGGGTGTCGCTGACGCTCATGGTCGCTCCTGCGCGGTTCTGAGGACGAGGACGGATGCCCGGTGCTTCGTCGCGAGCGGCCGGCGACCTTAGGCCGGACGGGTGACGAGCTGAGGACGACCGGTCAGACGCGTACGCCGGCCGCCTCGAGCAGCGTGTTGACCGTCGGCGCGAGGTAGACGTACTGCTCCGCGGCGGACTGCAGGACGCGCGGCGAGCTGCCGCCCAGCAGCGCGTTGGCGAGCTCGAGCGCGTCGAGCAGCCGGCCGCTCGGGTCGAGCGCGCCGAGGACGCGGTGCTGCAGCGGCCAGGAGACGCCGTACTCCGCGGCGAGCTCGACGGCCTCCTCCTCGGGCGACTTGGTCAGCGTGCCGTAGAGCGTGCCGCCGCCGACCGGGCGCGTGTGCCGCACCGGGGTGGCGTCGAGGATGCCGACCTCGAGGCCCGCGGCGGCGAGCATGGTGGGCCAGATGGTGTCGAGGCCCCAGCCCGACACGCTGCGGCCGAACGACGGCAGGCAGGCCTGCAGCCCGGCCCGCGAGAACACCGGGCCCATGACCTCGACGAAGCTGGTCCAGCGCATCGCGAGGCCGGCCACCTGGAGCGTGATGCCGTGGCTGAAGTAGGAGTCACCGGTGAGGGCGGGCTGCGCCGCGCCCAGGCCGAGCGCGGTGGTCAGCTCGAGCATGTCGCTCACCGTGTCGCCGGTGGCGTAGAGGTCGTCGTCGGGCAGCCACACGGCCTCGTACTCGCGCACGAGGGCGGCGTTGTCCTGCAGCCACTCCCCGACCGGCGCGAACTTCGGGCCCTTGCGCTCGAGGTAGACGTCGGCGTCCTCCCGCCACAGCCCCGGCGTGGAGCCGTAGTAGTCGACCACCAGGTCGAAGTTGCGCCGCCCCCGCAGCCACTCGCGGTGCAGGGAGCGGTCGCCGGCCCGGACGACCACGAGGTAGGGGCGCGTGGGAGATGCCATGGCGGAGGTGTCGGCGGGTGCCGGGGACGACTGAAGCCCTGGCGCGCACGCGCCAGGGCTCCAGGTCGGGACGCTCCGGGTCGGGAGCAGGAGGGGTGGGGTCAGGCGGACGCCACCCGTGCGTACGCGGTGCTCGCGTAGGAGGGCACCTGCGCCGAGAGGCGGGTGCGGTAGTCGCCGCGGGCGGCGACCTCGGCGAAGTACGCCTCGCGGCGGCGCGCGGCGCAGCCGTTCGGGCGCTCGTGCTGGGTCACGAGCGAGGGCTCGAGCTGGGCGTTGAGGCCGTCCTTGAGCAGGGCGAGCGCCTCGGCGCGCATCTGGGAGACGCGCGACTCGCTGACGCCGAGCTCGGTGGCGATCTCGAGCATGGGGCGCTCCTCGAAGAAGTAGCGCAGGACGACCGTCTTGAGCCGGTCGGGGAGCACCTCGACGGCGTCGTAGAGGTAGCCGACCTTCTCGCGGTGCAGCACGACCTCGTCGGGGGCCGGCTCGTGCACGGCGACGACCTCGTCGAGGCTGCCGGAGTCGGAGAAGCCCTGGAGGCTCAGCACGACCGCGCGCTGCACGTCCTCCTCGACCGCGCCGATCTCCTCGGGCGCCACGCCCAGGTGGTCGGCGACCTCCTGCAGCGTCGGCGTGCGGCCGAGCAGCGCGGTGAGCTGCTCCTCGGCGACGTCGCGCTTGCGGGCCCGGGACCGCACCGAGCGGCTCGCCCAGTCGTAGCTGCGCAGCTCGTCGATCAGCGCGCCGCGGATGCGGGTGCTGGCGAAGCGGCCGAACGGCACGCCGCGCGAGTCGTCGTAGGAGCGGGCGGCCTGCGCCAGGGCGGCGAGGCCGGCCGAGGTGAGCTCGTCGCGGCTCACGTGTGCGGGGAGCCGGCCGATGAGCTCGTTGACGAGGTAGCCCACGAGCGGCAGGTTCTCCCGGCAGAGCTCGTCCTCGCGGCGGGTGGAGGATCGAGGCTGCGTCAGTGCGGTCATGGCCGGTGGTTCGGGTCGACCCCCGAGACCTCTTGAGGGATCCGCAGCCAACCCAACCCGGTCGGGTCAATCCCGGGCGCTGGAGCCACGAACGGGTGACCACAGGTGGGCCATGCGGGTGCTGCCCCGGGCTAGGCCGTCAGATACCTCGGCCCGAGCCCTCAGGTCGGTCGCCGCCCCGCCGATGCACCGTGCATGAAGGGTCGCAGACCGACGAGCTCGACGGGCCGCCCGTGCGGTCGAGGAGTGACCAGATGAGCCTTGCCGCGGTGTCCAGCACCCTGTGGCGCGAGCGTGAGCTGCTCGAGCTGCTGCTGTTCAAGCTCGAGGAGGAGCAGCTCGTGCTCGCCTCCGCGCGCTCGCGCTGGCTCGCCCGCGCGACCAAGGAGGTCGAGATGGTCCTCGAAGAGGTCCGCCGGGCCGAACTGCTGCGCGCCGTCCAGGTCGACGCCGCGGCTGCCGAGCTGGGCCTGCCCGCCGGCCCGAGCCTGCGCGAGCTGGCCGAGGCCTCCGAGGAGCCGTGGCGCTCGCTGCTGCTGGAGCACCGCCAGGCGTTCCTCACCGCGACCGCCGAGATCCAGGCGATGGCCGAGTCGAACCGCGAGCTGCTCGCGACCGGCTTCCGCGCCACCCGCGAGGCGCTCCTGTCGCTCGGTGACAACGCCGAGACCTACACCGCAGCCGGTGCGCCGGTGACCGTGGGCCGCTACAGCCGGCTCTTCAACGAAGCCGTCTAGGACGAGGGAGGAGGGCACGATGGGCAGCACCTTCGGCGGCATCAACACCGCCTACACCGGACTCGTGGCGCAGCGCCGTGCCCTCGAGGTCACCGGCCAGAACGTCGCCAACGCCAACACCCCTGGCTACAGCCGCCAGCGCGTGACCATGCAGTCGCAGGGCGCCGGCGTGCAGCCGGCGGTCTACTCGCGCTACGAGGGCGCCGGCGACGGCGTCGCCGTCACCGGCGTGGAGCGCATCACCGACGGCTTCCAGGTCGCCCGCCAGCAGGTCGAGCACGGCAACTACTCCGCGGCCGACACCCACGCGGCGACCCTCAAGGACATCGAGGGGACCTTCGCCGAGCCGTCGGAGAACGGCATCCAGGAGTCCATGCAGGACCTCTACAACGCCTTCGCCGCCGTCGGCGAGTCGGCCGACCCCTCCGCGTCGGGCCCGCGCGCGACGCTGCTGCAGGCGGCGCAGGGCGTCACCGACAAGCTGCACGACGCCTCGACCAACCTCGACCAGCAGTGGTCGACGATGCGCACCACGCTCGACAACAGCGTCGCCGAGATCAACACGACCACGCAGACCATCGCCGACCTGAACCTGGCGATCAAGCGCAACACCCAGGCCGGCGTGCCGGCCAACGAGCTCGCCGACCGTCGCGACCAGCTGGTGCTCAAGCTCAGCGACTCGATCGGCGCCGTGGGGCGCCCCGGGGAGGACGGCGTCGTCGACGTGCTCGTCGGCGGCTCCCCGCTCGTCTCGGGCGTCAGCGCGTCCGCGCTCTCGGTGAAGGGGAACACCAACCCCAACCAGCTGCCGCCGGACCCGCCGCGCGTCACCTGGGGCATGGACGGCACGTCGCTCTCGGTCACCACCGGCACGGTCGGCGGTCTGTTGACCGGCATGAACAAGACCATCCCGTCCTACAAGTCCTCGCTGGACTCCGTGGCAGCGAGCCTCGCCTCGACGGTCAACGCGATCCACCGCACCGGCTACGACACCGACCCGACGGGCGACCCCGCGACGGGCGGCGAGGGACGCGACTTCTTCGGCCCTGCCGACGGCACGACCACCACCCCGGTCACCGCCGCCAACATCACCGTGCGCATCACCGACCCGGCCAAGATCGCGGCCAGCGCCACGCCGGGCGGCAACAAGGACGGCTCGGTCATGTCGCTGATCGCCAACGCGAGCGACGCGGCCGACGGCCCGATGGCGTCGTACAAGTCGCTGATCGGGAACCTCGGGGTCGAGTCGCAGACGGCGCAGACCCGGCTGACGACGCGCAAGGACGTGGCGACCAAGGCCGACGAGGCGGTGGGGAGCACCTCGGGCGTCGACACCGACGAGGAGCTCACGAACCTGCTGGGCTTCCAGCGCGCCTACGAGTCGGCGGCCAAGATCCTGAGCACGCTCGACAGCTCGATCGAGACGATCATCAACATGGTGAGAGGCTGACGATGACCGGCATCAGCAGGGTGACCTACACCTCGCTCGCAGCGTCCTCGCTGCGTGGCATCCAGGGCAACCTCGAGCGCTACAGCCAGAGCCAGGCGCGGCTCTCGAGCGGCACGACGATCTCGAAGCCGTCCGACAACCCGACCGGCACCGTCAACTCGATGACGTTCCGGGCGGACATCGCCAAGAACAAGCAGTACTCCGCCAACGGCGACGACGGCGGCGCGTGGCTGGCCCGCACGGACAGCGCGCTGCAGGACGTCGACGACCAGCTCAACACGGTCAAGAACCTCGCGCTGCAGGGTCGGTCGACCGGCAACTCGGACGCGACGGCCCGCAACGCGCTCGCCGCCCAGGTCGACCAGCTGCGCAACGGGCTCATCGACAGCGCCAACGCGACCTACCTCGGCCGGCCGGTGTTCGGCGGCACGACCACGGGCACGATCGCCTTCGACCCGACCACCGGCGCCTACGTCGGTGACACCGGCTCGGTCAACCGCACCGTCGGCAAGGGCGACTCCGTGCGGGTCGACACGCCCGGCGAGACGACCTTCGGCAGCGGGCCCGACCAGCTGTTCAAGGTCATCGACGACATCAGCACGCACCTCAAGAGCGACCCCACCTCGCTCGACGCCGACCTCGCCCGGCTCGACAAGGTCATCAACGGGGTGCGCCAGGCGCAGTCCGACGTCGGCGCCCGCACCAACCGGGTCGAGGCGCTGCAGACGACGGCCAAGGCGCGCATCGACGCCAGCAGCAAGGCGCAGGGCGAGATCGAGGGCGTGGACATCCCCGCCGAGACGATCAACCTGAGCATGCAGCAGGTGTCCTACCAGGCCGCGCTCAGCACCGCCAGCAAGGTGCTGCAGCTCTCCCTCAACAACTTCCTCCGGTGAGTCGCAGGTGACGAGCGCCCTGTCCACGCGGCACGATGTCCCCATGACCTCCGTTCCCACGCTCGAGGCGAGCACCGAGCCGGTCCTGCGCTTCGAGACGGGCCTGCCCGGCTTCCCCGACGCGCGCGAGTTCCTGCTCGTGCGCCTCGACGACGCGGGCACGGTCTTCTCGCTGCGCTCGGCCGAGGACGCCGGGCTGCGCTTCCTCGCGGTGCCGCCGGCGACGTTCTTCCCCGACTACTCCCCCGAGATCCCCGACGACGCGGTCGACGAGCTCGACCTGCGTGACGCCTCCGAGGCGCTGGTCCTGCTGCTGGTGACCTGCCAGACCGGGCTCGCCGACGCCACCGCCAACCTGATGGCGCCGGTGGTCGTCAACTCGCGCACGCACGCCGCCGCCCAGGTCGTGCTGGCCGGATCCGACCTCCCGCTCCGCGCGCCGCTGCAGTCCTGAGGCACCGTTCCCTAGACTCGGGACCCGACGGGCACCACCTGCCCGCGACCACCGAGGAGGGCCCGTGCTCGTCCTGAGCCGCCGCGCCGGCGAGAGCGTCGTCATCGGTCACGACGTGACCATCACCGTGCTCGAGGTCCGTGGCGACCTCGTCCGCATCGGGATCGACGCCCCGCGCAGCGTGCAGGTCCACCGCGAGGAGGTCTACAAGGAGCTCCAGGAGGCCAACCGCGTCGCGGCCCAGGCCCCCGAGGACGCCGTCGCCGCCCTCACCGCCCAGCTGACCGGCCGGGCCGCCCCGCCTCCCGCAGACGCGCGATGACCATGAGGAAGTCAGCAGCGACACGCGCGTGTCGTGCTGACTTCCCCATGATCATCACGGGTGGGGGGCGTGGAGGGGGCGGAGCGGGCTACGACGCGTCGGGCTTGCGGTAGGCGTAGACCGAGGGCAGGGCGTGGCCGGTGAAGTCGAACTGCGTCATGTTGTCGTTCGAGGCCTCCGCCCCGGGCTGCCAGCCCACGCCGGGCACCCACTCGGGCTCCCAGTCGAAGAAGCCGAGGCCCATCCCGTCCGGCACCTGAAGCAGCACCCGGCGCAGCGCCTCGAAGAAGCCGGCCTGGCCGAGCTCGGTCGCGGGGTACTGGTCGCCGTCGGGCAGCACGGTGCCCGGCCCGACGATGTTGCCCTTGCCGTCACCGTCGGCGTAGGTCCAGGGGTACGCCGTCTCCACCACGACGACCGGCTTGTGGTAGCGCGCCACCGAGTCGTCCAGGTTCGCCTGCAGCTGCGCGAGCGAGCCGTGCCAGATCGGGTAGTACGACTGGCCGATGACGTCGAACGGCACCTTCGCGGCCGTGACGTGGTCGAAGAACCACTGCGTACCGCCCAGATCACCGCCACGGTCGATGTGGATCATCACCTTCATCTCGTGGTGGCGCGGGTTGCCCTCCTTCGCGCCGGTGACACCCGCCTTCAGCAGGTCGGTGAACGCGGCCCAGTGGTCACCGCCCCCGGGCGGGTAGAGCTGACCCGTGGGCCACAGCATGCCGCCGGTGATCTCGTTGCCGACCTGGATCATGTCGACCGGCGTGTGCTGGTTGGCGAAGTCCTGCACCAGAGAGCGGGTGTAGGCGCGCACCGTGTCCTTCAGCGCCGGCAGCGCGGTGGGCCAGCCCGCCGGGATCGGCTGCTTGCTCGGGTCGGCCCAGAAGTCGGAGTAGTGCGGGTCGAGCAGGATCTTCATGCCGGCCTTCTTGGCCCGCTTGGCCAGGGCCAGCGCCCGGGTCTCGTCGGTGTAGCCCGCCGGCGGGTCCACCCACACGCGGATGCGCATGTAGTCGGCGCCGTGCTTCTCGAGGATGCGCTCGGCCGGCTTGGCCTTGCCGTTGACGTCGCGGAACGTGACGCCGGCCTCCTCGAGCTGGGGCAGGAACGAGAGGTCCGCGCCGCGGATGCTCAGCGCTCCGGTCTCGTGGTTGCGCGCCTGCGCGGGCGCCGCGACGGTGCCGAGCACCAGCGCGGCGAGCGGGACGGCCGTCAGCAGCCGTCGCGCCGTTCGGGACAGGGTCATGGGTGCTTCCTCTCTGAAGCGGTGGGGGGTCAGTCGGTGCAGAGATGGGCGTAGGTCTCGGCGATGCGCGTGTGGAGCTGCGCGCCCGCCGTCTCACCCCTGCGCAGGCAGTCGCCCGCCAGGCGCAGGTGCTCGAGGGCCAGCGGGCGCAGGTCGCGCCCGTCGGCCGAGGGGGACGGGGTACGAGTGGGGCTGAGCGCCCCGCCGTGCACCCGCACGGCGCCGTGCTGCGTGCAGAGCACCTGCAGGTCGCGCGCCGCTGTCGGGTAGGAGACGCCGGTCAGGTCTTGGACGTCGCCGACGCTGAGCGCGCCGCGCTCGGCCAGGACCTGCAGCAGATGGGCGCGGCGCTCGTGCGGGAGCGCGTCCCGCGCGGGCGGCCGCCGCAGCTGCGTCACGCTCATGGTCGCGGGCGCCGGAGGACGGCGACCTCGCCGGCGGGCAGCTCGAACGGAGCGCCGTGCTCGGCGCCCGTGAGCAGGTCGACACCGTGGTCGGGCACGGTCGCGGGCGAACCCGCGTGGTTGATCAGGAAGACGTAGTCGTGGCGGTCGTCGCGCCGCACGACCCGCTCGAGGTCGACCGGGAGGTCTGGCGTGGTCACGCCCGCCTGCTCGAGGACTCGCCCGACGACGTCGTGGAGACCTGCGGCATCCGGGTAGCAGGAGAGGTACCACGCCGTACCAGCGCCGTAGGTGTGGCAGGTGAGCGCCGGTGCACCGGCGTCGGGACCGTCGATGAAGCGTACGACCGCCTCCGCACCCGAGGTGTGCACCGCCTCGGACCACACGGCGGCGGTGGTGCCGTCGTCGAGCGAGACCTGCGCACCGTGCGCCAGCGGGTGGAACTCGTCGACCCAGACGCCGAGCACGTCGCGCAGCTGACCGGGGTAAGGCCCCTCCGGCACGATGTCGAGCTCGTCGACCATCCCGGAGAAGAACCAGACGAGCAGCGTGCCGCCACCGCTCACGTAGTCGCGGGCGACGTCACGGCCGCGGTCGCTGAGCAGGTAGAGGCTCGGCGCGACCACCACGGGGTAGCGCGACCAGTCGCCCTCGGGTGCGACGAAGTCGGCGGTGAGGTGGTGGTCCCAGACCGCGGTGAACAGCTCGCGCACACGCTCGACGTGGTCGACGTCGATCGAGGGCTTGAACTCGAACTCGCCGGCCCACCAGTTCTCCCAGTCCCACACGACCGCGACGTCCGGCACCACCCCGCTGCCGGCCACCTCGACCAGCGACTGCAGGTCGGAGCTCAGCCGGGTCAGCTCCGCCCACACGCGCGACCGCGTCCCGGAGTGCGGCAGCATCGCCGAGTGGAACTTCTCCGCCCCCGCCCGTGAAGCCCGCCACTGGAAGAAGAGCACGCCGTCGGCGCCGTGGGCCACGTGCGCCAGGCTGTTGCGCCGCAGCTCACCGGGGGCCTTGGCGAGGTTGCGGTCCTGCCAGTTGACCGACGAGGTGGAGTGCTCCATGAGCAGCCACGGCCGACCGCCTCCCAGCGACCGGGTGATGCCGGCCGACATGGACAGGTCCACCTGGCTGCGCGGGTGCTCGGCGATCAGGTAGTGGTCGTTGGCGACGACGTCGAGGTGCGGGCTCCACGGCCAGTAGTCGGTGTGGATGCAGTTGTTGGCCATCAGGTTGGTGGTGACCGGCACCTCGGGCGTGACCGACAGCAGCTCCTCGCGCTCGTTGAGGTAGCAGGCGAGGTACTCCTGCGAGGAGAAGCGCCGGAAGTCCAGCTGCTGCGCCGGGTTGACGGGCATGGGCGCCGGCACGGGCGCCGTGACCTCCGCCCAGTCGTGGTAGCGCTGCCCCCACACCGCCGTCTGCCAGGCCTCGTTGAGCCCGTCGAGGTCGCCGTAGCGGTCGGCCAGCCAGCTGCGGAACGCGGCGACGCTGGCCGGGCAGTAGCACGGGCCGACGTGCGCGCCGAGCTCGTTGTTGACGTGCCAGAGCGCCAGCGGCTCGTAGTCGCGGTAGCGCCGGGCCAGCGCGCCGGCGACCTCGCGCGCCAGTCGCCGGTAGTCCGGCGAGCTGGGGCAGAACGCCTCGCGCGCGCCGATGCCGAGGACCTGGCCGGTCGCGGTGACCGGCCGGCTCTGCGGGTACGCGGTGGCGAGCCACGCGGGCGGCGCGGCGGTCGGAGTGGCCAGCACGACCCGCAGCCCGGCCGACGCCACCAGGTCGAGGATCCGGTCGGTCTGCCCGAAGTCGAAGACGCCCTCGGCCGGCTGCAGCAGGGCCCACGAGAACACGCCCAGCGTGACGACCGAGACGCCGGCCTCCTTCATGAGCAGCAGGTCGTCCTGCCACACGCTCTCGGGCCACTGCTCGGGGTTGTAGTCGCCGCCGAACCCCATCGCGGGCAGCTTCGTCGGCCAGCCGGTCACGCCTCCTCCACGGCGTTGGCCCGGGCCACGGAACCGAAGAAGGCCGCGCTGTCCTTGGGAGTGCGCCGCAGGGTGTCGTAGTCGACGCGCACGATGCCGAACCGCTTGGCGAACCCCTCGGCCCACTCGAAGTTGTCGAGCAGCGTCCACACGAAGTAGCCGCGGACGTCGACGCCCTCCTCCACGGCCTGGTGCAGCGCGGCGAGGTGGCCGCGCAGGTAGTCGAGCCGCTGCTGGTCGTGGACCGCGCCGTCGGGCGACACCTCGTCGTCGAAGGCGGCACCGTTCTCGGTGATGAAGACGGGTGGCAGGCTCGGGTGGTCCTTGGCCAGGCCGACGAGCAGCTCGCGCAGGCCGTCGGGCTCCACCGGCCAGTCGACCGCGGTGACCGGTACGCCGTCGGGCAGCACGGTGGCCGCCTCCAGTCGTCCCTCGCCCGGCGAGTGCCGGACGAAGATGCGCCGGTAGTAGTTGACGCCGAGGAAGTCGACGGGCGCGCCGGCGAGCTCCAGGTCGCCGTCCTGCACGAAGTCGAACGCCGCCGGGCCGCCCAGGTCGTCGACCACGTCGGCCGGGTAGCGGCCGTAGAGCACGGGGTCGAGGAACAGCCGGTGCGAGTCGCCGTCGAGCCGCCGGGCGGCGGCGACATCCGCGGGGGCGTCGGTCACCGGCACGACCGGCGAGAGGTCGAGGGTGATGCCGGCCGTGTGGTCGCGGCCGGGCGCTGCGCGCAGCACCTCCATGCCGAGGCCGTGCGCGAGCAGCAGGTGGTGCGTGGCGCGCATGCGCTGCCCGAGGTCGTCGATGCCGGGCGCGTGGATGCCGGAGCCGTAGCCTGCGTGGCTGGCGACCTTCGGCTCGTTGAGCGTGGTCCAGTGCGACACCCGGTCGCCGAGGGCGCTCTCGACGAGCGCCGCGTACTCGGCGAAGCGGTACGCGGTGTCGCGCGCCGCCCAGCCGCCGACGTCCTGGAGCGCCTGCGGGAGGTCCCAGTGGTAGAGCGTCACCCAGGGCGTGATGCCCTCGGCGAGCAGCGCGTCGACGAGCCGGCTGTAGTGGTCGAGGCCCTTGGGGTTGGCCGGGCCGGTGCCTGTCGCCTGGATGCGGGGCCAGGCCACCGAGAAGCGGTAGGCGCCCAGGCCGAGCCCGGCCATGAGGGCGATGTCCTCGGGGTAGCGGTGGTACTGGTCGCAGGCCACCTCACCGGTGTCGCCGTTGGCGATGGCGCCGGGTGTGGCGCAGAAGGTGTCCCAGATGGAGGGGCCGCGGCCGTCTTCGGTGACGGCGCCTTCCACCTGGTAGGACGCGGTGGCCGCGCCCCAGACGAATCCGTGCGGGAACTGGCGGGAGGTCATGCCGGGTCGGTCTCCTCGAGGGTGGGAGCGGGTCGGTGGCGGGTGCGCAGGGGCTCAGCCCTTGACGCCGCCGGAGACGAGGTCCAGGCGCCAGTACTTCTGCAGGAACAGGAACAGCGCGATGAGCGGGATGATGGAGAGCAGCGCGCCCATGACGGTCAAGCTGTAGAGCGCCGGCTGGCTGGCGCCCTGGTTGAGCATCGAGTAGAGCCCGACGGTCAGCGGGAAGCGGTCGTCGTTCGAGATCATGATGAAGGGCAGCAGGAAGTTGTTCCAGATGGCGACGAACTGCAGCAGCAGCAGCGTCACCATGCCGGGCAGCATCGGAGGCATGCCCACCGACCAGGCGAGGCGGTACTCCCCCGCCCCGTCGATGCGGCCGGCCTCGAGCATGTCGTCGGGGATGACCGCCGCGGCGTAGATGCGGGCGAGGTAGATGCCGTAGGGGCTGATGATGCTGGGCAGCAGGACCGCCCAGTAGGTGTTGACGAGCCCGATCTTCGACATCAGGAGGTACTGCGGGATCGCCAGCGCGACCTGCGGCACCAGCACCCCGGCGAGGATGCACCGGAAGATCGTCTCCCGGCCGAAGAACCGGAACTTCGCCAGCGCGTAGCCGGCCAGCGTCGACACCAGCACGGAGACGACCGAGCCGACCCCTGCGTAGAGCAAGCTGTTGAGCGCCCACTTGTAGAACTGCCCGTCGTTGAAGTCGAGCAGGTGGCGCAGGTTGTAGGTGAACCCGCCGTGGAAGCTGGGCCTGAAGGAGAAGGTCGTGAAGAACTCGTCGGGGTTCTTCGTCGACGCCACCAGCACCCACAGCACGGGAAGCAGGCAGTAGAGCGCGCCGAGGAGCAGGACGGCGGTCGGCACGACCTTGGCGCGCGGGCGGAGGCCGGAGTGCGTACGCGGTGACGCCTCCTGCCGGCGCGCCGGCTTCGTGAGGGTGGTGCTCATCGGTCCTCCCCGAACGCGCGCCGCTGCAGCGTGCCGAGCACGGCGAGCGAGAGCACGAGCGTCGCCGCGGCGAGGACCACCGAGGCCGCGGCTGCCGTGTAGACGTCGTTGTTGACGAAGGCGTCGCGGTAGATGGTCATGAGGGGCACCCAGGTGCTGGAGATGGCGGACGTCAGCGGCACGAGCGTCTGCGGCTCGTTGAAGACCTGCAGCGTCGAGATCAACGAGAAGATCGCGGTCATGATGACGGCAGGCAGCACGAGCGGGACCTTGATGCGCCAGGCGATCTGCAGCTCGTTGCAGCCATCGATGCGGGCCGCCTCCTGCAGCTCGGCCGGCAGGCCGCGCAACGAGGTGTAGATGATGATCATGTTGAAGCCGATGCCACCCCAGACCGCGATGTTGACGACGGAGTAGAGGACTGAGTGCGGCCCGAGGAAGCTCGGCACGGGCAGCCCGAGGGTGTCCGCCGCCTCGCGGATCGGGCTGACGCCGGGCAGGTAGATGAAGCCCCACAGCAGGGTGGCGATGACGCCGGGCACCGCGTAGGGCAGGAAGATCGCGATGCGGCTGAACCTGCCGAACCGGATCACCGGTGAGTCGAGCAGCAGGGCGAACAGCAGCGCGAAGCCCAGCATGATCGGCACGACGAGGAAGCCGTAGCCGAGCAGACGGAGCACCGAGTGCAAGTAGGCCGAGTCGCTGACGGCCGAGACGTAGTTGTCGAAGCCGACGAACTTCTCGGTACGCACCCCGAAGCCCGTCGAGTCGACGCGCGAGGCCCGCAGGCTCAGCCAGAGGGTGTAGCAGATGGGGACGACCAGGAAGACGGCGAACAGCGCCAGGGCGGGCGCGAGGAACACCAGCGGCGTGCTCCGCGCCCGCACCCGTCGTCGGCCCTGCCTGGGAGTCGAGACGGCCGCGACCGTGCTCTCCTTCAGGCTCATGCCCTAGGCCCCGGCGACCTTGAAGCCCTGCTTCTCGAGGTCGGCCACGGCGGCCGCCTGCAGGGAGTCGCACGCCGCGGCGAAGTCGGACTTCGACTGGATCGCCTTGGCGAAGATGTCGCTGTAGGAGCTGTAGGTCACGTTGACGTTGGGCGCCCACGTGAAGCCCTTGGCGGTGGCGGCGATCGCCTTGGCGTCGGCGTAGAAGCTCGGCTGGTTCGGCATCATCGCGGGTGCCTTCTCCAGGGCCGGCACGCTCTGGCCGGCCGAGGCCGCCGGGTAGATGCCGCCGAACTCGACGAAGGCCTGCAGCGCCTCGGGGTCGGTGTTGAGCCACTTGACGAACTTCTCCGCCTGCGGCTTCTGCTTCGACTTGGCCCAGATGGCCGTCGCCGACCCGCCCCAGAAGCCGGTGACCTTCGCCCCCGCGTCCCACTGCGGCAGCGCCGTCATCTTCCACTTGCCCTTGGTGCTGGGCGCGACGCCCTCGAGGACGCCGGCGCCCCACACCGCGCTCGGCCACGCCAGCAGCGTGCCGTCGCTCATGGCCTTGTTCCACTCGGGGGTGTACATCGGCTTGCCGGACAGGACGCCCTTGTTGACGAGGTCGCCCCAGAACTTCGCCACCTTCTTGGTGGGCTCGTCGTTGATCGACACCTTCCAGGTGCCGCCGTCGTTGGTCCACCAGCTGGCGCCCGCCTGCTCCGCGAGTCCCGCGAACCAGCCCGGGTCGCCTGAGGAGAACGTGGCGAGGTAGCGCTTGGGGTCCTTGGCGCGCACCTGCTCCGCGACGCTGGCGAACTCGTCCCAGGTGGTCGGGACGGTCAGGCCCATCTCCTGGAAGAGGTCCTCGCGGTAGTAGAGCATCATCGGGCCGACGTCCTGCGGGATGCCGTAGGCCTTGCCGCCGAACGACGTGAGGGCCCACGTGCCGTCGGGGAACGCGCTCTTGACCTGGCCGGCGAGCGAGCTGAGGTCGGCCGCGACGCCGTTGGTCACGAGCACCGGCAGCGCTTGGTACTCCGCGTGGATGAGGTCGGGGGCGTTGCCTGCCCGTGACGCGGTGATGATCTTGGTGAGGAGCTCCTCGCCCTGCGCCTGGCGGCTGACCTTGACCTGCTGGGTCGGGTTCTTCTTGTTCCAGATGTCGACGACCTTCTCGATGTTGGTCGTCCACGTCCAGAAGGTCAGCGTGGCCGCGGCGTCGGCGTCGCCCGCGCTGCCTGCAGCCGCGGCGGTGGAGGACGCACTGCCACCGCCCGAGCTGCCGCCGCACGCCGCGAGCAGCGCCGAGGCGGAGGCGGCTGCCCCGGCTCCGGCCAGTCCCTTGAGGAACCCGCGCCGCCCGAGGACCGGAGCGTCGAGCGCTGCACCTGCGCGTGGGCCGAACGGGGATGAAACCATGGACGAGCCTCCTGGACCGCGATGTCGAGTGTGCTGGGAGCGGTCACACACTCCGTCGCGACGCCAGGGGTTGTCAAGAGGTCGATGCTGGCCGTGACCTATCTGTGACCGCTCCCGGTCAGCCGTCGCGTTCCGTCCGCGACGCGTGCCCTCTCCCGTTGTCAAGCAGCGTGTGCCATTCTCGGGAGCGTTCCCACACGTCTCCGCTCTGGAGCTGCCCCGTGCCCTCTCTCGTACGACCCCCCGCCCAGCCGCTGCGTACGGTTCGGCTCGGCTGCGCCGACCTCGACCGTTCGCTCGACTTCTACACACAGGCACTGGGGTTCTCCGAGGTCGCGCGCCCGTCGCCGGGGACGCGTGCCGTCACAGACGGCGCCACGACCCTCGAGCTGGTCCACGTCAGCGGCGGCTCGCTCGGCGGCTGGCGCAACGACGACCTCCAGGGCGGCATCCGCCACGTGGGCCTCAAGGTGCCTGACGTGGATGACCGCATCTCCGCCCTCGCGGCCCGCGGCACCACCGTGCTGTCACCGCCCGCCGACGTGCTGGGCGACGTACGCATCGCCTTCTTCCTCGACCCCGACGGCGCGCGGCTCGAGTTCGTGCAGGGCTCCCTCACCTACCAGTCCGTCGCGTCGCCGGAGCTCGCCGCCGCCGAGCGGGCCGCGGAGCCGTCGTCCGGTGCGCCGGCGCGGGTCGACCACGTGGCCGTCACGGTGCCCGACCTCGACCAGGCCCTGCGGTTCTACTGCGACGGGCTCGGCTGGCAGGAGATCGGCCGCATCCGCCACGAGGGCGACGAGCGCGGCTTCCTCATGACCTACCTGCAGGCGGGCCCCACCGTGCTGGAGGTCTTCAGCTTCGACGTGCCCACCGCTCCGCCGCCCGCCCGGCCGGACCCGGCCCTGCTCGGCATCCAGGGCGGCGTCATCGACGAACTCCCGGAGCGCCAGCTCGAGGTCCTCACGGAGCTCGGCGCCCGACGAGTGGACAGCAGTGGTACGACTGTGGTCGTGGCACCCGACGGACTGCCGCTCGAGATCGGAGCAGGGTCGTGAGCAGGGTCCTGGTCACCGGCTCGACCGACGGCATCGGTGCCGCCGTCTCGACCCGGCTCGAGGCGGAGGGGCACACGGTGCTGCGGCACGCCCGCAGCGCGGAGCGGGCCCGGGAGGCCGGGGTGCCGGACGC
Source organism: Motilibacter peucedani (assembly GCF_003634695.1). Classification (NCBI taxonomy): domain Bacteria; kingdom Bacillati; phylum Actinomycetota; class Actinomycetes; order Motilibacterales; family Motilibacteraceae; genus Motilibacter; species Motilibacter peucedani. Next base: position 290,792 of record NZ_RBWV01000009.1, read on the forward strand.
GCTCGTCGGCGACCTGATGTCGCTGGAGTCGACGGCGGCGCTCGGACGCAGCGTGCGCGAGGCGGCCCTCGATGCCGTCGTGCACAACGCCGGCTGGGCCAGCCCGCACGACGTCCGCGAGACGACGGTCGACGGCGTCGAGCGCACCTTCGCCGTGCACGTGCTCGCTCCCTACGTCCTCAGCGCGGTCGCCGGCGTCCCCGCGCGGTGGGTCTACGTCAGCAGCGACTCGATCCGCGGCGCGTCGGTCGACCTCGACGACCTGCAGCTGGAGCGGGGCTGGACCTCGGCCACCGCGTACTCCAGCAGCAAGCTGGCCGGGACCGCACTGACGTTCGCGCTGGCCCGCCGCGTACCGGGCGCGCTCGTCAACGCCGTGCACCCGGGCTGGGTGCGCACGAAGATGAGCGGCGACGTCGCGCCGCTCAGCGTCGAGCAGGGGGCCGACACGCCCGCCTGGCTGGCGGTCTCCGACGACCCCGAGGCACTCACCACCGGCCGGCTCTTCCAGGACCGCGCCGTCGTGCGGCTCAACGACGCGGTCGACGACGAGGCGCTGCAGGAGCGGGTCGTCGAGACCTGCGAGCGGCTCAGCGGGCTGCGGCTGGCGTGAGCAGAGGCCGGGGGGCCGACGACGCCGGGGCGATACCATCGCCGCGGTCGTCGCACGGTGCCGGTCGACCGGCTCCACGGGAGGTGCAGGTGGCGGGGGACGGTGCGGCTGTGCCCACGTCTGAAGGCGCCCACCCCAAGTCCCGCACCGCGGCGCGTCGGGCGCAGCGCCGCGCACCCACCATCGACGACGTCGCCCTGGCCGCAGGCGTCTCCCGCGGGACCGTCTCCCGAGTGCTCAACGGCGGGCACTACGTCAGCCCGGCCTCGCTGACCGCTGTGACCCGCGCGATGCGGGAGACCGGCTACGTCGTCAACCAGAGCGCCCGCACGCTGGTGACCGGGCGCGCGAGCGCGGTCGCCTTCGTCCTGCCCGAGCCGCAGGAGCGGCTGTTCGAGGACCCCAACTTCAGCGTGCTGCTGCGCACCTGCACCCGTGCGCTGGCCGAACGCGACTACAGCCTCGTGCTCATGCTGGCCGAGAGCGCCGAGGCGCACGAACGGGTCATGCGCTACGTGCGCAGCGGCCACGTCGACGGGGTGCTGCTCATCTCGACCCATGCCGGCGACCCGTTCCTCGAGCAGCTCGACCGGGGCGGCGTGGCGGCGGTGGCCTGCGGCAAGCCGCTCGGGCACGAGGGCGGGCTGCCCTACGTCGCGGCCGACGACCGCGAGGGGGCGCGCCAGATGACGCGCTACCTGCTCGAGCAGGGGCGCACGCGCGTCGCGACGATCACCGGGCCGCTCGACACGCCGGGCGGGCGCGAGCGGCTCGAGGGCTACCGCGACGTGCTCGGGCGCCGGGCGCTCAAGCGCCGGATCGCCTCGGCCACCGACTTCAGCATCGAGGCGGGCGACGCGGCGATGACCGACCTGCTCGCGCGCAGCCCCGACCTCGACGCGGTGTTCGTGGCCTCCGACCTGCTGGCGGCCGGGGCGCTGCAGGCGCTGCGCCGCGCGGGGCGCTCCGTGCCCGACGAGGTCGCGGTGGGCGGCTTCGACGACTCGCGGCTGGCCGAGTCGACGCAGCCGGCCCTCACGACGGTGCGCCAGCCGCTCGAGCGGGTCGCCACCGAGATGGTCGACGTGCTGCTCCAGCTGATCGCCGGCGAGCCGGTGGCCTCGCGCATCCTGCCGACCGAGCTCGTACGCCGCGGCTCCGCCTGACGGGGCCCAGCCCTGCCCCCAGCACGTTTGGCACGATGTGACTCCTTGCCCATGGGATTGGCAAGGAGTCACATCGTGCCAAGGGTCAGGCGCCCCGCGACCGGGGCCCTGGCGTCAGGCGAGGACGACCGAGAGGCGACCGGCGCCGTAGCCGGCGACCGTCACCTTGAGGTCGCTGCGCCGGCCGAGCGTGCGCGAGATCGCGATGAGGTCGTTCGGCGGGAGCTCCTTGAGCCCGAAGGTCTGGTAGAGACGCACGTGCGGCTCGCCCTCGGCGTTGAAGAGCGAGGCCAGCACGTTGAGGACCTCGTCGAAGTTCTCCTTGACCGAGGGCGAGAGCTCCCGGTCCTCGATCGCGGCCTCGGCCCCGCCCTTGGGGATCAGGCCGATCGCCGCGCCCGCGTAGGCCGACATCGGCAGGTCGGCGATGACCACGGCCGCCGTGGCGGTGCGGTCGTCGACGTAGACCGCCGTGGTGGCGAGCTCGGTCGCGGAGTGCACGACCGGCTCGCCCTGCGCGATCTCGACGTCACGGAACAGCAGGCCCGAGAGCGCGTCCCGGATGGCCTTCTCGTGCGGCACGAACTTGACGACCATCGCAGTGTCCTTCAGGGAGGGGGAGGATCAGACCAGCACGGCGTCGAGGGCGTCGCGGAACGCCTCGGGCGTGAACGGCTTGGCGATCAGGAACAGGGCCCCCGACGCCTCGGCGCGGCCGCGCATCTCGGGCGAGCCCTCGGAGGTGACGAAGCCGAAGCGCACGGCGTTGCCGGCGCCGCGCAGCGCGTCGAGGAGCTCGATACCGGTCATGTTGGGCATGTTCCAGTCGCTGAGCACGAGGTCGGGCGCCTCGGCAACGACCTTCTCGAACGCGTCCTTGCCGTCGACGGCCTCGACGATGTCGTGGCCGTCATACCCGGCCTGGCGCAGGGTACGCGTGACGATCTGGCGCATGACCTTGCTGTCGTCGGCGATGAGGATCTTCACGGTCAGGCTCCCTTGGTCTCGATGGACGACCACACGGTGATCTCGAACTGCTCGCCCTGCCACTCGAGGGCGGCCTCGGCGACGATCGCGGCGCCGCGCTCGCTGACCGTCACCGCACCGGCGGAGACCAGGGGCAGCGAGAGCGAGCTAGGACCGGGCAGCACGCTCTTCACGTTGCCGCCGATGATGTTGACGAGCTCGCCGAAGGCGTCGTTGACGTCACCGTCGCTGAGGTCGGCCTCGTCGATCTCGAGCAGGACCGAGCCGACCAGGCGGGCGCCGCGCACGCTGGTGCCGACGACCACGAGGCCGTTCCACTCGCCGACGACCGAGACGGTCGCGCTGACCTCGGGCACGACGAGCCCGGCCACGGAGGGCAGGGGCTCGTCGCCGAGGTAGGACGCCCAGAGGTCGCCGGCGATGGCGAGGATGTCCTCGCTGCCGAGGAGTGCGATGGTCATGCGGACACCGCCGTCGGGTTCAGGCCGAGCAGCGCCAGCTTGTCGGCGATGGCGTCGGCAGTGAAGGGCTTGATGACGTACTCGTGGGCACCGGCGGCGAGGGCGCGCACGATCTGGGCGTGCTCGCTCTCGGTGGTGACCATCATGAGCGTGAGGTTGGACAGCTCGCTGCGGGAACGCGCCTCCTTGATGAAGGTGAGCCCGTCCATGACGGGCATGTTCCAGTCCACGAGGGCCAGCGCGGGGAGGTCGTCCTCCGCCTGCAGGGTCGCGAGGACGTCCAGCGCCTCCTGGCCGTTGCCGGCGTCGGAGACGGTGAAGCCCTGCGCGGCGAGGATGCGACCGAGGATGGTCCGCATCGCTCGCGAGTCGTCGATGACGAGGGCGCGCATGTCAGGCCCCTCTCCTTCCGAGTTGTGCGGCCGGCTTGTGGACCGGCGCTCCGGCGACGAGGACGCGATCCCAACGCTCGTCCACGCCAAGTGTTGTTTCGGCACCACCGAGCAAGAGATGAGACTCGGGGCGCATGACTCCTGCGACACGGCTCAGGATCGAGCGCTTGGTGGCCGTGTCGAAGTAGATGAGCACGTTGCGCAGCAGGACGATGTCGAACGGCTGCATGGGGGGGAACGGTGCTGCCAGGTTCATCCGCTGGAAGCGGATCGAGGAGCGCAGCTCGGGGGCTGCCTCCCACTCCGTGCCGCGTCGTGAGAAGTGCTTCACGAGCAGCGGCGCGGGGAGTCCACGGTTGACCTCGAGCTGCGAGTACCTGCCGGCCCGCGCACGGGTCAGCATCTCCTCGGAGATGTCGGTCGCGAAGATGTCGAGCCGCCAGCCCGCCGCCTTGACCTTGTCGGTGAGCGACATAGCCACGGTGTAGGGCTCCTGCCCGCTCGAGCAGGCCGCCGACCAGATGCGCAGCGTCCGGTCGGCCCGGCCGCTGGCCAGGATCTCGGGCACGAGCACGTCGGACAGCGCGCGGAACGGCGAGCCGTCGCGGAACCACGACGTCTCGTTCGTGGTCAGCGCGTCGACGACGCGGGCCGCCTCGCGGCTGTCACGGCTGGTACGCAGCGACTCCACGTAGGCGCCGACGCTGTCCTTGCCCGCCTGGCGCGAGAGCGGCAGCAGGCGTGCCTCGACGAGGTACTCCTTGCCGGGCTCGAGCACGATGGCGGCCTCGCGGTAGACGAGGTCGCGGACCCAGTCGAAAGCGGCCGGTGGCAGGGTCGATGCGGGTCTCGCGGCTGCCGACGGCCGAGTCGGCGCCGGTGCTGTGGTCATGGTCGGGCCCCCAGAGGTATTGCGTGGGCCTGGTGGCCCACCGAGTCGACGATCGCGCCTGCAACGGCGTCGATCGGGAGGAGCGCATCGGCGAGGCCGGCGTGCGCCACTGCACCGGGCATGCCCCAGACGACCGAGGTCGCCTCGTCCTGGGCGAGGATCCGGGCGCCCTTTGCGCGGAGCAGCTCTGCCCCGCGCCGGCCGTCGGACCCCATGCCGGTCAGCACGACGGCGAGGCTCGCGCCGCCGTAGACGCTGGCCACGCTGCGGAAGAGCACATCGACCGCTGGGCGGCAGAAGTTCTCGGCCGGGCCGCTGGTGAGGTGCGCCGTCACGGCGGCACCACGGCGTACCAGTTCGAGGTGGAAGTCACCGGGCGCGATGAGCACCGTCCCCGGCTTGAGCTGGTCACCCTCGGCCGCCTCGCGGACGTCGAGCGCGCTGGCGCGCGAGAGCCGCTCTGCGAGCAGCCGGGTGAAGATGGGTGGCATGTGCTGGACGATCACGACCGGCACGCGCAGCGTGCCGGGAAGCCCGGTGAGCACACGCGCCAGTGCCTCGGGACCTCCGGTCGAGCTGCCGATCGCCAGCACCTCGGGCCGCTGCACGGGTCCGCGCACCGCGCCGGCCCGGGGGCCGACCACCGCCGTCGCCGTGCTGGCGACCGGCCGCAGCGGGGCGGTCGGGCGGGTCGGCAGGGACGTCGTCGGGCGCAGCGGCGTACGCGGCCGCCCGGCCGGCACGTCGCGCCCGGTCAGCGAGCGCAGCTTCGGCACCAGCTGCTCGCGCACGCTGCGCACCGAGTCGGTGAGCGCCGTCGTGTTGGACGGCTTGGTGACGTAGTCGCTGGCGCCCAGGGACAGTGCCTCGAGCGTCTTGGCCGCGCCGCGCTCGGTGAGCGTGCTGAACATGATCACCGGGACGCGGGCGTGCGTCTTGCGCAGCTCCTTGAGCGTGCCCAGGCCGTCGAGCTCAGGCATCTCGATGTCGAGCGTCACGGCGTCGGGCGAGAGTGCGGCGAGCTTCTGGAGCGCCACGCGGCCGTTCTCGGCCGTGCCCACGACGGTGATGTCGGGCTCGGCGTCGAGGACCTGCGCGACGATGCGCCGCACCACCGCCGAGTCGTCGACGACCAGCACGCGGATGTCCGCCATGCGCCGCCCCCCGTCCCTCGTGTGGTCCGGAGCACAGCGCCCCGTCGAGGAGACTTATCGACGGACCCCCCGACCGCTTGAGGCTTTGTGCCCAGCGGTGTCGGTGGGGCGCGAGGGTCAGCGCAGCGGGCCGAGCACCCCCGCGAGCGGCTCGACGAGCGCATCGACGTCGGCGTCGGCCAGCAGGTCGGCGACGACCAGCGCGTGCACGGCCCCGGAGACCAGGTTCCAGACGCCGCCGGCGCAGTCGCTTGTGCCGAAGCCGGCGGCCTGGGTCGTCATCACGGCGAGCATCTGGGCCTGGGCGGCCACGCGCGTCCGGTCGGAGAGGTGGGCGGCCCACGAGGCGTTGTGCACGGCGAGCGCCCAGCTCGAGGTGCCGGTCGAGGCGCCTGAGGTGCGGCGGTACTGGTCCGCGGCGGCGCGCACGGCGTCGCGGTCGGCCGGCAGGCACGTACGCACCCGGAACAGCAGCCGGTGCACCGAGGCGCTGCCGGGGCCGAGGTCGCGAGGCAGCGAGCGGTGCGCGGCGGCGCGGCGCCAGGCCTCGAGCAGCACACCGCGGTCGGCCGTGGAGAGGGCCGAGCCCGCGTAGGACGCGGCGACCGCGTCGCACACGGCGGCGACCGCGCGCGTGCTGGCGTCGTCCTGCACCGCGAGCCCGTTGCCGGTGCGCCAGGTCCAGTCGAAGACGTCGTGGCGCACGCAGCGCAGCAGGTCCTCGAGCCCGCCCACCTGGGTCGTCTCGAGCCCGCGCAGCGCCGCGAGGGTCGCCGGGCCGGTGGTGCCCCGGGTGCGCGAGGCGAGGGTGCGCAGGTCGACCGAGTCGCGGGTCGCCCGCGCGACGCCGGCCCACGCGTCGGCGCGGTCGCGGTCGGCGGGCGCGGCGGCTGCCAGCGCGGGCAGGTCGGCCGCGGTCAGGTCAAGGGCGGCGGCTACCACGGCGGCGGTGTCGCTGCCGCCCGGGCGGCGCACGAGGTCGAAGCCGAGGACCGGGGAGCTGACGAGGGAGTACACCCCCCAAGGGTCTCCCAGCGCCCCCGTCGGCGCACTCCCCCGACGGAGCGGTTTGCCCTCACACGCCGTAGGGGAGCGTCACCGACGGCGACGCTCCCCTGGGACGTCCCGGACGAGCCGGGACTTCTCGGGCTCTCGCGAGCCCGCGGCCGGCTCAGACGGTGAAGCGGCCGACCAGCGACTGCAGCTCGCCCGACATGCGGGCCAGCTCCGAGGCCGACTGCTGCGCCTCGGTCACCGTGTGGGCGGTGGCCCGGGCGCTGCCGGCCACGCCGTCGATGCCGGCGGCGATGCGGCTGGTGGCCTGCGCCGCCTCGGTGACGTTGCGGCCCATCTCGCCGGTCGTCGCCGTCTGCTCCTCGACCGCCGAGGCGATCGTCATCTGGAAGTCGTTGATGCGGGCGATGATCGCGGCGATCTCGCCGATGGCCTCGACGGCGCTGGAGGTGTCGTTCTGGATCGCCTCGACGCGGCGCACGATGTCGTCGGTCGCCCGCGAGGTCTCCTGGGCCAGGTCCTTGACCTCGTTGGCGACGACCGCGAAGCCCTTGCCGGCCTCGCCGGCGCGAGCGGCCTCGATGGTCGCGTTGAGCGCGAGCAGGTTGGTCTGCTCGGCGATGCTGGTGATGACCTTGACGACGTCGCCGATCTCCCGCGAGGAGTCGCCGAGCGAGGTGACCGTGGCGTTGGCGGCCTCGGCCACGCCGACCGCCTGCGAGGCGACGCGCGCAGCCTCGCTGGTGTTGTGCGCGATCTCGGCGATCGATGCGCCCATCTCCTCGGAGCCCGCGGCGACGGTGTCGACCGCGTGCGAGACCGAGCCGGCGGCCTCGGCCACCGCGTCGGCCTGCGCGGACGCCGACTCGGCGGTGCCCGAGATCTCGGCGGCGACGCCGGTCAGCTGCTCGGCGGCGGTCGACAGGCTGCCGGCCGAGCCGCTCACGGCGTCGACCAGCGTGCGGATGCCCTGCTGCGCGCCCCGCAGCGACTCGCCCATGCGGCCGATCTCGTCGCGGCCGGTGATGTCGACGGCGTAGGTGAGGTCGCCGTGCGCGAGGGCGTCGAGCGCGTCGCCGGCCTTGCGCAGCGGACGGACGATGCCGCGCGACACGCGCCAGGCGATGCCGCCGAGCACGAGCAGCGCGAGCAGGCAAGTCAGGAGGGTCAGGCTGCGCACCTCGGTGACCTTGCGGGCGCTGCTGGCGGTGTACTTCTTCACGTCCACGGTCAGGGCGTCGTCGGCCGCGGCGACCGCGTCGTCGGTGGCGTCGTTGGCCTTCTGGACGTCCTCGTACTTCGCCCGCTCGACCGGCTGGTTGGCCGTCGCGGCGTCGATGACGGTCTTGATCTCGCCGAAGTAGGCGGCGTAGGCGGTGCGCAGGCCCGCGATCTCGTCCTTGGTGTCCTGCGTCAGCTGGTCCTCGTGGATCGCGTCGAGGAAGCCCTGCGCCTTGGCCTGGTCGTCGGCCAGGTCGGCGAGCAGCGCGTCCGGCTTGGGGGCGAGCAGCGCCTTGTAGGCGTCGACCTTGAGCTCGCTGGCGCGGGTGTCGAGGCGCAGGACCAGCGCGCGCACGTCGCGCACGTCGTTGAGCTTGTCCTGCTCGCTGCGGATGCCGTTGGCGCCGCTGATGGCGACGGAGCCGACGGCCACCGTGGAGAGGAGGCCGGCGCCGGCGAGGGCGGCGAGCTTCTTGCTGACGCTGAGCGCGGGGAGTGCCATGGGGGAGGCGCAGCCTTTCCTGTGGTTCGGGACGTTCGGTGCGTGGTGCCAGGCCGAACGGCCCGGTGCTGCTGAGAACATCGGCAGACCGCGTACGCACCTGAGCCCCGGCCCCGCACCTGTCGTCAGGTGCGGGACCGGGGCTCAGAGCCGTACGGGTGTGGCGCGGCAGCGTCAGCCGACGTCGACCGCGCGGTCGATGTCGAGCGCCAGCAGGAGGCGGTTCTCCAGCTTGTAGGCGCCGGTGATCAGCGCGCGCTCACGGGCGCTGAGCGTCTCGGGCGGGGTCTCGAACAGCTCGTCGCTGACGGTGACCACGTCGCCGATCGCGTCGACGAGCAGGCTGACGACCTCGCCGTCGACGCGGACGACGACGTTCATCGGCTCGGAGCCCTCGGCCGCACCCGGCAGCTCCAGGCGGCGGCGGAGGTCGACCGAGGTGACGACCTGCCCGCGCAGGTTCATCATGCCGCCGATGGCGGCCGGCGCGAGGTGCACCTTGGTGCTCGGCTGGTAGCGGAGCACCTCCTGCACGCGGCTCACCTCGACGCCGAACAGGTGGTCGGCCAGGGTGAAGGTGGCGAGCTGGGTCACAGCGAGATCCCCTCCAGGGAGAAGGCCTCTGCAGCGGCAGCGGCCGGGTCGTACGCCGCGGCGGGGTCGCCCGGCAGGATCGGGTCGAGCGGGAAGTGCGGGTCGGCCGCGAGGATCGCCTGGCGCACGTCGAGCAGCTCGACGACCTGCTGCTGGATGAGCGCGGAGCCCAGCAGGCCGATGTCGTCGACGTCGCTGCGGGCGTGGACGCCCTCCTCCACGATGTCGATGATGCGGTCGACCACCAGGGCGACGCTGCGCCCGCCGCGCGACGAGACGATCATCGGCAGGCGCTCGCCGGTGCCGTCGTCGAACGAGCCGAGGTGCTGCGAGAGCCGCACCAGCGGGAGGATCTCGTTGCGGTACTCCACGACCTCGCGGCTGCCGACGTGCTGCACCTTGTCGGTCGGGAACTCCTCGAGCCGGGTGACCATGTCGAGCGGGATGGCCACGCGGCGACCGCCGGCCACCTGGGCCACGAGCAGCTTCTCGGCCTCGACGACCGCGGCCGTGTGCTGCTCGACGGCGGCGGCGCGCTTGGCGCCCTCGCTGCTGAGAGCACCGGCGGCCAGGGCCTGGATGTCGAGGATGAGGGCCACCGAGCCGTCGCCGAGGATCGTGGCGCCGGAGTAGACGCCGATGCCCTTGAGCCGCGAGCTGAGCGGCTTGACGACGATCTCCTCGCTGTTGAGGACGCGGTCGAGGATGAGCCCGAAGGTCCGGCCCTCCGACTGCAGCACCGCGATGTTGAGCAGCCCGTCGCGGCGCTTGCCCTCGAGCCCGAGGACGTCGGCCAGGTCGACCAGCGGCAGCAGGCGGCCGCGCAGGCGGTAGACCGGCGCGCCGGACACCTGCTCGATCGCGGTGGTGCCGCGCGAGGCGTCGACGCTGACGACCTCGAGCAGGCTGATCTGCGGGACCGCGTAGCGCTCGCCCGCGCACTCCACCGTGAGCGCCGGCACGATGGCCAGCGTCAGCGGGATCGTGAGGCGGAAGGTGCTGCCCTGGCCCGGCACCGAGGACAGGTCGACGGTGCCACCGATCTTCTCGATGTTGGTGCGCACGACGTCCATGCCGACACCGCGGCCGGAGACGTTGGTGACCTTCTCCGCCGTGCTGAAGCCCGCCTTGAAGATGAGCATGAGGACCTCCCGCTCGGGCATCGCCGCGAGCTGGGCGCTCGTGATGATCCCGCGCTCGACGGCCTTGGCCCCGATCTTGGCGGGGTCGATGCCGGCGCCGTCGTCGAGGATCTCGACGACCACGCGACCGCCCTCGTGGAAGGCGCGCAGGCGCAGCAGGCCGGTCTCCGGCTTGCCCGCGGCGCGGCGCGCCTCGGGCGTCTCGATGCCGTGGTCGACCGAGTTGCGCACGATGTGCGTCAGCGGGTCCTTGATGGCCTCGAGCAGGGTGCGGTCGAGCTCGGTCTCCTTGCCGTGCATCTCCAGCGAGATCTGCTTGCCGAGCATGCTCGACAGGTCGCGGACGACGCGGGGCAGCTTGGACCAGACGTGGTCGATCGGCTGCATGCGCGTCTTCATGACGCCCTCCTGCAGCTCGCTGGTGACCAGGTTGAGCCGCTGGGTCATGCGCAGCAGGTCCATGTCGTGCTCGGCGCTGGCCCGCTGGATGAGCTGGTTGCGGGTCAGGACGAGCTCGCCCACCAGGCGCATGAGCAGGTCGAGCTGGTCGACGTCGACGCGGATGGTGCTGTCGGCAGCGGTGCGCCGGGCGGGGTTCTCGGTGCCGGGCTCCGGGTGGTGCTCCGCCTCGACCGAGGTGGGCGCCACGGGCGGCGCGACGACGGTCGGCGCAGGGGCGGTCACCGGCTCGGCGGGTGCCGCCGCGGCCTTGGGGGCGCGCGGGGCGGCCGGCTTGCGCGTACGCCGCTTGGCGGCCGGCTTCGGCGCCTCCTCCGCGACGGGCTCGGCCACGGGGGCCGGCTCGGCGGGGGCCGCGGTCACCGCGCTGCCGTTGAGGCACGCCTCGACGAGCGCGACGGCGCCGCTCACGTCGACAGCGCCCTCGGTGCCGTCCTGCTCGATGCGGGACAGCAGGCTGCGCACGTCGTCGACCATGCGCAGCAGCGCGTCGGTGGTGGCGGCCGTCATCGGCAGCTCCCCGTCGCGCAGGCGGCTGAGCAGGTTCTCACCGACGTGGGTCAGCGACTCGAGCTTCGAGAAGGCGAGGAAGCCGCTCGTGCCCTTGATCGTGTGGATGGTCCGGAAGATGCTCGACAACAGGTCACGGGAACCCGGCTCAGCCTCGAGCGCGACGAGGTCGCGGTCGAGCTGGTCGAGGTTCTCGTGGCTCTCGACAAGAAACTCCTGGACGATCTCGTCCATGCCCTCAAGGCCGTCCATGCGGACCTCTCTCCTTCTCGCGGGCCATCGCTCGTGCCCCGACCAACAAGACCATCGGCGTCCGCTCGCGCGGCTTGACCCTATTGACGCGCCCGCTTTGGGCTGGTGAGGTCAGTGGCTCGTCAGGACGAGGGGAGTGCGGTGGAGCTCGGAGGCGGACTGCTGGGCGCCGTCGTGCGGATCGGCGCAGCCCGCACCACCGCGGAGGCGCTCGACGCCCTGCTGCGCGCGGCGCTCCTGCTGGCGCCCGGGGCGCAGGTGGCCGCGGCGCTCCACGGCCCGGACGGTGCGCTGCGCGAGGCCGCTGCGGCTGACCTGTCGACGGACGCGACTGCCGTGCTGGCACGACTGCGGGCGCACCCTGACGCGGTGGTGCTGCCGGTGCCGGTGGAGGGTCGAGCACCAGGCGTGCTGGTGGTGGAGGGGCTGCCCGCCGCCGAGATCGAGCCACTGCGGCTGCTGGCGGTCGCGGCGGGAGCGGCGATCACCACCGCCCACGCGCTCGAGCGGGCCGAGCTGCAGCGTCGCTGGTCGGAGGGGAGCGCCTCGCTGGTGGCCGCGATGGCGCGCTCGGCCGGTCGCGGCGACGACGAGCTGCACCAGGTAGCCCGGCGGGTCCGCGAGCTGGCCGGTGCCGATGCGGCGCTCCTGCTGCTGCCGAGCGGACCGTCCGAGGTGGTCGTCGAGGTGGCCGCCGTCGCACCGGGGCTGGACCCGGCGGCCCTCGCCGGCGCGCGGCTGCCGCGCGCCGCGACGCTGGCGGGTGCGGTGCTCGAGGAGGGCGAGGCGCTGGTCGTCGACGCGGCGCCGGAGGCCGCAGCCGTACGCGGCGACCTGACGGCACCGCCGGGCTGGCCGGGCGGCGGGCCGACGCTGCTCGTGCCGCTGGGAGGCGCCGACGACGTACGCGGGGTGCTGGCGCTCGTGCGCTCGGCGCCCGCCTTCACCGAGCTCGAGCTCTCGCTGGCGAAAGGGTTCGCGGGCCTGGCGGCGCTGGCGCTGCAGCGCTCGCGTGCGCAGGCCGACCGGGGCGCGCACGCCGTGCTCGAGGACCGCGACCGGATCGCGCGCGACCTGCACGACTTGGTGATCCAGCGGCTGTTCGCGACAGGCTTGCAGCTGCAGGGCGTCGCCCGGCGCGCCGACGGACCGCTGCGCGAGCGGGTCGAGGGTGCGGTCGACGACCTCGACCAGACGATCCGCGACATCCGCACGACGATCTTCCAGCTGCACCGGCGGCCCGACAGCACCGACCTGCGCGGGCAGCTGCACGACGTGGCCGACGAGGCGGCGCGTCCGCTGGGGTTCCCGGTGCTGCTCGAGCTGCGCGGACCGATCTCCGAGGCGGTGCCCGACGAGCTGGCGCCGCACCTGGTGGCGGTGCTGCGCGAGTCGCTCTCCAACGTGGCCAAGCACGCGCAGGCGAGCGCCGTGACGGTGACGGTCACCGCCGACCGCGACATCACCCTCACCGTCGAGGACGACGGCCGCGGCTTCGTCGCCGACCGTGCCGGCAGCGGCATGCGCAACATGCGCCGTCGCGCCGAGATGCACGGCGGCCGCCTCGACGTCGCCGCCCGCCCCGGCGGCGGCACGCGCCTCCAGTGGCACGTCCCCGCCTAGTCGCGGCGGCCCGACGTTGATCGCCCTAGCCGATCAAAGTCGTGCCGGGCCCATGCAATTTGGTCGGCCCGGCACGAGGTTGATCGCCCTAGCCGATCAACATCTCGGCGGGGTCAGGCGGGGGTGGGGAGGGAGTGGCGGGTGGCGAAGATGGCGGCCTGGGTGCGGCTCTCGAGGCCGAGCTTGCCGAGCAGGTTGGAGACGTGGTTCTTGACCGTCTTCTCGGCCACCCCGAGCGCCTCGGCGATCTGCCGGTTGGTCTCGCCCTGCGCGATGTGACCGAGGATGCGCCGCTCCTGGTCGGTCAGGCTGGCGATCCGGTCGGGACGCCCGCCGCCGCGCAGCCGGTCGAGCACCCGCGCGGTGACCGCCGGGTCGAGCAGCGACTGGCCGGCGGCGACGCGGTGCACGGCCTCGATGAGGTCGTCGCCGCGCATCTGCTTGAGCAGGTAGCCCGACGCGCCCGCGGTGATGGCGGCGAACAGCGCCTCGTCGTCGTCGTAGGACGTGAGGATGAGCACGCGGACGAACGGGTCGGCCGAGCGTACGTCGCGCGCCACCTCCACGCCGCTGCCGTCGGGCAGTCGCCCGTCGAGGATCGCCACGTCGGGCCGCGCGAGCAGGATGCCGTCGCGCGCCTCGCGCGCGGTGCCGGCCTCGCCGACGACCTCGATGGCGGGGTCGGACTCGAGCAGGTCGCGCAGGCCGCGGCGCACGATCTCGTGGTCGTCGAGGAGGAAGACGCGTACGCGGCGCACGGGTGCGTCGGACGGCTGGCTCATGTGCGTGGCTCCTCGGTGCGGACCGGCAGCGCCGCTGGAGCGGCGCCGACGGTCCCATCGGCAGGCAGGGCGCCGACGTGAGCGAGGGGATGCAGGGAACGGGGTCGCCGGTGCCGGGACGGAGCCCGGCACCGGCACTCCGTGACGGCGGAGGCGGCGGGATTTGAACCCGCGAGAGGGTTTAAGCCCTCAACCCGCTTAGCAGGCGGGCGCCATAGGCCACTAGGCGACGCCTCCGCGGGAGAGGCTACCCGGACGGGAGGGCGCCGAGCAAAGCGGGCTCAGCGCCCGCAGCGGAGCGGGCTCAGCGCCCGAGCGGAGCGGGCTCTCAGAGTCCGTAGGCCTCCAGCAGCCGCAGCCAGATCTCGCTCACGGTCGGGTAGGACGGCACCGCGTGCCAGAGCCGCTCGAGCGGGACCTCGCCCACCACGGCGATGGTGGCCGCGTGGAGCAGGTCGCCGACGCCCGGGCCGACGAAGGTGACGCCGACGAGGACCTTGCGCTGCTCGTCGACCACGGCGCGCGCGGTCCCGGTGTAGCCGTCGGCCAGCAGCGAGGCGCCCGCCACGTTGCCGATCTCGTAGTCGACGACGCGCACGTCGAGGCCCCGGGACTGCGCCTCGGCCGCGGTGAGGCCGACAGAGGCCACCTCCGGGTCGGTGAAGACCACGCCGGGCACGGCGACGGCGTCGGCCGTGGCCGACGTCGCCGCCCACGGGCTGCCGTCGACCTGCGTGCCGCGCGCCCGGGCGGCGATCGCGTCACCCGCCGCGCGCGCCTGGTACTTGCCCATGTGCGTCAGCAGGTTGCGCCCGTTGACGTCGCCGACGGCGTAGAGCCAGTCGAACCCGGTGACGCGCAGCGTGTCGTCGACCTGGAGCGGCGCCTCGGGGTCGAGCCCCACGGTCTCGACGCCGACGTCGTATCTGCGCGCGCGGCGACCGGTGGCCACGAGCACCGCCGCCGCGGTGACCGGCTCGCCGGCGTCGAGCTGCAGCGTGGTCGGTCCGTCGCCGTCGCGCGCGGCGGAGGTCACGTTGACTCCGAGCCGCACGTCGACCCCGGCCTCGCGGAGCCCGCGCAGGACGAGCTCGCCGGCGAACGGCTCGTAGCGGCCGAGCAGCGTCTCGTCGCGCACGAGCATCGTCACCTGCGAGCCGAGCGCGTTCCAGGCGGTCGCGAGCTCGCACGCCACGACGCCGCCGCCGATGACGGCGAGCGTCGGCGGCACCTCCTTCGCGGAGGTGCCCTCGCGGCTCGTCCAGGGCGAGGCCTCGCGCAGACCAGGCACCGGCGGCACGACCGCGGTGGAGCCGGTGGCCAGGACGACGGCGTGACGGGCGTGCAGCGTACGCGTGCCCTCCGCCCCCTCGACGCGCACCGTGCGCTCGCCCTCGAGCGCGCCCTTGCCGCGGACGACCGAGATGCCGGCGCCCTCGGCCCAGCTCACCTGGCCGTCGTCCTTCCAGTCCGAGGCGAAGGAGTCGCGCCGGGCGAGGACGGCGGCGACGTCGAGCTCACCGGTCGCGGCAGCCGCCGCGCCGGGCAGCCGGCGCGCGGCGGCGAGCGCCTCGGGGTCGCGCAGCAGCGCCTTGCTCGGCATGCAGGCCCAGTAGGAGCACTCGCCGCCGACCAGCTCGTGCTCGACCAGCGCGGCGGTCAGGCCGCCGCGCACGGCGCGGGCCGCGGCGTTCTCACCGGCGGGGCCGGCACCGACCACGACGACGTCGAAGGTGTCCGGTGAGTCTGCTGCCGTCTCGGGCGACTGGTCGGTCATGCCGATCACTCTGGCACGCGCACGCCGTCGGCGACATCGCTCCATGCCGGGTCGGTCATCTCGGCGAGCAGGCGCTTGCGCGCCCGGCGCGGCAGCTTGTCGACGTAGACGACGCCGTCGAGGTGGTCGTACTCGTGCTGCAGGCAGCGCGCCACGAGCCCGTCGCCCTCGACGGTGACCGGGGCGCCCGTCTCGTCGAAGCCCCGCACGCGCGCCCAGCCCGGCCGGGCCAGGTCGTGGTAGACGCCGGGCACCGAGAGGCAGCCCTCCTCGCCCTCGTCGAGCTCGCGCCCGCGCTCCAGCTCGAGCACCGGGTTGACGAGGGTCGCGACCACGCGCTCGCCGTCGCTGCCCGGGCAGTCCATGACGAACACCCGCAGCCCCACCCCGATCTGCGGCGCCGCGAGCCCCACTCCGTCGGCCGCGGCCATGCTGCGGCGCATGTCGTCGACGAGGGCGGCGAGGTCGGCGTCGAACGCCTCGACCGGGCGCGCGACCGACGAGAGCACCGGGTCGCCGTAGCGCCGGATGCGGGGTGCGTCAGGCATGGCTCCAGCCTAGGACCGACACGCAGGACGCCGCCCGTCCGCGTGGGCCCGCCGGCCAGGGGGCAGTCTGTACGCCGTGAGCCCCCCAGCCCTGCCGCGCACGCTGGTCGTCGACAGCGGGGGCACCGGGATCAAGGCGCTGGTGCTCGACGCGCACGGCCGGATGATCACGCCGCGACGGCGGGTCGCCACGCCGTACCCCTGCCCCACCAGCGTCTTCCTCGAGACGGTCCGCAGCCTCGCCGAGCCGCTCGGCGAGTACGAGCGCGCCTCGATCGGCGTGCCGGGCGTGCTGCGCCACGGCCGCGTCGTGCACACGCCGCACTTCGTCACGGTCGCCGGGCCGTTCACCCCTGCCGACCCGCAGCTGGTCGAGCAGTGGCGCGGCTTCGACGTCGCCGCCGCGCTGTCACTGGTGCTGGGCGTGCCCGTGCGCGCGGTCAACGACGCGGAGATGGCGGGCTGCTCGGTGATCGCCGGACGCGGGTTCGAGGTGGTCATCACGCTCGGCACCGGCTTCGGCTTCGCGATGTTCGACGGGGGCCACCTGCTGCCCAAGGTCGAGATGTCGGCGCACGTGTTCCAGAAGGGCGAGACCTACGACCAGCGCCTCGGCAACGTGACGCGTGCCCGCATCGGCCGCGAGCGCTGGAACGCGCGGATGGTCGAGGCGATCGACGGGCTGCGCCGGGTGTTCTTCTGGGACCACCTCTACGTCGGCGGCGGCAACGCGCGCCACCTGCGGGTCGACCTCGGCCCGGACGTCACGACGGTGCCCAACATCGCCGGCCTGCTGGGCGGCGCGGCGCTGTGGCGCGAGGAGCTCGAGGGGCACGTCGGAGCCGGCGCACCCTGAGGCCGCTCAGCCCACCAGGGCGGGAGCGGCGAGCATGGCGACGTCGACCGAGCCTCCCTTGGTGCTCTGCCGGCCCACCTCGACGAAGCCGAGACGGGTGTGGAAGCGCATGGAACCGGGGTTCGGCGGGCGGGTGTTGACCTCGCAGCAGACCTCGGCCAGCCCGAGCGCGCGGGCGTCGTCGAAGATCGCGGCGTAGAGCACGCGACCCAGCCCACGGCCGCGGGAGCCCTCGCCGACCGCGATGCGGTCGACGTAGAGGAAGTCCGAGGAGCGTGCCTCGAACCACCGGTAGTTCTCGCTCGCGTAGTCCGCGCCGGGCAGCAGGCAGAGCGCGAAACCGGCCACCGCGTCGGTGGCGTCGTCGACGACCGCGAGCGCCAGCCGGGTCTGCCCCACCAGCCGCTCGAGCGCCGGCGCGTCCAGCTCGCTGACGGCGGGCACGGAGGCGTTGTTGATGACGAGCACGTCATCGAGGTCAGCCGGCACGACGGGCCGCACGACGTAGCTCACCCGCGAGACTGTAGTGGCGGGCCCGGCGCGCCGCGGGTCCTAGGGTGAGCCCGATGAGCACCGACTTCGCGCCCGTCGCCCGGGTGATTCGCTCCGGCTTCGTCGAAGGCGTCCACGTCGGCGCGGCGGTGGTCGTCGACCCCGACGGCACGGTGGTGGCCTCGCTCGGCAAGCCCGGCGTACCCGTCCTCCCGCGCTCGGCCGCGAAGCCGCTGCAGAGCGTCGCGATGCTCCGCGCCGGGCTCGACCTGCCGCCCGACCTGCTGGCGCTGGCGACCGCGAGCCACAGCGGCGAGGCCGAGCACCTCGACGGCGTACGCCGCATCCTGGCGCTCGCCGGCCTCGCTCCCGAGGCGCTGCAGGGCACGCCGGACCTGCCGCTCGGCCGCGCGGAGCGGCGGGCCTGGCAGCAGCGCGGCGACGAGCCGTCGTCGCTGGCGCAGAACTGCTCCGGGCAGCACGCGGCCATGCTGCTCACCTGCGTCGGCCGCGACTGGCCGACCGACGCCTACCTCGCCTCGGAGCACCCGCTGCAGCAGGAGGTGGCGCGCACCGTCGCCGAGCTGGGCGGCACCGAGGTGGTGGCGACCGCGGTCGACGGCTGCGGCGCGCCGACCCTCGCGCTGCCGCTGGCTGCGCTCGCCCGCGCCTTCGGACGCATCGCGAGCGCCGGTGCGGGAAGCGTGGAGGGCCGGGTGGCCGACGCGGTGCAGGCGCGGCCCGACCTGCTCGGCGGCTCCGGCCGCGAGGTCACCCGACTGCTCCGGGCGGTGCCCGGCCTGCTCGCGAAGGACGGCGCCGAGGGCGTGTTCGCCGCTGCGGTGCCGGGCGGGCCGGCGGTCGCGCTCAAGGTCGGCGACGGCGGCGCCCGCGCGGTGTGGCCCGTGGCGGTGGCGCTGCTGCGCCGGGCCGGGGTGCGCGCCGCGGTCCTCGACGAGCTCGCCGAGGTGACCGTGCTCGGTCACGGCGAGGTCGTCGGCTCTGTGCAGCCGGTGGCGCTCGAGGAGCTCAGGGCGCCGGCGTGAGGGCGGCCTCGCCGAGCCGGCCGGTCACCTCGCTCCACTCGGCCGGCGTCAGCTCGACACGCAGTTCCTCGCCGTCGTCCGAGACGGCGACCAGCAGGTCCTCGCCGGCGGTGTAGGCCTCGCCCGCGCCGAGCACCGCGATCTCGGCGAACATCCGGCGCTGCGCCTGGTCGGAGGGGTCGAGGTCGACACCGAGGTGCGGCTCGTCGCTGCGCGGGAGCCGGCCCTCCTGCACCTGCTCCGCGGCGAGCGAGCGCACCAGCGCGAGCGAGGGCGCGGCCTGCTCGTCGACCCGCGCGGCGGGCGGCTCGTCGACCCAGGCGGAGTCGAGCAGGGGCGCCAGCACGTCGACGACGGCGAGCAGGACCTCGCGCCGAGCGCCGGGCGGGGTGCCGGTCGGCACGGTGTAGGGGCGGCGGTCTGCGGCGGGCTCGGTCGTCACGGGGGCATCGTCTCAGCCGCGGGAGACCAGCCGCAGCGGGCGGGCCTTGGCCGCGGGCCGGAGCTCGGCGTCGGGCGCGTAGAGCAGGTTGTCGCGGATCCAGGTGGCGAGCTTCTCCGGGGGCAGCGGCCGGCTGAAGAGGTAGCCCTGGGCGATGTCGCAGCCCATCTCCTCGAGCTTGCGCAGGCTCAGCCGGTCCTCGACGCCCTCCGCGACGACGACCTTGCCCATGTGGTGGGCGAGCTGCACGACCGCGTTGACGACGGCCTCGTCGTTGGCCTCGGTGCCCATGCCGAAGACGAACGACTTGTCGATCTTGACCTCGTGGACGGGCAGCCGGCTCAGCTGCGCGAGCGAGGAGTAGCCGGTGCCGAAGTCGTCGACCGAGATGTGCACGCCCAGCTCGGCGATGCGCGTCAGCGCCTCACCGGCGCTCGCGCGGTCGTCCATGATGCTGGTCTCGGTGAGCTCGAGCGTGAGCAGGTGGCCGGGTACGCCGTGGTGCCTCACGACGCCCGCGACCTCGTCGACGAACGCGCTGTCGAGCAGCGCGCGCACGGAGACGTTGACCGCGACCGGGATCCGCTTGCCCTCGTCGAGCCACGCGCGGCACTGCGCGACCGCCTCGTCGAGCACGAGCGTCGTGAGCGGCGCGATCAGGCCGGTGTGCTCCGCTGCGCCGATGAACTCGTCGGGCAGCACGAGCCCGCGGGTCGGGTGGTTCCACCGCACCAGCGCCTCGACGCCGGCGAGGACGTCGTCGGAGAGCTGGACCTTGGGCTGGTAGTAGACGACGAGCTCGCGCGACCGGAGCGCCTGACGCAGCTGGGCGACGAGGGCGAGGCGGCGCGCCGTGCCGTCGTCGAGGGAGTCGTCGAAGACGCGGACGCCGAGGCGCCGGTCCTTCGCGTGGTACATCGCGATGTCGGCGTGCTGCAGCAGCGAGGTGGCGTCGCGGCCGTGCTCCGGGTGGAGCGCGACCCCGATCGAGCCCTCGATGTCCATGACCGAGCCCTCGAGCGTGACCGACTGGAGCAGCGAGTCGACGAGCGAGCGGGCGGTCCGCTCGGCCTCGCCCTCACCGCCGGGCCGGCGCAGCAGCACGGCGAACTCGTCGCCGCCGAGGCGCGCGACGGTGGACTGCGGTGGTGCGGCCGCGAGCAGCCGCTGGGCGACCGCGCAGAGCAGCTGGTCCCCACTGGTGTGGCCCAGGGCGTCGTTGATGTCCTTGAACTCGTCGAGGTCGAGGATGCAGACCGCGACGGGCACGTCGTCGCGCACCTCGGCCGCGACCTCGGTCATGAACTGCGACCGGTTGACCAGGCCCGTGAGGTCGTCGTGGGTGGCCTCGAGCCGCAGGCGCTCGAGCAGGCTGCTGTTCTCCAGGGCGAAGCCCGCCTGGGTGGCCAGCGTCTCGAGCAGGTGCAGGTCCTCCTCGCGGAACGACCGGCTCTCGGCGAGGTGGCCGGTGACCTCGAGCGTCCCGATCACCCCCGACTCCGAGGGCAGCGGCACCACGACGGCGTCGCGGGCGTCGCGCCCTGCCAGCCACGCCTTGAGCTCGACGTCGGCCGTGGACCGGGTCACGAGCACCGGCTGCTGCCGGCGGCGCACCTCGGCGTGGACGCTGTCGTCGAGGGTGTCGACGACCTCGACGCCCGACGGGCCGAGAGTGGTACGCCGCGGCCCGGTGCCGTCGGCCAGGGCGGTGAGCTCGAGGGTCGCGCTGCGCGCGTTGAGCAGCTCGACGGCCCGCTGGAGCAGGTTGCGCTCGAGGCCGGTGAGGTCCTGGCCGGGGCGCACGGTGCGGGACGTCTCGTAGAGCCGGCCGAGGGCGACGTGGCGGCGCAGCAGGGCGCCGTAGACCCGGTAGCCGACGTAGAACGACAGGCCGAGGGGGACGAGCAGCATCGGCTGCCACGACCCCGCCTCGACCAGCACGTAGGTGATGACGCCGACGGTGCCGCTGAAGAGCGCCGCCAGCAGGGCGATCCAGAGCGTCCAGCCGGTCTCGGCGGTCGGCGCGGTGCCCTCGTTGAGGTAGATCGCGCCTTGGACGGCGGCGAACTCGAAGGCGCTGGCCAGCAGGACGCCGAGCAGCGCGCCGGCACCCGCCGCGAGGCCGAGGTGGCCGTGCGGGGAGCACAGCTGCTGCACGGAGTAGGCGATCAGCGTCGTGCTGACGTAGAGCGCGACGTTGAACAGCCGCTTGATGAGCGGCACCGGCGTGAAGAGGCTGCCGACCAGCACGCCCACCGAACGGGCCAGGGCCAGCCCGAGCGGGTTGAGGAGGAAGAGCCCGAGGGCGACGGGCATGTCGCTGAAGTGCACGCCGTGCGTGTCGCGGCGGACCTCGATCTGGATGGGCAGCGACTCGGTCGCGGCGAAGGCGAGGGTCAGGGCCAGCAGCCAGCGCCACGACCCGAGGTTCGTGTCATGGCCGAGGGCCACCCAGAGGACGGCGCCGAAGCCCAGCAGCGCCGTCGCACCCAGCCCGGCGGTCGCCTCGAGGGAGAGGCGACCCGCGGGCGAGCGCTCGGCTCCCTCGACCACTCCGGCTCCTCCAGACGTTCTGCTGCGTCAGCCTTCCACACTGCGCCACGAGCTGCCCCGCCAGGACGAGCCGCGCCACGACGACCCGCGCCACGACGACCCGCGCCACGACGACCCGCGCCACGATGACCCGCGCCAGGAGCTGCCCCGCCACGACGAACCCCGCCACGAGCTACCCCGCCACGACGAACCCCGCCACGAGCTGCCCCGCCAGGACGAGCCGCGCCACGAGCTACCCCGCCACGAGCTACCCCGCCACGAGCTACCCCGCCACGAGCTACCCCGCCACGACGACCCGCGCCAGGAGGAACCCCGCCATGAGCTGCCGCTCACCGAAGTCTCGCCCTGCGCGGCGGCCGGTGTCGACCGGTTCGGAGCAGTCGCCGACGAGGACGACGAGGAGGCGGTGGGTGCCGCGGTCCGCAGGGCCGCGTCGACGTCGAGGACGCCGGCCGGGCCGAGGGCGGAGGGGGCGGCGGGCAGCGCGCGGGCCGAGGAGACCAGCACCGCCTTGGCCTGGTCCGGGGTCAGGCCGGGACGTGCCGAGAGGAGCAGTGCGGCTGCGCCGCTGACCACCGCGGTGGCCTGGGAGGTGCCGCTGCCGCGGAACCAGCCCGCACCGGTCCGCGCGGCCGGGTGCGACCGGTCGAGCGTCGAGCCAGGCACCCGCAGCCCGAGCACCGACTGCCCCGGGGCGAGGACGTCGACGCGACGGGCGGACGTGCCGAGCGAGGTCACGGGCGACACGGAGTCGGCACCGCGCCGCAGGGCGGAGGCGCCCACGGCGAGCAGGTGCGGCGACGCGGCGGGCACGTCGAGCGCGGCCGAGCGGCCGGAGTTGCCGGCAGCTGCGACGACGAGGATTCCTGCCTGCCAGGCGGCCTCGGCGGCCCACGTCACGGCCGCCTGCGCCTCGGGGTCGCTCGCGTCGACGGCGAGCGAGAGGTTCAGGACGCGGATGTTGCGGCCACCGTCGTGGGCGTGCTCGACGACCCAGCCGACGGCGCCGTAGATGTCGGCGCTGTCGACGGAGCCGTCCGAGCGGCCGACGCGCACGTTGACGACGCGGGCGTCCGGCGCGATGCCGTCGCGCGAGGTCGGGTCCCCGGGCACCTTCCCGTCGTTGGCGGCGACCAGGCCGGCCATGACGGTGCCGTGGCCGTAGCGGTCGACGCCGGCCGCACCGTCGGCCGTGACGTCGGGGCCGTCGACGACCTTGCCCCGCGACGACAGGCCGGGCACGCGTGCGACACCGGTGTCGATGACGGCGACGTCGACCCCTCGGCCGGTGACGCCCCTGCGCCAGGCGGCGACGGCGTGGACGTCGGAGGCGACGGCGTACGGCGAGACGCTCGCGGTCGCCGACGATGCGAATGGTGTGGAGAGGAACGCTGCCGCCGAGCGCTCGGGGGTGCGGGCAGCAGGAGCCGGCGAGGCGGCCGACGAGGGCAGTGAGCCGGCGGTGGCCGACGCGACGGCGGCCAGCGAGAGGGCCGCGGCGAGGGGGACCGTGGCGCGGGCCCGCCGGGCGGCGGGGCGAGACGTCGGGGCTGCGGGGACCGGAGAATCCAGCATGAGCCGTCTACCTCTCTAGGGCGCGCTGCTGCGCTGTCGGTGGTGGTGCTTCGGAGACCGATTACCCAAGCGTGAGTGCTCGTCCGGGTGAGCGCTCTCAGCACTCCCAGCACAGATTCACGGAGGCCCCGCCCCTCCGCATCCCGGCGTCACTCAGCGCAGATCTTAGGTGCACTGCTGGTCACTCGCGCGAGCGACACCTCGTGCCCGGATGCGGTTCCGGTGACGCACCGTGCAGGAGAGTCGCGCAGCGTCCCTACGACGTACCGGTCGCGGCGAGCTGCTCCCCCACGAGCGCCGGCGAGTCGCAGGTCGTCGAGATCTCCCGCGCGACGCGGTCGACGGCCGCCTCCAGCAGGGCCTCCATCACGTCGAGGACGTGGAGGGCCAGCCCGGCGGACGCCCGGTGGGGCTCTCCCTGGGCCAGCGAGCGCGCGAGGTCGGCGACCCCGACGCCGCGACCGGCGCCGACGTAGCCGGCGGACGCGGGCAGCGTCTCCCACTCCTCCGCGCCGGCGCGGAACACGCGCACATCGCCGTCGAAGTAGTTGGGGTCGGGCACCGAGAGCGAGCCGTCGGTGCCGTAGACCTCGATGCGCGGCAGCGCCGCCGCCCACACGTCGAAGCTCATCACCATCGTCGTCACGGCGCCGGACTCGTGCTCGAGCAGACCGGTCACGTGGGTGTCGACCGTGGACTCGAAGCTGGCGCCGGCACGCGGCCCGGACCCGATGGTACGCAGTGGTCGCGGCCGCGACGACGTGCCGACCACGCGGCGCACCGGCCCGAGCAGGTGCACCAGCGCCGAGAGGTAGTAGGGGCCCATGTCGTAGAGCGGTCCGCCGCCGGGCCGGTAGTAGAACTCGGGGTCGGGGTGCCAGCGCTCGTGGCCTGGAGTGGTCATGAAGGCCGTCGCGGCGACCGGCGTGCCGACGAGCCCCGCCTCGACCGCGGCGCGCGCGGTCTGGACGCCGGTGCCGAGGACGGTGTCGGGCGCGCACCCCAGCCGCAGCCCGGCGGTCTCGGCGGCCTGGACCACGGCCGCCGCCTCGGACGTCGTGAGCGCCAGCGGCTTCTCGCCGTAGACGTGCTTGCCCGCGTCGAGGGCGGCGTGCGCCACCGACGCGTGGGCGGCGGGGATCGTCAGGTTGAGCACCAGGTCGACGTCGTCGGCCGCGAGGAGCTCCTCGACGGTGCAGGCCCGGGCGCCGGGGTGCTCGGCGACGGCGGCCCGGGCGCGGTCGGCGTCGAGGTCGGCGACCGCCGTGACGGCGACCTGCGGCAGGTGGGGGAACGTCGAGAGGTAGGCGCCGCTGATCTTGCCGGCGCCGACGACGCCGACCCTCAGCGGCTGGCCCACAGCAAGCCCCTCTCGACGATCGTCCGGATCTCGGGCACGTCGAGGTCCTCGGGACGGTGGCCGACCGTGCAGACGAAGACCTTGCCCGCCCCCCACGCGCGCGCCCACACGGCGGGCGAGACGACGGGCGCGTGCCACGGGTCGCCCTCGCGCACGGCCTGGGTCGTGGTGGCGAGCACGTCGCTGGCCGAGTCGGCGAGCACCCAGTACTGCTCGGTCTCGAGCGCGACGCTGGTGAACCCCTGCACGACCGGGTGGTCGGCACGCTCGGGGACGACCTCGACGGTGTAGGGGACGAAGCCGCCCGGGTGGGCGGCGAACGAACCGCCGACGAGCTGGAGGTAGTCGGAGGAGTCGCGGAACGAGTCGGCGATCCCGCCGTGCCAGCCGGCCAGCCCGGTGCCCGCCTCGACGGCCGTGCGCAGCCCGGCCAGCTGCTCGGGGGTGATGGTGCCCATCGTCCAGCACTGGACGACGAGGTCGGTCGCCGCCATCAGCTCGGCGTCGGCGTAGGGCTCGAGGCTGTCGGACACCGTCACGTCGTAGCCGGAGGACTCGAGGAAGGGGAGGAACCGCTCGGTCGCCGCGACCGGGGAGTGACCCTCCCAGCCGCCGCGCACCACCAGCGCCCGCCGGCTCGGCCCCTGGCCGCTCTGCGTCTCGCTCAACGTCGCTCTCCTGCCCTGCGGCTGCCAGTTGCGCAACGCGGGACCCCGGTCACGCAGGTGGTCACCTTGTCAGAGGGCTGGACCAGCGTCAACGGGAATCTTGTTGCGCAACTGGCGGCTGCCGCGACAGACTCCACGCGTGTCTGCAGGAGCCCGCACCCCCACGCTCGGCGACGTGGCGGCGCTGGCCGGGGTCACGGTGCCTACGGTGTCGAAGGTGCTCAACGCGCGCAGCGACGTGTCACCCGCCACGCGCGAGCGGGTCCTGGCCGCCCTGCAGCGCACCGGCTACGCGAAGCCCCCGCGCGGCCGGCGCGGCACGACGGCCGCGGCGGGCGCCCGCACGCAGCCCGGCCTGGTCGACCTGGTGCTCGGCAGCGTCGAGGGGTCGTGGGGCAACCGCGTGCTGGGCGGGGTCGAGCGGGCCGCCGCCGAGCTGGGCCACGACGTCGTCGTGACGCTCGCCGACCCCGACACGGCCGACGGGCGCAGCTGGGTCGACCGCCTGCTCGCCCGCGGCTCGACCGGCGCGGTCCTCGCCCTCGTCGACGCGTCGGCCCAGCAGCGGGCCCGCCTCGCCGACGGAGGCGTGCCCGTCGTGCTGCTCGACCCCCGCAGCGAACCGGGGCCGGGGGTGGCGAGCGTCGGGGCGACCAACTGGGCCGGCGGGCGCGCCGCCGGCGAGCACCTCGTCGCGCTCGGCCACCGCGACATCGGCGTGGTGGCCGGCCCGCCCCAGCAGGTCTACAGCACCGCGCGCGTCGACGGACTGCGCTCGGCGCTCACCGAGGCCGGACTGGTGCTCGCGCCCGAGCGGGTGCGCTCCGGCGACTGGACCAGCGAGGGCGGCCAGCGCGCGGCGGCCGAGCTGCTCGGCTCCCGCCCTGCACCGACCGCCGTCTTCGCCTGCTCCGACCGGATGGCGCTCGGCGTCTACGCCGAGGCCGCGGCCCGCGGCCTGCGCATCCCCGAGGACCTCGCCGTCGTCGGCTTCGACGACCTGCCCGAGGCCCGCTGGCTGGTCCCGACGCTGACCACCGTGCGCCAGCCGGTGCGCGAGATGGGGGCGGTCGCACTGCGTACCCTGCTGCGCCTGCGCGCCGGCGGAGCGCCCGAGACCACCCGGCTCGAGCTCGCGACCTCCCTGGTCGTCCGCGCCAGCGCGCCCGCGGTGCCCCGTCCGGAGGTGAAGTAGGTTGAGCCCGACCGGGGTTCCGCATCAGGGAGGCCGCTCCATGGGTCCCAGCATGCGCGACGTCGCTGCACGCGCCGGGGTGTCGCCGAAGACGGTGTCGAACGTCGTGCGCGGCTGGCCCAACGTCACCGACGAGACGCGGGCCCGGGTCAACGAGGCGCTCGAGGCGCTCGGCTACCGCATGAACCTCTCCGCGCGCATGCTGCGCAGCGGGCGCTCGGGGATGCTGGCGCTGGCGGTGCCCTACCTCGCCGTGCCCTACTTCGCCGAGCTGACCAGCGGCATCGTCCGGGTCGCCGAGGCTCGGGGCTGGACGGTGCAGGTCGAGCAGACCGACGGCTCCCTCGACCACGAGCTGCGGGTCCTGCAGGGCGCGCGCGGCAACCTCATCGACGGGCTGATCCTGAGCCCCTACGCCGCGGGGCCCGAGCACATCGCGGCACGCACCGCCCCGACGCCGCTGGTGCTGCTCGGCGAGCGCATCGGCCACGGCGCCGCCGACCACGTCGCGGTCGACAACGTCTCCGCGGCGCGCGACATGGTCTCGCTGCTCGTCTCGCGCGGCTACCGCCGCATCGCCGCGATCGGCCTGGTCGGGGGGGCGACCGGCCAGCACTCGCGGATGCGGCTCGAGGGCTACGAGCAGGCGCTCGCGCGGGCCGGCCTGCCCCTCGTGCCCGAGCACCAGCGGCAGGTCTCGGAGTTCGGCCGGGCCGAGGGCGCCCGCGCGATGGACGAGCTGCTCGACCTGCCCGAGCGCCCTGACGCGGTCTTCTGCTTCGACGACCTGCTCGCGCTCGGGGCGCTGCACGCGGCCCACGAGCGAGGTGTGCGCGTGCCGGACGAGATCGCGGTGGCCGGCTTCGACGACATCGAGGAGTCGCGCTACTGCTACCCCACGCTGACGACGGTGCGCCCTGACAAGGAGGCGCTGGCCCGCCAGGCGGTCGAGCTGGTGCTGGCCCGTCTCGACGCGGGCGACTCCGAACCGCCGCGCAGCATGGTGCCCGACTACGCACTCGTCGAGCGCGACAGCACCGCCTGACCGCTCAGCGCGGCCGCCGCCCTGCCGATCCTGAGGCCGGGACCGGCCGGTCCCCAGGGACGAGGGGGCGGTGTCGGCGGTGCGTGCCTACGCGGTCGACGCCGTGGCGGCGCTGCTCTCCGCCGTGCTCTGCGTGCGCGCGTCCCGGCTCGCCTCGCCCCGCGGCGCCCGCGCGTGGCGCTGCCAGTCGGCGGCCCTGGCGTGCGGGGCCGCGACGGCGCTGGCCACGGCGCTGCTCCCGCCGCCCTGGCGCACGATCGCCGCAGACACCGGCGCCGTCGCCTCCAGCGTGCTGGTGGCCGCGGGCATGTGGCTGACCTCCCGCGCGCCGGACGCGCGGGCCCGTGTCCGCATGCTGCTCGACGGCCTGACCGGCGCGACCGCGGCGTTCGTCCTGCTCTGGACGGCACTGCTGGGCCCGGCCTGGGACGCCGCGCCCGGCGACCGGCACTCCGTCGCCGCCGTGCTGCTCCCCGTCGCGCCGCTGACGCTGGCGGCGTTCTACCTGTTCATCCTGTGCGCCGAGATCCCGCCCGGCCGGCGGGTGATGCCGGTGCTGCTGAGCTCGGCGCTGCTGTGCGACACGGTCATGCAGTCGGCCCGGCTGCTCGGTCGGCTCGGTGGGGACGGCCCGCTGCCCGCCGTCGTCCACGGCGGCTGGCTCGGCTGCTGCGCGCTGTTCGCCGCCGCGGCGCGGACCTACCGCGGCACGTCGGTGCGGCGCACGAACTCCTCCACCCTGCTGGGAGTCGGCCTGGCGCCCTACGTCCTGGTGGCGCCGGCGCTCGCGGTGCTCCTCGCGCACTGGCTCCAGGAGCGGAGCCTGCGCCCGGCCGACCAGTGCGCGGTCGCCGCGCTCGTCGTGCTGGTGACCCTGCGCCAGTGCGTCACGCTCGCCGAGAACCGCGTGCTCGTCGCACGGCTCGCGGCCCGTGAGGCCGAGCTCGAGCACCGCGCGACCCACGACAGCCTCACCGGGCTCGCCACCCGGTCGCTGCTGCTGCGCCGGCTCGACGAGGCGCTCGAGGCCGGGCCTGCGGGCGTGCTGCTGGTCGACCTCGACGGCTTCAAGCAGGTCAACGACACCCACGGGCACGCCGTCGGGGACGCGTTGCTGGTCGAGGTCGGTCGCCGGCTGCAGGCAGCCGTGCGCGAGACCGACCTGCCGGCCCGCCTCGGCGGCGACGAGTTCGCCGTCGTGGTGCCGGGACCGCCCGAGGCGACCGCCCGCGCGGCGGCAGCGCTGTGCAGGGAGCTGTCCGCCGCGTACGCGCTCGGCGGGCTCGCCGTGACGGGCGTCGGTGCGAGCGTCGGCACCGCCCACGGCTCGGCCGCGGACGGCGCCACCGGCGCGCAGCTGCTCGTCGCGGCAGACCTCGAGATGTACGCGGCCAAGCGCGCCGGGCGCCCCGCCGGCGCCCGCTGCTCGACGGGTCCTGGGCAGCCGGCCCGCGCAGTGCTTGGATGACGCCTGCCGGCACTACGAGGCCGGCTCCCCGCGCTCCCGGAGGCACCGTGCACCGCCGCCCGCACCTGCGTACCCCCCTCGCCCTCGGTGTCGTGCTCGCCTCGCTGGTGGCGTCGACGCCCGCCGCGTCCGCCGACACCGGGCCGCGACACGTGCCGGCGCCGGCGCGCGTCGCCGTGCTGGGCGACTCGATCAGCCGCGGCTTCGACGCCTGCTCGGTGCTGCAGGACTGCCCCGAGGTGTCGTGGTCGACGGGCAGCGTGCCGGCCGTGCAGAGCCACCTCGCCCGCATCGCCGCGCTCAACCCCGCGGTGCAGCCGGTCAACGCCGCCTTCACCGGCGCGCGGGCGTCGGCGCTGCTGCCCCAGGCCCGCGCCGCCGTGCAGCAGGGCGCCGACTACGTCGAGGTGCTGATCGGCGCCAACGACGCGTGCGCGCCGAGCGAGGCCGCGATGACACCGGTCGCGACGTTCCGCACCCAGGTCGCCAGCGCGTTCGCGGCGCTGCGCGGCACGCGGGTGTTCGTCGCCTCGGTGCCCGACGTGCGCAAGGTGTGGCAGGTGGCGCACACGACGCCGGCGGCGGCACTGGTGTGGTCGACGTTCGGGCTCTGCCAGAGCATGCTCGCGAACCCCACCTCGACGGCGCCCGCCGACGCCGACCGGCGCGCCCGGGTGCGCCAGCGCATCCAGGACTACAACACCGTGCTGCGCCAGGAGTGCGCCGCGCTGCCGACCTGCCGCTACGACCACGGCACGGTCTTCAAGACCGACTACGCGCTGGCCGACCTCTCGCCGATCGACTACTACCACCCGAGCGTCTCCGGCCAGGCCCGCCTGTCGGCCAACACCTGGCCCGAGACCTGGAAGTTCCAGCCGGTCGGCTGATCCCGCGCGTCCGGGAGGCTTCCGTCCGGGCGTCGGGTCGGTATAACGTTATCCCGACCGGCTGAGACGACTCTAACGAAGAGGTCCGAACCGATGCCCCTCGCCCTGCGGATCCGACTGGCCGTGCTCGGCGCGGCGACGTCCCTGGCGGCCGCGCTGGTCGCTCCGCCCGCGGCGGAGGCCGCCGCACCGGGCGACCACTCGACGAACGCGCGCCGCGCCCAGGCGTCGTGGGCCGCGCTGCAGCGGTGGTTCGCCGTCCCGGACGGCTCCGGGCTCTACCGCGAGCAGTTCCCGGTCGCCGCCGGCGACGGCGCCTACTCCTACGAGTGGCCGTTCTCCCAGGCGCACGTCGCCGCGCTCGACCTGACCGGGATGTCGGGGGCGCACTCGGACGCCGCGAGCTACGTCGACGACCTCGCGGCGCACGACGCGGCGCAGCTGCACTACTGGACGCCGGCGTCGACCACGGGGCTGCCCGGCTTCGCCTCCGGGGCCGAGCCGCCGTTCTCCAGCGGCGGCGACCTCTTCTACGACGACAACGAGTGGGTCGGGCTGCAGGACGTCCAGCACTACCTCCAGCACGGCGACGCCGCGTCCCTCGACCAGGCGCGTCAGATCTTCGACCTGGTGATGTCGGGCTGGGACTCCGACCCCGCACACGCCGACCCGGGCGGCATCTTCTGGACGCAGGCGCCGTGGAGCCAGGACCGCAACACCGTCTCCAACATGCCCGCCGCCGAGCTCGGGCTCCGGCTCTACTCGCTGACGCACGAGCAGCGCTACCTCGACGGCGCCCTGCGCTCCTACCGCTGGACCAATGCGAACCTGCGGACGCCCGAGGGCCTCTACTACGACCACGTCGACCTGCAGGGCAACGTCGAGAAGACGATCTGGTCCTACAACCAGGGCGTCCCGGTGGGCGTCAACGTCCTGCTCTACGAGGTCACCCACGACAAGAGCTACCTGCAGGAGGCGCAGCGCATCGCCTCCGCCGCCCTGGCCTACTACGCGCAGGGCGGGCGCCTCGACGCCCAGCCGCCGTTCTTCAACTCCATCTTCTTCAAGAACCTGCTGCTGCTCTCCAGCGTGAAGAGCGACAGCGCGGTCCGCGAGGCGCTGGTCGCTTACGCGGACCGGCTGTGGACCCAGCACCGCGACCCCGCCACCGGGCTGTTCCGCTTCGGGGACGCGGCGGGCACGCAGATGATCGAGCAGGCCGCCGTGACCCAGGTCTTCGCCGTCCTCGCGTGGTCCCGCGGGGACTGGAGCCAGCTCTACTGAGACCTGCTCAGCGCGGGTAGGTCTCCGTGCGGTTGGTGATGACGACCGTCTGCAGCACGACGCCGGCGGGCAGCGAGACCGCGGCGTGCACCATGCCGGCCACGTCGCGCGGGTCCATCATCCGCTCCTGCGGCAGGTTCCACTGGTCCATCATCGGCGTGTTCATCGCGGCCGGGTTGACCGCGCACACCCGCACCGGCCAGCCGCGCTCGCGCGACTCGGTCTGCAGCACCTCGGTCAGCTTGAGGTGGGCGGCCTTCGAGGCGTTGTAGGCGCCGGCGCCCGCGCCGACGGTCAGCGCCGAGATCGAGACGATCGACACGATGTCGGCAGGGCGGGTACGTGTCGGTGCCGCCGCGAGCACGCCGCGCACGAACGCGCGGGCGGTGTAGAAGGGCCCGTGCACGTTGACGGCGAAGACGCCGTGCCACTGCTCGTCGCTCAGCTCGGGGATGTCGGCGCCGCGGTCGGTGCCCGCGTTGTTGACGAGGACGTCCAGGCTCTCGCCGTGCTGCGCGAACGCGTTCTGGAAGAACGCGTCGACCGCCTCCGAGGAGGTGACGTCGAGGTCGACCGCCTCCGCGCTGCCGCCGGCGGACGTGATCTGCTCGACCGTGGTCCTGGCGTTCTCGGCGTTGACGTCGGCGACCAGCACGTGGGCGCCGGACTCGGCCAGCAAGGTCGACGTCGCGCGCCCCAGCCCGCTGCCGCCTCCGGTCACCACGGCGACGCGGCCGCTCAGGTCGTTGCTCATGCCTTCTCCTCCATCGTTGGGTCGGTGCCGGCGATCAGCCGCAGCGCGGCCTCGACGACGTCAGGGGGCTCGATCCGCAGCAGCGCGGCGTCGACGGTGTCGGCGTTGGGCGCGCCGCGTCCGGTGCCCCGCCACAGCACGGTGTGCACGTCGGGGTCGATCGCCGGGCCCCAGCTCGAGGGCGGCGTCGGGCCGAACAGCAGCACCGAGGGCACGGCCAGGGCGGTGGCGAGGTGGGCGACGCCGGTGTCGCCGCAGAGCAGCAGCCGGGCCGAGCCCAGCAGCGCGCTGAGCTCGGGCAGCGGCAGCACGCCGACCGGCGCCCCGGGCAGGCCGGCGAGCGCGGCCACCTCGGCCACCAGCGCGTCCTCCCCGGGTCCGCCGGTGATGCGCACCTGGTGCCCGGCCGCGGCGAGGTCCGCCGCGACCCGGGCCCAGCGCTCCGCGGGCCACCGGCGGGCGGCGTACGCAGCGCCCGGGTGCACGACGACGGCCCGGCCGCGAGCGGCCTCCGCCTCCGCGCGCGAGCGCAGCCGCAGGTCCTCGGGGTCGCACCGCGCGCCGACGGCCTCGACGAGGCGGCACCACCGGCGTACCTCGTGCTCGTCGGGGTCCCACGCGATGCCGTCGAGCTCGAAGGCGAGCAGGCGGCGAGGACCGGCAGCGCGCAGCAGGTCGCGGCTGGCCGGACCGTTGCCGTGCAGGTCGACGGCGTCGTGCAGGCCGAGCTCGCGTCCGGGCGGCGGGCCGTCGAGCCCGCGGGTCGGCACCAGCCCGTCGACGACGCCGAGCTCGACCTGCCAGCGGCCGACCGCCTCGGGCGCGGCCAGCAGGACCGGGCGCGGCGCGACCAGCCGGCGCAGCGCCCGCAGGGCGGGGAAGCCGGTGAGCGCGTCGCCGAGCCCGAGGGCGCGCAGCACGAGCACCGGGGCGTCAGGGGCGTCGGCGCCGTCGTCCCATCCCGCCGGCGCGCTCCCCCTCACTCGCTGTGTCCGAAGCCGTCGGCGCCCGACCAGGGCGGACGGGCCGACACGTTCGGACTGAGGACGGCGGGGCGGGCGAGGCGCTCGAGGAGCGCGGTGGTCGACCGGCCCTCGACGAAGGGGACGATCTCGACGCGGCCGCCGTAGGACTCGACGACCCGGGCCTCGGGCAGGTCCTCGAGCCGGTAGTCGCCGCCCTTGACCCAGACGTCGGGGCGCAGCCGCTCGAGGGTCGCGTCGGGCCGGTCGTCCTCGAACACGACGGCCGCGTCGACGCAGGCCAGCGCCTCGAGCATGCGCACGCGGTCGGCCGCGGGGTTGACCGGCCGCTCCAGGCCCTTGAGCCGGCGGGTGCTGTCGTCGGAGTTGACCAGCACGACCAGCGCGTCGCCCAGCCCGCGCGCGGCCTGCAGCAGCGAGAGGTGGCCGGGGTGGAGCAGGTCGAAGCAGCCGCCGGTGGCGACGACGCGCCCACCCCGGGCGCGGGTGCGGGCGACGACGTCCTCGGCGGTCGGCGAGTCGTCGAGCAGCGGCGCAGCACCCGGCTCCGGATTCGCGAGGGCACCGACGCCCCCGGCCGCGAGCCAGGCCGCGACCTCCTCGACGGCCGCGTCGACGGCGGCGGGCAGGGGCAGCCCGGTGCCCAGCCCGGCAGCCACGGCTGCCGCGAAGCGGTCGCCCGCGCCGCAGGTGTCGACCGAGTCGGGGCACGGCTGCGCGCGGTGCCGCGTGGCGCCCGCACCCTTGGCGAGCACGACGCCGCGCGCGCCGTCGGTGACCGCGACCGCGCCGGCGCTCCACCGGGCGGCGAGCGCGGCGCCGAGCGCGGCGAGGTCGTCGGCAGCTCCGCCCAGCAGGGTGGCCTCGGCCCGGTTGGGCGTCACGACGGCGCAGCCGGCGACCGGCTCCAGCCCGCGGGGGTGCGGGTCCCAGACGACCGGCACCGCCCGGGCGGCGGCCGCCAGAGCGTCGCGGACCCCAGGCGCTGCGGTCACCGGGCCGCCGTAGTCGGCGACGAGCACCGCGTCGGCCGAGGCGAGCAGCAGCTCGAGCGCGCTCGGGTCGAGCGCGCCGGGCCCTGCCGGAGCGGCGGACGGCTCGAGGTCGAGCACCGAGCCCTCGCTGTCCAGGCGCAGCAGCGACTGGCCGCGCACGCGTACGCGGGTCTTGCTCCTGGTCGGCACGCGCAGCGCGAGCTCGTGGAGCGCCACGGCGGGGGCGAGCAGGGTACGCAGCCGCTCCCCCGCGGCATCGGCGCCGAGCGCCGTCACGAGGGTCACCTCCACGCCGGGCGAAGCGGCGAGCAGCGCCGCCAGCCCGGCGCCGCCGGGCCGGTCGTGCACGGCGGAGACGTCGACCACGGGCACGGGCGCGTCGGGCGCGACGCGCTCGACGGTGCCGACGACGTCGCGGTCGAGCAGCGCGTCACCGACGACGACCAGCCGCGTCACCGGCGGGCCCCGGCCGGCGGCAGCACGCCGTCGGCGACCTCGCGCAGGTCGACCTCGTCGAGCCTCGCCAGCGAGCGCTCGACCGCCGCGCACAGCGCGTGGACCGCGACCAGGTGACCCTCCTGGATGGAGGAGACCGACGCGGCGTCGACGCTCAGCACCCGGTCGGCCAGCTCGGCGAGCGGGTTCGGCCGCGGGCCGGTGAGCGCCCACACCGCCACCCCGCAGGCGCGGGCGCGGGTCGCCGCGGCGAGCAGGTTGCTGCTGCGCCCGCTGGTGCTCAGCAACAGGAGCACGTCGCCGGGCCTGCCGTGGGCCTCGACCTGGCGGGCGAAGACCTCGTCGGCGCCGTAGTCGTTGGAGATCGCGGTGGTCGCCGAGGTGTCGCCGTGGAGCACGATCGCCGAGAGCGGGCGCCGCTCGCCCTCGAAGCGGCCGACCAGCTCGGCGGTGAGGTGCTGCGCCTCCGCGGCGCTGCCCCCGTTGCCCGCGACCAGCAGGCGGCCACCGTCGAGGCAGCTGGCGAGCTGCTCGCCCCAGCGGTCGATCTCGTCGCTCTGGGCGGCGAGGTCGGTCAGCCCGCGGGCGAGGTCGTCGAGGTGGTCGGACAGGCTGGTGTAGGTCGTCACCGGAGGTCTCCCCTGGCTGGTGGCAGTGGGCCGCGCGGGCTCGAGCAGACGGGCGTAGACGGCTTCGGTGGCGGCCGCGACGGAGTCCCAGGTGTAGTGGTCTCGCACGCGCCGGGCCCCGGCCCTGCCGGCCGCGTGCAGCCAGCCCGCGTCGGCCAGCGCGCGCGAGACGGCGGCCGCCACGGCGGACGGGTCGCCGGGCGGGACGTGCAGGCCGGTCACCCCGGGCAGCACGGTGTCGAGCATCCCGCCGACGCCCGAGGCGACGACCGGGGTGCCGCACGCCATCGCCTCGATCGGGACGATGCCGAAGGGCTCGTAGGCGGGCACGGCGAGCAGCAGGTGCGCCCCTCGCAGCAGCCGGGCGGCGCGGGCCGGGTCGACGCGGCCGACGAAGCGCACCCGGTCGGCGACGCCGAGCGCGGCGGCGTGCGCGCGCAGGCGCTGCACGTCGGGGTCGTAGTCGAGCGCCTCGGCGGCCGGTCCGCCGGCCACGACGAGCTCGGCGCCGGGCAGCAGCGCCAGGGCCTCCACCGCGGTGTGCACGCCCTTGCGCTCGACCAGCCGCCCGAGGCAGAGCAGCCTGGTCCGCGCCTCGGCGCTCCACGCGTCCTCGGCCGGGCCGGCGGGATGGAACACGGCGGTGTCGACCCCGCAGGGCACGACGTGGAGCCGGTCGGCGACCGCCCCGAGCGCGAGCAGCTCGGAGATCTCGTCGCGGCAGGTCGCCACGACCGCGTCGACGCCGGCGAGCAGCCGCGACTCGTGAGCGGCGCGCTCGGCCGGGCTCGTGTCCCGGGAGCCCTGGTGGCGCCGCTTCACGACGCCGAGCGCGTGGAAGGTCTGCGCGAGCGGCGGGGCGGCGGGCAGCGTACGCAGCGCCGCCTCGGCCGCGACCCCCGACATCCAGAAGTGGGCGTGCACGACGTCGGGGCGCTCGCGCGCCCACCCGCGCGCGAGCCAGGCGCCCATCTCGGGCATGTAGGGCAGCAGCGCGTCCTTGCCGAGCGCCTCCGGCGGGCCCGCCGGCACGTGCACGACCTCGACGCCAGGCGCGAAGGGCACCCGCTCGGGCAGGTCAGCGGCGTCGCGGCGGGTGTAGACGCGTACGTCGTGGCCACGTCGCGCGAGCGCCGTGGACAGCGCCGCGACGTGGACGTTCTGGCCGCCCGCGTCCTCGCCGCCGAGCACCGCCAGCGGGCTGGCGTGCTCAGAGACCATGGCGATGCGCATCAGACCACCTCCGCCAGCAGGGCGTCCCAGTCGGCGAGGAAGCGCTCGAGCGAGAAGTGCGCGAGCACGTGCTCGCGGGCGAGCTTCCCGGCCTGGGCCGCCGCAGCCGGGTCCGCGAGCAGGTCGCGCGCCGCGCCCGCGAGGGCGCGTACGTCGCTCGACACCAGCCCAGCCCCCGCCGGCACGGCCTCGGGCGCGGCGGTCGCGGCCAGCACGAGCACCGGCGAGCCGAGCACCATCGCCTCGAGCAGCGAGAGGCCCAGGCTGGTCCAGCGGTAGGTGTGCAGGTAGGCGCGGTGGCTGGCCATGCGCAGGTGCAGGCCGGCCTGCGTCAGGTTCTCGTGCAGCCCGCTGGCGAAGGCCGGCTCCCTGTCGACCAGCGCGTCGGTGCCCATGCCGTAGACGTCGACCGGCACGCTGCCCGCCACCGCGGCGGCGAGGTCCATGCCGGCGACGCGCCACCGGCGTACGGGCTCGTTGACGCTCATCGAGAGCCGTGGCACCTCGCCGGTCCAGATCGGACCGGGGTCGAGGACCCCGTGCTCGACCACGCGGGTGGGGACCGAGCCGTTGTCCCACATCATCCGGTTGAACTCGGTCACGTGGACGACGGGGACGCGCGTCTGCCCGGCGAGGTGGTGGCGCATGCCGGTGACGTCGCCCTCGGGGGTGTTGTGCTCGACGTAGACCGCCGGCACGTCGACGCCCGCGCGCAGCCCGGTCCACTGCTCGAGCAGCGCCGCCTCGTGCGGGCGCTGGAGCACCACGACGTCGGGGCGCGGCTCGGCGAGCCGCTCGGGCGGCAGCTCGACGACCGAGGCCGGCCAGTCCCAGGTGCGGGCGCGCCCGAGCCCGTCGGGGCCGCGGTCGGGGAGCACGGGCAGGACGTAGTCGTGCCGGCCCTGCAGGAAGGCGGTCGCCCACGAGCCGTGCACGTGCCAGAGCAGGATCCTCATGCGGCCACCGCCAGGAGCGAGTCGACGGCGGCGACCACGTCGTCGGGCGCGACGCCGGAGAGGCACGGGTGGCCCGGCACCGGACAGGTGCGCGCGCGGCTCGCCGCGCACTCGGCGCCCTGGTCGCCGAGCACCGCCACCGGCACGCCCCACGGCGCCCACGCCTCGGCCGCGACCACGGGCGCGAACAGGCTGACGACCGGGGTGCCGACCGCAGCGCTCAGGTGCGCCGGCCCGGTGTTGACCGCGACGGTGCAGCGGGCGCGCTCGAGCACGGCTGCCAGCTCGGCGAAGCTGGTGGCGCCGACGAGGTCGACGAGCCGGTGCTCCGCGCCGACGGCCGCGGCGGCCACGGTGTCGGCCAGCGCGCGGCCGGAGGCGGCGCCGGTGAGGACGACGTCGTGGTGGCGCAGCAGCGCCGCCGCGATGTCGCGGGCCTGCGCAGCGCTGATGCTCCGGGCCGGCACGGAGGCGCTCGGGTGCAGGACGACGTAGCCGCGCTCGAGCGCCACCGGCGGCTCGGGCAGCGGGGTACGCAGTGCGAGCCTCCCGTCGTCGCCCTCCGGCAGCGGCCAGCCGGCCGCCGCGACGAGGGAGAGGTTGCGCTCGACCTCGTGCGGGCCGCCCGGCGGGTGGCGCAGGTCGAGCAGCGAGCCGGGGTAGTCGGTGCTGGTGCCGGCGATGCGGGCGACCCCGGCCATGCGCAGGAGCAGCGCGAGCGGCAGCGGGCTCTGGTGGAACGAGGTGAGCACGACGGCGGCGTCGATCTCGAGCCCGCGCAGCCGGTCGACCAGTCCCAGCACGTCGGCCGCGTCGACGGGCGACGGGGTGAACCCGGTCCACGGGCAGTCCCAGACCACCACCTCGTCGACGTCGGGCAGCAGCTCGGCGGCGGGGGCTCCGGTCGGCGAGACGAGCAGCGTGACCCGCGCGCCGGAGGCGGCGACCGCGCGCACGGCCGGGCCGGCGAGCAGCACGTCGCCGAAGCTGTCGAGGCGGGCGAGGAGGACGCGGCTCACCGGGGCACGCCCAGCAGGTCGAGCGCCTCGGTGAGCGAGCCGGCGCGGCGGGCGGCCGCGTCGACCTCGTCGGCGCGGGTCGCGGGCGTGGGCACGAGGATGCCGGTGGCGCCGGCGGCCTCCGCCGCGCCGACGTCGGCTCCGATGTCGCCGATGACCGCGATCGCGGCGGGCTCGACGCCGAGCGCGTCGGCCGCGGCGAGCACCATGCCGGGGCCGGGCTTGCGGCAGGCGCAGCCGTCCTCGGGCCCGTGCGGGCAGACCTGCCAGGTGTCGAACGGGCCCAGCAGCGCGTCGACCCGGCCGTTGACCGCGTCGACCTGGTCGCGGGTGAGCAGGCCGCGGGCGATGCCGGACTGGTTGGTGACCACGCCGAGCGCGACGCCGGAGCTGCGCAGCCTGGCGACCGCCTCGGAGGCGTCGTCGACCGGACGGACCCGGGCGGGGTCGCCGTTGTAGGGGACGTCGTGGATGAGCGTGCCGTCGCGGTCGAAGAGCACCGCCCTGACGGCCGGCGCTGCCGTCTCCGCCTGTGCTGCCGGCGCCGGGACCGGCTTCGGCTCGGCGTCTCGGTGCCGCCACTCGCCGGCCAGGCGGTGCCCGACCGCGGCGAACGGGATGAGCACCGACGTCAGCACCATCTCCTCGACCTCGTCGCGCGTGCGCGGCCCGGGCACGATGCGGCGGGCGGCGAAGTCGGCGGTGAGCGCGAGCCACCCCGCGGTGAGCACAGCAGACGTACGCGGGCGCCGCAGCGCGAGCGCGCCGACCGCTCCTGCGGCAGCGGCCACCGTCGCGACGTGCCACGGCAGCCGCCCGGGCGGGCACTCGGTGTCGGCCATCCAGCGCGGCCCGTGGAGCTTGCGCATCAGCACGTCGTCGGCGTTGCCGCGCTGCTGGCGCAGGCTCGCGAGCCGGCTCGCCGGGCGCACCGGGTGGACGGCCTCGCGGGAGCCGCGCGCGAGGGTCCAGCCGGCCCTGCGCACCCGCGCGGCGAGGTCGGCGTCCTCGCGGAAGGCGCGCGGGAACCGCTCGTCGAAGCCGCCCACCGCCTCGAGCGCCGCCCGTCGGTAGGCCATCTCGGCGGTCGCCCACCGGGCAGCCTCGAGACCGGCCGTGCCACGCTCCCAGTCGGTCGGCCGCCGGCCGCCGGGCAGGGGTACGCGCAGGCGCGCCTGGCTGCCGCCGAGCGCGGGGTCCGCCTCGACGAGGTCAGCCACGAGCGCGTCGGACCAGCCGGCCGGCAGCACGACGTCGTCGTCGACGAAGACGACCCACGGAGTGAGCGTCCGCCGCCACCCGAGGTTGCGGGCGGCCGCGGGGCCGCGGCCACCACTGCGTACGACCTCGACGCCCTCGGGCAGTGCGAGAGCGGTCAGCGGCTCGCGGCGGTCGTCGACCACCACGACCTGCGCGGGCCGGTGCGGCTGCGCCGCCAGCGAGTCGAGCAGCACCTCGAGGCTGGGCCGGCCGACCGTGGGGACGACGACGCTCCAGCCCGCAGCGGCCCTCACGCGGCCGGGCTCCCACCTGCGAACACGTCGGCCCTGCGCACGACGAACGGGCCCATCACCAGCGTGTCGACCGGCGCCGAGCCGAACAGCTCGAGCACGTCGCTCGGTGAGTCGACGATCGGGCGGCCCGCGGTGTTGAGGCTGGTGTTGACCAGCACAGGCACGCCGGTGCGCGCCTCGAAGGCGTCGAGCAGGCCGGCCAGCAGCGGCTCGGTCGCCCGGTCGACGGTCTGCACGCGCGCGGTGCCGTCGACGTGGACGACCGCCGGGATCCGGTCGCGCCAGCCGGGCTTCACCTCGTGGACGAACAGCATGTACTCGCTCGGGATCCGGCCCTCGAAGATGTCGGACGCCCGCTCGAGAAGGCACAGCGGCGCCACCGGGCGGAACTGCTCGCGGCCCTTGATGTCGTTGAGCAGCTCGAGGTTGGCCGCCAGGCCGGGGTTGGCGAGCAGCGAGCGGTGGCCCAGCGCGCGCGGGCCGTACTCGGCCCGGCCCTGGAACCACGCGACGACCCGGTTGGCGGCGAGGTCGTCGGCGACGGAGGCCGCGAGGTCGGCGGGCCGGTCGTAGGGGACGCGGGCGGTCTTCAGCGCCTGCTCGAGCTGCTCGTCGGAGAAGCCGCGGCCGAGCGCGGCCGTGGTCATGGGCGCGCCGAGCCGGTCGCGCTCCTGCGCCACGTGGAGGGCGGCGCCGAGCGCCGTGCCGGCGTCGCCCGCGGCCGGCTGCACCCAGACCTCGTCGTAGGGGCCGTCTCGCAGGATGACCGCGTTGGCGACGCAGTTGAGGGCCGTGCCGCCGGCCATCGTCAGGGCGCGGTGGCCGGTGCGGTCGTGGATCCAGGTGGCGAGCTCGAGCAGCACCTGCTCGAGCCGCTTCTGCACGGTGGCGGCGAGGTCGGCGTGGGCCTCGGTGAGCTCGCCGGTGCCGCGGGGCGCGTAGGCCTCCCAGTCGATCTTCTCGGTCACGAAGCCACCGTCGTCGGTGGTGCGGACGAGCTCGCTGAAGTCGGCCAGGTGGCGCGGCTTGCCGTAGCTCGCCAGCGCCATGACCTTGTACTCGTCGCTGGAGCGGTGGAAGCCGAGGTGGGCGGTCAGGTCCTCGTAGAGGAACCCCAGCGAGTGCGGCAGCGACTGGGCCGCCAGCACCTCGAGGGCGCCGTCGCGGTAGCTGCCAGCCAGGTGCGACGCGGCCTCGCCGCGCCCGTCGAGGACGAGGGACGCGCACGTACGGTGCGGCCCGGCGAGCGCCGCGGAGGCGGCGTGCGCCTTGTGGTGCGGCACGAAGACGACCTTGTCGGGGTCGAGGCCGGGCAGCGCGTCGGCGAGCAGCGACGGCGTACGCGTCGCGAACGTCACGCGCAGCGGGTCCCACGGGTCGTCGAGCCCCAGCTCCTCCGGCGGCCGGGTGAGCGACGGGTCGAACGACACCGCGACGGCGTCCAGGTCGCGCGCCCGCACGCCGGCCTGCTCGAGGCACCAGGCGGCCGACAGCGTCGGCATCTCCCAGGCGGAGAACGGCACGTTGGGCTTGCCGTGCTTGCGCCGGTTGAAGCGCTCCTCCTCCGCGGCGGCGACGATCTCGCCGTCGACGACGAGCGCGCTCGCCGGGTCGTGGAAGACGGTGTTGACCCCGAGGACCCGCACGTCAGCTCCGTCTCTGGCCCCTCGGCCGATCACGCAGAGTGGCCGCTTGACGACGGTCACCTACTCGGAGAAGCGCTCACTCTACGGAGAGTAGCGCTTCGGCACAAACGTCTGGACTGGTGCAATTGCGAGGATTCGAGGCGACCATAGCGACGCTCCGTGGGCTCCACAACCCGAACCGGCGGGGCTGTGGACGAGCACTCACCGGGGCTGTTGGGCCGCGTCGAGCAGGTCGGCCGCGATGTCGCGCAGCTTGCGGTTGCTGACCGAGGAGGCCCGGACCAGCACCTCGAAGGCCTGCTGCGGCGTGCAGCGCCGCTGCCCCACGATCAGCCCCTTCGCCTGCTCGATGACCGCGCGCGAGGCGAGCGCCGACTCCATCTGCCGGCACAGCGTGGCGGTGGAGGCGAACAGGTGGGCGTTGGCCACGGAGATCGCGGCGTAGCCGGCGAAGGTGCGGGCCAGGGCCACCGACTCCTGGTCGAAGGCGTGCGGCTGAGTGGCGTAGAGGTTGAGCGCGCCGGTCACCGTCTCCTGCACGGGCAGCGCCACGGAGAGCGAGGAGCGGGCGCCCCGGGCGACCGCGGTCGGAATGTAGTCGGGCCAGCGGTCGTCGGAGGCGAGGTCGGGGACGAGCACCAGCTCGCCGCCCGCGGCGGCCGCGAGGCAGGGGCCCTGGCCCGTCGCGTACTGCGCCTCGTCGAGGTCGCGGGCCAGCTCCCCGCTCCAGGCCGGCGTCGTGCCCCGGTCGCCCTCGAGCAGCGTCACCGACGCCTCGGAGGTGCCGGGGATGGTCTGGGTGGCGAGCCGCGAGACCTTGGCCAGGACGTCCTGGAGGCTCTCGGTGCGCAGGTCGAGCCGCGCGAACTCGCTGAAGGCGTCGGCCGGGGGCAGCCACGTCCGGTCGGTCATCTGCATCTTCCTGGGACGGCACGTGCACAGGGTCGCTCGCGCCGTTGTCTCAACGCCGGGCGCGCGCGCACCGGCGCGCGTCCTGCGAGCAGCCTAGTTGCTCGGTGACCAGGCGCACCCCGCACCGGCCGCATCGTCGCGGCGCGGCCGGGGAACGCTGGCTGGCATGGCTACTACATCGATGACCTCGCTGACGCTCACCAACGGGATGACGATCGACCAGATCGGCTTCGGTGTCTTCCAGATCCCGCCGACCGAGACCGTCGCTCCCGTCCGCGCCGCCATCGAGGCGGGCTACCGGTTGATCGACACCGCGCAGGGCTACGGCAACGAGGAGGGAGTCGGCCAGGCGGTCCGCGAGAGCGGCGTGCCCCGCGACGAGCTCTTCATCACCACCAAGCTGACCAACAGCGAGCACGGCCGCGACAAGACGCTGCGCGCGTTCGACGCGAGCATGGACAAGCTCGGTCTCGACGTGCTCGACCTGTTCCTGATCCACTGGCCGCTGCCGATGTACGACCAGTACGTCGAGACCTGGAAGGCGTTCGAGGAGCTGCACGCCAGCGGCCGGGTCCGCGCCATCGGCGTCTCGAACTTCACCAAGGAGACCCTGCAGCGGCTCTTCGACGAGACCGACACGGTGCCGGTGCTCAACCAGATCGAGCTCCACCCGCGCTTCCCGCAGGCCGAGCTGCGCGAGTTCCACGCGCAGCACGGCATCGTCACCGAGGCCTGGAGCCCGATCGGGCAGGGCAAGGGGCTGCTCGACGAGCCGGTGCTGGCCGAGATCGCGCAGGCGCACGGCAAGACGCCCGCCCAGGTCGTGCTGCGCTGGCACGTCCAGCTCGGCATCGTCGCGATCCCGAAGTCGGTCAACCCCGAGCGCATCGCCCAGAACATCCAGGTCTTCGACTTCGAGCTCAGCGACGACGACATGGCCCGCATCGCCACGCTCGACACGGGCGAGCGGATGGGCCCGGACCCCGCCACCGCCTCGTTCCGCTAGCCCCCGCTCGGGCTAGGAGGCGGCGCGGCGGACCGCGTCGACGGAGCGGCGTACGTCGTCGGCGTCGGTCGTCCAGTTGCTGACCGACACGCGCAGGACGTCGCGCCCCCGCCAGCGCGAGCCGGACATCCACGCGGTGCCGTCCGCCAGCAGGCGGGCGGTCACCGCGCGGGTCCGCTGGTCGCTGCCGAAGCTGACGCACACCTGGGTGTAGCAGACCTCGTTGAGCACCTCGGCGCCCTCGACGGTGGCGATGCCGGCGGCGAGCTCCCGCGCGTTCGCGGCCAGTCCGTCGACCAACGAGGCAACCCCGGTGCGGCCGAGGGAGCGCAGCGCCGCCCAGACCGGCACGCCGCGGGCGCGCCGGGAGAGCTCCGGGACGCGCTCGTGCGGGTCCCCCGGCCCGTCGTCGCCGGCGGCGATCAGGTAGCTCGTGTGCACTCCCATCGTCGAGCGCAGCGCCGCCCGGTCGGCGACCACGGCGATGCCGCAGTCGTAGGGCGCGTTGAGCGTCTTGTGGGCGTCGCTCGCCCACGAGTCGGCGCCAGCCATGCCCGCGGTGAGGTGGGCCAGTGCCGGCGAGGCGGCGGCCCACAGCCCGAAGGCGCCGTCGACGTGGACCCACGCGCCGTGCCGGTGGGCGACCTCGACCGCCTCGGCGAACGGGTCGAAGGCGCCCGAGTGCAGGTTGCCGGCCTGCAGGCAGACCAGCACCGGCGACCCCGGCGGCAGCGCGGCGAGGGCGTCCGCGAGCGCGTCGGTCCGGACGCGTCCCTGGTCGTCGGCGGGCACGGGCTCGGGTCGCCCCAGCCCGAGGTAGCGCAGCGCGAGGTCGACGGTGTCGTGCCGCTCGGCGCCGACGAGGACGCGTACGCGGGGCGCCCCCTGCAGCCCGTCGGCCACGACGTCATGGCCGGCGCGGGCGAGCACCGCGGTCCGGCCGGCCGCCAGCCCGGTGAAGTTGGCCATCGTGGCACCGCTGACGAAGCCGACCTCGGCGGCGCTCGGCAGGCCTAGCAGGTCGAGCAGCCAGCCGGCCGCCGCCTCCTCCGCAGCGACCACCCCGGGCGTCGCGGCGCGCATGCCGGCGTTCTGGTCCCAGGTGCTCACGAGCCAGTCGGCGGCGAGGGCGGCCGGCAGCGTGCCGCCCATGACCCAGCCGAAGAACCGGCCGGAGCCGATCGCCATGAGGCCCGGCT
Source organism: Motilibacter peucedani (assembly GCF_003634695.1). NCBI lineage: Bacteria > Bacillati > Actinomycetota > Actinomycetes > Motilibacterales > Motilibacteraceae > Motilibacter > Motilibacter peucedani. The sequence continues at coordinate 335,054 of NZ_RBWV01000009.1, forward strand.
CGACGGCCGCCGCCAGGGCGTCGACCACCTCGTCGGCCGCCTGCGGCGACTCGGGCAACAGCCCGCCGAGCGTGGCGAGGACGGCGTCGGCGTCGGTACGCGGTGGCACCGGCCGCTCGCCGACCGAACCCAGCCAGTGCCGGGCGTGCTCGTCGGCGCGTGCCAGCGCCCGGTCGTAGTCCTGCCCGCGTGCGCCCACGGCCACCTCCCGGTGACTGGTCTGCGGAGGGCACCACTCGACGCGCGCCGCCCTTGCGGTGCGATGTGGTGCGGCTTACTCTCACGCAATGGTAACGACGCCAGGTGGTCCTTGGGAAGAGACGTGACAGCGGTCGCCACCTCGGCACCTGCGGCGACCGCCCCGCCGCGACGTCAACGGCACAACGCGCGCGAGACGCGAGCCGCGTACCTCTTCATCCTGCCGTGGATCATCGGCTTCCTGGTGTTCACCGTGGGCTCGATGGTCTACAGCCTGGTGATCTCCTTCAGCAACTACAACCTCGCGACCAACACCGCCACACCGACCGGCCTGTCGAACTACCGCGGGCTGCTGGACGACCCCAAAGTCCTGCAGTCGTTGAAGAACACGCTCGTCTACGCACTCATGGCCGTTCCAGCCGAGATCTGCTTCGCACTGCTGCTGGCCTCGCTGCTCAACCGGGTCACCCGTGGGGCGGGCGTCTTCCGCACTCTCTACTACCTGCCGAAGATGACACCGTCGGTGGCGACGGCCTCGATGTTCCTGCTGCTGCTCAACGGCAACACGGGTGCGGTCAACTCCTTCCTGCGCTTCTTCCACATCCCCGGCCCGCAGTGGCTCGTCGACCCCGCGTGGGTGAAGCCGTCGATCGTGCTGATGACGCTGTGGGGCGTCAGCGGCACGATGGTGATCTTCCTGGCAGCGTTGAAGAACGTGCCTCGCGACCTCTACGAGGTGGCCGAGCTGGACGGTGCCGGTCCGGTTCGCAAGTTCTTCAGCATCACCGTCCCCATGATCTCCGGCGCGATCTTCTTCAACGTCATCGTGCTCACGATCAACGCTCTGCAGGTCTTCGACCAGGCCTACCTGCTGTTCTGGCGCGACCAGACCAACGCGTCCCCCGACTCGTCGCTGTTCTACGCGGTCTACCTGTTCCAGCAGGCGTTCCGCCAGTTCGACTTCGGCTTCGCCGCCGCGATGGCCTGGGTGCTGTTCGTCATCGTCATGCTGGTCACGCTGGTGCAGGTGCGCGTCGGCAACCGGTTCGTCTACTACGAGGGCGAGAAGAGCTCATGAGCGTCACCCGCTCCGTCGGTGTCGAGGACGAGCCGGTGGGTCTCGAGCTCGCCAGCCCCCGAGGCCGCCGGCCCTGGCACCAGCCGAGGTCACTGGCCGTACGCGGTCTGCTGTGGGTCGTGCTGGTCGCCTTCGCCTGCCTGTTCCTCTACCCCTTCGTCTGGCTGCTCGCCTCGAGCCTCAAGCCGCGGGGCCAGGTCTTCGACAACGCGCTGATCCCCAAGACCTTCGTGTTCCACAACTACGTCGAGGTCTGGCAGCGGCTGCCGCTGCTCCACTGGCTGTTCAACAGCGTGTCGATCGCCGTGATCGCGGCGGGGCTCGTCGCGGTCAGCAGCTCGGTCGTCGCGTTCGGCTTCGCCTACTTCCGCTTCCCCGGGCGCAACCTGCTGTTCGGGCTCGTGCTGGCCACGATGATGCTGCCGACGGCCGTCACGCTCGTGCCGCAGTACCTCATCTGGAAGGACCTCGGCCTCATCGGCACCTGGGTGCCGCTGTTCGGGTCCAACCTGTTCGGGTCGGCGTTCTACATCTTCCTGCTGCGCCAGTTCTTCCTCGGCGTGCCGCGCGAGCTGTTCGAGGCGGCGCGGATCGACGGCGCCGGCTACTTCGGGCTCTTCTGGCGCATCGCGATGCCACTGGCCGTCCCCGCGTTCCTCATCGTGTTCGTCTTCGAGTTCCAGGCGAGCTGGAACAACCTGCAGGGCGCGTTGATCTACCTCAACGGCGGATCTCCTGACGGGTTCACCGTCCCGCTCGGCATCGCCTACGCCATGACGAAGTTCAGCCCGACCAACGGCGGCCACGGCGACTACCAGTTCGTGATGGTGGCCGCCCTGCTGGTGACGCTGCCCATGCTGGCGGTGTTCGCCTTCGCGCAGCGCTACTTCATCGAGGGTGTGGCCACGCAGGGCCGCAAGGGCTGAGCTCCCGCGCTTTGCGTGACTTCCGCCTGCCAGGTCAGGTGGAAGTCACGCAACCCTCGAGTCAACGCCCGGACGACCGGCTACTTCACGACCTTGGTGTAGGCCTGCATCGACGCGTCCTGCGCCGCCTTCAGCGCGTCCGCGGGCGACTTCTCGCCCAGCAGCGCCGAGGCGATCGCGTTGGTGATCTCGGTCTGGATCTGCTGGCCGGCGGGCGAGGAGCCGAACGACTTCCCCGTCGGCAGGATGCTGTAGTAGGTGTTGATCGTCTGGTCGAAGCCGGCGTTGCCGCTCGGCTTGACGTAGGTCGAGCGGATGCTCTTGTCGGCCGACGGCGAGCCGGTGAACAGCCCGGTGTTGATGGCACCCGGCTTGGCCTTCAACGTGGCAGCGCGGGCAGCGCCGGCCGCCATCCATCCGGCGTCGGAGGTGAGGTCGAGCATCCAGGCGCACGCGGCGGCCGGGTTCTTGGCGCCCGCGGGGATGACGAACGCCGTGCCGCTGGCCGCCGTGACGGGCTGGCCGCTCGAGTCCTTGAGCGGCACTGCCGAGATGTCCACCTGCTTGACGTAGGGCGTGAGGACGTTGACGTACCACTGCGCGTCGACCTCGGCGCCGACCTGGTCCTTGACGAACTGGTTCTTGTCGCCGAAGACGTCGAAGGAGTCGGTGAAGCTCTTGATCTTGGCCCAGCCGCCCTGCGCGTCGACGAGCTGCTTGAGGAACGTGAGCGCCTGCGCGTTCTTCGGGTCGTCGAGGGCCGGCTTGCCCTGGTCGCCGATCAGCTTGCCGCCGAACGCGAGCAGCCACAGCCCGGGCTGGCCGGTCGGGACCGGGTTGAAGCCCATGGTGGTCGGGTTGCCGCCGCTGGCCTTCGTCATCTTCTTCGCCGCGGCGATCAGCGCCTCCGGCTTCGAGGTGTCGATGTCGGCGGCCGTGACGCCCGCGGCGTCCATCACGCGCTTGTTCAGGATGATGGCCGGCGGCTGGTAGAACTGCGGGACCGCCCAGATCTTGCCGTCGTACTTCACGTCGTCGACGACCTGCGGGTACCAGTGGTCCGTCGCCGTCACCGAGTGCGTGGACAGGCACTGGTCGACGGGCGTGATGAGCCCCTGCGCGGCGTAGGTCGCCACGAACTGGCTGTTCATCTGCACCACGTCGGGCACGTTGCCGCTCGCGATGCGGGTCGTGAACTTCTGCGCGTCGAAGGCCGTCTGGTCGAGCTTGATGTCGAGCCCGCCGAGCTGGCCCTTGGCGTAGTCGAGGCGGGCCTTGCCGACGTCGTCGGCGTTGTCGAACGCCCACGCGTTGAGCGTGCCGGTCGGCTTGCCCTTGAACGTGTCGGCCGACGCGCCGTTCGACGCGGTCGACCCGGACCCGCACGCGCTCAGCACGGTGACCGACGTGGCCAGCACGGCCGTGGCGACCGCGCGTCGTTGCCTGATGCTCATCTGCTCCCCTTCGACGGTGCCGGCGACGGTGCCGGCCCCTGGCCCCCGCGCCGCCACGAGGGCGGGCACCGGGCTGACGACTCTCCAACAGGCGGAAACTAAGGCCAACCGGACACTCGCACAAGGCGACGAGCCGCATCTGCCTGCCGCGGGCCGCCCATCGAGCGCCCGTGCAGGCGTGCCGTCAGCGCGCCAGCAGCGCGCGCACGGCGTCGACCACGGTGCCGGGCGCGCTCTCGGCCATGAAGTGGCCGGCGGCGACCGTGCGGTGGTCGAGGTCCGGCGCCCACGCGCGCCAGAGCGCGGCGGCGTCGTAGCCGAGCGCCGCGCCCCAGTCCTGCTGCAGCACGGTGACGGGCATGCGCAGCTGCTCGCCCGCCGCCCGCGACGCGCGGTCGTGCTCGGCGTCGACGCCCGCTGAGGCGCGGTAGTCGGCGACGATGGAGGGCACCGCCGAACGGCAGGCGTCGAGGTACGCGGTGCGCACCTCGGGCGCGACGACGTCCGGCCCGCCGCCCCACGTGTCGAGGAACCAGCCGAAGAACGCGTCGGCGCTGGCGGCGACCATCTGCTCGGGCAGGCCGGGCGGCTGCGCCATCAGGTAGAGGTGGAACGCCACGGCGGCCCCCGCCCCCGAGAGCACGTCCCACATGTCGAGCGTGGGCAGCACGTCGAGGATGCCCAGGTGGGTGACTGCGTCGGGCGCGTCGAGCCCGGCGCGGAAGGCGACCAGCGCCCCGCGGTCGTGGCCGACGAGCGCGAAGCGGTCGTGGCCGAGGTGGCGGGCGAGCGCGACGACGTCGGAGGCCATGGTGCGCTTGGAGTAGGTGTCGGGGCCCGACTCGGCGGGCTTGTCGCTCGCGCCGTAGCCGCGCAGGTCGGGGCAGATGACGGTGTGGTCGGTGGCCAGCCCCCGGGCGACGTGCCGCCACATCAGCGAGGTCTGCGGGAAGCCGTGCAGCAGGACCACGGGACTCCCCTCGCCGAGCACGGTGACTGACAGCGCCACGCCGTCGGAGACCGGCACGCGGGTGGTGGAGCCAGGGAGGGTGGGGGTCGTCATGGATCGGTCCTCTCGTCGGGGTGCTCGACCACCCTCCGGCGGCTGGATGAGCAGCGGATGAGCGCCGCTAGCGTGGGCTGGCGTGCAGCCAGCAGCGAGCGTCGAGGTCACCGTGCTCGGGGCGGTGCAGGCGTTCCGCGGCGGCTCCGAGGTCGCGCTCGGCGGGCCGAGGCACCGCGAGCTCCTCGCCCGGCTGGTGCTCGCCCGCGGCCGCGTCGTGCCCGTCGACCGGCTCGTCGCCGACTTCTGGGGCGAGGAGCCCGCCGGCGACCCGGTGGCGGCGCTGCGTACGTTCGTCGCTGCCTTGCGCCGCGCGCTCGAGCCGGAGCGTGCGCCGCGCTCCCGGCCGTCCCTGCTGGTGACCGAGGGAGCCGGGTACGCGGTGCGCGCCGTCGCGGTCGACGCCTGGCGCTTCGAGGCGGCGGTCGCCGCCGCGGCTCGCGCGGTGCCCGAGGCGTCGCTGCAGCTCAGCGAGGAGGCGCTCGCGCTCTGGCGGGGTGCGGCGTACGTCGACCGCGAGTGGGCGCGGGCCGAGCGCGCGCGGCTGGCCGAGCTGCGGCTGCAGGCGGTGGAGCTCCGTGGCGGCGCGCTGCTCTCGCTGGGTCGCCCCCGGGAGGCGGTCGCCGACCTGCGCGCCCACGTGTCGGAGCACCCGTGGCGCGAGGAGGGCTGGCGGCTGCTGACCCTCTCGCTCGCGGGCTCCGGCCGGCGGGCGGAGGCGCTCGAGGCGGTACGTCTGGCGCGGGGCACGCTGGCCGACGAGCTCGGTCTCGACCCCGGACCGGCGCTGCGCGCACTGGAGGACGACCTGCTCCGACGGCCCGACGAGCTGGCGCCGGACCCGGTGCAGCAGCTCTGGGAGCGGGCGACGTCCACCTACGCACGGACGGCGGCGCCGGGTCCGCGGGCCCGGCTGGAGTCGACCGTCGGCGTCCTGCGCAGCCTGGCCGTGACGGGCGGGCCCGGCCTGCTGGCCGCGAGGGAGCAGCGCGCCGCCGTCGTGGCGGCCGCCGACTCGCTCGGCGACCCGGTGCTGACGGCGCGGGTCATCGGCGCTTATGACGTGCCGGCCGTGTGGACGACGCTCGACGACCCCGAGCAGGCGCGTCGCGTCGTCGCCGCGGCCGAGCGCGCGCTGCGCGAGCTGCCGGTCTCCGCGCCGCCCTCGCTGCGGGCCCGGCTGCTCGCGACGGTCGGCGTCGAGACCCGCGGCACGACCTCGGCGCGGGGACCGCAGGCGGCCCGGCTCGCGGTGGAGCTTGCCCGCGGCCTCGACGACCCCGCCGTGCTCGCCTTCGCTCTCAACGCCCAGCTGCTGCACGCGACGTCTCCGGCGGGACGCTCGGCCGAGCGCGACGCGCTGGGCGCCGAGCTCATCGAGGTGTCGTCGCGGCACGCGCTCGAGGGGTTCCTCGCGCTGGGGCACCTCGCTCGGATGCAGGCTCGCAGCGCCGTCGGCGACTTCGCCGCAGCCGACAGGCACGCGGCCGCGGCGGACGCGCTGGCGGGCAGCCACGAGCGGCCGCTGGTCCGGGTGTTCACCGGCTTCTACCGGGCGCTGCGGCTCGCGGTCGGCGGATCTGTTCCGGAGGCGACGGCGGCGTACGACGCGGTGCTGGCGAACCTGCCGTCGTCGGGCATGCCGGGCCTCGCGACCGGGCTCGCGCCACTCGTGCGTCTCTCGCTCACCGTGCGCTCCGGCGCCGCGGTGGGGCTCGACGGGGAGTGGGGGCCGTACGAGCCGTGGGTCCGGCCGCTGCTGCTCGCGCGGTCCGGTGGTGACGCGCCCGGGGCGCTGGCGAGCGTCCCGGACCCGCCGCCCGGGCTGCTGCTCGAGGCGGTGTGGGCGCTGGTCGGTCTCGCTGCGTGTGAGGTGGGCGACGCCGCGGCGGCCGGTCGGGCGATGGACGCGCTCGGGCCTGCGAGCGGCGAGCTGGCCGGTGCGGGCAGCGGGCTGATCACCCTCGGCCCGGTGTCGGACCTCCTCGCCCGCCTGCGGGCTACCGCCGGCGGGTGATGCTGACGCCCGCTAGCGCGAGCGCCCCACCGAGCAGAGCGAGCGCCGGCGGCACCTCGCCGAGCAGCGGCCAGGCGAGCAGCACGGTGACCGGCGGCACCAGGTAGGTCGTCACCGCCAGCCGACCCGCCGGCACCCGCGCCAGGGCGTAGGCCCAGGTCGTGAAGGCGAGCGTCGTGGGCACCAGCCCGAGGTAGGCCAGACCTGCCGTCTGCCCGGCCGATGCCGAGCCGAGGTCGTGCACGAGCGACGGGGCCGCGGGCAGGCAGGCGACGGACGCCACGGCGCAGGCGATCCACGTGACCTGGAGCGCCGGCAGGCGCGCGAGGAGCGGCTTCTGCGAGAGCACGCCGACCGCGTACGTCGCTGCGGCCAGCAGGCTGAGGACGACGCCCAGCCCGTCAGCGTGGGCGTCGGTCGTCGTGGCGACGCCGATCACGACCGCTCCGGCGAACGCCACGGCTGCCCCGGTGAGCAGCGGGCGCGGGAAGCCCTCGCCGAGCAGAGCGCCGGCGAGCAGGGCGATGAGCACCGGGCCGACGTTGACGAGCATGGCGGCGGTGCCGGCGTCGATGCGGCGCTCAGCGGCGTTGAGCGCGAGGTTGTAGACCGCGAACCACGAGAGGCCGCACAGGACGAGGAGCAGCCACTCGCGCTGCGTCGGCGCGACCCAGCGGCCGCGGACGAGCAGCAGGCCACCGAGCGCGACCGTGCCGATGAGCAGGCGGCCGAGCGTCAACGGTCCGGGCCCGAAGCCGTGGCCAACGCCGCGGATGGCGACGAACGCCGACGCCCAGGCCAGGACGGTCACGCCGGCGGCAGCGAGGGCCCGGCCGGGCAGGGCGTGCGTGCCCGGCAGGGCGGGAGCAGTCATGCGGAGGGCGAGGGATTCGAACCCCCGGTGACGTCGCCGCCACAACGGTTTTCAAGACCGCATCCATAGGCCACTCGGACAGCCCTCCTGGTGGAGCCATGGTGCCAGAAGGAGTGATGTCGGACCGTTGGGGTGATCGCGGGTCAGGTCCCGTGGCACCGTCACGAGCATGCCTGAACGCGCCATCCTGGAGCACGAGTCGATCACCTTCGACACGGACCTGCTGGGCCTCGACATGCCGTGGCGCACCGCCGAAGCGCTCGAGGACTTCGGCGTGCTGCTGCGGGAGGGTGCGACCGACCGGACGACCGCCACCCTTCCGGTGCCCTGACGCGACCTGTCCCGCAACAGGTGCGTAGCCGCGCCTGTTCTGGGACAGGAGCCAGCGACGCCTCACCCCGCGCCGTAGGCCTGGAACGCGCACGAGGCGACGAGCTCACCGGGCGAGCCGAGGTCCAGCCCGCTGCGCGCGGTGTGCAGCGCGCTGGCGACGGGCGTGCCGCGTACGAGCTCGGCGTGCAGCCGCCGCATCAGCGGCACCACGTCGAGGTCGGGCAGCAGCACGGTGCTCGCGAGCAGTCCTCGCGTGCCGCGGTCGAGCAGCGCGCTGACGAAACCGAGCGACTCCTCGCCCGCGTAGGTCGTCTGCACCGCTGAGTCGCACGCCGCGAGGACGACCTGCGGCGGCGTACGCGTGCGGCTCCCCAGCTCCTGCACCGTCAGCGCGCCGTCGGTCAGCACCAGCGACGAGAACAGCGGGTTGTCGACGCGGATGCGGCCGTGGCACGCGAGGTGCGCGAGGTCGGAGCGCTCGACCGCCTCGAGCGTCGCGGCCGGGGTGCTGTGCGGCGGCTGCAGGCAGGTCGCGCCCGGGTGCTGCTCGGCGAGCGCCGAGACCTCCGCCACCGCGCCGGGCAGCTCGGGACCGGCGACCAGCGCGACCGTACGCGGTGGTGCGACCGCGCCGACGGTCGATGCCCACACGGTCGCCGAGGGCGCCACCGTGACCGGCCCGTCGTGCAGCGGCGTCCACGGGATGTGCTGAAGCGGGCCCGCCGGCACGACGACCAGCGGCGCCGACCGGTCGAGACCCAGCGGCTCCAGCAGTCGCGCGGAGAGCCGCGCGAGCAAGGAGGTCGTCGACGTACGCGCCGCGTCCTGCGACGCGGCCGGTGCGCCTGCGCGCGCCAGCCGGCGAAGGGCGAACAGCAGCGCGTCGCCGCCGCGGACCGCGTCGTCGGCGGGGCCGAGGGCGACCAGCCGCGTACGCGTCGGCTCCACCACGACGGCGTGCAGCGTGCCGCGCACCACCGCGTACTCGACGAGGGTGGCGCCGGCCAGGGCTGCGCGGAGGTCCGCGACCGAGAGGACGGCTGCTGACGACGTACGCAGTGCCGCCGCCCGGGTCCGCTCCATCCACGCCAGCGCGGCCGCCGGGCGCTGCGACGGCAGCACCGCCTGCATGGCCAGCTCGCCGAGCTCGACGCCGTGCCCGGACGCGTGCGCGCGCAGCTCCATCGAGGGCAGAGCGTCGCGGTGGCGCGCGAGGTCGGCGAGACCTGCGCGGGCGTGCCGCAGCACCTGCTCGGGCGACCCGGCGGCCAGCGCGCCGGCGACGCGCCCCTTGAGCCTGAGCAGGACCGGTCCGCGCGATGCCAGCCGACCAGCCTCGGCGAGGTCGGCAGCGCGGCCCGAGACCCGACCGGCGACGAGATAGGCCTCGACCGCTTCCGCGAGCAGGCCGTGCTCGCGCAGCGCCGCTGCCTGCCGGCGCAGTGCCGCCAGCTGGGCAGCGGTCAGCGAGTCGGCCTGTGCCTCGAGCGCGAGGGCGCTCGCGCGCACGGCCCAGGGCGTGCGGCCTTGACGCCGGAACGCCCGGGCGGACTTCCGCGCGACCGTCGCCGCCTGGAGACCGTCGCCGGTGAGCAGCAGCAGCCGAGCCACCCGCAGCTGGGCCTCGGCGCGCATGAGCGGTGTCTGCGCCAGCTCTGTGACGGCTCGTTCGGCGGCCGAGAGCGCCTCCGGGAGCAGCCGCAGGTCGGCGAGGGCGTCGGCGTACTCCGTGTAGTGCTCGCCGAGTGGCAGCCCAGCGGCGGCGTAGAGCGTGCCGGCCCGCTCGAACAGCGCGATCCCCGCGACCGGGCGACCCGCCTGCACGTGCACCCACGCCGCGGTCGAGGTGACACCCGCCTCGGTGGCCGGTCCTGCGGCGGGCGCCTCGGCCGACGCAGCCGCGACGTGGCGCAGCGCAGCAGCGTGCCGGCCGAGCTGCGACTCGAGCACCGCGACGTTGTTGGCGGCCTTCACCCGCTCGTCGAGGCTCGACGCGGCGTCCTGCTCCACCAGGCGCAGCAGCCGCAGCGCCTCCTCGGCCCGCCCGAGGTTGGCGAGCAGCGTCGCCTGCTGGAGCGCGAGCGCGGGCCGCCGCGACCGGGCGACCAGGCTGCGGGCGCGCGACAGGTCCCGCTGGGCGGCGTCCGTGCGGCCGAGCTCGGAGAGCACGGCGGCGCGGCTGACGAGCGCGTCGGCGAGGTGGTCGGCGAGGTCAGGGGCGGCAGACGTACGCACCGCCTCGTCGAGCAGCCGCAGCGCCGTGCGGTGCGCCGACGTGCCGCGGTGCGCCCAGGCCGCAGCTCGCAACGCGGCTGTCAGGGCTGCCGGGTCACCGGCCTGCCGGGCCTCTGCGAGCAGCTGCAACGCGTGCGGCAGGGCGCCCACCGGGTCCGACCCGGCGTGCTTGTGCATCTGCTCAGCGCGGAGAAGGATGGCGGGCGCGGGATGATCATCACCACCCCGCGCCGCTCGCTGCACCCGCTCCACCTGCGACCACCCTCCGGGTCTCGGCGCACCGAACGTCGCCGAGGCTACTGCCGGGGCCTCGCGGGACGTCCGCGAAGGGAGAGTGCATGGCACAGCAGGACGACGACGGCCTCGGCCGCTCGCGGCAGGAGGGGCGCCGCGACGCGGGTACGCCGTGGTCCGACGAGCTCCGTGAGCACCGCGACCTCGAGACGCTGAAGGCCGACTCCGAGGCGGTGCGCCGACAGGCCGGCGGGCTCGACCCGGGCGAGGACCAGGACGCCTGGCGCGACCGGGTCACCCGGCGCATCGTCGCCCAGCGCGCGAAGTTTCCCGAGCTGCCGCAGGTCGACCTGGTGCGCGACGCCCGCCGGGCGGTGGTGCCGGTGATCCGCGGGGAGCTGCTGCTCCGCTCCGACGTCAAGGCGGACGGGACGCTCTGGGCGCTGCTGCAGGACTACGGCACCGCCGAGGACGTCGTCGAGCTGGACAGCCGCTTGGTGCGGCTGCGGTCGTCGCTGCCGGCGCGCCGTCTGCAGGCGCTGGCCCGGTTCGTGCGCGAGCGCGGCTACGAAGCCTCCGTCAACCACGTCACACCACTAGGTCCACTGCTCAAGGGCGAGGGCGGACCAGAGCAGACCAAGGCGACCCTCGGCTTCCCCCTCGCCCTGCTCGAGCAGCAGCCGTGGGGTCACGTGACGGTCGCGGTCGTCGACACCGGCGTGGTCCGCGACGAGCGCGACGACGGCTGGGTCACCGGGCTCCGTGCGCCGGACGCCAGCAACGCCGACCCGCTCGACGAGATCCCGCTCGACGGGCTCCTCGACGTCGGCGCCGGTCACGGCACGTTCGCCGCGGGCGTCGTGCAGCAGGTGGCGCCGATGGCGAACCTGCTCGTACTGCGCGCGATCCGCAGCGACGGCATCGGTGACGAGGTCGACGTCGCTGTCAAGATCGTGGAGGCGGTGCGTACGGCTGACCCCGACGCCCCGCTCGTCATCAACCTCTCGCTCGGGGCGGAGACGCTCGACGACCAGCCGCTGCTGGCCATCGAGGTGGCGCTCGAGATCGCGCACGAGGTGCACCGCGACTGCATGGTCGTCGCCGCGGCCGGCAACTCGGGCTCCACACGCCCGTGCTTCCCCGCTGCCTCGCGCGACGTGGTCGCGGTCGCCGCCCTCGACGCCGACCTGCAGCCGACGAGCTGGACCAACCGCGGCTTCTGGGTCGACTGCGCGGTGGTCGGCGAGGGGATCCTCTCGACCTACGTGCCCGGCCACGAGTCGACGCTGGCGGACTTCTCACCGGAGACGTGGGACGCGCCGGACCCCTGGGCGCTGTGGAGCGGTACGTCGTTCGCCGCCCCGCAGGTCGCCGCCGCCGTCGCGCGGCGGGCGTCCGAGGTCGGGTGCACGACGCACGAGGCGCTCGCGTGGCTGTTCGCCCAGTCGCCGAGGGTGCCCGACGTCGGCCGCGTGCTCCGGCTGCTGCCGGGCACGCCGGTCACCTGACGCGGCTCACAGGTGCATCCACGACGTCGACACCGGGTCGGCGCCGGGGCGCTCGACGCGCACGCGGACCAGGCCGGGGAGCAGGCCGTCGACGCGGAAGCAGCCGAGCTCGTCGACCTCGCGCTCCCCGCCCAGGCCGTCGGGGGTGTCGACGCGTACGCGCTCCCCACCGGTCCCGGGCACCAGCTGGCCGAGCAGGCTGACCCGGCCACCGACGTACGACACCTGCAGCTCGACGGCGAGACCGTCGGCCTGGTATCCGACCAGGCGCGTGCTCGTGGACGCTCCGCGCACTCCCGCGCCGGCGAGGTCGGCGTCCTCGACCAGCTGCGCCAGCTCGGCGTCGAGGTCGCGCAGCGCGAACAACGCCCGGCAGGCCTCGATCAGCGCCGGCGGGACGGGATCGGCGACCGCGGCCACCCGTCCCAGCTCGCCGAGCAGTGCACGGTCGGCCGCGCCCAGGGTCTCGCTCATGACAGACCACCTCCGGTGGCGGGCTCGAAGGAGTAGCCGCCGGCGCGGGTCAGCGCCCGCAGCCGGTCGAGGCAGCGCATGCGTGTCGGGCCGATCGAGCCGACGGGCATGCCCATGGCCTGCGAGACCTCGGCGTACGCCACGGGCTCGGCTGCGAGCAGCACCCGCAGCAGGCGCTGGCAGCGCTCCGAGAGCCGGGCGAAGCAGCGCCACAGCTCGGCGTCGCGCTCGTCGGTCAGCAGCCCGAGGTCGGGCGGCGGGGCAGGGTCGGGCAGCTCGAGCGAGGTGTCCTCGACCGGCGTGGGCAGCTCGCGTCCGGCGCGGCTCAGCACCCGCAGGCACTCGCGCCGCGTCGTGGTGACCAGCCAGCCGGGCAGCCGTTCGGGGTCCTCGATGCGGCCGAGGTTCTCGAGCAGGCGCAGCCAGCTCGTCTGCACGACGTCGCTCGCGTCGGCCTCGGTCAGCCGGTGGCTGCGGGCGACCGACCACAGCAGGTTCGTGTAGCGGAGCACGAGCGCGTCCCAGGCCGCCGCGTCCCCCGCTGCTGCGCCGTGGACCAGCTGGGTCGTCGTTGCGCAGGCGTGTTCCACCCGCGGTTCGGGCAGGCCGCACACCGCGGTCGTGGACTTCGACATGCCGGCCTCCCGTGGACCAGTGGCGGTCTCCTACGGGACAAGAGGGCGGTGGGCAGCGCGGTGATACACCGCGCCTAGGCGAGCCCGAGCTCGTCGGCACGGACGACCACGGAGCGCCGGCTCGCCAGCCCGAGCTTGGTGAGGACCGCAGACACATGGTGATCTGCGGTCTTCGGCGAGATGAAGAGCCGGGTGGCGATCTCGGAGTTCGTGAGTCCCCGGGCGACCAGGCGAGCCACGTCGAGCTGGCGGTTGGTGAGCCCGCCCGGGTTCGCGCGGGTGCTGGCGCGCGCCCGGGCGGGGACGTGGAGGTCGCTGTCGCGGCGCAGGTCCACCCGCAGCCGGTCGGCGTTGGCGTAGGCGCCGAGGGCGTCCAGCTCCTCGATGGCGCGCAGCCGGTCCTGAACGTCCGCGGAGTCCGAGAGCACCATCGCGGCGGAGAAGGGCTCGCCGATCCGCTGCCACGCCACCGCGGCGTCGCGCGCCCGGTTGTCCCCGGCCAGCGCGTAGGGCGGAGCGACGTCGAGCGGGCTCTCGACGAGCAGGTCCAGCCGGTGCAGCCACGCGCGCAGCTCCCCCACCGCCCACGAGGTGCCGGGTGTCGCGCCGAAGCGCTGGAGGACCTGCGGCGCGAGCTCGGTGACCCTCGGGTCCGCCTCTCCGGTCAGCCACTGCGCCTCGGCGAGGGCGCTGAGGACGTGGAGCGTACGCAGCGGCTCGTCGATCCGTCCGGCCAGCGCCCACGCTTCGTCCAGGTGGGTGTGCGCATCGCCCGCCTCGCCCGAGCGGAGCGCCACGAGCGCGACGACGAGGTGCGGCCACAGCCAGGCCAACGGCATCCCGTCCTCCTCGAGGACCGCGTGCGCGTCCTCCACCGCCGCCTTCCAGCGACCCTCCGCGAGCCGGAGCCGTGAGCGGAGCGCGGTCTGCCAGTGCTGGCAGATCGGGATGTCGCGGGCGCGCGCGAAGGGCAGGCTCTCCTCGAGCACGTGCTCGGCCGCGCGCAGGCGGCGCTGCTCGACGTCGAGGTTGAGGACCTGCGAGTAGCCGGTGGAGGCCAGCTCGTCCCAGCCGCTGCTGCGGGCCGTCTCGATGTGCTCGAGGATCTCCTCCCGGGCCCGCTCGTCGCCCTTGCCGAGCCGCACGTAGCAGCCGAGCAGCTGGCCGCGGAGGACCAGGCCCGGCAGGGCGTGCTCCTGGCCGAGCGTCGCCGCCTCCTGCCCGTGGAGCACGGTGAGGTCGAGCTCGCTGCGCATGTGGGCCAGGTAGGCACGGGTCGCGCGGGCCGCCCCGAGCGCGGGGCCCGACCCCGCGTCCACCGCGAACTGCGCCGCCTGCTCGGCGTGGGCCTCGGCCTCCTTGCGTCGACCCTGGTAGTAGCGGTAGACCGCGCACCGCTCGTGCGCCGCCGAGAGGCCCGGCAGGTCGGCGGCGATGCGCCACAGCGCGAAGGTGGCGCGTACGTTCGCGACCGCGTCCTCGAGCCGGCTCGTCATGTACTGCTCGAAGCCGAGCAGCTGCAGCAGCTCGGCCCGCTCCTGTGGCGGTGCGTCAGCGAGGTGCTCCAGCGCGATCTCGAGGAAGGCCGCCGCCTCGCTGTGCGAGCCGGCCCGGGCGGCCTGCTCGGCCGCCTCTCGCGCGTACCGCGCCGCGCGTCCGGCGTCGCGGGCGGACACCGCGTGGTGCGTGAGCACTGCCGGGTCGCGGGGGTCGAGGCGCTCCAGCGCGTCGAGCAGCCGCCGGTGCAGGCGGTGAGCGCCTCCCGGCGGGATCGTGCTCTCGACGGCCTGGCGCGCGAGCTCGTGGCGCAGGGCGATCCCGTCGCGGGAGTGGGTGAGCAGCCCGGTGACGCCGAGCCGGCGCAGGGTCGGCAGGCCCACGCCGAGCGCGGCCAGCGCGCGGTCCCCGAGCCCGTCGGGTGCGGTCGCGACGAGCTGCAGGACCTCGAAGTCCTCGGCCGAAATCTCCGCCGTGCGCGCCAGCACGGCGTCCCGGACGGAGCCCGGCAGCGGGCGGTCCGGGTCCTTGGCGATCTCCGTGACGAAGTAGGGGTTGCCGCCCGTGATCCGGTGGACCCGCTCAGGGTCCAGCGCCGTTCCCGACAGCAGCGTGCGTACGCCGGCCACGGTCAGCGGCCCCAGCGGGAGCGTCCGCACGTCCTCGTTGAGCGCGAGGTCGCCGAGCAGCGGTCGTGCCGGGTGCGACTGTCCGACCTCCAGGTCGCGGTAGCTGACCAGCAGAGCGAGCGGCATGGAGCCGATGCGGCGCACGAGGAAGCGCAGGACCTCGGCGGTCGCCGCGTCCACCCAGTGCAGGTCCTCGACGACGAGCACCGTGGGCTCGGACCGCAGCCAGTCGTAGAGCTCCTCGCACACCGACGGCAGGGGCACGTCCGGCTGGTGCTGCAGCGGCGCCGACGGCACCTGCGCGGCGATGTCGCGGAACGGCCCCAGCGGCCGCGGCGTGCTCAGCGGGTCGCAGCCGCCGCGCAGTACGCGTACGCCGCCGGTGCGCACGCAGGCTGCGGCGAGCAGCGCCGACTTCCCCGTGCCGGCTTCGCCGGCCAGTGCGACGCCGCCTCCCGTGCCGGAGCGCGCGCCGTCGACGACCGCCCGCAACAGGGCGGTCTCGTGGTCTCGCTCGACGAGGTCCACGCGCTCAGCGTAGGGGGCGAGGGCTCGCTCCCGGAAGGGATCGCGCTGCCGGACGAGGGTCGTGCTCATGGTGCGATCGTCCGGCTCCAGTCCGGACTCGGCATGGGTGACGGCTCCCCATCTACGGCCACCAGCGCGCGAGATCCCCTCCTGGGGTGCCTCGCGTGGGGGCACAGCGGCCCGAACGTGGGCAGCCGCCCCCGATCCGCAGCCCCTCGCTCCGCGACTAGACCTGATCCCGTCGGCGCTCGCCGGCACTTCCACCGAACGGGAAGGACCCGTCAGTCATGGCACTCTTCATGGACATGCACCAGCTGGACGCCGTCAGCATGGACGCCGTGCGCCAGGCGCACAGCGCGGACCTCGCGATCCAGCACGAGCACGGCGTCGACTACCAGCGCTACTGGGTCGACGAGGCCCAGGGCAAGGTGTTCTGCCTCGTCGAGGCGCCCGACGCCGAGAGCGCCACAGCAGTCCACCGGGCCGCGCACGGCCTGGTCGCGGACGCGATCTTCCAGGTGCAGGAAGGGGTCTGACAGCTCTCATGCTCAGCGACCCCTCCATCACCCTCGTGCTCGTCGAGCAGCGGCTGGGGGAGCTCCGGCGCGCGGCGGAGCTCCACCGGCTGCGCGGACCGTCCACCCGCAGAGCCTCCCCATGAGCGCCACGCTCCGCCCCCTCCTGGTCCTCGCACTCGTGCTCACGGAGGTGGGTCTGTGGCAGTGGCGCGTCCTGCTCACCGGGCGCGGACGGACCGGCCTCCCCGTGCTGCTGGCGATCCTCGGCGCCGTCCTGCAGGTCACCGCGATCGCCCAGGTGGTCACCAATGTCGGCGAGACGCTGACGACCGCCGCGTACGCCGCGGGCGTCGGAGGAGGCGTGCTCCTCGGAGTCCTCGTCGCTGCGCGGTTCGCGCAGGAACCCGTACGCGTCAGCGTCGTCACGAGAGACGCAGCCCTCGAGGGTCTGCTGCGCGAGCGCGGGTGGCCGGTTCTTGCGTACGCGGGGAGCTCCGGCGATGCGGTCGTCTCCGTCCTGCAGGTGCTCGCACCGGCACGCCGGCGCACCGCTCTGCTGGCCGACCTGGACGCTCTCGCTCCGCGGACGCCTCGCTCGGTCGAGGTGCTCGACCGGGCGAGCATCGCGGAGGAAGCCGATGAACAGGCGCTTCTACCGCGCGTGCCCCTGCCCCGCCGACCGGTCGCGGTGTCGCAGGCGTGAGGGGACCTCCTCGCTCGCTCAACTGTCAGTGCGTCGCGGCTGCTGGAAGTGACCCTCGCTACGGCTGAGCCAGCAGCTTGCTCACGGGACCGCGCGCTCATCCCGCACATGCCGTCTCCGTAGTGCGACGGGACATCGCAGGGCGATTTAACGGACATGCCGGCGGTCTCAGGGGGTCAGCGCAACACTCGTTGGATCCGCCAGGGACGGAGGGTGTCGTGCCGCATGGTGACTACGAGAAGCTGACACCGGAGACGATCGACGCGCTGTGGGTGCGTCTGCGATCGGGGGTGGCGGCCAAGCCCGCGGCCCGCTCGCTCGGACTGTGCCCGGGCACGGTGCGGGCTTACCTCATTCGTTGTGGCGGAGTGCGTCCGGAGCCGCGCCAGCGTGCCCGTGACCATTTAGGGCTCCAGGAAAGGGAGGAGATTTCCCGCGGGCTGGCCGCCGGGAAATCGCTGCGCCGAATCGCTAGTGAGCTGGGGCGGGCGCCCTCGACGGTCAGCCGTGAAGTCGCCCGTCACGGCGGTCGAGGCCGCTACCGAGCCGCTCGCGCAGACCAGGACGCCTGGGCCCGGGCAGCGCGACCGAAACGCTGCAAGCTCGCGGCCAACACCGAGCTGCGGCGGATCGTGCAGGACAGACTGGAGCACCGGTGGTCACCTGCGCAGATCGCCGGCTGGCTGCGGCTCGAGTACCCGGGAGACCCGACCATGCAGGTCTCACACGAAAGCATCTACCTCAGCCTGTATGTGCAGTCCCGGGGCGCCCTGCGCAAAGAGCTCACCCGCTACCTGCGCACCGGTCGGGTGCTGCGCCGCCCGAAAGGGGTCCGGCTCCCCGACGGCAGGGGTGGGCGGCCGAACACGCTGCACATCTCTCAACGTCCCGCCGAAGCGGCGGATCGCGCGGTGCCCGGGCACTGGGAGGGCGACCTGGTGTTCGGCCGGGCGATGAGCCCGGTCGCGACCCTGGTCGAGCGCTCGACCCGCTACCTGATGCTTGTGGCACTGCCGCGCGGCGACCACCAGGCCGACGCCGTCGCCGACGCCCTCGCGGCCGCCATCACCACGCTGCCGCAGCACCTGGCCAAGTCGTTGACCTGGGACCTCGGGCACGAGATGGCGCAGCATCAACGCTTCTCCGCCGAGACCTGGAATGATTGTCTATTTCTGCGACCCAAAATCGCCGTGGCAGCGAGGCAGCAATGAGAACACCAACGGCCTGCTCCGCCAGTACCTGCCTCGGACCCTCAACTTCCGCACGCTCAGCCAGGACGACCTCGACGTCATCGCGCGCGAGCTGAACGAGCGCCCTCGACAGACCCTTGGATTCAAGACACCATCACAAGCACTCGCCGAGGTGTTGCACTAACCGCCTGAACCCGCACCGATGTGCGCGCGCCGGTGGGCACGCAAGATCATCCAGTAAATCGACGACTATGCAGGGGAAACCATCTGATCCGGTCGACCAAGAGGGGCTTCAGCGGCGGCATCCGAGGTCGCCTTCGTGTCCCGCAAGACGTACCCAAGCGGGCACTTTTCACCGGGCGGGTCTTGCGGGACAGTGGCCTGAGCGTCTGGTCGGCGATCTCGCCGGTGTCCCGTAGCTGGTTCCCGTTACGGGACGCAGCTCGAGGACGGCCAGGAGCCAGACCGCGCGTTCACGGCCCGTGACTAACAAGATCCACGAAAGCGGCGCTAGCGATGATCTTGACGAGAGGTTTGATAGACTGCGCTGGACGGCGTCGACCGGACGCCGAGCTATGGAACGTCCGCCCCAGCCGGGGTTCCAATGGCGAAGGGGAAGTTGCCCTCACGGTCGTCGAACGTCACAGGCCATCTCTGCACACTGCGTCGCTGGGGGACGAGGGTGTCAAGAGGAGGCTTTCCCATGACGAAGGACGGCAGTTTCAAGAAGGTCGTTCGCCACCACGCGCAGGACACGGGACAGCGCTACACCGAAGCGCTGACCGATCTGACGGGTCTCGGCGCGCGGATGCATCACGAGCCCGCTGGAGAGCGGCTGCTCGCCCATCTGCGGGCTCGCCACGACATCGACCCGATCGCGGCGACGAAGTTGAGCGTGCACAAGACCTATGTCTTTCGCATCGACCGCAGGGACGGCGAGTCGTGGGTCGCACGAGCCTTTCCGCCAGCTCGCCCCAGGGCAGGCGTCGAGGGCGACGCGGCGATTCTGCGGTTCCTGGAGCGACAGGACTATCCCGCGGAGCGCCTCGCGGTCGACGACGCCGTATCCGACTTCGAGGGCAGCCCAGTCCTTGTGACCCGGTTCGTCCAAGGGGGCCAGCTTCCCGACAGCACGGAGAAGTTCGCGATGATGGGTGACCTGCTCGGACGACTGCATGCCCTGCCTCAAGACGAGTCCATAAAGCGACCGGGCGGAGCGAGCGGAGAGGACCCAAGCCGTGAGGGCGCACCGCGTCAGGACCTGCTCGCCGCGCTCGCGTTCCTCGACGCCGTGGATACCAAAGTGCCAGACGCTGACCGCGAACGGTTCGAGCGGCTCAGGGACAAGGTGCGCTCGGCCGATGACGGCGAGGGTCTTCCCGAGGGCCTGCTGCACGGAAACCTGCTCCACGCCCCCGATCACGCCATCCTGAGCGAGCGAACGCCGGTCGCGATCAACTGGAAGGCCTCGGGTCGTGGACCACGCCTTGCCGACTTCGCTTACCTGATCTGGGGAACCGGCTCATGGAACCCGAGGCGGCCGGACCAGGAACGCATCGACGCTGCCGTGGGCGCCTACCGCCGGCACATCGAGCCGACCGACGACGAACTCGACCGCCTCGAAGCACTCATGTACATCCGAACGCTCTACCTCACCTGCTTCGGCTACCGACGCGCGATCCTCAACGGCTCCCCATTCGACGAGTGGTGGTTCATCCGACCACCCGAGTACTTCCGCTCTACCGCAGCCGCAACCCGAGCCGCGTTCCGCCGGTAGGCCGTCGATGGTCGACACGAGACCTTTGCGGAATCATGCGGGCTTTGTTGCTTTTGATTAATGCTACTGACCTTAGGTTTGTTACTGAGTTTGAGCGCTACCGGAAGGTAGTCCCGATCGGGTGGATTCGATGTCGGCGTCACCGGGAGCGGTGGGAACGTCGGCTGGAGCGACGTCGGAATGGAGGAGAGGCACGCACAGGCGGGAAGCCTGGGGCTTGAGCTGAGTGGCAGCGCCAGAGGGCGCGGTCGCTAGTCCACGCCCTCGGCGGCATGTGCGACCGTTGGATGCGGTCCGTCAAAGTGACAGCCCGAGCACGCGCGGGCGCCATGGTCAAGCGGTTTCGTCCCGGTCAACGATCACCTTACGGACACCCTCGGCTGGCTCGCGCCAGTGGTGACCTCCGACCGCAGCACTGCATGAACATGCATCGGGCGGTCGCAACGACGAACATCGTGTAATGCCGCTGTCAGCGGGAGCGGCGGCGCTTGCGCAGAGCGACGAGCGCGAGCACGGCCGCAACGACCAGCACGAGCAGCAGAGTCAGAACGAGCCTAGCTGGCGGCTGCCAGAGCGTGATCGTCTGCTCGTGGTCGTCGGTCACGGGCTGACGCTACTCGGCATCCGAACCTCTGACGCAACCGTTCGCACGAGCCGCGATAGTGCGCGTCAGCGACGTCCGTCTCGGTGGGTGGCAGGCTGGACAGGAGGTGCGACGCCGAAGGGGCTGAGTTGGCATGACGAGTCCGAGCGGAGCGACGAGGCTGTTCCCGATCGTCGGCGACCCCATCGAGCACGTCGAGTCCCCGGCACGCCTCAGCCGCACCCTCCTCGAGCGAGGCTATGACGGGCTCTGCGTTCCCTTGAACGTCGCTAGCGCGGACTTCGACGCCGTCATGGCCGGCTTGGCCGCGACACGGAACGTCGACGGCGTCTTGGTCACGATGCCGCACAAGGCCGCTGCGTTCGCCTACTGCTCCACGAGCTCGCAGCGAGCTCAGAAGCTCGGGGTCGTGTCCATCCTGCGGCGCAACGCCGATGGCAGTTTGGACGGCGACATGCTCGACGGCCTCGCGTTCGTGAAGGCGCAGATCGACCACGGGGCCCACCCGGACAAGGCAAGGGCCCTTCTGCTCGGAGCCGGCGCCGCGGGTAGCGCGATCGCCCTCGCCCTCCTGGACGCCGGGGTCCGTGAACTCGTCGTCCACGACACCGACGACGAGCGCGCCGCCGCGCTCGTGAACCTCGTCTCCAGCCGAACTGACGGGCGGGCGACTGCCGGACCACCCGATCCAACAGGATGCGATCTCGTCTGCAACGCCACCCCGCTCGGCATGGACGCCGGTGATCCGCTCCCCGTCGACCTCGCTCGCCTCACCTCCAGGATGTTCGTCGGCGACGTCGTCAGCGGACACGGACCGACTCCTCTACTGCGAGCCGCCCACGCCGCCGGCTGCCTCACCGCGAACGGCGGAGACATGGTCGAGGCCGCGCAACACCTCATGGCTGACTTCCTGCTGTCCGCGCGACACCGCGCGGCCTAGTCAGAAGCGGGCCGTGCTGCCGGTGACCTCCGATCGTCAACCAGCCCAGTCGTGCAACGTCCGCGCGGGCCGCTTGGCAACGATCGGGGGCGCCGAACGTCGAGGTCACCAGCATCGAGGACCCCGGGTGGAGAGTCCGCATCAAGATCCGAGGGACATCGCTGGAGGACAAGGACGCCCATGCCCGGCGGGTCGAGCGCACTGAGCATGACTCATTCCACACCTGGCTCTCCAAGCATGTCTTCGACGCAGAATGCGGCGCGCTCGATCTGAGTGAGGTCCTGTACGAGTTCCGAATCTGGGCGGAGGGCGCACGTGCCCCGGCTACCCGTCCTTGATTCTCCGATCGTGCCCCGTTGACCCGACGCGCGTCCTTACTGCGGGAGCCGCTAGAGGAGCCGCACGTCGTAGTCGGCGAACCGTCGATCGACCGAGAGCAGTTGCAGTCCTCGACGGACGGCCTGCGCGATGAGCATCCGGTCGAAAGGGTCGTCGTGGTGGCGCGGGAGCGCACCAGCGTCCAGCCCGTCCTCGACGCTGACAGGCAACTCGGTGAAACCCTGCACCTGCACCTGCTCGCGCAGACCGTCCGGCACCGTCAGCTTGCCCAGCGACGCCTTGATCGCGATCTCCCAGGCAGAGGCGGCCGAGACGAATACTTCGGAATCGCCGTCGCTGATGGCGGTCCGCATCCGCTCGGGCAGGCGGACGTCGTCGCTCAGCCACCACAACAAGACATGAGTGTCGAGAAGGAGGTTCACAGCGCGTGCGGCTCGACCTCATCGTGGAACGAAGCCACGAGGTGCTCCGGTGTCTCGTCGAAGTCGTCGGCGATGACAACCCGTCCCTTCCACGACCCAGGCTGACGCGCTCCCCGGACACGGGCCGGGACGAGCCGCGCCACGGGTTTGCCGGCACGAGCGATCACCACGTCCTCACCCTGTTCTACTGCTTCGAGCAGTCGCGACAGGTGGGTCTTGGCCTCGTGCACGTTGACCGTCCGTGTCATGGTGTCACTCTATGGACTAAGTCCGACTAAGTCGAGAGTTCAGGCGCTAACGGTCGACCCGCGCACGACCAGCCGCACGGGCAGCACCAGCGGCTCGGTCGACTCGACAGGCGAGGCGGAGAGCGCCAGCACCTCGGCAGCCGCAGCCGTACCGATCGCCGTGACGTCCTGGCGCACGGTGGTCAGCGGTGGACTGACGTAGGCCGCCTGCCGGACGTCGTCGTAGCCGACCACTGCGACCTGCCCCGGCACGTCGACGCCTTCCTCGGCGGCGGCGAGCAGCACGCCGATGGCTGCCATGTCTCCCGCGGCGAAGACGCCGTCGGGCGGCTCCGGCAGGGCGAGCAGCTCGTGCATCGCCGCCTTGCCGGGTCCGAGTTGGAAGCCGACGCTGCGTACGCGTTCCGCCGGCACCTCGAGCCCGGCGCGCTCGGCCTCGGCGAGGAACCCCTCGAGCCGCTCGCGCGCCATCGGCAGCGCGATCTCACCCGTGATGACGGCCAGCCGGGTTCGCCCGATCTCGACGAGGTGGCGGGCGGCCAGCGCGCCGCCGCCGGCGTTGTCGGAGGTGACGCGGCGGGTCGACGGGCCGCTGAGGTCGAGGTCCAGCACGACCGTGGGCACGTCGCTCTCGGCGAGCGCCACCACTGCCGGGTCGTCCGGCTCGACACCCATGACCATCACGCCGGCCAGCCGCAGCTGGCGGGCCCGGCGCACGAGCGTGTCGGGCCGGTCACCGCTGTCGCAGGAGGGCGGCGAGAGCAGCAGCAGGTCGTAGCCCTGGCGCGCCAGCTCGTCGCGCATCGCGTCGAGCACCTCGTGGAGGAAGGCGTGCGGCGCCTCGTCGTCGTAGGTGCGGCTCCACACGACGCCGACCAGCGAGCTCTTGCCGCGCACGAGCGTGCGGGCGGCCTCGCTGGGGGTGTAGCCGGTCTCGCGGGCGAGCTGCTCGATGCGCGCGCGGGTCGCCGCGCTCACGTCGGGGTAGCCGTTGAGCGCCCGACTGACGGTCGCCACCGACACGCCGCTCAGGCGCGAGAGGTCCGCGATCGACACCACGGCATCCACCCCTGTCTCCCGCGCCAGCGGCGGGGTGGGGCCACAGCCTACGTGGCCGGCACCGACGAGGAACCGCTCAGCGCGCGAGGACGGCGGGCGAGGCGACGACGACGGTGTTGCGCCCGCCGGCCTTCGCCGCGTAGAGCGCGGCGTCGGCGGCGGCCAGCAGCTCGGACGAGTCGGCCATGCCGAAGGTCGCGGTCGCGACGCCGATCGAGACGGTCATCGAGGGGTAGGTCGAGGGCCCCTGGCAGGCCTCGACAGCCTCGCGCAGCCGGTCCGCGACGATGAAGGCCGCGTCGGCGTCGGTCTCGGGCAGCAGCACGACCAGCTCCTCGCCGCCGTAGCGGTAGGCGCTGTCGGAGGTGCGCAGCCGGCCGAGCACGACCCCGCCCACCAGCCGCAGCCAGGCGTCGCCGACCGCGTGGCCGGCGGTGTCGTTGACCCGCTTGAAGTGGTCGAGGTCGAGCAGCGCGATGCTGAACGGCCGGTCGTAGCGGCGGGCGCGCGACCACTCGACAGGCAGATCGGTGTCGAGGCTGCGCCGGTTGCGCAGCCCGGTGAGCGAGTCGCTGCGCGCCTGCTCCAGCGTCTGGGCGTGCAGGCGCGCCGACTCGAGCGCCACGGCGGCGAAGCGGGCGAGCGCCTCGAGCACCGAGTCGACCTGGGCGGTGTCCTCGTCGTCCCACGCCTCGTCGACGACGTCGAGCACCCCGACGACGCGGCCGGCGACGACCAGCGGGAAGCAGGCTCGGTCGCCGACGCGTACAGACCGTGCCTCGACCGCGGCGCGCAGGACGGCCGGTGACGGCGGGTCGGCGGGGCCGGTGGCGGGGGTGGAGCGCACGGGCACGAAGCCGGCGTCCTCGCTCTCGAGCCACACGACCGCCTGCAGGCGGCCGAGCTCGACGGCTGCGGCGGCGACCATCTCAGCCACCGCGGTGGGGCTCGGCGAGCCGGCTGCGTTGCGCGCGACGTTGACCACGACCTGCAGCCGCGCGGCCAGCCGGGTGGCGGCCTCCTCGCGCAGCAGGCCCTGCGCCTGCTCGCGCTCGAGGCGCCGCGACAGCCCGAACAGACCGGTGCCCAGCTCCCAGAACTCCTCGATGTCGCAGGTTGGGTTCTGCACGCCCAGCTCGCCGCGGTCGATGCGGCGCATGGTGTCGAGCAGCTGGCGGACCGGTGCGTCGACCACCCGCTGCAGGCGCCGGCGGCGGCGCAGGTCGACGACGAGCACGCCGAGGACGAGCGAGACGTCGAGCAGGCCGGTGAACTCGAAGGTGTGGCGCTGGCGAGCGACCATGTCGTCGCGGCGCTCGCCGGCGCGTACGAGCGCGCGGTCCTGCTGCGTGCGGTAGGTGTCGAAGAAGCCCTTGCCCACCAGGAAGAACGAGGTCGTGTCGTCGCGCGTCGAGCCGGGCGGCGTGGCCCGCGCCTCCTGCGCCCACTGCTGCTGCCAGGTGCGCGCCGCGACGAGCATCCCGACGAGGCGCTCGAACTGCTGGCGGTCGTCCCCGGCCACCTTCAGCAGCGCCGGCTCGCAGCGCTGGAAGGCGATGACACCGGCGTCCGCCGGCTGCAGGAACGCGAGGTCGCCGGTGGACACGTAGGCGCGCAGCCCCGTCTCCTGGTCGAGCATCGAGGTCTGCACGCAGCGCAGCTCCCGCAGCGTCTCGGTGGCGCTGGTCAGCGCCGGGCCGACGTGCAGCAGGAGGTACGCGGTGGACGCCGCGACGCTCGACAGCAGCACCGCGAGCACCACGGCCAGCAGGCGCGCGCTCGAGCGCAGCTCGCCCTGGAGCGAGCGCGCCGGCGCGCCCGTCGCGGCGGGCGCGGGCGCGCTCGACCCGGGGGTGTCCCGGAGACGTCGTCTGCTGCGCATGGCTCAGATGTCGGCGGAGGGAGCCCGGTCCTGAGTGCCGCCGCCCACGGTTGACCCGGACGGGGGTCCCTGCCGGGTGTGCCTCAGACGGCGCGCACGTGCCAGCTCACCGAGTGCTCGGCGCCCGGCTCGAGCACGACCAGGTCGATCCCGGTGCGGAAGGCGTCGGGCGGGCAGGTCATCGGCTCGATGGCCAGCCCGGTGCGGTTGAGCCGCTCCTCGGGGCGGTCGGCGGTGTGCACCTGGACCCACGGCGAGGCCGCGTCCCACGAGACCTCGACGCCGGTGCCGTCGGCGCTGAGCAGGCGGGCCTGCACGAGGCCGTCGTCTCCGGCGGCCAGCTCGGTGAAGGCGTGGTCGACGAACGTGTCACCGATGACGCGGCCCTGGGTGAAGTCGAACGGCGTGCCGGCGACCGGGACGACCTCGACCGGCAGCAGCCGCTCGTCGTCGACGACCAGGTAGGACGCGGCCGGCAGCTCGAGCCGCCAGTCGTCGACGTGCCCGGTCGCCGCAGCGACGAAGTAGGGGTGCACGGACCCGCCGTACGGTGCGGCCGAGTCGCTCTCGTTGCGCGCGGTCAGCGTCCAGGCGAGTCCCTCGGCGCTCAGCGCGTAGGTGACGCTCAGCGCCAGCTGCCACGGGTAGGCGGGGTTCGGGCGCAGGCGGTAGGACAGCCTCACGCGGTCGGCGCTGCGCTCGGCGACCTCCCACTCCGCCCAGCCGACCAAGCCGTGGAGCGCGTTGCCGCGCTCGACCTCGTTGATCGGGGCCTGCAGCTCCTGGCCGCCGAAGGAGTAGGCGCCGTCGCCGATGCGGTTGGGCCACGGCGCGAGCACGGCGCCGCTGAAGACGGGCATCATCTCCTCGGCCGACCAGCTGCGCACGAGCGGGCGCCCGGCCGACTCGAGGGTGCGCAGGGCACCGCCCACCGTGACGACGTCAGCGGTGTAGCCGGAGGACTCGAGGCGGACCTGCTCGCCGCTGGGGCTCATCGACGGACTCCTGCGCGTGGGTGGGGCGGGTGGCTCGCGCAGCCTACCGACGAGCCGGTCGGGCAGGCCTCAGGCGTCGACGTCGTCGATCGCGGCGGCGCCCTGCGGGCCGACGACGGTGACCTCCACGTCGTCCTCGCGCAGCGCGGCCACCTCGTCCTCGGGGGCGAGCGTGTCGGTGACGAGCAGGTCGATGCGACTGGTGGCCACGGTCTGCACCATCGTGTCGATGCCCACCTTGGTGTGGTCGGCCAGCACGACGACCCGGCGGGCCGCGGCGGCGATGGCTCTGTCGACTCCGGCCACGAGCATGCTCGGCGTGGAGAGCCCGCGCTCGGCGGTGAGCCCGTTGCCCGACATGAAGGCGGTCGAGACGCGCAGTCCCGACAGGGCGTGCTCGGCGTCGCCGCCGACCAGGGCGTAGATCGACCCCCGCAGCGAGCCGCCGGTCATGACGACGTCGACGCCGGGCGCGCGGGCGAGCGCCTGGGCCACGAGCAGGCTGTTGGTGACGACGGTCAGGTCGCGCTTGCGGGTCAGCCGGCGGGCGAGCGCCTGGGTGGTGGTGCCGGCACCGAGGACGATCGCGTCGCCGTCCTCGACGAGCTCGGCGGCCGCCGCTGCGATCGCCGCCTTCTCGGCGGCGGCGACGTGCGCCTTCTCGGAGTGGGTCGGCTCCTGCAGCGACTCGGGGGCGACCGCGCCGCCGTGCCGGCGGGAGAGCAGCCCCTCGGCCTCGAGGTGGCGCAGGTCGCGCCGCACGGTCACCTCGGAGGTGCCCGTGAGCTGCGCGAGGTCGCGCAGCGACACTGCGCCGCTGGACCGCACGAGCTCGCTGATGAGTCGTCGCCGCTCCGCCGCAAACATTGCCGCAGAGTATCGCCGGATGACCGATTCAGATCGCCGAGACGCCCGAAGTGACCAGATCGAAACCTCCGGCGATCAGCAGGTCAGCGGCCAGCGAGCTCCGGCGCCCGCTCGTCGGCGGCCGCGACGCGCTCGACGAGCACCTCGAGCAGCTCGTCGGCGGTGCCGATGGGGGCGCTGACCAGGTCGGCGCCCGCGTCGTGCATGCGGTCGGCGAAAAAGCCGGGCGCGAGCAGGTAGGTCGCGAGCGCGACGCGCCCGCCGTGCTCCCGGCGCAGCGCCGCGACGGCCTCGGCGGGCGTGGGCGGGGAGGCCGACGCGTACGCAGCCAGCACCGGTCCGCCCGTGAGCGCGGCGAGCCACTCGACCGCCTGGGCGGTCGCCGCGGCCGAGCGCGGCGAGGACGAGCCGGCGGCTCCCAGCACGACGGGGTCACCGTCGCGGTAGCCGGCCTCGCGCAGCCGGCGCAGGACGGCGTGCAGGATCCGGGCGTCGGGGCCGACGGGCGCCGAGCACGTGACCGGGTGGCCGGCGGCCGCGGCGACCGTCGGGAGGTCGACGTCGACGTGGTAGCCGGGCGCCAGCAGGAGCGGCACGACGACGGCGGGGGCGTCGAGGGCGGCGAGCGCGTCGCCGACGGTCGGGGTGATGACGTCGAGGTAGCCGACGACCACCTCGCGGCCGGGCAGCGCCAGCCGGGCGCGCTCCACGACCGCCTCGACGGTCTGCTGACCGGCGACGTCGGCGGTGCCGTGCGCCGCGACGACGACGGGGTGCCGGCTCATGCGTCGACCGGGTCGTAGGCCAGCCGGTAGCCGCGCTTGACCACCGTCTGCACGCAGCGCGGGTCGCCCAGCGCCGAGCGCAGCCGGGTCACGGCCATCTCGACCGCGTGCTCGTCAGTGGCGCCGCCGGGTGCCGCCCTGAGGAGCTCGGCACGGGACACGACGCGCCCGGGGTGGTGCGCCAGCGCACGCAGCAGCGCCATGGGCACCGGCGGCAGCGGCACCAGCCGCCCGTCGACCACCACGGCGGACCCGCGCAGCTGCAGCGCGTGGCCGGCGACCCGTACGCCCGGGGACCGTGCGGGCAGCACCTCGCCCAGCTCGCGCACCAGCGCGCCGAGGCGCGCGCGGCCCGGCTGGACGGTCGGGACCTCGCGCCGCTCGAGCGGCGCGGCGGTCACCGGGCCGACGCACACGGGGACCACACGGGTGCGCAGCGCCTGGAGCAGCCGCTCCTCGTCACCGCTCGCGGCGGCGGTGCGCAGGAGGCTGACGACCGCCGGCGCGCTGGTGAAGGTCACCGCGTCGAGCGCACCGCAGAGCACCTGCTCGACCATGCGCACGAGCGGGGCGGTGTCCTCGGGCGGCTCCCACCGGTAGACCGGCACCTCGACGACGTCGGCGCCCGCGGCGCGCAGGGCCTCGACGAAGTCGGGCAGCGGCTCGCCGTGGAGCTGCACGGCGATGCGGCGGCCCTCGAGGTCCTCGCCCAGCAGGTGCTCGAGCACCTCGGAGCTCGACTCCGACGCGGGCGACCAGGCGTCGACGAGCCCAGCGGCGCGCACGGCCCCCCGTGCCTTGGGCCCCCGGCAGAGCACGCGCGCCGCCGACAGCCGCTCCAGCAGCGCCTCGCCCAGGCCCCAGCCCTCGGCCGCCTCGACCCAGCCGCGGAACCCGATGCCGGTCGTCGCGACGGCGAGGTCGATCGGCGTCTCGACGCAGGTGCGGGTCGCGGCCAGCAGCTCGGCGTCGTCGGGCAGCGGCACCAGGCGGATCGCGGGGGCGTGGACGACCTTGGCGCCGCGGCGCTCGAGCAGGTTGCCGAGCTCGTCGGCGCGCCGGGCCGCTGTCACACCGATGGTCCAGCCCGCGAGGGGCAGGACCGGCGTGCCCGGCTCGTCGCCGGCGACCGCGGCCTCGGTGAGGGCTGTGCTCACAGCGGTCCCGGTCTGCCCGTGGGCTCGTCGCGCCCACCGGCGACCAGCGCCACCTCGACCACTCCGTCCGTCACGCGTACAGGGTAGGTCGGCAGCGCCGTGTCCGGCGCATCGAGACAGATGCCGGACCGCAGGTCGAACGCCTGCTTGTGCATCGGCGAGCTCACGACCGGCGCCGAGCCGCGCGTGCCGACGATGCCGCGGGAGATGACGTTGCTCCCGCTGAAGGGGTCGCGGTTGCCCACGGCGACCACCTCGCCGGTGGAGAGCCGGAACAGCGCCACCTGCGTCGCGCCGAGCAGCGCGGCGGCTCCGCGCTCCGGGAGCAGGGCGGTCAGCCGGCAGACCGGGAGCCACTGCGTACGAGCGGTGGTGGTGGGCGGCTCGAGAAGGGTGGTCATGACGTACGCACCTCCAGGCGCGGGCCGGCGATCAGCGCGGCCCGCTCTTCGGTCGTCGCCGGGCGGTGCTGCTCGCGCTCGGGAACGAAGACGATGTCGCGGTCGGGTTCTCCCGGCGCGTTGACGAACGAGGTGAAGCGGGCGAGGGTCGCGGGGTCCTCGATGGCGTCGCGCCACTCGTCGGAGTAGGACGCGACGTGCCGGGCCATGGCGGCGTCGAGCTCGTCGCAGATGCCGAGCGAGTCGTCGACGACGACTGCGCGCAGGTGGTCGAGGCCCCCCTCCATCGCCTCGATCCAGGGCGCGGTGCGCTGCAGGCGGTCGGCGGTGCGCACGTAGTAGAGGAGGAACCGGTCGAGCGTGCGCACGAGCTCCTCGGTGCTGACGTCCTGCACGAGCAGCTCGGCGTGGCGCGGGGTGAAGCCGCCGTTGCCCCCGACGTAGAGGTTCCAGCCCTTCTCGGTGGCGATGACGCCGAAGTCCTTGCCGCGCGCCTCGGCGCACTCGCGGGCGCAGCCGGACACCCCGCCCTTGAGCTTGTGCGGCGAGCGCAGGCCGCGGTAGCGCAGCTCGAGGTCGATCGCGAGCCCCACCGAGTCCTGCACGCCGAAGCGGCACCAGCTCGAGCCCACGCACGACTTCACCGTGCGCAGCGACTTGCCGTAGGCGTGCCCCGACTCGAACCCCGCGTCGACCAGCCGGCGCCAGATGTTCGGCAGCTGCTCCACGCGGGCGCCGAACAGGTCGATGCGCTGGCCGCCCGTGATCTTCGTGTAGAGCCCGAAGTCCCTGGCCACCTCCCCGATGACGATGAGCTTGTCGGGGGTGATCTCGCCGCCGGGGATGCGTGGGACCACCGAGTAGGTGCCGTCCTTCTGCATGTTGGCGAGGAAGTGGTCGTTGGTGTCCTGCAGCGTCGCCTGCTCGCCCTTGAGGATGTGTCCGTTGCCGAGGCTGGCGAGGATGTTGGCCACCACCGGCTTGCAGATGTCGCAGCCGCGGCCCTGCCCGTGCTCCTCGACCAGCGCGCTGAACGTCGAGATCTGCTTGACCCGCACGATGTCGAAGAGGTCGGCCCGCGACAGCTCGGGGAAGTGCTCGCAGAGGCCGCGACTCTGGGCCACGCCTGCCTCGGCGAGCATCTTCTTGAGCAGGGGCACGCAGCTGCCGCAGCCCGTGCCTGCGCGGGTGCACGCCTTCAGGGCTGGTACGTCTGCACAGCCCTGCTCGTGGATCGCCTCGGTGATCGCGTCTGCGGTCACGTTGGCGCACGAGCACACCTGGGCGCTGCCCGTGGGGCCGGCGATCTCGCCGCCTGCGCCGACCAGCAGGGCGTCAGGGGTGCCGGGGAGCCTACCGCCGACGGCTGCGCGGAGGACGGGGTACGCAGTGGCATCGCCCACGAGCACACCGCCGAGCAGCGTCTGCGCGTCGTCGGAGAGCACGAGCTTCTTGTAGACGCCCGTCACCGGGTCGTTGAAGACGACCTCGAGCGCGCCCTCGGTCGTGCCGTGCGCGTCGCCGAAGGAAGCCACGTCGACGCCGAGCAGCTTGAGCTTGGTGGACAGGTCGGCGCCGGGGAAGCTGGAGCCGCCGCCGCAGAGGCGGTCCGCGACGATCTCAGCCATCGCGTACCCCGGTGCGACGAGGCCGTAGACCCCGCCCTCGATGCAGGCGCACTCGCCGATCGCCCAGACGTGGGGATCGCTCGTGCGGCAGGTGGCGTCGACGACGACACCGCCGCGTGGGCCGACCTCGAGCCCGCTCTGGCGGGCCAGCTCGTCGCGGGGGCGGACACCTGCGGCGAAGACGACGAGCTCAGCGTCGATGGAGCCGCCGTCGGCGAACTCCATGCGCGCAACCTCGCCGTCTTGCCCTGCTGACAATGACTTCGTCGCAGTGGAGGTGTGGACGGTGATGCCGAGCGACTCGACCTTGCGGCGCAGTGTGGCGCCGCCGCCCTCGTCGATCTGCACGGCCATGAGCCTCGGGGCGAACTCCACGACGTGCGTCTGGAGACCGAGTCCCAGGAGAGCGTTCGCCGCCTCGAGTCCCAGCAGACCACCACCGACCACTGCGCCGGTGCGCTTGCCCGATGCGTGGGCCTTCATCGCCTCGAGGTCTGCGATCGTGCGGTAGACGAAGGTGCCCGGCAGGTCCGCACCCTCGACGGGCGGCACGAACGCGTACGAACCCGTTGCCAGCACGAGAGAGTCGTAGGCCAACACGTCGCCACTGCTGGTCGTGACCGTCTTGGCGTCCCGGTCGATCGCCGTCGCGGACTCGCCGAGCCGCAGGTCGAGCGTCGGGTCGCCGTCGTAGAAGCCCTCGGGCACGAGGCAGAGGTCGGCCTCGGTGCTGCCGGAGAACCACGACGACAGACCGACGCGGTCGTAGGCTGGCCGCGGCTCCTCGCACAGGACAGTCACCCGCCAGCGGCCCTCCGTGTCGCGGGCCCGCAGCGACTCGACGAACCGCTGCCCCACCATCCCGTTCCCCACGACGACCAGGTGCGCTGTCACGACGAAGCTCCTTGCATGGTGGCGGCCGGGTTCGTCCCGGTTCCTACGGGTTTGGGCACGCCCCTCGTTTGGCACGATGTGACTTCTTGCCAATCCGATTGGCAAGGAGTCACATCGTGCCGAGGATCGGCGGGGGCGCGCGGATCGGCGGGAGCGGGCCCCGGGTCGCTGGCGTGCAGCCAGTCGACGAGGCCCTTGACGGTGTCGGTGCACCCGCCGCAGCCGGTGGTGGCGCGGGTGCCGGCGGCGATGGCGGTCACACTGCGGGCGCCGGCGAGCCAGCAGGTGGTGATCTGGCCCTTGGTGACGCTGTTGCAGGTGCAGACGGTGGCGCGGTCGGGGATGTGCGCCGGGTCCTCGACCACGGCGGCCGAGCGCCGGAGGCCCGTGAAGAGCAGCGGCAGCGGGTCGCCGGGCACGCGTGCGCCTCGGTCGAACAGCTGCGTCACGGTCCCGGCCGTGGCCGTGTCGCCGAGCAGGATCGCGCCGGTCACACGACCCTCCCGCAGCAGCAGCTTCTTGTAGACGCGCCGGGCCGGGTCCGAGAAGCGCACGACCTCGGTGTCGGCGTCGCCGGTCGTGTCGCCCATCGCCGCGAGCTCCACACCCTTGGCCTTGAGCCGGGTGACCAGCCGTGAGCCGGCGTAGCGCGCGGTCGGGTCGGCGCCGGTGATCACGTCAGCGACCACCCGGGCCTGCTCCCACGCCGGCGCCACCAGCCCGTACACCTGCCCGTCGTGCTGCGAGCACTCGCCGATCGCGAAGACGGCCGGGTCGTCGACGGAGCGCAGGTCGTCACCCACGACGATGCCGCGGTCGACGGTCAGGCCGCTCGAGCGGGCGAGTGCAGTCTCCGGAGCGACCCCGGTCGCCACGACCACCAGGTCGGCGGCCAGCCGCCGCCCGTCGGACAGCTCGACGCCGGTGACGTGCTCGCGACCGTTGACGCGGACGGTCTCCGCCCCCGTGACGATCTCGACGCCGAGGTCCTGCAGGCTCGCCGCGAGCACGTCGCCCGCGTCGGCGTCCAGCTGTCGGTCCATCACGTGGCCACCCCTGTGCAGCACCGTGACAGCAAGACCACGCCCGGCCAGTCCACGTGCTGCCTCGAGGCCGAGCAGCCCACCACCGAGGACCACAGCGCTCTGGGCCGAGGCAGCAACGGCGACGATCCCGTCGCAGTCCACCAGGGTGCGGAAGGTGAAGCATCCGGGCAGGAGCGCGCCGTCCGCACGGCAGAGCCCCGCGATCGCCGGCACGACCGAGCGCGACCCCGTCGCCAGCACGAGCACGTCGTAGCCCACGGCTCCCTTGTCGGTCAGCACCTTGCGCGCCGAGCGGTCGATGCTCTCGACCGTGACGTCCGTGCAGACCTCGTAGCCCACACCGCTCAGCTCGCGCGGGCCGATGCGGATCGCCTCGGCACCGGTCACGCCTGCGAGCACGTTGGAGAGCAGGATGCGGTTGTACGCGCCGGCCGGCTCCGCGCCCAGCGCGGTGACGTGCAGGTCACCGGAGTGCCGCGAGCGCAGCTCGTCCACCAGGCGCGCGCCGGCCATCCCGTAGCCGACGACGACGACCTGCGTCGTGCTCGCCGGCGGCGTCGGTGCGGTGTCCATGCCCTAGACGATCCCGGCGCCGCTTTGCCCGCCGGGGTCCGTCATGTTTCGGCAGCGCAAAGTGGTCCTCATCCGGAGGCGTCGTCCGCGGTGAGCCCGGCCCGCTCGACGCGCACCGCGCACACCTTGAACTCCGGCATGCGCGAGACCGGGTCCAGCGCGTCGCTGGTCACGCTGTTGACCCGCCCGCGCCCCGCCCAGTGGAAGGGCATGAAGACCGTGTCGTCGCGGATGTCGTCGCTCAGCCGGGCCGGTGCGACCGCAGATCCGCGGCGCGACGTGACCCGCACGAGCTCGCCGGCGCTGATGCCGAGCGACTCGGCCAGTGCGTACGACAGCTCGACGAACGCCTCGGGGGCGGCCGCCACGAGCGCCGGCACGCGCCGGGTCTGGGCGCCGCTCTGGTAGTGGTGAAGCACCCGCCCAGTGGTCAGGTAGTGAGGGTGCTCGTCGTCGCGCTGCTCCACCGGCGCACGGTGCTCGACGGTGACGAAGCGGGCCAGACCGTCCGGCGTCGCGAAGGAGTCGAGGAACATCCGGCGCGTGCCGGGGTCGTGCTTGTCTCGGCATGGCCAGAACACGCCGCCTTCGAGCGCGATCCGCTCGTAGGTGATGCCCGAGTAGTCGGCTGGCCCGCCGGCGCTGGCCCGCCGCAGCTCGTCGAAGACCGCTCGCGGCCGCACCTCGAGCTCCACCGGCGAGCCCAGGTGGCGGGCGAGCTCGGCGAGGATCTCGAGGTCGCTGCGCACGCCGGGTGGAGCGGGCCGGGCCTTGCGGCGCAGCAGCACGCGGCCCTCGAGGTTGGTCATCGTGCCGTCCTCCTCGGCCCACTGCGTCGTGGGCAGGACGACGTCGGCGAGGGCACCGGTCTCCGAGAGCACGAAGTCGCTGACGACGAGGAAGTCGAGCGCTGCGATCCGCTCGGCCACCGACCGCGCGTTCGGCGCGGACACGAGCGGGTTGGACCCGGCCAGCAGCAGCGCCTTCGGCCCGTCGTCGCGGCCGAGCGAGTCGAGCAGCTCGTAGGCCGACACACCCTTGCCCGGCAGGCTCTCCGGCTCGACGCCCCACACCGACGCGACGTGCGCGCGCGCCGCCGGATCCTCGATGCTGCGGTAGCCGGGCAGCTGGTCGGCCTTCTGCCCGTGCTCGCGCCCGCCCTGGCCGTTCCCCTGTCCGGTCAGGCAGCCGTAGCCGGAGCCCGGCCGCCCCGGCAGCCCGAGCGCCAGCGCGAGGTTGATGAAGCCGGTGACCGTGTCGGTCCCGTTGCTGTGCTGCTCGGCGCCGCGCCCGGTGAGCACCACAGCCGTACGCGCCTCGGCCAGCAGGTGCACCGCCTGCCGCAGGTCCCCGACGGGTACGCCCGTGGTGCGTTCCACGCGCTCCGGCCACCACGTCGCGGCGGTGCGGGCGACGTCCTCCCAGCCGGACGTGCGGGCGGCGACGTAGGCGTCGTCCACCAGGCCGTCGACGAGCGCGACGTGCAGCATCCCGAGCGCCAGCGCGAGGTCGGTGCCCGGCGTGGGCTGCAGGTGCAGCCGTGCCTTCTTCGCCGTCTCGGTGGCGCGGGGGTCGACGACCACCAGCGAGCGCCCGGCGCCCTCGAGGTGGCGGACGAACGGCGGCATCGTCTCGGCGGAGTTGCCGCCCACGAGCAGGACCGCATCGGCGGCCGCCACGTCCTCGATCGGGAAGGGCAGTCCGCGGTCGACGCCGAAGGCGCGCGTCGAGGCCGCCGCCGCGCTCGACATGCAGAACCGGCCGTTGTAGTCGATGTTCTTCGTGCGCAGCGCGACCCGCGCGAACTTGCCGAGCGTGTAGGCCTTCTCGTTGGTCAGCCCACCGCCGCCGAAGACGGCGACGGCGTCGCGCCCGTGCGTACGCTGGATCCTCCCCATCTCGACCGCGACGCGGCGCATCGCGACGTCCCACGACACCGGCTCGAGCGGCGCGTCGCGCGACGCGCGCATCAGTGGCGTCGTGAGGCGGTCTGGTGTGGTCAGCAGCTCGGCCGCCGTCCACCCCTTCTGGCACAGGC
The DNA here is from genome assembly GCF_003634695.1 of Motilibacter peucedani. Taxonomy (NCBI): domain Bacteria; kingdom Bacillati; phylum Actinomycetota; class Actinomycetes; order Motilibacterales; family Motilibacteraceae; genus Motilibacter; species Motilibacter peucedani. Next base: position 370,803 of record NZ_RBWV01000009.1, read on the forward strand.
CGCCGCGGTTGGTCGGGAAGTCGCGCGCGTGCACGGTGAGCTCGCGCCCCGGTCCCGGCGACAGGTGCATGGCGCACTGCAGCGCGCAGTAGGGGCAGTGCGTGTCGACGCCCACTGCCGTTCCGGCGCCCGTGGGGCCCGGCAGCGTGGGCACGGTCGTCGGCATGCTGCCGACTCTGGCGGCGACCCTTTGCCCGGCCGTTCCGGTCGTGTTTCGGGCAGGCAAACAGGGTTTGTCGGGCGAAGCACCGGCGCTGTGAGGACCGCAGGTGGATCAGCGCAGGGTGAAGACTGTCGCGCGGTGGACGCCGGCGTTCTCGAGCATCGGGTCACCCGTGATCTCGACCTGGGCGAGCTCCGCGAGGCCGTCGCCCGGCAGGTAGTCGCGTCCCGGGTCGCCGAGCAGCACCTCGATGCCGGCGTCGTGGCACAGGTGCAGCCAGCCCAGGATCCCGCCGGCCATGCCCGGCTCGTAGCAGACGTCGCCGGCCAGCACGACGTCGACGTCGGGCGGCGGGCCGGCCGTGAGGTCGGCCAGCAGGCCGGGCACCTCGACGCCGTTGGCGGCGGTGTTGAGCTCGAGCGCGACCATGGCCACCGGGTCGATGTCGCAGGCCGTGACCCGAGACGCGCCGGCCTGCACCGCGGCGATGGCGCAGAGCCCCGAGCCGGTCGCGAGGTCGAGCACCGCACGGCCCGCGACCAGCGCCGGGTGGTCGATGACGTGACGGGCGACGGCCTGCCCGCCCGCCCACGCGGCGGCCCAGTAGGGCGGGTCGAGGTCGGGGACGCCGAAGAAGACCTGGCTGCGCTGCCACAGCGTGGTCATGTCGCGTGCCTGGCGCAGCTGCACCTCGGGCACCTGCGGTGCGGGCAGCAGCGTCGTCTGCGCCAGCAGGAACTCGCGGACCTCCGCGTCGCTGCGGGCGCTCGTCGGGTGCCCGGTCGCGGAAGGAGGGGTCATCCCCCCAGTGTCCCAGCCCGCACGGCGACCAGCGCCACGTCGTCCTCGGTGCGCTCGGGCAGCAGCCGCGCGAGCAGCCCGTCGCACAGCTGCTCGAGGCCGAGCCCCTCGGCGGCGAGGTCCTCGAGCGCCCCGCGCAGCCGCGCGAGCCCGTCGTCGAGCGACTGGCCGCGCCGCTCGATCAGCCCGTCGGTGTAGAGCAGGACGGTCGCCCCGGCCTCGAGCTCGACGGTCGACTCGGCCCGGTCGCTGCCCGGGTCCATGCCCAGCAGCAGGTCGGCACGTGCGGCCATCAGCTGGAGCAGGGTTCCGTCGGGCTGCAGGACCAGAGGCGGCGGGTGACCTGCGTTCGACCAGCACACGGTGGTGCCGCCGCCCGGCAGGTCGTCGATGCGCGCGACCACCGCAGTGGCGGTGACGCCGACCTGCAGCGTCTCCATCGCGCCGTCCACCGCGCGCAGCACGTCGGCGGGTCCGGCACCGGTCGTCGCAGCGACGGTGCGCAGCATGGTGCGCACCTGGCCCATGGCGGCAGCGGCGGCCGTGTCGTGGCCGACGACGTCACCGATGGCGAGCACGAGGCCCCCGTCGGGCTGGCGGAAGGCGTCGTACCAGTCGCCGCCCACCTGCGCGGCCTCGGCTGCAGGCGAGTAGCGCACGACGATCTCGGCGCCCGGCAGCGGAGGCGGGTCGCTGAGCAGCGAGCGCTGCAGCTCCTCGGCGAGGTCGCGCTGCTGGCGGTAGAGCCGCGAGCTGTCCAGCGCCAGGCCGGATCGCACGGCGACCTCGTGGGCCGTCGTGAGCTCCTCGTCGGTGATGGGCCCGCGCCCCACTCCGTTGAAGAGCGAGAGGAGACCGAGCGTCCGGCCACCGCCCTTGAGCGGCAGCACGACGAAGGAGTCCGGTGCCAGCTCGGCGACGAGCTCGCGCGCGGTGCCGGGCCGCAGCACCTCGCGCAGGGCGGCGCTGGCCCCTTCGCGCAGCGACACGGTGGTGCCGGTGCGCAGCGAGCGGAAGAGGTACGCGTCGTCGAGCAGCGCTGCGAACCGCACCTCTGCGTACCTCACCGTCAGCGGCAGCGCGGCCGGGTCGACGTGCGCGTAGCCGATGTCGTGCAGCTGCGGCCGGTGGGTGGCGCCCGGGCGGGCGCCCTCGCCCTCGACGAGGGTGACCAGGCACCAGTCGGCCAGTGCCGGCACGACCAGCTCGGCCAGCCGGGCGACGGCGACCTCCGCCTCCACCGTGCTGGTCAGCTCGGTGGCGACCTCGGCCAGGAGCGTCGCGCGCAGGGCTGCGTGCTCCGCCTTCTCCTGCGCGAGGCGGCGGGCGGTGATGTCGAGGAAGTAGACCGCGACGCCGTCCGGGTCGGGCCAGGCCTGCACCTCGTACCACGCGTCGAGGGGCTCGGGGTAGTAGGCCTCGAAGCTGCTCGCCTCGCGCTGCTCCATCGCACGGGCGTAGTGCACCTCGAACTCGGTGCCCACCGCGAGGGGGAAGAGCTCCCAGATGCCGCCACCGACCAGGTCGGCCCGCGACGCGCCGAGCAGCTGCTCGGCCCGGGCGTTGACGTAGGCGAAGCGCCAGTCGCGGTCGAGCAGGAAGAACGCCGCGCTCATCGACTCGAGCACGCGGGAGACGCGGGCGTCGAACTCGCGGGCCAGCGTCGTGTCGTAGGCGGCCCCGAGCAGCCGGGTGCTCCTGCCCTGCTCGTCGACGAGCGCGCGGCCGCGGGCGACGATCCAGCGCATCTCGCCCTCGGGCGGGACGACGCGGTACTCCAGCGCGAACTCGCCGCCGGTCTCGACAGTGCCCTCGACCGCGCGCATGACGCGCTCGCGGTCGTCGGGGTGCACGCCGGCGGCGAACGCCTCGATGCTGGCGCCGAATCCGTCGCGGTCGTAGCCGAACAGCTGGAGCATCCGCTCGTCCCACTCGAGCCGGCCCGTGACGAGGTCCCAGTCGAACGTGCCGACGCCGGCGGCGTCCACCGCGAGCTCCCACGCCACGCGCCGGGCGGCCGGATCGACGCCAGGGGCAGCGAGCTCGAGCTCCGCGGTCGCGGAGGCCGCGATCTCGCGCAGGAGCGCCACGTCGGCCTCGGACCACGCGCGTGGTCCGGCTTCCGACACCGAGAGCACGCCGACGACCTCACCGGACAGCCTCGCGAGGGGCACGCCGACGTAGGCGCCCGTGGACGCCGGGTCGAGGCGGCGGACGCGGGAGTCGGCGGCGGCGTCGACCACGACGAGCGCCTCGCCCTCCGCCACCACCAGCGCGTCGAGCGAGCCGGTCGGCACGTCGGCGAGCTGCAGGAGCCGCCCGGAGCTCGACCCGAGCAGGCGGGCGGCGAGCTGGGCGAGGCGGTCGGTCGCGCGGGTGCCCGGGACGCGGGCCCCGTCGACGCCAGGGCAGAGCGGCGATGCACTCACGTCGTCGGCCCCTTCGCCCAGCACCGCAGTTCGTCGCAGTTCGTCGCGGCACGGTCGTGGCGCGGGTCCGGGGGACCGTCCGTGGACGATCCTAGTCGGGAAGGCGCCGGCCTCGGGCACGCTTCGGCGAAGCGGCCCGACCGGCCGAGCGGTCCCTCCGCGCGCCGAGGACGCCGCCGACGGCGAGCGCAGCGAGCAGGAGCGCGGCCGCCAGCCACGGCCACGGCGACCACTCGTCGGTGCAGGTGGTGCTCCCGGCTGCATCGGTGCTGCACACGGTCCCGGGCCCGTTGCGGTTGAGCCAGGCGACGAGCAGCAGGCAGGCCGCGAGCCCCAGCAGCAGGCCCAGGGCAGCGCGACCGCTGCCGTGGTGGCGCACGGCGACCCAGCCCAGGAGCACGGCACCCGCGACGCCGGCCAGGCTCCAGGCGGTGAAGGCGGCGAGCAGCGTCGCCGACGAGCACACCCCCGCGAGGGCCCACAGGACGACGTGCAGCACCGTCGGCCGGGCCGGCACGTGCGTCGCTGCCATCGCCGCCTCCAGGGGAGCGAGCCGTCGCAGCGACGCTACTCCTGCCGAGGTGGCAGGCTGCACCTCCATGAGCTCGCTGAACCCCGCACTCCGCCCCGCCCGGGTCGTGGCCGACCTGCTCCCGCGCAGGGCCGCCGTCGACGTCGCCCTCGTCGCGGTCGCGGCCGCGCTGACCGGCCTGTCCGCGCAGGTCTCCATCCCGTGGTGGCCGGTCCCCCTGACGCTGCAGACCTTCGCCGTGCTGCTCGCCGGCAGCTCGCTCGGCGCGGCGCGCGCCAGCGCCGCGATGGTGCTCTACGCCGGCGCCGGCGTCGCCGGCGTCCCGTGGTTCGCCAAGCACACCAGCGGCTGGGGCGGCCCGACCTTCGGCTACGTCCTCGGCTTTGTCGCGGCCGCGCTGGTCGTGGGCCTGCTCAGCGAGCGGCTCAGCACCCGCAAGCCCGTGCAGGTGCTGGCGGCGTTCGCGCTCGGCAGCGTCGTGGTCTACGCGTTCGGCGCCTCGTGGCTGAAGCAGGACCTGGGCGTCAGCTGGTCGCAGGCGGCCGACCTCGGCATCTGGAAGTTCCTCCCGGGCGACGCGGTCAAGGCGCTGGCCGCCGCGGGCCTGCTGCCCGCCACGTGGGCGCTCGTCGACCGCGTACGCCGCGGCTGAGCCGTGCACGCCGTCGTCGTCGAGGAGCCGGGCGGGCCGGAGGCCTGCCACTGGCGCGAGGTGCCCGACGCCGTCGCCGGGCCGGGCGAGGTCCTGGTCGAGGTGGCGGCCAGCGCGGTCAACCGTGCCGACCTGCTCCAGCGGCAGGGGCACTACCCGCCGCCGCCGGGGGCGTCGGACTACCTCGGCCTCGAGTGCAGCGGCCGGGTCCGCGCGCTCGGTGACGGGGTGTCGGGCTGGTCCGTTGGCGACGAAGTGTGTGCGCTGCTGGCCGGCGGCGGCTACGCCGAGCTCGTCGCCGTGCCTGCGGGCCAGCTGCTGCCGGTGCCCTCCGGCGTCGAGCTGGCGGCCGCGGCCGCGCTGCCCGAGGTCGCGTGCACGGTGTGGTCCAACCTGTCGATGGTCGCCGGCCTGCGCGCCGGCGAGACGCTGCTGGTCCACGGCGGCGCCGGCGGCATCGGCACGACGGCCGTCCAGGTCGGCGTCGCGCTCGGCGCGACGGTCGTCGCGACGGCCGGCACCGAGGCCAAGCGCGCGGTGTGCCGGGAGCTCGGCGCCGCGTACGCGCTCGACTACCACGGCGACTGGCCCGCCGAGGTGCAGTCGGCGACCGACGGCTCCGGCGCCGACGTCGTCCTCGACGTCATGGGCGCCTCCTACCTCGGCCCGAACGTCGCCGCGCTGGCGAGCGACGGGCGGCTCGTGGTCATCGGCATGCAGGGCGGCCGGCGCGGCGAGCTCGACCTCGGCGCCCTGATGACCAAGCGGGCCAGCGTCCACGTCACCGCGCTGCGCTCGCGGCCGCTGGAGCAGAAGGCACGGATCGTCGCCGAGGTGCGCGAGCACGTCTGGCCGATGGTCGCCGACGGGCGGCTGCGCGTGCAGCTCGACTCGACCTACGCCCTGCCGTTCGCCGCCGACGCCCACCGCCGGCTCGAGAGCGGCGAGGTCACGGGCAAGGTGCTGCTCGTCCGCTAGAGCGCGGGCCCGGTGCGCCTCGGTCGCCGACGCGGGGCAGGATGGGAGGCATGAGCGAGCCGACCTCCGACGCCGACGTCCCCCGACTGCTGGTCGTGTCGCAGGACGGCTCGGCCGTCCCGGCACCTGCCGAGCAGGCTGCCGAGGAGCGCCCCGACCGCCCGGTCACCGAGCTGGTCGAGCAGCCGGCGAAGGTCATGCGCATCGGCAGCATGGTCAAGCAGCTGCTCGAGGAGGTGCGCAGTGCGCCCCTCGACGAGGCCAGCCGCGTACGTCTGCGCCAGGTCCACGCCACCTCGCTCAAGGAGCTCGAGGACGGCCTCGCTCCAGAGCTGATCGAGGAGCTCGAGCGCATCACGCTGCCGTTCACCGACGACGAGGTGCCCTCGGACGCCGAGCTCCGGGTCGCCCAGGCCCAGCTGGTCGGCTGGCTCGAGGGGCTGTTCCACGGCATCCAGACCGCGATGTTCGTGCAGCAGATGGAGGCCCGCGCCGCCATGGAGGCGCAGGCCCGGCGCGCGCTGCCCGGTGGCGGCAGCGGTCCGCTCGGCGGCGGCGAGCCCGAGGGCCGGCCCACGGGCCAGTACCTCTGACGCCAGCCCCTCCCCGGGCGGTGACCTGGACGCTCAGCCCGCCGCCAGCACCAGGCCCACGGCGACGAGTACGAGCGCCGTCAGCCCGTGCACCCCGAGCGCCGTCCCGAGCCGCCCGCTGCGCGTCGTCACGATGAGTCCGTCGCCGACGGGGGTCAGCGCCGCCGCGACGAGGGCCCAGCCCATCGCCGACGTGCCGGCAGCCGCCCAGACGGTGAGCACGACCACCCCTGAGGTGATGTCGCGCACGCCCTTGATCGCGGTCAGCGCCCGGAGGTCGTCCGCCGCCACGCCGAAGTCAGTCGTGGCTCGGGCGGGCGTGACCAGGAAGCGGGCGCCGAGCACGACGATGGCGACGCTGGCGAGGACGGCGATGATGAGGGCAGTGGCGTGCATAAGAGGTGTCCTTCTCTGAAGTTGCTGTCTAGCGACGTTATATAACGCCGCTATAATCAACCGCAAGCCTCACCAAGAATTTCCCGAGAATGTTGCCTAACAGTGCTAGCCTTCGTCCGTGTCCCCACGTCGCGCACCCGACCTCGGCTCCCGCCGAGAGGCGATCGTCGCCGCCGCTCGCGACGTCGCCGAGCGCGAGGGCTGGCCCGCCGTCACCATGCGCCGGCTCGCGGCCTCGCTCGGCGTCACCCAGCCGGTGCTCTACTCGGCCTTCGCGGGCCGCCAGGCACTGGTCGACGCCGTGGCGCTGAGCGGGTTCGAGGACCTGGCGGCGACTCTGCGTGCCGCTGACCCGTCACCGCTCGAGCGGATGCGTGCCTACCTCGACTTCGCCGCCGCCCGGCCGTGGCTCTACGAATCGATGTTCACGCTGCCGCTCGAGCTGCACTTCGCCGGTGACGACACCCCGCAGCCGCTGCACGACGCCTTCGCCGAGGTCCACACCGCTTTCCCGGACTCCGACGGGACGCGGGCCGAGGTCGCCTGGTCGCTGCTCCACGGGCTGGCCACGCTGCAGGCCAGCGGGCGCCTCCGCGCAGGGCAGGCGGAATCTCGGCTCGAGCTGGCGCACCGGCTGCTCACCGCCTGACCCGCCTTGCGCTGCGACCGTCAGCCCAATCCGGGCAGCGCCCTCGACACCTCCGCCCCCAACTCTCGAGGGACCTCTCGGCCGTCCCGCCCGTTCGCCCGCAGGTCGCTGCACCCGCCACGCGGCCAGAGGACGAGCTGGCCGAAACCCGCGCGGACCTCGAACCACAGCTCGAGCTCAGCACCGTCGTCGGCGGGGCAGCTGAAGGTTCCGTGGGCGTAGATCGAGGCGGTGCAGCGTTGATCGCCACTGCTAGCCGCCGAGCGACGACCGGGCCGAGGGTCCGCCAGGCGAGGCGGCGCGACTCGTTGTAGCCAGGCAACCAAGCCAGGACGAGCCTCAGCGGCGCCTGGTCGAGCTCGAGGAGCGGCCCGCCCGCGGCTGCGAGCTGGCGGGGGTCCGTGATGCGGCAGGAGTGCCGGGTCGACACGACGTGCGGGAGGCGGGGCCGGCGTCAGCGGCACGAGTTCACTGCGGGGCGGCTGCCACGGCGGCACCCCGGCGCAGCCTGCTAGGCAGACGACCAGGACCAGCGGCGCGGCGAGGCGCCGACGACGACGCATGCGGCTATGACGCGGCCGGCCAGCCGACGGTTCCGCCGGGAATCGCTGCGGGTTCAGGCCGCTCCGTCCCACGAGCAGCGCGGACGAGGGCGGGGCATCAGCGCCCCGCCCTCGAGCAACGGCTCCGCCTACCCCGCGAGCAATGGGTCCAATAGCCCGGCGAGCCGCTCCTTCGCGGCGGCGCTCACCTTCGAGACCTTGGCGCCAGCGACCGCGCTCCTGAACTGCTGCAGCGCCGTACGCAGCCCGGTCGCGTCGCCCGCCGCCTGCGCCGACTCCGCCGTGGTGAGCAGCGCCTGCAGGTCGCGGGCGCTGCTCGAGGCGATGTCGCCGCTGCGCGCGAGCTCACCGGTCGCCTGGCGCAGGGCCGAGACGCCCGTCGGCAGGCCGAGCCCGGACTGCAGGAGCGCGCGCAGGCGGTCGCGCCCCGCGGCGTCGAGCTTCGACGCGCCCTCCGCCTCCGCTGTCCTGAGCAGTGCCCGGATCCTCGCGGCCGAGGCGGCCGAGCCGTCTTCGGCGGCGAGCGCCGACGCGAGACCGGTCACGTCACGGCCGAGGCTCGCCGCCACGTCCCCGCGCGTCGCGAGGTCGTAGCCGACGGCGTCGACGGCCGACGCGTACGACGTCTGCGGCGGGGCGTCCGCGGCCGCCGCACCCCACGAGGTGTCGGCGGTCGAGCGCAGCGCGTAGGAGATCGTGCCGCCCTTCGCCACGAACGACGCAGGCACCCACGGCTTGGTCGACGTCTGGCCGTCGACGCTGACTCCCGCGATGTAGGCGTTGTCCGCCGACGCGTCGGGCGCGTCGATCGTGATGTCGACGCCGTTGGCGCGGTGCACGACGGCCCGCGGGAACAGCGGCGTGGTCAGCACGAGGTCGGCGCGCGTCGGGACGCCGGGATACATGCCGAGGGCCGAGAACACCAGCCACGACGACATGGTGCCGGCGTCGTCGTTGCCCGGGATGCCGCCCGTCGTGTTGGTCCAGAGCCGGTCGATCTCGGCGCGGACCGTCGCCTGCGTCTTCCACGGCGCCCCGAGGTAGCTGTAGATGTAGGGCGCGTGGATGTCCGGCTCGTTGGTCGGGTCGTACTTCGTGGCGTTGCGGCCGGTGAGGTCGAAGTCGCCGTTGGTGGCGTGGAAGAAGTCGTCCAGCCGCTTCACCGCGACCTCGTTGCCGCCCATCGCCCGCGCGAGGCTGGTGACGTCGGAGTAGACCATCCAGGTGTAGCGCGCGCTCGTGCCCTCGACGAAGCCGTTCTCCGTGGCGGGCGTGAACCCGCTCGACCAGGCGCCGGTCGAGCTGCGGTCGCGCATGTAGCCGCTGAAGACCGGCGGCGCCGGGGGCAGTGCGCCGTTGAGGTCGTCGCTCAGCTGCAGCTCGGCGAGCTGGGTGAGCGGCGCGCCGCTGTTGGCGGTGACGTCGAGGCGGTAGTAGGTGAACGAACCAGGGTGTGCCACCGAGAACTGCCGTGTCTGCCCGCGGTCCGAGAAGGCCTGCCCGTTCTGCGAGTCCACCGTGGTCCACGTCGTGCCGTCGTTCGAGCCCTGCAGCGCCCAGTCGCGCGGGTCGCGGGTCGGGGCGTCGTTGGCGCTCGTGAGCGCGTAGGCGATGACCGTCCGCGGACCGTCCAGCCGGTACTGCACCCGGCCGGTGGGGAAGTGCGTCAGCCACTTGCTGCTGACGTCGAGGTCGTTGAGGCTCGACGCCACCTCACCGGGCGGGTTCTCCTCGCTGGCCGAGATCTCGCGCACGTGCGAGGTGAGCGTGCCCGGCAGTGCCCACGACAGCGGGTTGGGCACGGGGCCGGCGAGGTCGTCGGTGAGCTGCAGCTCGGCGAGCTGGGTGTAGGGCTCACCGCTGTTGGCGGTCACGTTGAGCCGGTAGGCGGAGTACGCGCCGGGCGTCGTCACCGAGAACTGCTTGGTCTGGAAGCGGTCCGCGAAGGTCTGGCCGGAGCGCGAGTCCACTGTGGTCCAGGTCTTCCCGCCGTCGTTCGACCCCTGCAGGGTCCAGTCGCGCGGGTCGCGGCCGGGCGCGTCGTTGGCGCTCGTGAGCGCGTAGGACACGACCTTGACCGGGCTGGCGAAGGAGTACTGCACCCAGCCGGCGATCGCGGGGGTGAGCCACTTGCTGCCGGCATCGCCGTCGTTGAGCCGCGCGCCGACCTCGTCGGGCGGGTTCTCGTCACTGGCCTTGACCGAGGTGACCGACTGGCGCAGCGTCCCCGGGATGGCGAGCTGCTCCGTCGTGGCCGTCGGGTCGAACACGTTGCGCCAGCTCTGCGACCGGGCGAGGAACGTCTCCGCGGTGCCCGTCTCGCCGAGCGCGCCGGCGAGCTGCGAGAGGCCGTAGTCGGCCGCCGCGTCCTCCAGCGTCTCGGACGCAGCGCCCCAGCAGTGGCAGTCGTCCGAGGGGACGTGGCCGAGCTGCTGGTAGCGGTCGACCGAGGGTCGCTGGCCGACGCACTCGACGTTGCAGCCGGCGTCGCTCAGGTCGTCCGGCGTCGCTACCGTGGCCGCCTTGACGAGCGAGTCGAACGCACCGCGGACGTCGAAGCTGCGCCCGCCGAACGCGTACACCGCCGCGACCGCCGCGGCCGCGGGATCGCCTGACATGACGCTGGTCTTGCCGTTCTGCAGCAGCCAGCGGTCCCAGTTCCCACCGCGCTGCTTCGCCAGGTTGAACAGCGACTGGGCGTAGTCGCTCGCCATGCCGGGGTCGAGCAGCGAGAGCAGCTGGATCTGCGCGCGGTACTGGTCCCAGCCGGAGAACGTGGCGTACTCCGCGTGCTGACCCGGCTCGAGGGAGTGCGTCTCGCGGTCCGCGCCCTGGTAGCGCCCGTCGACGTCGCTGGCGAGCGTCGGCTCGAGCATCGCGTGGTAGAGCGCGGTGTAGAAGACGCTGCGCTGGTCGTCGGTGCCGCCTCCGATCTGGACGCGCCCCAACGCGTCCTTCCACTGCGCGTGCGCTGCCGCGCGGGTCGCGTCGAACGACTGCGCCCCCGGGTTCTCCGCCGCGAGGTTCTTCTCCGCGCCGGCGACGCTGACGTAGGAGACGGCGACCTTGAGACCCACGTGCGTGGTCCCGGGCGCGAAGGTGACGTAGCCACCGGAGCCGCGGCCAGCGTTGGGGTTGCCGCCGGCGTCGTAGCCGGTGCCCCCGCTGGCCGAGGTCGAGCCGGGGCTCAGCGTGCCGTCCTTCCACGTGCCGACGGCTGCGAAGGGCGTGTCGAAGTGGGCCGTGAAGTAGACGGTGTAGTTGTCCTTGCGGTTGTTCTCGCTCTGCGGCCCGCAGAAGTTGCCGCTGTCGACTGAGCCGCTGACCGTGCCGGTGGCCCGGTCGATCGAGACCGTCGCGCCCGCGCTGCCGCTCTCGGCCATCGAGGTGCGGAACAGCATGCTCGCTGGCTTGTCACCCGGGAACGCGAAGCGGCCGCTGCCCGTGCGGGCGGTGCTCGTCAGCTCGACGCCTGCGCCGCTCGCCAGGCGCACGCCGTAGTAGCCGGCGCTCGCCGTCTCGTCCGTGTGCGCGTACGTGCTGGCGTACTTCGCGTCGCCCGTGTCCGACGCGGGCGAGCTGTCGACGGCACCGACGTAGGGCATCACCGGGAGCTCGCCCTCGGCGCCGGAGCAGCCGACGCCCGACAGGTGCGTCAGCCCGAAGCCGCGGATGCGCGGGGCGGTGTAGTCGTAGCCGCCGGGCGCCGGGTTCGAGACCTGGTTGCCGAAGGAGGTCTGCGGGCTCCACGACAGCAGGCCGAACGGCACGACGGCGCCGGGGTAGACGTTGCCCGCGTTGGTCGTACCGATCATCGGGTTCACGTAGGCCGCCGGGTCGACCACCAGCGGCACCTGCGCGGCCGCCGAGGCGGGCGCGGCGGCAACGGTCGCGGCGGTGACCGCGACGGCGACGGCGGACGCTGCCAGCCGGGCCCGGGCAGCCGGTCGTCGGCGTGGGAAGGGGGTTCGGTGCATCGAAGGCGTCTCCTCGCTACGGCCCTCCCCGACGCCGCAGGCCGCGATGCGCCCGCGCCACCGGTGACAGCGTCGTCACTCGATCGAGTGAGACCCTAGTGGTTCGTTGCCACAGGTCAACAGTCCCGTCTCGCGTGTCAGACGGCCGCCTCCACCGCGGTGCAGACCACCCAGCCCACGACCAGCACTACGGCGACGACCGACCACCCGGCGAGAGCCCCCCCGACACCGGCCGCGCCGACCATCGCTCCACGGGCGAGGGTCGCCGCGGACGGTCGCAGTGGCAGCCGCGCCCGCGGCGACAGGAACGTCCCCCACAAGCCGGCCCACGCCAGGACGGCGACGGTCGCGACCGCGGCACCAGCGACGCCTCCGGAGCCGACGTGCCAGCCCCAGCGCGCCACGCACGCGATCGCGACCACCTCCAGGACGAACACCCCGGCGAGGACTCCGGCACGCAGACCCGTCATGCGTCGAGAGCCTCCTCGCACCAGCCGGCCAGGTGGCGCAGCGCCACGCCGCGCTGGCGGTAGAGGTGCGTCGCGTCCGCCGGGCGGTGGTAGGCGGCGTGCTCCTGGTCGGCGGCCCTCGCGAGCATCAGCGGCAGGAGCCACGCGTACTTGACGCAGGAGGCGACGACCCCTAGGCGGGCGTCGCGCTCGGCGCCGTCCCACCCCCCGTCACGGAGACCGGAGAGGTAGGCCGGCCAGCACGCCGCCTCCAGCTCGGCGAGCCGCTCGGCCGGCCAGAACAGGTCGAACACCGCGTCCGGGAGGTAGTTGCCGAGGTCCTCGCCGACCGCGCCGTCACCCGCGAAGGACCAGTCCAGCAGCACGACCTCGCCGTCCGGCCGGCGGATGCAGTTGGCCACCCAGGCGTCGAGGTGGCACAGGGTGCGCGGCAGCTTCTCCATGCGCGTCAGGAGCTCGTCGCGGTGCCTCTCGAGCCGGGTCCAGCGCTGCCGCAGGTCGGGCGGCCACGTCTCGCGGACGAGGGGCGCCGCCCACGCCTCGTCGCTGTCGACCAGCGTCAGGTCGCCCGGCCGACTGGTGGAGTAGGCGCGCAGGAAGCCCGACGACGCCCAGCCCGGGAGCAGTTGCGGCGGTGAGGCCTGCCAGCGCCCGAGGGCCGCCGCGACCGCCACGTGGTCGTCGAGCGTGAACTCCGCCCCAGGCGTACCGGTCACGTCCTCGAGCCAGAGGCTCGCACCGCCTGGCTCGTCGACGACCCCGGCCGCCGCGAGGCCCAGACCGGTGCCGCCCAGGGATGCGCGCAGGTCGCGGTCGCGGTAGACCTCCGCCTCGCGCGCCCAGTAGTTCCAGTCCTGGCGCGCCGTCGAGGACGCCCAGTGGGAAGGAGCGTCGACGGTCCCCGGCCGGCGCAGCTGCTTGTGGACGCGGGTGGTGCCGTCACTGCTGCGCACCCGCTCGACGACGCCCGTGGTCGCGTTGCTCGGGTTGAACCTCAGCGGCTCTCGATGCTCGACCGGCACGGCGTCATCGTGTCACCGGAGGGTGCACGGGAACGTCGTACGCGGTGATGAACTCCCGCGCGGCGCTGACGGCAGCGGCCGCGACGTCGGGCTCGTGGTCGCCCTCGAGCAGGTCGTTCGACCCGAGGGCGCCGAGCCGGATCGCCGCCCACGCGTCGGCCACCGCGGCGAGCACTGCTGGGCGCGCGACGGGACGGGCGAGCTGCTCGGCGGCGAGCGACGCGACCCAGTCAGCGTCGAACGACCCCTGCGGCGGCGCGAAGACGCGCTCGCCCTCGACATATCCGTCACCCAGGCGGCCAGACGTTCGCATGCGTCGAGGCTAGGACGACGGTGCGCCGCGCGCGACCGGTGCACGACCTAGTGGCCCGAGCTCTCGTAGCGCACGAGCCCCCGCCGGAAGAGCCACGCGCCCAGGCCGAGGCAGTACGCCGCGACCAGCGGGGTGAGCAGGCCGACCTGCCAGAGGTGCCGGTCCTGAAGCAGAGCGGTCGCGGGCAGGAAGCTCATGAACGCGTACGGCAGCGCCACCGTCAGCACGATCCGCACCCGTTCTCGATGTTCGCCTTCGCGATGCACACGCTCGGCGAGCTCGCCCGCTTCCCGCTCACGATCTACGGCATCGGCGGTGAGCTGAGCCAGAAGCCCGCGCAGTTCGTCGCGAGGTTCAGCCCGACCTTCACCAGGACTGCGCTCAGCAGCAGGACGGCCGCGAGCACGACCCGCCCGGGGCTCCAGTCGACGTCGACGTGCACGAGCGCGGCCACGAGCAGCCCGCCCCCGACGGCCAGGTTGCCGAGGCCGTTCATGCCGACCTGCGAGCTCAGGACCTGCAGCATCGGCGAGTACGGCCGCACCAGTGCCACGTCGAGCTCGCCGGTGTTGACGGTCCACGCGAGGCTCCACGCGCCCTGTGCCAACAGCACCGCGACGCCCTCGCCGACGGCGACCAGCGAGTAGATGAGGGCGAGGTCCCAGAACCGCCAGCCGTTGAACTGCGGGATCGCCCGGAAGACCGCCGACAGCAGCACCACTCCGACGCCCTGCGTCAGGAGGGCGGCGACGGTGAGCACCCAGAAGTCCCGCTCGTACTCGAGGGTCGAGCGCAGGTGCGCGCCGAGGCAGCGCCGGTAGAGCCAGACCGCCCGGCGCAGGCGCGCGGTCGGCGTCGCCGCCAGCGGGGGCAGGACCTCCCACGCGTCCGTCGCCACCTGGTCAGCCCCCGTGCACCGTGAGCTGGCGGCTCGCAGCGCTCCACAGCGCGCGCGTCCCGAGCCACAGCGCGACTGTCCAGGCCGCCTGCACCGCGACGGCGACGACTGCCGCACGGCCGTCCAGCTCGCCGGCGAAGAGCAGCGCCGGCGTGGACGCCATGCCGGCGAAGGGCAGCGCCGCGGCCAGCACGTGCAGCCAGTGCGGCAGGAACGCCAGCGGCACGAGCGCACCGGAGAACAGCGACACGAGCGCGACGCGTCCCGCCTGGACGCCGACGTAGTTCTGCGTCCAGAACACCGCCATCGCGCTCGCGTAGACGATGCCGAACCGCAGCGGCAGCACGAGCAGGACGCTCAGCACCAGCAGCGGCAGGGTGCCGAGCGGCGGGCCGGGGATGCCACCGAAGGCCACTGCCGCGACCGCCACGACGACGAGCGCGGTCCCCAGCTCGTAGACCGCGAAGCCCACAGCCTCCGCGAAGCGTGCGGCCTGGTAGTCCACCGGGCGGACGAGGTCGAGGGCGACCTCGCCGCGCTGGATGCGGAACGCCATGCGGTAGTCGACCCAGCTCGACGGTAGCGAGCCTGCCGCGAACGCCACCAACAGGTACGCCTTCATGTGCGGCCAGTCGAACCCCTGCGAGGTGGCGCTGGAACCCAGCACTGCGTGCCACAGGTAGAGCATCGCCAGCGCTGAGAACACCGACGCCAGCACGCCGAACAGGAAGGTGACCTGGTAGGCCAGCAAGGAGCGCAGCGCCGCGCGGGCCAGTGCCCGGTAGGCGACGAGCGGCGCCCCGCGTCGCAGGGCGGGCAGCGCCCCGGGGATCACGCGACCCCCTCCGCCCCCGGGCGCAGCTCGCCGGCGTAGACCTTGCGCACGACGTCCTCGATCGCGGGCTCGTCGATGCGTACGTCCACGACCTCCGCCTCTGCGGAGGCTGCGGCGAGCACGTCGACCGCGCTGACCGCCAGCCGGTCGAACGTGACGGTCAGCTCCCGGTCGGTGGCACCGTCGGACACCCGTGCGAGCGGGAGGCGGGCGGCGATCCCGCCCGCCGACGCCGGCGGCTCGGCCAGGGTCAGGTGCATGACCCGGTCACGGGCGTACGCGTCCTTCACCGCCTGCAGGTCGCCGTCGTAGACGATGCGGCCGCCGTCGAGGATGACCAGCCGTCGGCAGATGTCCTCGATGTCGCCGAGGTCGTGCGTCGTGAGCATGACCGTCGTGCCGTCGGCGACGATCTGCCTGACGAAGGCGCGCACGCGGTCCTTGACGGCGAGGTCGAGCCCGATCGTGGGCTCGTCGAGGTAGACGATCGAGGGCTCGTGGACGAGCGCCGCGGCGAGGTCGGCCCGCATGCGCTGGCCGAGCGAGAGCTTGCGGGCCGTCGTAGGGAGCAGCTCGCCCAGCTCCAGGACGGCGTCGAGGCGCTCGAGCACCTGGGCGTAGCGCTTCGGGCCGATCCCGTGCATGTCGCGCAGCAGCGCGAGGGAGTCCTGCACCGGCAGGTCCCACCACAGCTGGGTGCGTTGGCCGAAGACCACGCCGATGCGCCGCGCGTTCTCGACCCGGTTCTCGTGCGGCACGAGCCCGGCCACCCGCACTGAGCCCGCAGTCGGCACCAGGATGCCGCTCAGCATCTTGACCGTCGTCGACTTGCCGGCGCCGTTGGGGCCGACGTATGCCACCGCCTCTCCGGCCTCCACCGCGAGATCGACGCCGGCCACGGCCACCTGCTCGGTGTAGCGACGCCGCACGAGGTGGCGCAGCGACCCCCGCAGTCCCGGGTCCTTGTCGGGGCGGCGGAACACCTTGGTCAGACCCTCGGCCTCCAGCAGCGGCACCCGGCGAGTGTGCCAGCCGCGGAGCGGCTGGGACCAGTGCTTTCCGGAAGGTTTCCGGCTGGGGAGCGGCGGCTCAGCCGCCGAAGCGGCGCTGCATCTGCGCGTAGCCCAGCGCCCCGTCGAGGAAGCCCAGCGTCCCCGTGGCGAGCAGCTCGCGGCCCGCGCGCTCGAGCCCTGAGTACGCGGCCCGCGCCAGGCCGCCGCCCAGGCTGACCCTGCGTACCCCGAGCGAGAGCAGCGTAGCTGCGTCGATCGTGCCGGCCAGCCCGGCGACGACGTTGAGCGGACCAGGGATGGCGTCCACCAGGCGCCGGATCGTGTCGGCGTCGGCGACGCCCGGCACGAAGACGCAGTCCGCCCCGGCGGCGAGGTAGCGCCGCGCCCGCTCGACCGTGTCGTCGAAGGGGTCGTGGCGAGCGCCGACGAAGTAGGTGTCGGTGCGGGCGTTCAGCACGAACGAGGCTCGGGGCGCCGCCGCCCGTGCTGCGGCGACGCGGTCCGCGCCGTCGTCCACGTCGAGCAGCCGGCCCTCCACGACGTCCTCCAGGTTGGCACCGACGGCACCGAGCTCCACGGCGCGCGCGACGGTCCTCCCGACCCCGGCCGGGGAGTCGGCGTACCCCGCTTCGAGGTCGGCGGTCACCGGCACGCGTACTGCAGCGACGATGCGGCCGACCTCCTCCAGCACGTCGTCCCTGCCGAGCGCTCCCCCGTCGGGCACCCCGCGGGACCACGCGATGCCCGCGCTGGTCGTCGCGACGGCAGGGAAGCCGACCTGCTCGAGGATGCGCGCGGACCCGGCGTCCCAGGCGTTCGGGAGCACGAACCCCGCGCCGGAGTGGAGGGCCAGCAGCGCAGCGGCCTTGCGCGTCGAGTCGGTGGTCATGCGGACCAGCGTCCCGCGTCAGCGCCCTGCTGCCCAGGCGATCCCGCCGAGCACGTGCCCGAGGAACGTCGGGTCCGACCAGACCTCAGCGTGGTGGCCCAGCGCGGTGTACCAGGAGCGGCCGGCGCCGACCGGGCGGCACCAGGCCTGCGGGTGCCGGCCGGGCATCGTGAACTCGCCCGGCTCGTACGTGCTCTCGTCGACCGTGAGCAGCAGCTGCAGGTCGTCGCGGAGGGAGCTCACCGCGTACCACTCGTCGTTGAAGCGCCAGGGGTCCGGCAGCCCGGCCGTCGACGGGTGCGACGCGTCCGCCACGCGCACCTCGGCGTCCTGGCAGCCCTGCGGGTGGCTGAGGAAGCGCGCGCCGACGAGCTCGGCGTAGAAGTCCCACGACGTCTCGGCGGCCGAGGCGCCGTGCACGCCGACGAAGCCACCGCCCGCCTCGACGAAGCGCCGGAGCTCGGCGCGACCGGCGTCGTCGAGCACGTCGCCGGTGGCAGAGAGGAAGAGCACGACGTCGTACGCGTCGAGCGAGTGCAGCGCCGACGGCTCCTCGCTCGCGACGACCTGCAGGCCGTCGGCCTGCTCGAGCGCCCGCACGCCGGCCGGGATCGAGTCGTGCCGGTAGCCGGTGGTGCGGGAGTAGACGAGCACTCGGGTCATGGGAGACAGTCTCCCGCATGGGTTCCTTCTCGCCCGGCTTCACCGGCCGCCGCCGCCAGCCCGACCTGCCGCCCGGGCAGTACCTCGAGGAGGGCTTCCCGGTGCTCAGCGCCGGTCCGACGCCCCGCATCTCGACCGACGACTGGTCGTTCGTCGTCCGCGACGAGGTCGGGCGCGAGACGGCGATCGACTGGGCAGGGCTCATGGCGCTGCCGCAGGAGGACGTCCACGTCGACATCCACTGCGTCACCCGCTGGTCCAAGCTCGGCACCGACTGGCGCGGCGTGTCCCTCGACGCCGTGCTCGAGCCGGTCGAGACGGCGGCCGACTTCGTGATGGTGCGCTCCTACGGCGGCTACACCACCAACCTGCCGCTCGAGGACCTGCTCGACGGCAAGGCGTGGATCGCCTACGAGTTCGAGGGCGAGCCGCTGCACCCCGAGCACGGCGGGCCGGCCCGGCTGCTCGTGCCGCACCTCTACTTCTGGAAGTCGGCGAAGTGGGTCCACGGGCTCGACCTGCGCCTCGAGGACGCCCCCGGCTTCTGGGAGCAGGCCGGCTACCACGACTACGGCGACCCGTGGCGCGAGCAGCGCTACCAGGGCGACTGACCCGCTGACGGTGGCCTGGAACTGGCACCCCGCGACGCTGGTCGAGAGGGTGCAGGAGACCAGCACGGCCTTCACGCTGCACCTGGACGTCCCAGAGTGGCCGGGGCACCTGGCGGGGCAGCACCTCGACGTGCGGCTGACCGCACCCGACGGCTACACCGCCGCACGCAGCTACTCGATCGCCTCGGCGCCCGACGGCGAGCGCGTGCAGATCACCGTGCAGCGGGTCGACGACGGCGAGGTGTCGCCCTACCTCGCCGACGAGCTGCCGGTCGGCGCCTCGGTGGAGGTGTCACGCCCGCGGGGCGGCTGGTTCGTGTGGCGCGGCGACGACCCGGCGCCGCTGCTCCTGGTCGGCGGCGGGTCGGGCGTGGTGCCGCTGATGGCGGTGCTGCGTACGCGGCTGGCGCTGCCACCGTCCGCGCCGGGCGCGGCCGCACCCGTGCGCCTCGTCTACTCCGCGCGCACGCCGGCCGACGTGATCTACGCCGACGAGCTCGCGCGCCACGCCGGCGCCCCCGGCGTCGAGGTGCTGCTCACCTACACCCGCGAGGCGCCCGACGGCGCGCAGGTCGGGCGGCTCGGACCGGCTCGGCACGCCGAGATCGACGTCCCACCGCCGGCGCTGGCATCACGCGCGTACGTTTGTGGTCCCAACGGCTTCGTCGAAGCGGTCGCCAGCACCCTGGTCGAGCTCGGTCACGACCCGCGGCTCGTGCGCACGGAGCGGTTCGGGCCGACCGGCTGACCTGCATGACAGATGTCATGGCGCTGACCCGCGCTTCGGCACGGGCGCAGCGGCCGGCTCCGCCGCTACCGTCTCGGCCATGGGCTTCTTCTCGATGTCGACCACCGGCTCCACCTCGCGCCACCTGGCGCTGCTCGGCGGCCTGCGCCGCAGCGGGACGTGGGAGGTGCCGCCGCGGCTCCAGGTGTTCGCGGCGGTGGGAGGCGCGGACCTCGACCTGACGCAGGCGACCCTGCCGCCGGTCACCGAGATCACGAAGATCTCGCTGGTCGGCGGGCTGCGGGTGCGCGTGCCCGCGCACGTGCGGGTGGAGGTCGAGGGCTTCTCGCTGGTCGGGCCGCGGCCCTCGTCGCCCGTCGGGCCAGCGGCCGGGCCCGACGTGCCGGTCGTGCGCCTGCGCGCCTACGGTGCCTTCGGGGGTGTGGCCGTCGTCACGTCGTGACGTACGGTCTGCAGGTGGACTCTGGCTTCGACCGCGTCTTCCGCACCCTCGTGGAGACCGCGCCCATGGCGATCCTGCTGGTCGTCGACGGGCAGATCGCCTACGCGAACTCCACCGCCGAGCAGACGCTGGGGGTGGGCCCGGGCGAGGCCGAGGGCCTGGCCGCCGAGACCCTCGTGCACCCCGACCACCTCGAGGTCGCCCGGCACCGGGCCCGCGAGCTGCTCGCCGGCCGCCCGCTCGCCGGGTCGGCCGAGATCGCGGTGGTGCGGCCCGACGGCCAGGTCGTGCGCGTCGAAGAGGTGTCCTCGACCGTCGAGGTCGGCGGGCGGCGGGGCATCTACGTCATGGCGTGCGACGTCACCGAGCGGGCGCGCCGAGAGGCGCACTTCGCCCACCTCGCGACTCACGACGGGCTGACCGGGCTGCCCAACCGGCTGCTGCTGCAGGACCGCCTGGAGCAGGCGCTGGCCCGCGTCGGGCGCGGGGTCGCCGCCGTCCTGCTGCTCTTCGTCGACCTCGACGGCTTCAAGGGGGTCAACGACCAGCTCGGCCACGCGGCGGGCGACGCGGTGCTCGTCCAGGTCGGCGAGCGGCTGCGCGGGGCGGTCCGGACGATGGACACCGTCGCGCGGCTCTCGGGCGACGAGTTCGTCGTGGTCGCCGAGCTCGAGCTGCTCGAGCTGGCCGACAGCGTGCGAGAGCGGCTCGACACCGCGCTCGCCCCGGCCTACGAGATCGACGGAGCGCGGGTCGAGGTCGGCGCGAGCATCGGGCAGCTCGTGCTCGACACCCCGCGGTCGGCCCAGGAGGCCCTGGTCGAGGCCGACCGCAGGATGTACGCGGCGAAGCCGTCGCGCACGCTCAGGCCGTGACCTCGACGCCCTTCCAGAAGGCCACCCGGTCGCGGATCAGCGCGGCGGCGTCCTTCGGCTCCGGGTAGTACCACGCGGCGTCCCGGTTCTCGGCACCGTCGACGACGAGGCTGTAGTAGCTCGCCGTGCCCTTCCACGGGCACACCGAGTGCGTGTCGCTGTCCTTGAGCACCTCGGGTCGCACGGACTCGCGCGGGAAGTAGTGGTTGCCCTCGACCACGACCGTGTCGTCCGACTCTGCCACGACCGCACCGTTCCACGTCGCCTTCATGCGTTGCTCCTTCGTCTCGTCCTGCATCGACCGCTCTAGCGCTCGCCCTAGACGGGCCCAGACGCCTTCATACCGTCCGAGAGACGCGGCCGCCATCGGGGATGAACCCGCGAGAGCGGCCGCTGTCTCCTCTGGGACAACAGAAGGAGGACGCCATGCGTTCCGCACCTCGCAGCGTCGTCGCCCTCATCGCCGTCGTGCTCGCCCTCGTCGCGGGCCTGCTCGTCCCCGGCCCGGCCGACGCGCTCGGGCCGGCGACGGGCACCGAGACACAGCTCGTGGCCCTCACCGTCACACCGTCGCGCACGTCCCTGGTCGGCGCACAGCTCGCCACGGTGACCGTGACCGCTCACCTGGTCGATCCCGACCCCGGGGGCGTGAAGACCGGCACCGCGACCGTCGGCGCTGACATGGGAGCGACCTGCCCGTGCGTCGCCCTCGGTGAGACGACCGCCGCGCCGCAGTTCTCCCCGTTGCGCGTCGTCAGCCTGCGGCTCTCCTCGGGCACCGCCAACGACGGCGTCTGGCAGGGCACGACCTTCCTCGGCGCGGGCAACGCGGGCCGGTGGACCGCGAACCGCATCATCGCCGGCGACCTGCGCACGTGGGGCCTCATGTGGAGCGACTGGGTCGACCTCGACCGCATGGTCCCCGCAGAGCCTCAGTTCGTCCTCCAGGGTCGCGACTGGCCGGTGCTGAGCATCCGGCTGCCCACGCGTACGGTCCCGGTCGGCACCTCCTACGTCGTCAGCGGCGCAGCGTCCTCGAGCGCGACCCACCGGCCCGTGCCGCGCCTCCGGCTCGCGCTCAAGCGCGGCGACTGCGGCAGCAGCGACATGGGCGGCGGCACGTTCGTCCGGTGGGTCCGGACCGACGCGCACGGACGGTGGTCCGCGTCCGTGCGCGACGCCGACTACGGGTGGTGCGTGCGCTTCGGCGAGTCGCCCGGCGCCGTCAACGCCGCGAGCTACGCGCAGGCGACGGGCGTCGTGGTGCGGGCCCGGGTCACCACCAGCCGCACCCGCGTGACCACCCGCTTGGGGAAGGCCTTCCGCCTGACCGGCACCTACGCGCCGGTGAACGACGGCGTGCAGGTGGACGAGCGGGTCGGCCGCTCGTGGAAGTTCGCGGCCGACCGCATCGACACGCGGGCCGGGCGCTACACCGCGACCGTCACCCCGCACCGGCGAGGCCGGCTCGTCTACCGGGTCCGCGCCGGGGGCAACGTCTCCGTCGCGGCCGCCGTGACGATCCAGGTGGAGGTGGTCTGACGTGCGCCGCACGATCGTTCCGGTCCTGTCGGCAGCCCTGCTGGGGCTGACAGCCCCGCCTGCCTCGGCCGACACGGGCGGGACGCCGACCGCGACCCCCGCTCCGGAGGCGGTCTACGTGGTCGCGCGCTCGTGGCCGGGCTACTACGACACCAACGTGCAGGAGGTGTGGGCGGTCTCGCCCGACGGCGCCCGCCGGGAGCTGGTCGGTGCGGTGCGCGGCACCGTCGCCGCGGTCGGGCCGACGGGCGACCGGGTCGCCGCCTGGGACGCGACCGACGACACCACCGCGCGGACACTGTTCGTCAGCGGTCTGGACGGCCGGTCGAGGCGCGCCGTCGCACGCTTCGGGGCGGACTCCTTCGGCGGCGAGGTCTCGTGGTCGGCCGACGGGACCACCCTGCTCGTCAGCGAGGGCGACAAGCTGTGGCTCGCCCACGTCGACGGCGAGCCGCCGGTCGAGGTCGCGCACTCGGAGGGCCTGTCGGGCGCGGCGTTCGACCCGCACGACAGCGGCGCCTACGTCGCCAGCACCGGCAGGCAGGTCGTGCACGCCCGCCTCGGTGAGGTGCCCGTGCCGGTGCCCGGCACCGAGTCCGAGGGGTCCACCGCGGCGCGACTCTCGCCCGACGGCTCGCGACTCGCGTTCTCGCGGTTCCGCTGGACCGACGCGACGCACAAGACGGCGGTCAACGACGTCGTCGTGCAGGCCCTCGACGGCTCGCAGCAGACCGTGCTCTCCTCCACCGAGCTGCCTGCCGGCACCACGTGGTCCGCTGACGGCACGTCGCTCTACGGCCTGCGGGGCGTCAACCCTCCGGGGCAGAGCTTCGGCCCTGCGGACGTGTTCCGCTCGCCGCTCGACGGCTCGGTCGCGGTCGACGTGACGGAGACCCCCGACCTCGACGAGGTGGCGCTCATGGGGGTCGGGACGAGGTCGGCCTGGGCGGCAGCGCCGACGGTCAACAGCATCGAGCTCGCCGCGAGCGCACTGACGCTGTCCTTCACGCCTGCGACCGGGACCACCGTGCGCGTCTACACCTCGCCGAGCCTGGTGCCCGCCGCACCGGGGACCCTGGTGGCCGACGCCGCCACGAGCCCGCTGGCCGTCCCGGTCGAGCCCGACGAGGCGGTGACGCTGACCCTGGTGTCGATCGACGCCTCTGGGACGGAGGTCGGTCGCGCAGTGGCGCACGCCGAGGCCGTCCGGCCGGCCGTCGTGACGCTTCCTCCGACGACGTCCACGGCCACGGCGGACCTCGCCTTCCCCGTCTCCTTCTTCCCACCCGACGAGCGGCTCATCACCAGCTACGACGCCGAGTACGCGGTGCGTAGCCCCAGCGGCGCCCTGTCTGCCTGGACGACCTACCAGCAGACCGGCTCGTTCGCTCCGGCGCGCCCCGGCACGACCTACGTCCTGCGGGCGCGCGTCCACGACCGCTTCGGCAACGCGGGCGGCTGGGTGGTCGGGCCTGCCGCGTCGGTGCCGTTCGACGACACGGCCGGCCGCTACTCCGCGGGCTGGCGCCTGCAGCACGTCAAGAGCCGGTTCCTCGGGACGCTGCACACCACCAGCCGCCCCGGCTTCTCAGTGGTCTTCCGTGGCACGGGCAGCCAGCTGCGTCTGGTCGGAGACCGCGGCCCGACCGCGCTGCGGTTCCGGGTCTACGTCGACGGCAGGGCCGTCGCGGTGGTCGACCCGCGTGCGGCGCGCGCGGCCGTGCGCAAGGTCCTCTGGTCGACGCACGGTCTGCGGCGGGGGCGCCACGTCGTGAAGGTCGTCGCGTTGAAGACGCCGCACGGTCGTACGTTGGCGCTCGACGGCTTCGTCGCGGCGCCCTAGGTGCCGGTGCGCTCCGCGGCGTGACGCTCGGCGACGACGCCCTCGAGGAGGACGGCCACTCCGTCGTCGTCGTTGCTCGCCGTGACGAGCTCGACGGCGGCCAGCACGTCGGGGTGGGCGTTGGCGACGGCGTAGGCGGTGCCGGCCCACGCCAGCATCGGCAGGTCGTTGGGCATGTCACCGACGGCGACGACCTGCTCCGGCCCGAGGCCGCGCTCCTCGCAGAAGCGCGCCAGGGTGCTGGCCTTGGTGACGCCGGCTGCCGAGATCTCGAGCAGCGCGTGCGGGCCGCGCGTGGAGTGCGTCGCGGTCACGGTGTCGCCGAGCACCTCGCGGGCAGCTTCGAGCAGCTCGTCGGAGTCGTGGTCGCTCGAGCGCACGAGCAGCTTCGCCACCGGCGAGTCGACCAGCTCGGCGATGGCGGCGACGCGCACGTCGGGCATGTCGGCGTCGGAGACGTAGTCGGCCTCGCGGCCGAAGCTGGTCGCCGTCTCGACGGCGAAGCGGACGCCGGGGAACGCGGCGCGCAGGTCCTCGGCCGCCTGGCGCGCGACCTCGACCGAGATGGGGAACGACTCGACGACCTGCTCGGTGTGCAGGTCGTAGACGAGGGCGCCGTTGGTGCAGATCGCCAGGCCGGAGCCGCCGGTCGCCCGGGCCACGTCGCCGAGCCAGCGCGGTGGGCGGCCGGTCACGAAGACGACCGTGACCCCCGCCTGCTCCGCAGCCCGGATGGCCTCGACCGAGCGCTGCGAGATCGAGCCGTCGGAGCGTACGAGCGTGCCGTCGAGGTCGGAGGCGAGCAGCTCGATCACGCGAACCACCGCTCCAGCGCGGCCGCGCAGCCGTCGGCCTCGAAGTCCTCGGTCACCAGATCCGCGGCGTCCTGCACCTCGGCGGGCGCGTGGCCCATCGCCACGCCGACCCCGGCCCACTGCAGCATCTCGAGGTCGTTGCGCCCGTCGCCGACAGCCAGCACGCCCGTCTGCGCGACGCCGAGCCGCTCGCACACGGTGGCGAGCGCCGTGGCCTTGCTCACCCCGACGGGAGTGAGGTCGAGCCACGCGTCGTAGCCGACGGCGTACGACACGTCCTGCAGCCCGAGGCGAGCGATGATCTCGAGGAAGTGCTCGGACTCGTGCTCAGGACTGCGCAGCACGACCCGCGTCACCGGCTCCTCGACCAGCGCGTCGATGTCGAGGACCACCTGCTCGCCGGTCAGCTCACCCGGCGGGAACGGCGCGCTCACGTGGTAGCCGACCCCGAGCTCCTCGACCGCGACCAGGGCACCCGGCACCTCGCGCCGCAGGACCTCGAGCGCCGGACGGGCGTCGAAGGTGACGGTGTCGGTGACCACCGGCGGGTCGAGCGTCGCGATGACCGTGCCGTTGCTGCACACCAGCCAGCCGTCGGCGAGGCCGAGCTCCGCGGCGACCGGGCGGGTGCCGAGCACCGAGCGACCGGTCGAGAGCACGAGGGGTACGCCTGCGGCCCGGACCGCCGCCACGGCCGCGCGCACCCGCGGCGAGATCGACTCGTCCGGCGCCACGACGGTGCCGTCGAGGTCGAGGGCGACCAGTGCCGGCCGCCACGAGGGGTCGAGCGGCACTCAGCGCCCCGCGACCGGCTCGAGCACGTCGCGGCCGACGTAGGGGCGCAGCACCTCGGGCACCACGACCGAGCCGTCGGCCTGCTGGAAGTTCTCGAGCACAGCCACGACGATGCGCGGCACCGCGACCAGGGTGCCGTTGAGCGTGGCGACCGGGCGGGTGCCGCTCTCGTCGCGGAAGCGGGTGCGCAGCCGGCGGGCCTGGAACTCGGTGCAGTTGGAGGTCGAGGTGACCTCGCGGTAGCGGCCCTGCGTCGGCACCCACGCCTCGCAGTCGAACTTGCGCGCGGCGCTCGAGCCGAGGTCGCCGGTGGCGACGTCGATCACGCGGAACGGCAGGCCGATCTGCGTGAGCACGGCCTTCTCGTGCTCGAGCAGGCGCTCGTGCTCGTCCTTGGCGTCCTCCGGGCGGCAGAAGACGAACATCTCGACCTTGTCGAACTGGTGCACGCGGATGATCCCGCGGGTGTCGCGGCCGTGGGCGCCGGCCTCCTTGCGGAAGCACGCCGAGTAGGCCGCGTAGCGCAGCGGCAGCGCGCCGCCGTCGAGGATCTCGTCCATGTGGAACGCGGCCAGCGGCACCTCGGAGGTGCCCACGAGGTAGAGGCCCTCGTCCTCGAGGTGGTAGACGTCGCCCGCCGCCTGGCCGAGGAAGCCGGTGCCCTCCATGGCCTCGGGGCGCACGAGCACCGGGGGCAGCACGGGCGTGAATCCCGCACGCACCGAGTAGTCCTGGCCGAAGCGCACGATCGCGTTGGCGAGCAGGGCACCCACGCCGGTGAAGAAGTAGAACCGCGAGCCCGACACCTTGGCGCCGCGCTCGAGGTCGATGGCGCCGAGGCGCTGCCCGATCTCGACGTGGTCGCGCGGCTCGAAGTCGAAGGCGGTCGGGGTGCCGACCTCCTCGACGAGCCGGAAGTCGTCCTCGCCGCCGACGGGGGCGTCCGGGTCGACGACGTTGGAGACCGCGAGCAGCGCGGCGTCAGCAGTCGCGGCGGCCTCGCCCGCGGCGGACTCCGCGGCGCGTACGTCCTGCGAGAGCGCCTTGGTACGCGTCAGCAGCTCGGCCTTCTCGTCGCCCTTCGCCTTCGCGACCTGGGCGCCGAGCGCCTTCTGCTCGGCGCGGAGGGCCTCGAAGCGGGACAGGGCCGCCCGGCGGGCGGAGTCGGCTTCGACCAGGGCGTAGACGAGCGACTCGTCCTCTCCGCGGGCCCGCTGGCTCGCGCGCACGGCGTCAGGGTCTTCACGGAGGAGCCGCAGGTCGATCACGCCTCCGAGCCTAACGGTCGCCGCCGGTCCGGCCCTTTCGGGATGTATCCGCTCAGGGTCTGGACATCGCCCGTGGTCGCCGGCAGGTTGTCGGTCGACGCGACCCCCGACCCCGATGCGGAGACCCACATGCGCAGCCAGCTCTTCAGCCAGGAATTCCTCGAACGCACCTCGCCCGAGTCGTTCGCGCTGCAGAACAGCAAGATGCTCAAGGTGCGGCTGCAGGCCGCGACGGTGATGGCGCGGCAGGGCTCGATGGTCGCGTTCCAGGGCGACGTGCGCTTCGACTACCAGTCGGCCGGCGGCATCGGCAAGGTGATCAAGAAGGCCGTCACGGGCGAGGGCCTCGACGTCATGAGCTGCACCGGCAGCGGTGACGTGTTCTTCGCCGACAACGCCGCCGACGTGCACGTCTTCGACCTCGACGGCTCCGACGGGCTCTCGGTCAACGGCGCCAACGTGCTCGCCTTCGAGCCGCAGCTGAAGTGGGACATCAAGATGATCGGCAGCGCGGGCATGCTCGGCGGCGGGCTCTTCAACACCGTCTTCACCGGCACCGGCAAGCTGGCGATCACCACCAAGGGCACGCCCGTCGTGCTCCAGGTCGACGCGCCCACCTTCGTCGACACCGACGCTGTGGTCGCCTGGTCGGCATCGCTGCAGACCTCGCTGCGCTCGGGCGGGTTCAAGCCCGGCGCGCTGATCGGCCGCACCTCCGGCGAGGCGTTCCAGCTCGGCTTCGCCGGCCAGGGCTTCGTCATCGTCCAGCCCTCGGAGAACGTCCGCGCCGGCGGCGGCTCGGGCGGCGGCGCCACGGGCGGCATCGGCGGCATGCTCGGCCGCCTCGGCGGCTAGCCCCTCCTGCGGAGCGACGTTTGGCACGATGTGACTCCTCGCCAATCAGATGGGCAAGAAGTCACATCGTGCCAAACAGCGGGCGGAGCGCTAGAGGCGCTGGCGGCGGGTGAGGTAGGTCTGGATGACCACCACGACGACCAGGAACGCGCCGTTGACGACCGGCTGCCAGTTGGCGTTGCTCAGGTTGAGCTGGTTGATGATGTTGGCGATCACGCCGAGGAGCAGGACGCCGGCGAGCGTGCCGCCCGTGGTGCCGGCGCCGCCGGTGAGCAGCGTGCCACCGATGACCACGGCCGAGATCGCGGTCAGCTCGAAGCCGACGCCGATGTTGGGCACGCCCGAGGACGACTGGGCCGCCTGCATAGCCCCGCCGAAGCCGGCCAGCAGGCCCGACATGACGTAGACCCACATCTTGGTGCGCGCCACGGGCAGGCCCATCAGCCGGGCGGCGTCCTCGTTGCTGCCCATGGCGAGCACGGTCTGTCCGAAGCGCGTGCGCTGCAGCAGCAGGGTGCCGAGCGCGAACAGCCCGATGGCGATCCACACCGGCCACGGCAGGCCGAGCACCGAGCCCTGGCCCATCGTGGCGAAGTGCGAGCCCGACGGCACGACGTGGACGACGCTGCCCTCTGTGGTGAGAGCGAGGTCGAGTCCGCGGGCCGCCAGCAGGGTCGTCAGCGTCACGATGAACGGCGCCATGCCGAACGATGTGATCAGGACGCCGTTGAGCAGCCCGATCGCTCCGCACACCACCAGCGGAAGCACCAGGGCGAGCAGCACGCTGTGCTCGGAGCCCCAGGCGGCGAGCACGCCACCCAGCGCGAACACCGAGCCGACCGACAGGTCGATGCCGCCGGTGAGGATGACGAACGTCATGCCGAGCGCGACCACCGCCGTGAACGAGCTCGTCAGCGCGATGTTGCGCAGGTTGTCGACGCTGCCGAACGAGTCGAAGGCGAACGACGCCACGATGCCGGTCAGCACCAGCACGACGAGCGAGCCGCGGCGCTGGGCGACCTCCGCGTACTTCTCGTAGCGCGTCAGCACCAGGCCGGTGGGCGCGTCGGCGGACGCACCGGCCGGGCCCGCGCCGGTCTCCTCGACCCCGACTCCAGGACTCTGCATACCGGTGCTCACGCCTTCCGTCCGAGCTGTGCGTAGACCGCGACCGCGATGATGGCCGCCTGCACGAGCTGCGCGGCCGAGTCCTTGAGGTTGTGCGCGATCAGCGTCGAGTGGATCAGCTGCATGAGGATCGCTCCGGCGACGGTGCCCACGATCTTGACGCGGCCGCCGGAGAGCGGGGTGCCACCGACGACGACGGCGGTGATGGCGCTGAGCTCGATCAGGTTGCCGAGGGTGTTGGGCGTGCTGGCCGTGAGCCGCGCGGTGGCGAGCACGCCGGCCAGCGCCGCGAGGGCCGCGGACACGACGTAGACGGTGATCAGCGTACGCCGCACCGGCAGTCCGGCGAGCTCGCTCGCCACGCGGTTGCCGCCGATCGAGACGACCTGGCGGCCGAACGTCGTGCGCCGCACGACGAACGCGACGACCACCGTGATCACGACCGCGATCAGCACGAGGTAGGGGATGCCGGCGACGCTGTTGGCGCCCAGGTCGAGCAGGGTGCCGTTGCGGATGTCGGCCTGGTTGTCGAGGATGATGTTGGCCAGCCCGCGGATGCCGATCAGCGAGGCGAGCGTCGCGACGATCGGCTGCAGCCCGATGTAGGACACCAGCCAGCCGTTGAGCAGCCCGACCAGCACCCCGCCGACCAGGCAGACCAGCACGGCCGGCACCACGCCGTAGCCGAGGTAGGTCGGGAGCAGGGCCGAGGCCAGCGCCATCACCGAGCCGACCGAGAGGTCGATGCCCTCGGTGCCGATGACCAGCGCCATGCCGAGCGCCACGATGACGACCGGCACCACCTGGATCAGCTGGGTTCGCAGGTTGTCGACGGTCACGAAGTTGTCGGTGAACGCCAGGTCGATCAGGAGCAGGACGACGAGCGCGGCGTAGACGCCGTTGTCCTGCATCCACCCCGGCCGCAGCCGTGGCAGCGTGCGGGGGGCGATGGCCTCACTCGCCATGGGTGTCTCCTCCGGAGGTCTTCGCGGCCAGCAGGTCGAGCAGGTGGCCCTCGGTCACGTCCTCGCCGGAGACGGTGCCGACGACGCCGCCCTCCTTGAGCACGACGATGCGGTCGGAGCCCTCGATGAGCTCCTCGGTCTCGCTCGAGATGAGCACGACGGCCAGGCCCTCCTCGGCGAGCTCGGCGATGAGCGCCTGCACCTCGGCCTTCGCGCCGACGTCGATGCCGCGCGTGGGCTCGTCGAGCAGCAGGACCTTGGGCTTGGTGCACAGCCAGCGCGCGAGCAGCACCTTCTGCTGGTTGCCGCCGCTGAGCTGGGAGACCAGCTGGTCGGGCGAGGACGCCTTGATGCGCAACCGCTTGATGAAGGTCTCGACGATGCGGTCCTGCTTGGCGCGGGAGACGAGCCCGCCCTTGGACAGCTGCGGCAGCGCGGCGAGCACGATGTTCTCGCGCACGGAGAGGTTGGGGATGATGCCCTCGACCTTGCGGTCCTCGGAGAGCAGCGCGATGCCGGCGCCGAGCGCCGCGGCGGTGCTGTGCTTCTTGACGTGCTTGCCGTCGACCACCACCTCGCCGCCGTCGAGCGGCAGCGCGCCCACGATCGCCTTGGCGGTCTCGCTGCGGCCGGCCCCGAGCAGACCACCCAGACCGACGACCTCGCCGGGGGCGACGTCGAACGAGATGCCGTGCAGGGCGTGCTTGCTGGTCAGGTCGCGCACCGAGAGCACCGGCCGGCCGTCGCGCGCGTGGCCGCCGCTGAGCTCGGTGCGGCCCGCGGCGCGCACCGTGGAGACCTCGCGGCCCAGCATCATCGAGACGAGCTCGAGCCGGGTCAGCCCGGCGAGCTCCCCGGTGTGCACGACGCGGCCGTCGCGCATGACCGTCACCTGCTTGCAGATGCGGTAGAGCTCGTCCATCTTGTGGCTGACGTAGATGATCGCCACGCCCTGGGCGTTGAGCTGCGAGATGACGCCGAACAGGATCTCGACCTCGCGCGGCTCGAGCGAGCTGGTCGGCTCGTCCATGATGACGACGCGCGCGTCGATGGACACCGCGCGGGCCAGGGCGACCATCTGCTGCAGACCGAGCCCCAGCGAGCGCAGCTGTCGCGTGACGTCGACGTGCACGCCGTACCTGCCGAGCAGCTCGGCCGCCTCGCGGTTCATGCGCGCGAAGTCGATGAGCCCCAGCCGGTTGCGCGGCTCGCGCCCCAGGTAGATGTTGCGCGCCAGGCTCTGCAGCGGGATGAGGTTGACCTCTTGGTAGATCGTGCTGATCCCGGCGTCCTGCGCGGCGGCCGGGCGGGCGAACCGCACGGGTGAGCCGTTGTAGCGCAGCTCGCCCGAGTCGGGCTGGTAGACGCCGGTGAGCACCTTGATCAGCGTCGACTTGCCGGCGCCGTTCTCGCCCACGACGGCATGGACGTCACCCGGGCGCAGCGAGAACGACACGGAGTCGAGGGCGAGCACGCCCGGGAACTGCTTGACGACGTCGACGACCTCGAGCACGGGCCCGGCGGCGGGCTGGTCCACGGTTCTCCTTGCAGGTGCAGGTGTGCGGAGCCTCGGACGCCGGATGGTACGCAGTGGTGCGCCCCGGCGCCGACGCTGGGGCGCCGCCCCGCCCGGAAGGGGACACGACCGGGCGGGGCGGCGAGCTCGCGCTGTGGCTGGTGCGCCAGGCTCAGAAGGCCTTGGAGACGCCGGCCTTCGCGTTGTCGGCGTCGTACTGGCCGTCGGAGATGATGACGTTGGCCGGGATCGCCTTGCCGGCGAAGAAGTCGGTCAGCGTGGAGAACGCCAGCGGACCGAAGCGGGGGTTCGACTCGATGACCGCGTTGTACTTGCCGTCGACGATGGCCTGGACCGCGTTCTTGGTGCCGTCGATCGAGACGACCTTGACGTCCTTGCCCGGCGTCTTGCCGGCGGCCTTGATGGCGACGATGGCCCCGAGGCCCATCTCGTCGTTCTCGGCGTAGACCGCGTTGATGTCCGGGTGCGCCTGGAGCAGGGTCTCCATGACGGCCTGGCCCTTGTCGCGGGCGAACTCGCCGGTCTGCTGGGCGACGATCTTGATGCCGGGGGCGCTCTTGACCTGGTCGACGAAGCCCGAGGTGCGGTCGGTGGTGACGTTGTTGCCCGACGAGCCGAGCAGCACCGCGACGTTGGCCTTGCCACCGGTCGCCTTGATGAGGGCGTCGGCCGCGCGCTTGCCCTGGTCGACGAAGTTCGACCCGATGAAGGTGAGGTAGTCGGTGCAGGGCGTCGCGTTGACCTTGCGGTCGATCGTGACGACCGGGATGTGCTTGGCAGCAGCGGCCTTCAGGGCCGGCTCGAGGCCGTCGCTGTTGAGCGGCGCGACGATGAGGGCCTGCGCGCCCTGCGTGATCATCTGCTGGATGTCGGAGATCTGCTTCGACAGCTGGGAGTTCGCGTCGGTGTGCAGGAGCTTCTTGACGCCGAGCTTCTTGGCCTCGTCCTGGATGGACTTGGTCTCCGCGATGCGGAAGGCGGCCGTCTCGGGCTCGGACTGGGAGAAGCCGACGACCGCGTCCTTGAGGTCGATCTTCGTGGCACCGGTGGACTGCAGCGTGCAGCCGGCGTCGGAGGCGGCGTCGCCGGAGGCGGCGGGCGCAGAGGACGCTGCGTCAGAGGCGGCGGGCGCCGAGCTTGCGGCGGGGGCAGCCGCTGCGGCGCCGTCGGACGACGCGGCCGCCGGGCTGTCCGAGCTGCTGGAGTCCGACTTCGCGCACGCGGTGGCCGAGAGGGCCAGGGCGAGCGACGCGACACCGATGCCGGCGCGACGGATGGCCACCGAAGTGGGCAGAAGGGCGCTCATTGACCGTCTACTCCTTGAGAGTCTGCTGCTGAGGTCGAGCGGACGCGTCGGCGGTGCTCGCCGGGAGCGCGTGCTCGTGTGGCAGGGACACTGCCAGGCCGCGATCACAGGTGTCAACAACCGATCAGTAACGATCGGGACACGCACGCCTGCCCCAGCACCCCGCTCAGCGTGGTGTGAACGTTCTCATCCGGTTCGCGGGCGGCAAACGCTCATCCCCGGTCAGGCCGCGTCCCAATCCGGACGCGGACCGTTCGCGTCCCAGCCCAGCGGCACGACGTAGGGCTGGCGCCGCGTACGCGTCGTGTCGTAGGCGTGGAAGACCAGGTGGTCGTCGCCCGCGGCGTCGGTGAGGACGCTGTTGTGGCCCGGGCCGATCAGCCCTGCTACGCCGGTGTGCAGGACGCTGGCGCCGGAGCCCACGAGCGACCACGGCCCGGTGACCGCGTCGGCGACAGCGAGCCCGACGCCGTAGGTGTCGTCCTGGAAGTTGCCGGCGGAGAAGAACATCCAGTAGCGGCCGGCGCGGTGGACGACGTGCGGTCCCTCCAGCGTGTGCCAGTCGTAGCGAGCGCCGTAGATCTCGCGGTCGGCCTCGAAGCGCTGCCAGTCGGCCGTCGCGCGCAGGAGCAGCTGAGGACTTCCCGCCAGCGAGGTCGGCGACTCGAGCCGCTGCACGGCCAGGACCGTGCCCGGCCGCTCACCGCTCAGCTCGTCGGTGGCGAAGAACAGCCACCACGTGCCGTCACGGTCCTGGAACGGCGACGGGTCGATGGCGAAGGGCAGGTCGGGGCTGAGGTCGACGCCCGCGTCGACGAAGGGGCCGAGCGGGTCGCGTGAGGTCGCCACGCGCAGGTGGTGCGCGGACTGCTCGCTGCCGACCGAGTAGTACATGACCCACGTGCCGTCCACGTGCGCGACCTCCGGCGCCCAGTAGCTCGCCTGCGGCGGCTCGTCGGCCAGCCGCTCGAGGGCGCCGCCCCGGTCGGTCCACGTCACGAGGTCGGGCGAGCTCAGGACCTGGAAGGCCCGGTCGCCGCCCGGGCCGCCGGTGCCGTACATGACGTAGCCGTCGGGCACGCGCAGCGCGAAGGGGTCGGCGCACGTGCCGGTCCAGACGGGGGCGGGAGTCGTCACGGTGCTCCTCTGCAACGTTGGACACGAGCGTCTGACAGCATGGCACCCGTGCCGACCAGCCTGCTCGTGGACTACGGCTGCGTGATCAGCCTTCCCCAGCCCGCCGCCGCCGTACGCGCGCTCGAGACCGCGGTCCCCGACGTCGCGCCGGTCGACTTCTGGCACGGCTACTGGGACCTCCGGCTCGACTACGACCGCGGGATGCCCGACCTCGACTACTGGAGCGGCGTCCTGGGCCGCCCGGCCACCGAGGCGGAGTCGACGCGGCTGACCGAGCTCGACATCGCCGGCTGGAGCACCGTGGACGAGCGCGTGACGGCCCTGCTCGACCGCGCCGTCGACGCCGGCGTGCCGCTCGGGCTGCTGTCCAACGCCCCCGTCACCATGGCCCGGGCGCTGGAGGCGGCCCCGTGGGCCGCCCGCTTCACGAGCCTCACGTTCAGCGGCGACCTGCGCGTGGCCAAGCCGGACGCCGAGGCCTACCTCGCGGCGGCCCGCGCGCTGGGGGCGCACCCCTCCGAGGTCGTCTTCGTCGACGACCGCCCCGAGAACATCGCCGGCGCGCACGCGGTCGGCATGACCGCGCTGCACCACACCAGCGCCGACGCGCTCGAGCGCGACCTGGGCCGCCACCTCCCGCTGCGCTGACTCGACGTAGCCTGCGCGCATGCCACGAGTCCTCGTCACCGGGTCCACCCAGGGCATCGGCCTGCAGACCGCGCGCGACCTGGTCGCGGCCGGCGCCGACGTCGTCCTGCACGCCCGCACGCCCGAGAAGGCCGAGCAGGCCCAGCGCGACGTCCCAGGTGCGTCCGGCGTGGTCGTCGGCGACCTGTCGTCGGTCGACGCACTGCGCGAGGTGGCCGAGCAGGCGGCGGAGGAGGGCGCGTACGACGCCGTCATCCACAACGCCGGGCTCGGCGCCAGCCCCACGCGCGTCGAGACCGCCGACGGGCTGAGCGAGATCTTCGCGGTCAACGTGCTGGCGCCCTACGTGCTCACGGCGCTGCTCCCGCCCCCTCGTCGGCTGGTCCTCCTCACCTCCGGCCTGCAGGCGCAGGGCAAGCTCCGCCTCGACGACCTGCAGTGGAGCTCCCGGCGCTGGCACGGCATGCAGGCCTACAGCGACTCGAAGCTGCACGACGTCGTGCTCGCGCTGTGGTTCGCGCGCCGCTGGCCGCAGGTGAGCAGCAACGCGGTCGACCCCGGCTGGATCAAGACCCGCATGGGCGGTGCGGGCGCGACCGACGAGCTGCCCGAGGGCGCCGAGACGCAGGTCTGGCTCGCGACCTCCGACGAGCCGGCGGCGCTCGGGTCCGGGCGCTACCTGCGCCGGCGCCGCGAGCTCGAGCCCAACCCGCAGGCGCTCGACGAGTCGCTGCAGGACGCGCTGGTCGAGCGCCTCGCCGAGCTCTCGGGCGTGCAGCCGCCGACGTAGTCCCCGGGGTGCGCACGGGCGGGTGCTGACCGACGATGACAGGCATGCAGCGAGAGGTCCCCGGCCCGGGGCAGCAGTCGGTGTGGGACTTCCCGCGCCCGCCGGCCGTCGAGGCCAGCTCCCGCCGGGTCGTCGTCGAGCTCGGCGGAGCTCCCGTCGCCCGCACGTCGCGGGCGCTGCGGGTGCTCGAGACGAGCCACCCGCCGGTGTTCTACGTGCCCTTCGAGGACGTCGAGCCCGGTGCCCTGGAGCCGGCGCCCGGGTCGTCGTGGTGCGAGTTCAAGGGGCGGGCGGCGTACGTCGACGTGGTCGCGGGCGGGCAGCGGGCCGCCGCTGCCGGCTGGCACTACCCCGACCCCTCGCCCGGCTACGAGCTGCTGCGCGGCCACGTCGCGTTCTACCCCGGCCGGATGGGCCGCTGCCTCGTCGACGGCGAGCTGGTGCTGGCGCAGGAGGGCGACTTCTACGGCGGGTGGATCACCTCCGAGGTCGTCGGGCCGTTCAAGGGCGGCCCGGGCACGCGCGGCTGGTGACGCGCGCTCAGTACGCGGCGCCCTCCTCGCGCACGCGGGCCAGCCACGCCTGCGCCTCGCGGAACCGCGCGTCGGCCTGCGCGCGCTCGGCCGGCGCGGGCGCGACGCCCGCCCGCCGGTAGGAGCCGAGGTAGCGGACCTCCGCGCACACGCGGCGCAGTCCCATCAGCGCCTCGCCGACGGGCGCGTCGTCGACGTGGCCGTCGCAGTCGATGAAGAAGCGGTAGTGCCCGAGCCGCTCACCGGTCGGCCGCGACACGATCGTCGTCATGTTGACCCCACGCACGCTGAGCTCCTCGAGGATCTGCATGAGCGCGCCCGGGTGGTCGTGGCGGATGTAGCAGACCAGCGTCGTGCGGTCGGCGCCCGTCGGCAGCGGCGGCGGCACCGGGCGGCTCAGCAGCGCGAAGCGCGTCACCGCGTCGGGGTTGTCGCCGACCTGGTCGGCCAGCACCTCGAGCCCGTAGGTCGTCGCCGCGATGCGGGCCGAGAGCGCCGCGTCGTAGGCCGCCGTGCCGGTCGCGAGCGCCTCGGCCGCCGCCGCCGTCGACGACGCGGTGACGTAGGCCGCCCCGGGCAGCGTCTGCGACAGCCAGCGCCGGCACTGGGCCTCGGCGTGCGGGTGGGTGCCGACACGCCGCACGTCGTCGAGGGACGTGCCCCGCCGGGCGAGCAGCGCGAAGTTGACCGGCAGCAGCACCTCGGCGGTGATCACGAGCGGAGCCCCGCCGGCGAGGTCGTCGAGCGTCGCGGGCACCGCGCCCTCGACGCTGTTCTCGATCGGCACCATGGCGAGGTCCGCCGCCCCGCCGCGGACGGCGTCGAGTGCCAGGGGCACCGTCGCGTACGGCGTCAGCACCGAGCCCTCGGCCGGCGAGGTGGAGCGCAGCGCAGCCTCGGTGAACGTGCCCGCGGGACCGAAGTAGGCGTACGTCGTCGGCTCGGTCACCGGCGCGCGCCCTCGCCGCGCCGCGCGAACGACACGGCCTGCTCCTCCTCGGGCGAGAGGGCGTGCTCGCTGGCGCCGGCCTTCACGCCCTTGGCGTAGGTGCGGGTCTCGGAGCGCCCGTTGATCGAGGTGAGCACCACGCCGTCGCCGCCGTCGTCGAGCAGCGCGGCGGAGAACGAGAGCCGTCCGCCCATGTCGCCGAAGGCGTCGTAGCGGACGACGGCCACGTGGCGCAGGGAGTCGGCCACCTCGGCGCGGGCCCTGCGCGCCTCGGCCATCGCGGCGGCGGTCTCGGCGCGCACCTCGGCGACCTGCGCCGACTGGCGCGCCATCAGCGTGAGGACGTCGTGCCCGCCCTCGGCCCCGAGCACCGCGAGCTGTCGGCGGGTCGAGCGCAGGCGGAGCAGGGCCCAGGCCGCGAGCAGCAGCGCCAGGGCGGCCACGACGCACGCGACGAGCGCGACCGTGCCGGCGTCGTGGGCACTCAGGTCTGGCACGCGGCGATCGTATCCAGAGGTGGCGACGGGACCCCCGTACCCGTCGCCATCCTCCACAGAGGAAGAGGGCGGCGGGCGGCCGTTGATACAGCTCAGTGGTGCTCGGACAGGGCGAGGCCCTGCTCTGCCTCGTCGACCGGCGCGGCCTGCCCGTCGCGGTCCGGCGCCGGGCGGGTCCCTCCGCGCAGCACGAGCACGTGGACGGCGACGAAGATGAGCACGGCCCCGGCGCTGAAGGAGGACTGCGCGAGGCGCTCGAGCGGCAGGGGGGCGGCACCGGCGTACATCCAGCGCCCGGCGCGCCAGGGCAGCTCGAGCGGCGCGCAGTAGAGCAGCCAGACCGCGACCCCTGCGGCCGTGCGCAGCCGGGCGCGGCCGTCGCCCACCAGCCCGAGCATCGCCGGCACGACCCAGACCATGTGGTGGAGCCAGGCGATGGGCGAGACGAGCACGGTGAGCAGGCCGACGACCGCGACGGCCAGCACCTGCTCGCCCGCGCGCGACAGCTTGGCCGCCAGCCACAGGCCGTAGGCCGTGACGGCGGTGCCGATGACGCCCCAGAGCAGGTGCCCCCCGGTGCCGGAGGGGCCGAGCCGCGCCGCCGCGCCGATGATCGAGCCGTTGTAGGCGATGCTCGTGCTGCCGATGCGCGAGGAGTCGAAGAACGCCTGGCCCCAGTAGACGAACGTCGCGTGCGGCACGACCAGAGCCGTGCCGACCGTGAGCACCACCGCCGACACGACCGCGCCGCGCGCCTCCCGGAGACGCCCGGCCAGCACGTAGAACACGGCGAACAGCGCAGGGGTCAGCTTGATCGCCGCGGCTGCACCGACGAGCGAGCCGGGCACCCAGCGGCCGCGGCGGGTGACGTCGACCAGGCACAGGGCCGTGAGCGCGACGCCGACCTGGCCGAAGTAGAGCCCGTCGTCGACCGGCAGGGTCCAGCACCCTGCGGTGGTCAGCGCCGCCAGCGCGACGGGAGCCGCGTCGCCGCAGCGGGCCAGCAGCGGCCGCGCGCTGATCGCGGTGACCAGCACCATCAGCGCCACCTGGACCACGACCCACGCGCCCTGCGCGACGCCGAAGGGCACCATCGCGAGCGGCACGGCGACCACGGCCGCGAACGGCGGGTAGGTGAACGGCAGCAGGTTCGGCACGTCGGTGACGTAGTCGTAGAGCGAGCGGCCCTGCAGCAGCGACTGGCCCGCCGCGCGGTAGACCTCGAGGTCGACGTTGCGCCGCCAGGCGGCCACGTCGAGGTCGGGCACGAGCACCGGCCCGACGCCGAGCAGCAGCACCGCGACGCCGAGCAGCCACCACGACCACGGGATGCCCGACCAGGGCCCCGACGTCCGCGGACCTGCGCCGGAGCGGGGTCGGGGAGCCGGCTGCACGGCCCTCAGCGTACGGCGCGGCACCGTCGGTGCCAGCCCGTAGCCTGCTCGTCGACAACCGGACGGCGAGGGGGCGGGCGCGTGCATCGAGCAGTCGTACGCGTGCTGCTCGCCTGCGCGCTGGCCGCGGTCGCGCTGTGCACCGGGCTGACCGCTCCCGCGCAGGCGGCCCCGGGCGACCGCCCGCTGGTCGTCCTCGGGGTCGGCGGCCTGCGCTGGGACCAGCTCTCGTCGAGCTCGACGCCGGGGCTCTGGTCGCTGCTCGACGGCGCCGCGCTCGGCTCGCTGGTGACGCGCACGGCGCGGCCGGTGACCTGCCCGAGCGACGGCTGGCTGACCATCGGCGCCGGCCGCCGGGCCCAGGCCGTGGCCCACAGCGGCCCTGCGGGCAGCCGCGAGCGGTGCCCTGCCCAGGGCCCGGGCGTCCGGGCCGGCTCCGGCACGGCCTCGGTCGCGGGCTGGGCCGGGATCCTGGCGCGGGCCGACCGCTCGGACTTCGACGCGCAGCCGGGCCTGCTCGGCGAGACCCTGGCGGCCGCCGACCGCTGCGCCCTCGCGGTCGGGCCCGGCGCTGCGCTCGCGCTGGCCACGCGCGACGGCTCCGTCGTGCGCTACCTCGGCTCGGCCGCCGAGCTGGACGGCCCGGCGCTGACCACCTGCCCGGTGACCGTGGTCGACCTGGGCACGACCGACGACCTGGGCGCTGCGGACGCCGCCGCGGAGCGGCTGGCGCAGCTGGCGCGCTCCGCCGGAGCCGACACGCTGCTGCTCGGGGTGTCCGGCGACGGGCGGAGCTCCACCCCCCACCTCGGGGTCGCCGCCTACGCGGAGGCGGGCGCTTCCGGGCGGTGGCTGACCAGCCGGTCGACCCGGCGACCGACGCTCTCGCAGCTCACCGACCTGGCTCCGACGCTGCTCGACCGGCTCGCCGTGCCGCTGCCCGACACGCTGATCGGTGCGCGGCTCACGCCCGGCGACGTCCGCCCGGCTGCTCAGCAGGCCGTGGAGCGGCTGGTGCGCGACGACTCCGACGAGCAGACCGCCCGCCGCACCCAGGCGTGGT
Source organism: Motilibacter peucedani (assembly GCF_003634695.1). Classification (NCBI taxonomy): domain Bacteria; kingdom Bacillati; phylum Actinomycetota; class Actinomycetes; order Motilibacterales; family Motilibacteraceae; genus Motilibacter; species Motilibacter peucedani. The sequence goes on from NZ_RBWV01000009.1 coordinate 410,380, forward strand.
TCTGGACCGCGCTGCTCGTGCTGCAGGTGCTGCTCTACCTCGCCGTCGGCGTGGCACTGGGCCGGTCGTGGGCCGGGCCGGCGGTGCGGCAGCGCGCGGTCGGGCTGGCGCGGCTGGCTTCGTTGGTGTTCGGCGCGGTGCCCGTCGCGACCTTTCTGGCCGACCTCGTGCCGTGGGAGCGCAGCGGCGCGCCCACGCTCGTGCTCATCGCCGTGGTGCTGGCCTTCGCCGGGCTGACCGCGGCGCTGGCCGTGGCCGGCCCGTGGCGGCGCCGGCCGCTCGGCCCGCCGACGGTGGTCGGGGCGGTGACCGGTCTAGTGATCGGCGTCGACGTCGTGCTGGGCGGCTCGCTGCAGGAGGGCAGCCTGATGGGCTACTTCCCGACGGTGGCCGGCCGCTTCTTCGGGCTGGGCAACCAGGCGTTCTCGCTGTTCGCGACCGGCGCGCTGCTGGGCGCGGCCGGTGCGGCCGCCGCGCTGCTGGCCGCCGGCCGCAGCCGGGTCCTGGCCGCCGCGGCGGTCGGCGTCGTGGGCCTGGCGACCCTGGTGGTCGACGGGTCGCCGGGGCTGGGCGCCGACGTGGGCGGCGTGCTGGCGATCGTGCCGGGCTTCGCCGTGCTGTGCCTGCTGGTCGCCGGGCGCCGGCTCTCGGTCGGCCGGCTGGCTGCCGCGGGAGCCGCCGCGGTCGCCGCGCTCGCGGCGCTCGCAGCCCTCGACGCCGCCCGGCCTGCGGAGTCGCGGACGCACCTCGGCAGGTTCGCGCGCGACGTGGCCGGCGGCCGCGCGGTCGACGTCCTGCAGCGCAAGGCCGACGCCAACCTCGGCCTGCTCGTCAGCAGTCCGCTGACCCTGCTGCTGCCGGCGGCCTTCGCCTTCATCGTGCTGGTGCTGCGCCGCCCGGCCCGCTGGCACGCGCCCGCCCTGGCCAGCGCCTACGACCGCGAGCCGCTGCTCCGGCCCCTGCTCGTCGCCTTCCTGGTGCTGCAGGTGCTCGGCTTCGCCCTCAACGACTCGGGGGTGGCGATCCCGGCCGTCGCGCTCATGGTGGTCGTGCCGCTGCTCATCGCGGCGAGCGCGCAGGCGCTGCGGCTCGACGCCGCTGCCGCCCCGGGCTGAGCCCGGCCACCAGCACGGCAGCCACCACGGCCCAGGCCCACCACGGCGCGACGTCGCGGCGAAGCACGAGCGTGAGGTGCTCGACCCCGGCCGACAGCCCCTCCACCCGACCGGGCACGTACGCCGCAGCCAGCACCGCGGCGTGGGCGACCAGCAGCGCCGCCGCACGAGCCGACCGGGCGGCGCTGGGTGCGATCAGCGCGAGCGGCGCCCAGGCGATCGCGTCGTACCACGGCAGCGCGTAGGGCGCGGCCAGCACGTAGGCCGTGCCGAGCAGCAGCCAGGCGCGCGCCGCGTCGGCGCTCCGGTCGCTCCGCGCCGCCTCCGGCAGCAGGCGGTGCAGGGCCGCGACCAGGGCCAAGGCGAGGAGGACGGCACCGACGCGTACGAGCCAGCGCGACGTGCCGAAGCCGAGCGGCCCGTCGAGCGCGTGCGCCACCGGCCCCCACGGCGAGGCGAGGCTGACCATCTTGGCCGCGGGGCCGGTGCGGCTCAGGGCGTGCGGACCGGCGAGGGCGTACGCGGTGGCGACGACCCCCGCCGCCCCGACGAGCGCCCGCACGACCGCCGGCCGCTCGCGCCGCACCGCCCAGAGCACCGCGAGCAGCACGACGCCGAACGGCAGCTTGACCGACAGCGCTGCGCCCGCCAGGGCTCCCGCGAGCAGGGGTCCCCACCGCCCGGGGCGCCGCAGCAGCAGGACCGCGGCGACGGCCGGCAGCGCCGCGAGCGCGTCGACGTGGGCGCCGGCCACCAGCGCCCAGAGCAGCAGCGGGTTCAGCCCCCACAGCAGCAGCGGCAGCGGGTCGTCGGGGAAGGCGCGGGCCAGCGCTGCGCCCACCAGCGCGAACGCGGCGCCGAACAGCAGCGACAGCGCCCAGACGACGTGGCGCACGGAGTCGCCGCCGACCACCGCCGCACCGGCCATCGCGGCGGTGGCCACCGGGCCGTAGACCGAGGGCGTCGAGCGCCACGGCGGCCGCACGGCGCTGACGACCGGGTCGCGGTCCGAGCGCCAGGCGTCGGGCGCGACGGCGTACGCGTCGCCACCCTGCACCGTGATCCGGCCGTAGGCCGCGTAGCTGAGGTGGTCCGCCGAGCCCATCGGCGGCACCAGGGCGAGCAGGCCGACAGCGGCGCACGAGCCGGCGAGCAGGGCACGCACGCGCGGGCGCCATCCGGCGCGTACGGCGACGACGGCCGCGACCGATCCGGCGGTGCCGACAGCCAGTGCCAGCCAGAGCAGGGCGGTGACCGTTGCGGAGGACGCGCCGGCCCGTGCCGACCAGGGGGGCAGGACGCCTCGTGGACCGAGCGGCGGCGTCGCGGCGCTGTCGCCGAGGGCGCCGACGACGACCAGGAGGGCGACGGACAGGGCGACACCCGCGAGCCCGAGCCGGCCCTGTGTCCCGCCTCGCGAGCTGGGCACTGCCGGGTTCAGCGGCCGAGGCGGCGCAGGCGCGCGGGCACGAGGTCCTCGCGCAGGCCGGCGCGCGGCGGCAGTGCACCGCGGGCCGCAAGAGCGCGGGCGACGTCACGCCACTGCTTGGCCCGGTGCAGCTGGCCGCGCCAGTCGTTGCCCGTGGCGCGGTGGGCGACGTCGACGTCGAGCTCGGCCACGCGGAACCGCCCGCGCAGCAGGTCGACGGTCATGCCGGCCTCGACCCCGAACCCGGGCGCCAGGGGCAGCGCCGCGTCGAAGGCCGCGCGGGTCATCGCCCGCTGGCCCGACAGCGGCTGGCGCGGCTCCCAGCCCGAGACCGTGCGGATGCCGTCGCGCGCCAGGCGCACGACGAACCCGTGGCCGCCCGCCGACCCGCCGTCGGGCCGGACCTGCGGCGGGAGCACCCCGATCGCCAGGTCGAGCTCGCCCTCGGCGACCGGGGCCAGCAGCGGCTCCAGCCGGGTGGCGCTCGCACCGAGGTCGGCGTCGGCGAGGAGGAGGTTGCGGGAGGTGCCCTCCCGCGCGTCGATCGCGGCGACCAGCGCAGCGCCGGTCTCGAGCGCCGCCGCCTTGCCGCGCGTGCGTTCATGGCGCGCGACCAGCGCGCCGGCGGACTCGGCCGCGGTGCGCGTGGCGTCGGTGGAGCCGTCGTCGACCACGACGACGAGGTCGACGGCTTCGAGGGCGGCGAGGGCTGCGACGGTGGCGGCGATGCGGTCCTGCTCGTCGAGGGCGGGAACGACCGCGGCGAAGGAGGCGGTCTCGCCGGGGGTGCTGCTCGCGTCGCTGGTCACGGCGCGAAGGCTACTGCTCGACCGGCCGCCACGGCGGGGAGCTGGGGACCCGAGCGCTGCAGACGGGGGATGCAGCAGCGCCCGGGCTGAGCCCGACCTTACAACGATGCACCTGTTGCGTCTGCACCGACTCCGCGGTTGCGTTCGGCGCGTGAGGCGTGATCTGAGTCACACGATCCGCCATGCTCGCGCAACCGCGGCCGAAGTGCGTGAGTTCGTCCTGCTCTGGTCCCCCGAGGTCACGCGAACCCGTTCTCGCGACCGGGCTCAGGACCGATCGGACGACCGCCGCACCGTACGCGCGTCGAGGTCGATGACGGCCCAGACGGTGGTCTCGGGGCCCTGCTCGCGCACGCCCCAGTCGGCGGAGAGCCGGCGCACGACGCCGAGGCCGCGGCCGCCGGCGGAGGTCGCGCTCTGCTGCTGGAGCCGTGGGCGCGTGACCCCGCCGCCGTCGGTCACCTGGAGCGCGAGCCGGCCGTCCTCGAGGGCCCAGCTGACGCGTACCTTGCCGTCGGGCAGCGGGCGTGCGTGCTTGAGCGCGTTGCTCACCATCTCGGAGAGCACGAGCACGGAGACGTCGACGACGTCGTCGTCGACGCCGCGGCGGGCGAGGTCGTCCTGGACGCGACTGCGCGCCTCGCGCACGCTGGCGGAGTCGTGCGGCACCGAGATCTCACCGGTGCCGACCGCGTCGGGAACCACGAGCACAGCTCCTCCCCGGACGCACCTGCCCCTGAGACCGGAAGTGCCCGACCGGGCGGGCGCTCAAACGGTCTGGGCCTGCCGGCTAGGGATCTCTTCGCTCGTCTAGCGCTTCGGCTAGATCGCGTTCGCGGGGGCGAGACTCGGTCTCGAGGTAGTAGACCGGCCGGCCCTGCGCCTGCTCGAACAGCCGTCCGAGGTACTCGCCCAGCAGGCCCACGCACAGCAGCTGGACCGCGCCCAGGAACAGCACGGCGAGCAGCACCGAGGTCCAGCCGGGCACGACGTGGCCGGCGAGCCGCGCGACGATCGCCCACAGCCCCAGTAGGAACGCGACCGCCGAGCCGCCGCCGCCGAGCCACGTGGCCCAGCGCAGCGGGGCACCCGTGAAGGCGGTGACGCTGTCGAGCCCGAGCCGCACCATCTTGCTGAGCGGGTAGTGCGTGCGCCCGGCCGCCCGCGGCTCGCGGACGTAGTCGACGCTCGCGCTCGGGTAGCCGAGCCAGGGCACCAGCAGCCGGTAGACGCGGTGGCGCTCGGGCAGCTCGAGCAGGTCGCGCACCACCGCCCGGCTCATCAGCCGGAAGTCGCCGGCATGGGCCGGGATGTCGGCGCCTGCCACGCGGCGCATCACGCGGTAGTAGACGCGCGCCGATCCCCGCTTGAACCACGAGTCGCTCGCCCGGCTGGCACGCACGGCATAGACGACGTCGACGCCTTCGCGCCGGGCAGCGCCGACGAGCTCGGCGATGACCTCGGGTGGGTCCTGCAGGTCGGCGTCGATCGTGACGACGAGCTCGCCGCGCGAGGCCTCCAGCCCCGCGGTGATCGCGGCCTGGTGGCCGGCGTTGCGACGCAGCCGGAGCGTACGCAGCTGCGGCCACCGCGCCGCGGCCGCGGCGAGCACCTCGCGGGTGCCGTCGGTGCTGCCGTCGTCGACGGCGAGCAGCTCGTAGTCGACGCCGAGGGCGTCGAGCACCGGGCGGGTGCGCGCGGCGAACAGGTCGAAGACCTCGACCTCGTTGAAGACCGGGACGACGACGCTGAGCACGGGCGTCACGAGTCGGCCGGCTGGCGGCGCAGGAAGCGGCCGAAGTGCGGGACCGTGAACGCGATGGAGCCGCGCTCGGCCGAGAAGACGAGCCCCTTCTTGATCAGCCCGTCGCGCACGGGCGACAGGCTGGCAGGCTTGCGGCCGAGCTGCGTCGCGACCGCGCTGGTCAGGACCGCGACGTCGCCCTCGGCGAGCTCGGCCATGGCGCGCATGTAGTCGCGCTCGGCGGGCGTCGCGCGGTCGTAGCGGCTGCCGAAGAAGCCGACGGCCAGCTCCTCCTCGGCGCTGGGGACCGCGACGCGTACGTCGTCCGCCGTGATCGGCGTCGCGGGCGCGGTGTCCCACACCGTCTTGCCGTAGGCCTGCACGAAGTAGGGGTAGCCGTCGGTCGCCGCGTAGAGCGCCGCGAGCGCCTCCTCGTCGAACTCGGCGCCCTCCTCCTTGGCCGGCGTCGTCAGCGCGCGGTCGAACTCGGCCCGGTCGAGCCGGTCGATGCGGGCGTAGCGGAACAGCCGCTCGGAGTAGGACTTGCTGGCGCTCAGCGTGGCCGGCAGGTGGGGGAGCCCGGCGCCGACGACCACAAGCGGTGCACCGGTCTGGCTGAGCTCGTGGCAGGCGGCGCAGAGGGCGTCGACGTCGCCTGGCGGGAGGTCCTGCATCTCGTCGAGGAACAGCGCGATGCCGGTGCCGACGTCCTGCGCGATGCTGGCGGCGTCGGTGAGCAGCTCGACCAGGTCGATCTCGAGGTCACCGGTGTCGGCGCGGCCCTTGGCCGGCAGCACGTCGATGCCCGGGTGCCAGCGGCCGGTGCCGCTCTTGAGGGCGAAGGCCTTGAGCGTGGCGAGGAACGCCTCGACGCGCTCGGGGTCGCGGTGGCGCGGGGCGAGCTCCCGGACGGCGAGGTGGAGCGCGCTGCTCAGCGGGCCGCGGAAGGACTGGCCCGGGCGGGCCTCGATCTTGCCGGTGCCCCACAGGCGCGTGATCGCGGCTGACCGCAGGGCGTTGAGGAGCACGGTCTTGCCGACGCCCCGCAGGCCGACGAGCACCAGGCTGCGCTCCGGGCGGCCCTTCGCCACGCGCTCGAGCACCACGTCGAAGGCGTCCAGCTCGCGGTCGCGGCCGGCCAGCTCGGGCGGGCGCTGGCCGGCGCCGGGGGCGTACGGGTTGCGGACGGGGTCCATGGCTAGGAGCGTATCCGGGCGTCTAGCGGTGACCCTAGAGCGACACAGCCACCGCGCCGCGGCGCGGCGAACACACGTCGGACTCGGCGTGGGTGATCGGGTGCCCGGAGCGGTGCTGCCGGAGTCACGACACGCGGGACGTCGCCCTTGACGAGGCCGACGATGTTGACGCAGTAGAGCAGCGCAGAGGCCGCGCCCCACACCACCGCCCCAGGCGGCCGGAGCCGAAGACCGCAAGCGTCAGCACGGAGGTCACGACCGGCGTCACGACGAGCATGGGCAGCAGCCGAGCCGCGCGGCCCAGGTAGAAGGCGGCGAGGCCGCCCGGGTGAGAGCCGACTGCCGCAGCACCAACGTGATGATCAAGAAGCCCGACAAGGTGCAAGCAGATCGAGACACCGACGTGCCCGCCGACGAGCTTCGCAACGCCGGGCGTGGTGGAGCATGACGCCGAGGATGGCCACAGCACGGATGCCGTCGATCCCCCGGGCCAGTAGCCGAGCCGATCGGGTGACGACGGTGCGGTGACGGGTCGCCCGTCGACGCCGGAGGAGTGGGTCACCGCCCAAGGACCCGTGACCGGGAGTGGCCGTGTCGCCGACGCAGTCCTCCTGCCAGCCCCTACCGGCCGCCCAGCAGCACGGTGCTGAGGACCTTCGACCGCCTGAGCAGCAGCACCGACACCGCCAGGGAGCCCGCGATGGCGGCCGCCGCTACGGGCACGACCGCGAGGCCCGGGATGTGCCAGCGGAAGAAGTAGACGTGGATCGCGTAGACGTCCAGAGTGAAGGGCGCCAGCCACAGCAGCGGGATGAGCAGGGCCCGCCGCCACCGCAGGACCGCGGCCACGACGGTGAAGCACGCGGCGATGCCGAGGCAGGGCACGAGGTACTCGTAGGCCTTCAGAACCGGGTGGTCGAGCGAAGACAGGTGAGCCGTAGAGAGTCGCTCCGACAGCCGCGCGGCGAAGTTGGGGTCTGCGTTGCGCCGCCACGTGAGGGCCAGCGGCAGGAACGCCAGCGCGGGCACGACCCCCCACCAGAGGTGCCACGGCACCCGGGCCCGCTTGAGCAGGTAGCCCGCGAAGAAGAAGAACAGGTGCCAGCGCAGCAGCACCGCGCCGTAGGCCGTCACCGGCGCCTCGTAGACCAGGACGAAGACCAGGACGAAGGACGCCAGCCCGACCAGGCGCTCGAGGCGCACCGCCACGCCCAGCGCGCAGTAGCAGAGGAACAGCACCCACAGGAACCAGAGCCCGAAGTCAGGCGAGCGGACCAGCTGCTTGACGTAGGCGGCGACTCCGATGTCGTCCCAGCGGTGCAGCACGACGTAGCTGACGGCGTACCACGCGGCGAACGGCACCACCAGGGTCCGAGCCCGGCGCCAGATGCTCGCGGCGCTGACCAGGTCGCGGGAGTAGGCGGCGGCGACACCGCTGAGGAACATGAACAGCGGCATGTGGAACGAGTAGATGACCCGGAAGACCGGGTTCGCGTCGAAGTCCCCGGTCGTGTCCTCGAGGCCGTGGCCCACCACCACCAGCACGATCGCCAGACCCTTGAGGGCGTCGAGGAGCACGTCGCGCCGCGACCCCGCCCGGGCGGCCGGAGCGGTCGGGTCACCGGCCGGGACCTCGGCCGCTCCGGCGACCGACCGCTCGAGCGGCGCAGTCATCGGTCCGCGCGCGGGCCGCCGCGCCGCCGTCCCTGCATGCCAGAACCCTAGCCCTGCACGTTGCACAGGGTCCACGACGCCGTAGGCGGGACGGCGGGCACCGGTACGCTGGGGCGCCGCTGCGGCCCCGTCGCGTCGCGGTGCCCCGGACCCGATCCTCGGAGGACAGCGCACGGTGCGAGCTCTTCTCCGCGACGGACGGCTCGCCGGGCTCGTCGCCCACTGGAGCCTGCTGGCCCTGGTCGCCGTGACGCTCGTGATCCGCCCGCTGGTCGACGCCTCCGGGCTCCCCAGCGTCGCGGAGAACGCCAACGCCGTGCTCGCCTTCGTGGCGGCCGCGTCGGTCGCCGCCCTGGTGGCTGCGAACTGGTCCGCGCAGACGGCCTCGGTCCGGCGGGCGACCGCAGCGTTCGCGGCGCTGGTCGTCGCGACGGCGGCCTCCTGGGTGGCCGGCTCGCCGCGCAGCCTGGCGAGCCTGGGCCTGGGGCTGGGGCTGGTGCTCCTGCTGCCGGGCGCCCTGCTGCTGGCAGCCGTCGCCAGCGCCTCCGCGCACGGCGGCCTCGACGTGCTGCTGCTGAAGCTGGCAGTGCTCCTGCAGGTGGCCTTCGGCCTGTTCCAGTACTTCCACGAGTCGGTCGCCGACCGCGCCCCGTTCGCCGCCGACGCCGTGAACGGCACGACCTCCCACAACTTCTGGCCCGCCTTCGCGCTGCCGGCCGCCACGGTCCTGGCCCTGCTGGTGCGCGGCTCGTGGCGGACCGCGTGGCCGGTGGCCGTGGTGACCCTGTCGGTCTACGCCGAGGCCAAGGCAGCGCTGGTCGTCTGGGTGCCGCTGCTCCTCCTGCTCGCCGTGCTGAGCGCGGCGCGGGTGGTGCGCACCCGTCTCGCGCGGGGGGATCGCGCCAGCTCGGCCGCCGAGGTCCAGGGCCTGCTGGTCGTGGCGGCAGCAGCCGCCGTGCTCATGGGCGGTCTCGCCTACACACCCTCGGTCGAGGGCACGTGGCAGGTCTTCAAGGGCCATGCCACCGAGCTCGACGCCTTCGCGCACGACCAGCCGACGGCCGAGACCGGCACCCCGGCCGCGACGCTGCGCGACGCGCTCACGACGCTCGGCCACGACGTGCCCGCGTCACCACGCACCTTCCTGCTCGGGCTCGGCCCGGCCAACTCGGTGAGCCACGCCGCCGAGGTGGCCGCGTCGGGCGGCAAGGGGTCGACGCACCTGCCGGCCCCCGGGCCGGTCGCGCGCCTACTGCTCGGCACCAAGGGCCAGCTGCAGTTCGAGGACGCCCAGAGCAGCCTGCTCGGCGTCTGGGGGGACCTCGGCGCCGTAGGTGCGCTGCTCTACCTGCTCTCCCTCGGCCTGTCAGCGTGGGCCGCCCTGACCGTCGTGCTCGCGCGCCGCACCGACGTGCTGCGTCGGGCGCTCATGGTGGTGCTGGTGCCGCTCGGTGTCCTGGGCGCCTCGTCGGCGCTCGACTGGAGCGAACAGGCGAGCATCGTGCTGCCGGTCGCGCTCGTGGTCGTCGTCGCCGTCAGCAGCGGCGACGAGGGCCCGCTCGCCGTCGGAGCGGGAGATCGTCGGAAGGTAGGATCCGCGGGTGCGCGTATTGGTGGTCCACAACCGGTACCGCAGCGTCAACCCCTCCGGCGAGAACCGCGTCGTCGACCTCGAGGTGGAGGAGCTCCGGCGCGCCGGGCATGACGTCGCCACGTACGTCCGCGACAGCGACGAGCTCGAGACCATGGGCACGGCGGAGAAGCTGAGGTCGGTCGTCGCGCCGGTCCGCTCGCCGCGCGCTGTCCACGACGTGGCCCGGCTGCTGGCCACCCACCGCTCGCAGGTGCTGCACCTCCACAACCCCTACCCGCTGGTGTCGCTCTCGGTCGTCGACACGGCGAGGGCGCACGGCGTACCCGTCGTGCAGACGGTCCACAACCACCGGCACACCTGCATGAAGGGCACCTACCTGCGCGACGGGCACGAGTGCCGCGACTGCCTCGTGTCGGGCACCCCGCTGCCCGGAGTGCGGCACCGCTGCTACCGCGACTCGTTGCCCCAGAGCGTCGTCATGGCCACCGCGCTGGTGACGCACCGGCGCACGCTCGACCGCATCGACAGGTTCATCGCTCTGACGCCCGAGATCCGCGAGAGCCTCCTGCAGCGGGGCACTGACCCCGCCCGCATCGTCGTCAAGCCGAACGCCGTGCCCGACCCGGGCTCACCGGCGCCACTCGGGCGCTCGGTGACCTACATCGGGCGCGTGTCGCGCGAGAAGGGCGTCCTGGCGCTGCTGGACGCCTGGACCCGGCTGCCCGCGCAGCGAGGGAGGCAGCTGCGCATCGCAGGTGCCGGACCCGAGTCCGACGAGATCGCCCGCCGGGCGGTCGACCGCGACGACGTCGAGGTGCTCGGCCTGCTCGACCCCGACGGCGTCCGCCGGGTGCTGGAGGACTCGGCCCTGGTCGTCGTCCCCTCGCTCTGGGCCGAGGCGCTCCCGCTGGTCGTGCTGGAAGCCATGGCGGCCGGACGGCCGCTCCTCGTGACCGACCAGGGCGGCCTCCCGGCGGTCGTCGGCTCCGAGACCGGGCTCGTCGTGCCCGCGAGCGTCGACGGGATCGAGGGTGGCCTGGCGACGCTGCTCTCCGACCGCGCGCTGCTCGAGCAGCGCGGGAGCGCCGCACGAGCCGCCTACGAGCAGCGCTACTCCCCGAGCGTCGTCACCCGCGAGCTGGTGGCCGTCTACGAGTCGGTCGTGGCCGGCAGCGCCGGGGCGGCCGCGTGACGGGTCGGGCCGGTGCGCCGCTGGTCGTGGTGAGCAACTACTCCGGCGGCATCCGGCGCTACGTCTGGCTGGCCGCTGCCGCCGCCCCTGGCGAGGTGCAGGAGCTCGACAGCGCCGGCCCGCTGCCCGCCAAGGTGCGCCGGCTGCGCCGGCTGCTGCACGAGCGCAGCGGCTCGGAGGTGGTCGTCACCCACGGCGTCGCGGCAGGGGTGGCCGCGCGACTGCGCGGGCGACGCCATCGCGAGTCGGTCCATGTCGAGTTCTGGCACGGCGACCCCTTCTTCCTGTCGCCGCGCAAGCGCGTCGTCTTCGACGCCGCCCGTCGCGTGGGGCGTGCGCCCGACCTGCAGGTCTTCGTGCACGAGGGCCTCCGTCCGCTCTACGCCGACCGCTCCGTCCGCAGCGTGGTCCTGCCCAACACCGTCCCGCTGGCCGAGGCCGCGTCCGGGCAGCGCGAGCGCGTCGTGCTCTACCTCGGCCGCTACTCCGCCGAGAAGGGCGTCGAGGACCTCCTCGCTGCCTGGCGGCTGCTCGGCGGCCCGTCCACCGGTGGGCCGGCTGCCGAGGGGTGGCGGCTGCAGCTGCACGGCGACGGCGACCTGCCAGGTGGTGACCCGGCCGGGTCGCCGGCGCTGCGCGTCGGAGGCCCCACCGAAGACCCGCTCGCCGAGCTGGCGCGCGCGTCGCTGCTCGTCGTGCCCAGCCACGCGGAGTGCTCGCCCTACGTCGCGCTCGAGGCCCTGGCCTCGGCCACCCCCCTCGTCGCGACCTCCGTCGGCGACCTGCCCGAGACGGCCGGCAGTTCGGGCGCCGGGTGGCTGGTCGACCCGCGCGAGCCGGCTGCCCTGGCAGCCTCGATCGCCGCCGCGACGGCCGTGGGTGACGCCGAGCTGCGCCGCCGCGGCGAGCTCGGACGTGCCTGGCTGGCCCGGTCGCGACCCTTCGACGCCTGGTCGGCAGCCGTGTCGGCGCTCTACGCAGGAGAGGCCCCGTGACGACGCTGCGGACGATCATCCGGCCGCCCAGGACGGCGGCCCGCGGCCGTCACGCCCGCGGCGACGCGCCGGGCTCCCCGCTGCTGGCCTCCCTCGCCCTGCTCGCAGCCCTGTGCTGGCTGCTCGCCACCGGCCGCTGGGGCGCCTACGTCGGCCTGCCCCACGACCGGCTCTTCGCCACCGACATCGCTCTCGGGGCGTCGGCGCTCGCGCTGCTGCCTCACCTGCGTACGCAGGCGCGGGGCCTGCGACGCCTGGCGCGCGACCCCCTGGCGGTCGTGATGCTCGCCCTGTTCGCCTGGTGCACGGTGCGCTTCCTGTCGCCGCTGCACTGGACGCACGACGGGCTGCGCGACTACGTGCCCTACGGCTACGCGCTGGTGGCCCTGCTCGCGGTGCTGACCCGGTCCTGGCGCCGGCTGCGGGCCTGGCACGTCGGGGTGGTGCTCGTCGCCCACCTCGTCTGGGTCTACTACAGCGCCCGGATCCTCGCGCGCTGGGACACCCCGGTGCTCGGACCCATCCGCATGTTCACCCTCCGCACGGACTTCGAGGCGATGGTCTTCGGGCTCGGGGGCATCTTCTCGCTGCTCCAGCTGCTGCGCCCCTCCCACTGGGCGGCACGCGCCGGCTGGCTGGCCCTCGGCCTGGCCAGTTTCTACGAGCTGCTGCAGCAGAACAACCGGGCCTCCGTCGTCGCCACGGCCGTCGGCATCGTGGGCGTCGGCCTGCCGCTCGCCGTCCGGCTGCTCTCGACGCCGCGACTGTCCCGCTGGCACAAGGCCGCCTTGGCTGCGCTGACGCTCGTCGTCGTGGTGGTCGGCGGCATCCTGTCTGCCCACTCCCCGACCGTGGTCAAGATCCAGAACACGCTCAACGGCAAGGAGGAGGGAACGGTCCAGGCCCGTCAGGAGGTCTACCGGCGCGTCGTGCACCACGCCACGTCCTCGCCCTCGCACGTGCTCGTGGGCGACGGGTTCGGCCCCGACTTCCTCGAGGAGATCGGAGCCGCGCGCTACTACGAAGCGTCCTACGACCGGGTGCGCGCGCCGCACGACATCGTCCTCAACACCCTGGCCCGCACCGGCTTCCCAGGTGCCGTCCTGCACGCCGGCGTCATACTGCTGGCCATGGTCTCGGCGGTCCGCGCCCTCTGGCGGCCCAACCGGTCGCCCGGGCTCCAGCTCGCCGCGGTGTCCGTGCTCGTGGTGCCCGTCGTCGCCCTCTTCGGCGTCATCCTCGAGTCGCCGTTCGGGGCGGTGCCGTACTTCTGGGCGGTGGGGACCCTGCTCGCGGCGCTCAGCTTCGGTGACGAGGCCGAGGTCGATCAGTGAGCCTCCACGCCGGGGGCCCTGCACCGACCAGCGGTGAACGGCCCCGGGTGTCGGTGCTGCTGCCGGTCTACAACGCCGGCGAGTTCCTCGCGCCGGCGGTCGAGAGCGTGCTGCAGCAGCAGGACGTCGAGCTCGAGCTGCTCGCGCTCGACGACGGGTCGACCGACGGGTCCGGCGACTACCTCGACCGCCTCGACGACCCGCGCGTCACCGTGGTGCACCAGCCCAACGCGGGACTGGTCGCCACGCTCCAGCGCGGGCTCCAGCTCGCCTCCCACCCCCTCGTCGCACGGATGGACGCCGACGACCTGTCGCGACCCGGCCGGCTGCGGCGCCAGGCCGAGGCCCTGCTCGCCGACCCGGCCCTCGCTGCGGTGGCGTGCTGCTTCGCGACCGTGGACGACGGTGGGCGGCGGCTGCGCGAGACGCACCTCTACGGCGACCCCGCGCTGCTGCGGCGCCAGCTCTACTTCCGCAACGTGCTGCCGCACGGTGCCGTCATGATGCGCAAGGAGCTGGCGCTGGCGGTGGGCGGCTACCGCGAGGTCGGCCCGGCCGAGGACTACGACCTCTGGTGCCGCCTGTCGGACGTCGCGAGCATCGGGGCGCTGCCAGAGGTGCTCTACGACCACCGCTCGAACCCGGGCGGGGTGAGCCAGACCGGCAGGGAGCGCCAGCTGCAGAGCCTCGCCTCGCTGCGCGCGCAGCTGCACGCACGGTCCCCTTTGCGCCTGCCCGGACCGCTGGCCGTGGCGCGGGAGGGCAGCCGCCTGGTGGACCAGCAACCGCGGTGCCCGGACCTCGCGGCCAGCTACGCGTTCGACTGCGTAGGCCTCGCGGTGACGCTCGCGCGCCGGCATCGCTGGCTGCAGGCGGCGCGTGCAGCGCTCGGCGCCGCCGCCTTCGGCGCCGCGCGGCCGCGTGCGCTGCACGGCGCCTGGCAGCTCGCGCGCAGCGGCTGAGCCGTCAGCGCGATCCCGGTCGCGCCCGCAGGGCGGTGCCGCCCAGCGCCTTGAGCCGGCGGCCCGACGACAGCGCACGGGCGACCGCTCGCGCGCCGCGCTCGGAGGTCTCGGCGAGCAGCGCTGCCCGCACCCCGCGGCCCAGCGCCTGTTCCGCCAACTCGAGCGGGCGCCCGGCCTCGCGCCGCCAGAGGACGAAGTCCAGCCAGGCGGCCTGCTGGCCGGGGTGCACGGCGAACTCCTCCGCGCCCCGGATGCTGGTCGAGGGCTCGTCGGTGTAGCGCACGAGCGGCTCGTCGATGCCGCTCCAGTCGTGCGACGTGGCTACGCGCAGCCACGTGGCGTAGTCCTCGCAGCCGCGCACCGAGTAGGACGCCGCCACTCCGCCGACCGACAGGAGCACGTCGCGGCGCAGCAGCACGGTGCTGTTGATGACGCTGTTGACCTTCACGAGGTCGGCGAGGGCGAGCGTGGCGGGCAGCCCGTCGAGCACGCGGCCCGCGACCTGGCCGTCGACGACGCGGTCCGCGTTCGAGCACAGCGCGACGGCGCCGGTCCGGGCCGCCTGCTGCAGCTGTCGCTCCAGCCGCTCGGGAGCCCACGTGTCGTCGGAGTCGAGGAACGCGACCCAGTCGGTGTCCAGCACCGCCACGCCGGCGTTGCGGCTGCGGCCCGGCAGCGCGGTGCGCGGCGCCTTGACCAGCGTCGCCAGTCCGGCGAGGCGGATCTCCAGCGCCTCGACGGTCGCCGACGAGCTGCCGTCGTCGACCACGACGACCTGGTCGGCGGGCCGCGTCTGCTCCAGGACGCTGCGCACCGCGCGCTCGGTCTCGTCGACGCGCTCGTAGGTCGGGATCACGACGCCGACTGTGGGCGTGGGCACCAGGGGCTCCTCGGAGGTCGACGGGCTGCGGGGTGGGCGGTCGTGCGGAGCGGTTCGGGCGCGACGGCGCCCCTCAGCGGCCCGAGAAGGTGCGCCGGTCGAGGGTCAGCCACGAGGGCGGCAGCAGGTCACGGTCGCTGACGGTCGGCTCGTCGAACCACGGGCGCGGCGAGACGACCGGACGCCCGGGGCGCTGCCCCGACCAGCCGCCCCACCAGGAGAAGGAGCTGTTGGCGGTGACGAGGGCCGGCGCGGCCCTCATCAGGAGCAGCTCGTCGACGGCGTCCATGCCGGGCTGTGCGAGCGGCACGAGCTCGCCCAGGTCGGAGAGCTCCTCGAGCGCGAGCGGCAGGTCGTCGCTCAGCAGCAGCAGCGGCCCCGAGAACCCGCAGCGGCGCAGGAGTCCGACCGCCTCGCGGTAGTACTGCGCTCCAGCAAGGCCGTGGTAGCCCGCCGCCGCGAGGTAGTCACCGCGGCGCACGTGCACGACGACGGCACCGGGGTCGATGTCGACGGCCGCGAGCCGCTCGGCACGATGCTCGGCGAGGCGGCGGAAGTGGGCGTGCATCTGCTCGCTCACCGGCTCGACGTAGCGCCACGACTGGAAGTAGCCGAACAGGCAGCTGCCCGCAGGCTGGGCCAGCGCCTGCTGGTCGAAGGAGAACGCGGGCTCGCGGTAGCTGCACGCCCGAGGGGCGGCCCGGAACTTCTCGAGGAGGCCCGCGCCCGGGTGCTCGGCGTATCCGAGGTCGACCACCTCGGCGGGCAGTCCGAGGGAGTCGAGCAGCCACGGCCGGTCGTCGCGCTCGCGGTGCAGCCCGACGTCTACGCGCAGCTCCGCACCGGCTGCACGTGCTGCCGAGAGGCCCGCCGCGTAGATGAACAGCTGGTTGCCCAGACCGCCCTGCGAGTGCACGGTCACCGTGCCCTCGGCACCGTGGCCCGGCTGGCGCTCCGCGTAGGCCGTCAGCGCCCGGTGAGCGATCGTCCCGGCCGCGGACCGGGCGCTGCGCAGCGGGCTCACGGGCCCACCCGCTCGGAGGTGAGGCCGGAGAGCTCGACCTGGCGGGCGAAGTCGGGCACGGCAGCCCCCACCTCGTCGAAGGTCCCGTGCGCCACGAGGTACCCCTCGCGGAAGAACAGCACCTGGTCGGCCTCCCTGACCGTGGAGAGGCGGTGGGCGACGACGATCTTGGTCAGCCCCTCGAGCTGGGTGAGCGTCTCGGTGATGCGCGCCTCGGTCTCGACGTCGAGGGCGCTGGTCGCCTCGTCGAGGATGAGCACCTGCGGTCCGGTGAACAGCGCCCTGGCGATGCCCAGCCGCTGGCGCTGCCCGCCCGACAGGCCGGACCCCCCGTCACCGAGGGTGAAGTCGAGCCCGCCCGGCAGCTTGCGCACGACGTCGTCCATGGACGCCCGCCGCAGTGCGTCCCACACACGCTGGTCGGTGTCGGTGTCGTGGGGCACCCCGAGAGCGACGTTGTCGCGGATGGTCGCCGGCATGAGGAAGATCGACTGCGGCACGTAGCCGACGAGGCTCAGCCACTGGCGCCGCACGCCGCGCAGCGGCAGGCCGTCGACGCGCACCTCTCCCGCCGACGGCGGCAGCAGCCCGAGCAGGATGTCGACCAGCGTGCTCTTGCCCGAGCCCGAGGACCCGACGACGGCCGTCATCCGCCCGGCGGGCATGAGCACCGAGACGTCCGTGAGCGCGTCGCGGTCGGCGCCGTCGTAGCGGAAGCCCACGCCCTCCAGGGCGACGCCCTGCGTCAGCTCCAGCTCGACGTCGAGCTCAGGCTCGTCGCGCGCCGCGCGCGCCTCGACGGCGAGGGCCTCGTCGAGCTGGCCCTGCAGGGCGAGGGCGCGCTCCCCGAAGGGCTGGCCGCTGCGGATCAGGGCGGCGCTGCTCTGCAGCCGTTGGAGGCTCGGCAACAGGCGGAACCCGGTGACGGCGAACAACGCGAGCCCGGACACGGCGCCCGAGAACCCGACGAAGGGCAGCTGGATCGCGAACGCGAAGGCCATGCCGAGCACGAGCGCGGACTCGAGGAAGTATCGCGGCAGGATGTTGAGGTAGGCGACCTCGGCGCGGCTGGCGGCACCGCGCGAGCGGATGTCGGACACCCGGTCGACGAAGTGGTCGGAGACCCCGCGGGTCACGACCTCGCGGAAGCCACCGAGGGCCCACTGGATGACGATCATGCCGGAGCGAGTCGTGTCGACGTCGACCTCGCCCGCGCGGCGGGCGCGCGTACCGATCCACCGGTTGAGCACTGTCAGCACGACGGTGAAGTAGAGCAGCGACCCGAGCGCCACGAGGGGCGCGAGGAGCAGCAGCCCGACCGTCAGCATGGCCACCAGCACGAGCTCGGCGGCGATGAGGACGACCGGCGCGACCGCCTTCATGAGCAGCGCCTCGGAGCCCACGGTGATGTCGGTCATCACGTCGATGTAGCGACGAGGCAGGTGGAAGGTCAGGGGTGCGCGCATGAGCTTGGCCATGAGGCCGGAGGTGAGCGCCGCCTCCTGTCGGGCGAGGAACCGCATCACCCGGCGCAGGACGCCCGCCGCGAGGACCCCCTTGCCCACGAACAGCAGCACCACGACGATGCCCAACGTGCTGACGACCGCATTGGGTGAGCTGATGCCCACGTCCGACAGCGGCGTGCGCACGAAGCCCGGGATCGGCTTGAGCCGGTCCTCCTCGCTCGCCGAGCCCAGCGCCGTGATGCCCAGGACGAGCACGAGGGCCACCAGGTCGAGCACCGAGATCAGGGCCAGCGCGAGGACGACGAGACGGAGGTGACGCTGCGACCGCCGAGGCACCGTCCTGTACGCGGCCAGGAGGTACTGCTTCAGGGGCATGCATCGGCTTCCGTCGAGGTCAGCCGCGCTCGTCACGGCCGGGACGGTCCCCTAGGGTACGCGGCGGCGCCGCACGCCCGGCGCACCGCGAGCGCTCGGCTACCCTCGCACGAGCGGTCGCGCCGTGAAGAGACGAAGGAGCTGGTCGTGCCCACAGAGGTGTCACCGACGTCGCAGCCGCACGCCGAGGGCACCGCGTGACCAGATCCGTGGGACTGCTCGTCATCGCCACCGGCCGCTACGTCCAGTTCGCCGACGACCTCGTGCGCGACGTCGAGGAGCACCTGGTCGACGCGGCCGAGGTGACGCTCAACCTGTTCACCGACGCCGCGCCCGACGAGCTCGCCGCGCGTTGGCCCTCGCGGACGGTGCGCCTCAACGTGCTGCCGGTGCCGGCGCTGCGCTGGCCGGAGGCGTCGCTCTACCGCTACGAGCTGTTCTCCCGAGCGGGGGACGACCTCGTCGGCGACGAGCTGGTCTACCTCGACTCCGACCTGCGCATCGTCCGCCCGTTCCTCGACCAGGTCCGGCCGGCCGACTGGCCCGGTCAGCTGGCGGCGGTGCGCCACCCCGGCTACTACCGCCCCCGCCAGGTGCGCCCTCGCGGCACCTGGGAGACCCGTCGCGAGTCGACGGCACGCGTGCCCCGGTGGCGGCAGCGGCGCTACGTCTGCGGCGGGGTGTGGATGGGCTCGCGCGGCTCGGTGCTCGGCATGAGCACGGAGCTCGCCGAGCACGTGCGCACCGACGCATCCCGCGGCGTCACCGCGGTCTGGCACGACGAGAGCCACTGGAACTGGTGGGTGGCCAACCGCCCGACGGCCGTGCTCGACCCCCGCTTCTGCTACGTCCCCGACTACCCCTGGCTGGAGGGACTCGATCCCTACGTGCTCGCGGTCGACAAGGGCGCGTCGTTCGTGCGCGAGGCGACCGACGCCTCGGCGCGGACCGCCCTCATGGGCGGGCCGCCCGACGGCGGGCAGCGCGAAGCGCCCGAGGGCGGGCCCCACCCCTCCCCGTGAGCCGGGGAGGGGCTGCGCTCACTTGTCGACGCGTACGTGCCGGCCGCTGAGCTGGTCCTCGAGCGACTGGCGGTCGGCGTCGACCATGAGCTCGGCGAGCGCGCGCCAGTCGGTCTTGGGCTCCCAGCCCAGGACCTCCTTGCACTTGGTCGGGTCGCCGATCAGCGCATCGACCTCGGAGGGGCGCTCGTAGCGCGGGTCGGTGCGGACGTACTGCTGGTAGTCGAGCCCGGCCCGGGCGAAGGAGACCTCGCAGAAGTCGCGCACGGTCGCCGCACGGCCGGTCGCGACCACGTAGTCGTCGCCGGCGTCCTGCTGCAGCATCAGCCACTGCGCCTCGACGTACTCCTTGGCGTAGCCCCAGTCGCGCACCGCGTCCAGGTTGCCCAGGTAGAGCGCCTCCTGCAGCCCCGCCGCGATCCGCGCGACCGCCCGGGTGATCTTGCGGGTGACGAACGTCTCACCGCGGCGCGGGGACTCGTGGTTGAACAGGATCCCGTTGGTCGCGTGCATGCCGTAGGCCTCGCGGTAGTTCACCGTGGCCCAGTAGGCGTAGACCTTCGCCGCGCCGTACGGGGAGCGCGGGTGGAACGGAGTCGACTCGTTCTGCGGCGGCGGGGTCGAGCCGAACATCTCCGAGCTCGAGGCCTGGTAGAACCGGGTCGCCACCCCGCTCGCGCGGATCGCCTCGAGCAGCCGGATCGTGCCCAGCCCGGTCACGTCGCCGGTGTACTCCGGCATCTCGAAGCTGACCTTCACGTGGGACTGCGCGCCCAAGTGGTAGACCTCGTCGGGCTGCACGTCGCGCATCAGGTTGACCAGCATCGTCGCGTCGGACAGGTCACCGTGGTGCAGCACCATGTGCACGTCGGACTCGTGGGGGTCCTGGTAGATGTGGTCGATCCGGTCGGTGTTGAAGGTCGACGCCCGACGGATGATCCCGTGGACCTCGTAGCCCTTCTCCAGCAGCAGCTCGGCGAGGTACGAGCCGTCCTGGCCGGTCACACCGGTGATGAGCGCAGACTTCGTCATTCGGAGAGTGTCCCCAGGGTGCGTGGACGCGGCATCGCCGCGGCTTCTGGCCGCCGAGTATTCCACGAGCGCCCTGGTGGGCGCCTCGAGCCGCTGCCGCAGGAGCCCTGGCGAGACGTTCCCGAGAAAAGTTCGCCGAGCACTGAACCTCGGCGTGGCCTCACCGTCTCACACCGGATGTTCTGCATTCTTCGGAGCGCGACCTCGGTCTCGTCCCACGCACGATGGAGGCCACATGAGCGCCCTGCTCGAGCCGACCCCTGGACGCCGCGGGGAGCGCGCTGCACGAGGCGGAGCCCAGGTCGCGGAGCCCGATGGTTCCCGTCAGACCGGTACAGTCCCTCAGATGCCCGCCGCCAGCCACGCCGCAGACGCCCGCTCGGGCCTGCGCCGCGCCCCGCGAGCCGACCGCGCTCGACTGCTCCAGGGCCTCGGCCCCCGCTTCCGCTTCGGCGAGGTCGAGCTCGTCGACTCCACCGTCGACGAGGCGGCCGACGCCATCGTCGCCGCCGGCCTCGCGCGCCAGAGCGTGGGCATCCACATGTGCAACGCCTTCACGCTGACGATCGCGATGCGCGAGCCGCGCTACGCCGCGTCGCTCTCGCACCACTCCTTGAACCTCCCCGACGGCACCCCGCTCGTGTGGTTCAACCGCCTGGTCAACGGCCGCGCTCCGCGCGGGCCCGTGCGCGGCCCGAGCTTGATGAAGGCCGTGCTGGCACGCCCGGACGTGCGCCACTTCCTCCTCGGCGGCTCGGAGGCGGTGCTCGCCGACCTGGAGCGTGAGATCAAGAGCACCTACCCCGACGCCCAGCTCGTCGGCGTGCTCGCCCCCCCCGTTCCGCGACCCGACCGAGCACGACGTCGAGGAGTACGCCGCGCGCATCGCCGAGTCCGGCGCGCACGTCGTGTGGGTGGGCCTCGGCACTCCGCGCCAGGACAACCTGATCGCGGCCCTGACCGACCAGGTCTCGTGCGTGCTGGTCGGCGTCGGCGCGGCGTTCGACTTCCTGTCCGGCGCCAAGCCCGAGGCTCCGGCGTTCCTGCACGGCACCGGCCTCGAGTGGGTGCACCGCCTGCTCAGCGAGCCGCGGCGGCTGTGGCGGCGCTACCTCGTCTGCAACGCGCTCTTCCTGGCCTTCGCCGGCCGTGAGGCCGTGCGCCAGCGCAGGGAGACCCGCGCCTAGCTCGGGCACGGCTAGCCGCGCACGACGGGCAGCCCCCGGGCCTCCCACTCGTCGAGCCCGCCCGCGAGGTTCAGGGCGTCGACGCCTTGGGCCCGCAGCCACGCCACGACCTGCGCGGAGCGTCCGCCCAGGTGGCACGCGACGACCAGCGGCCCGCTCTCGGGGACCACGATCTCGCCGGCCCGCGCCGACAGCTCGCTCAGCGGGATGTGCTGCGCGCGCTCCAGGTGGACCTCGTCCCACTCCGCCTGCTCGCGCACGTCGAGAACGGGTGTCCCTGGCACGACGTCGGCGGCGTCGATCGTCGGCAGCGCTCCGTAGACCATGTGCCCACGCTAAGGTCTGACGGTGCTGACACGACGCATCACCGCCGGTGTCCTACGACGGGTCTCCGACCTGGCCTACCGGGCGCACGGCGGTCGGAGCACCTGGCGCCTCGGCGTCCACGGCACACGGCAGCTCGACGCGCTGCGCGACCTCGAGCACCGCTTCGGCCTGCACGTGCGGACGGTCCTCTACGTCGGTGCCAACCGAGGGCAGGAGGTCGACCTGCTCTGCCTGGCCTTCCCCGAGGCGGTCGTGCACTGCTTCGAGCCGCAGAGCGAGTGCCAGGACGACCTGCGCGTCGTGGCGGCTCGTTGGCCGGGACGGGTCGAGGTGCACGCCGTCGCACTGTCCGACTCCGTCGGGGAGGCGACGCTGCGCCGCCCGAGCAGCCACGACCAGGCGGCCTCGCTGCTCGAGCCGGGGTCCGAGATGGCGGTGCAGTTCCCCCACGTCAACGGCTGGGCGGGCGAGGTCGTGAGAACTGACACCCTCGACCGCTGGGCGGCAGGGCGCACGCTCTCAGACGACGTCCTGCTCAAGATGGACGTCCAGGGTGCGGAGCCCCTGGTGCTCGACGGGGGGTCCGAGACGCTCCGGCGGGTACGCCTGGTCATCAGCGAGCTGGCGGTCGTCCCGACCTACGACGCGGCCCCCGACATGCACACCATGTTCGACCGGCTGGGCGGTCTGGGCTTCCGCTACGGCGGCGAGCTGGAGCAAGTGCGTGGTCAGGATGTGACCGTGGTCGAGTTCGACGGCGCCTTCGTGCGCTCCCAGGTCTCGGGCGTCGTCTAGCCCGCCGCGTACGACTCCGCCAGCAGGGCGAAGCCCTGCTCGAGGGGGACGGCCGGCTCCCACCGCAGCGCCCGCCGGGTCTCCCGCTGGTCGAACCAGTGCGCGGTCGAGAGCTGCTCGGCGAGGAAGCGCGTCATCGGCGGCTCGTCGTCGCCGCTCACCCGCGGTCCGACCACCGGCCACACCTTCTCGACCAGCGACCCGGCCGCCGCAGCGACCCGGAAGGGCACGTGCCGCGTGGGCGCCGGCGCACCCGCTGCTGCGCAGATGCGCTCGACGAGCTCGGCCAGCGGGCGCGGCTCGCCGTTGGTGACGACGTGGGCGGTGCCGGCGAGCTCCCGCGCCCGGTCCAGCGCGGCCACCATCGCATCGGCCGCGTTGGTGACGTAGGTCGTGTCCACCAGCGCCGCGCCGCTGCCGACGAGCGCGAGGCGCCCGGCGCGGGCGCGCGCGACGATGCGGGCGACGAGCTGGGTGTCACCCGGTCCCCACACCAGGTGCGGACGCACCGCCACCGCTCCGGCCTCGAGCGCGAGCAGCTCGGCGGCGGCCTTGGTGCGCGCGTAGGAGCCGCGGGCGCGTACGGGGTCGGCCGGTCCCGCTCCCGCCCCGACCAGAGCGCGGCCGGCGTGCGCGACCGAGGGCGACGACACGAAGACGAACGGCACGTCGCCGGCGGCGGCGAGCAGCCGCTGCGTACCGTCCACGTTCACGTGCCGGAACTCTGCCTGCGGGCCGGTCATCGAGACCTTGGCGGCGAGGTGCACGACGCCGTCGACGCCGGCGCAGGCGCGCTCGACGGCTCCCCCGTCGGTGACCGAGCCGAGGACCTCCTCGACGCCGACGAGCCCGGAGGGGCGGCGCTGGAGGACGCGTACGTGGTCCCCGCGAGCCTGCAGCGCGCGGACCGTCGCGGCGCCGAGCATGCCGGACGCGCCGGTGACCAGCACGGTCACGGCCGGCCGGCCCGCTCCCCGGCGAGCAGTCGCCCGGCCCAGCGGGCGACCCGGGTGCGCTCGATCTTCGAGTTGTGCCGGATGTCGGTGGGCAGCGCCGGCACGACGAGGACGGCGACGACGTCGACGCCGGCAGCGGCGCGTACGCGGTCGGCGAGCTCCACGGGCGCGACCCCCGCGCTCGTGGCGTGGGGCGTGGTCTCGGCGACGACGACCGCGCGTTGGGCGCCAATGGGGCCGACGCCGACGAGCGCCGCGCGGGCGACGCCCTCGGCCGTCTCGACGCGCTGCTCGACGCCCACCGGCGGCAGCGGCCCGTCGGCCGTGGTCAGGACGTGGGCGAGGCGGCCCTCGACCCAGAGCCGGCCGTCGGCGTCGAGGTGGCCGACGTCGCCGGTGCGGTGCCAGCCGGCGTCGCGCGCGGAGGCCTGCTGCGCGAGCCACAGCTGGTCGTAGCCGCGCTTGACGTGCTCGCCCCGCACGGCGATCTCGCCAGATATGCCCACCTCGTCGGTCAGCGGGCCGGGTGCGGTGGCCGTGGCGGTCAGCGGCGCGATCGCCACCTCGACGCCCGCGACGGGTCGCCCGACGCAGACACCCTCGCCCTGACCTGCCTTCTCGATCTCCTCGAGCGTGACGTCGGTGACGGGCAGCGCCTCGGTCATGCCGTAGGGCGTGTGCAGGCTCGCGGCGGGCAGCAGGTCCTGCAGCTGGCGCAGCAGCGGGACCGGCACGGGAGCGCCGGCGGAGAGCAGGGTGCGTACGCCGCCCAGCGCCGCCCGGGATGCCGGGCTCAGCTCGTCCGCCGAGGCGAGCACCGCGGCCAGCGCCGCCGGGGAGGCGAAGACGGTGGTCGCCTCGACCGCGGCGACCGCCTCGGCGAGGGTGCGTGCGCTCAGAGTCCGCGGAGCGGTGACGTCCATGTCGGGCACGGCGGACACGGCGCCGAGCGCCGGACCGAAGAGCGCGAAGGGCGCGAACGCCGCGACGAGACGCGTGCCCGGGCCGACGTCGTAGGTCTCGGCGAGCAGGTCCCGGATGCGCGCGAGCTGGCCGAAGCTGTAGACGACGCCCTTGGCGGGCCCGGTCGAGCCCGAGGTGAACAGCACCGCGGCCTCGTCGTCGGGGCCCGGCGCCGGTGGCAGCTCCGCGCCCCGGCCGCGGCGGGCGACGTCGCGCAGGCTGAGCTCGACGCCGAGTGCGCGGGCCGTGACGCGGTCGAGGGGACCGGCGGCGATCCGCTGGCCCGGCCAGCCGAGCGCCCGGGCCGCGGCGAGGGCGCGCGGGATGCCGATGACGTGCTGCGGGCCGGCGCCGCGCACCGCGCGGTGGAGCCCACGGATGCCGAGCCCGGCGTCGGCCACGACGATGACCGCGCCGATGCGCAGGCAGGCGTAGAGCACGGCCGTGAGGTCGGCGCCCGGTGGGACGAGGAGCGCGACGCGGTCACCCCTGCGTACCCCGCTCTGCGCGAGCCCGGCGGCGAGCTCGTCGACGCGGCGGGCGAGCATCGCCCAGCTGACCGTCCGCCCCGCGCCCGCCAGCTCCACCACCGCTGGCTCCTGCTCGCCCCTCCGCTCCTCCAGCCCTGCCCAGAGCGGGCGCGCCGCCGACGTTGATCGCCCTGGCCGATCGAACTCGTGCGAGGCCGACTCACGTTGCTCGGCCTGGCGCGAGGTTGATCGCCCTAGCCGATCAACATCGGGCCCGCTGGCACTGCCGAGCCAGGCGAAGAGGGTGGCGGCGACGTCCGCGTCCTCGGCCACCAGGTGGCCGGCGGTCTCGAAGCGGTGGACGTCGGCGTGGGGCAGCCGCGTGCGCAGGTCGCGGAGGTAGCGGTCGGAGAAGACGGGGTCGCGCGGGCCCCACAGGAGCAGCGCGGGCACGTCGGCGAGCTCGCCGAGGCGCGAGGCGACCGCCTCGAGCGCCGGAGCGGACGGGTGCGCGGGCGAGAGCGGGATGTCGTCGACGAACGCGCCGACGGCACCCCGCCGCCGCGCGCCGCGGTAGGGAGCGCGGTACGCAGCGGCGACGTCGCGCGCCAGGCGCGGGTGCGCGAGGGCGAGGGTGGTCTCGAGGAACGCGGGCGTGTCCACCGTGCCGAGGTGGAGCAGACCGCGGGCGTGCGCCACCCGGAGCGCGGGCGGCAGTCCCGCACCTGCGTCGGACACGGCCGTGTTGAGCAGGACGACACCGGCGAGCGACGAGCGGTGGGCTAGCGCCCAGCCCAGCGAGATGGCGCCGCCCCAGTCGTGGGCGACCGTCACGACCGGCCCGGACAGCGACAAGGCGTTAGAGACACGCGAGAGGTCGTCGACGCGCCGCTCGAGACGCCGCACCGTGCCGGTGCGCTCCGAGAAGCCCATGTCGAGGTGGTCGACGGCGAGGACGCGCCAGCCCTTCTCGGCGCCCAGCGCGAGCAGCGAGCGCCACAGGTAGGACCACGTCGGGTTGCCGTGGACGCACAGCAGCGTGCCCACGGGTTCGCCGGACAGCGACGGGGCGTTGTCGAGGACGTGCCACGTACGCGTCGCGCCCTCGCCGTCGACCGCCTGCACCAGCCGCGACCAGGCGGGGTCGAGACCCGGAAGGCCGGCCGGGGGCCGGACGGCGGGGGACGGCGGGTTGCGGAAGCGGTCGGCAGGATCGCCGAGGCCCCGCTTCACCAGACGATCTCCATGACCGAGGCGTTGAGGCCGGAGCCGATGCCCATGCACAGCACCCGGTCGCCGGCGGCCAGCTTGTCGGCCTCGGCGGCGAGCGTGATCGGCAGCGAGGCGGGGCCGACGTTGCCCAGCCGGGGGAACGTGGTCGGCGCCTTGGCCGCGTCGATGCCGAGGGCGTCGACGACCGAGCTGATGTGGACCGCCGACACCTGGTGCATGACGTAGCAGTCCATGTCGGACCAGTCCCAGCCGCTGTCGCGGGCGTCCTGCCAGACGTCCTTGGCGAGCGCGACACCGGCGTCGAGCAGGGCGCGGTGGTCGGTGCGCATCTGGGTCAGGTCGCCGATGCAGAGCTCGTGGTGCTGGGTGCTCGCGCGCGAGATGCCCCCGAGGATGCGGTGGGCGCCGGGGTGCTCGTCGGCCCGGCCGAGAACGGCCGCCGCGGAGCCCGAGCCGAGCGTGAGCGTCGCGAACTCCTGCAGGAAGTCCTCGCGGGTCGTCTCGGGGCGCGAGAGCCGGGCGATGGTGGCCTCGTGGGTGGCGCGGGCCCCCTCGGCGTTGACCACGACGGCGTACTTCACCGCGCCGGAGTCGATCATCGTGCCGGCGATCTGCATCGCGTTGACGAAGCCGAGGCAGGCGTTGGTGATGTCGAAGTTGAGCGCCGACGGCGGCAGGCCCAGCATGTGGTGGACCGCCGACGCGGTCGAGGGCTCGAGGTGGTCGCGTGAGACCGACGAGTTGATCAGCAGGCCCACCTCGGAGGCGTCGATGCCCGCCTCGGAGATCGCCTTGGCGCCCGCCATCGCCGCGGCCTCGGCGAACGAGACCTCCTCCGGCCACCAGCGCCGCTCGGAGATGCCGGTGAGCGCACGCAGCGTGCCCGGGCGCAGCTTGAGCCGCGTCATGCTCTCGGCGAGCCGCGCGTCGATCTCGTCGGACGTGACGACGACCGGACCTTCGAGGGCCGCGACCGCGACCAGCGCGGTGTTGGAGAGCGTGTAGGAGGCGATGCCGGTCACGTGCGTCCTGTGGTCGTCGGGGCGCGGGACGGCCTCCCGCAGGTACTCATTGTCCCCCGCTGGGGCGTGTGCACTCGTCAGCCCTTGACGAGGGACACCGACACGGTGCGCTGGCGGTCGAGCGCGACGTTGACGACGCCCTGCCCGGCGAGCACCTGCACACCGTCGCCGGGCGCCACTCGGTAGCCCGCCGGCGGGATCACGACGACCCGGGTGTTGGTGACGTTCAACGCGTTGTCGGGGTCGTAGGTGAGGGTCACGGTCATGCCGGTGTCGGTCGGCACGGCCACCTTCGGGGCGCTGAACGAGAACTCCTGGCCCAGCACGGCGCCCGGCGCGATCTGCACCGTCTGCCGGGCCCACGGCCGCCCGAGCGCGTCGACCAGCAGCGGCTTCTCCAGCGCGGAGAGCATCCCGCTCTTGCCCGCGACGATGGCAGCGTTGGAACCGAGTCCCGACTCGGCCGGCGCGCTCTTGGTGACCTTCGCGCCCTTGGGCAGCAGGCTGATCAAGCCGGTACGCGCCCAGCCGCTCTGCTCCGACTTGATCACTCCGTGGGTGCGGTCGGCGGCCTTGTTGTGCTGGGTCACCGTGCGGGTGATCGCCGCGGAGCCGTCGGCGGCGAGGCGGACCACCTCGTCGACCGTGCGGTCCTGCAGCGCGTCGACCTTCGTGAGGCCGGCGTTCTGGGAGTAGACCGCGATGTGGTCGCCGGTGTCGGGGTCGGAGATCGCGCCCGCGAAGCCGTTCTCGGTGAGCGTCTGCTGCAGCGAGGAGTCCTTCATCCACATCTGCAGGTGCCGTCCCGGCGCCACGGCGGCGAGCGCCTTGGCCTTGTCGGTGAGCTGCTCGCCGCTGGCGAGCCGCTGCACGATCGCGCCCATCAGTGCGGCGTTGAGCTGGTGGCGCGCCGGGCTGTCTGCCGTGGCGTAGACGTCGGCGAGCAGCGCCTGGGCGATGTTGCCAGCGTTGATCTCGCCGTAGCCCGGTGCCTGCACCGGCCCGGTGACCGCCAGCAGCTGCCGGATGGCGGAGACGTCGAGCGACACCACGCCGTCGACCTCCTGCCCGGTGCCGCCCTGCCAGGCGCGCGCCATGCTCTCGCCCGCCACCCGGAAGTCGGGGTTGAGCCCCGCGGTGACGAACGGCGTCGCCTGCTTGCCGTTGGCGTAGGTGCCCACCGCATAGAAGGGGTCGCCCTTGACCGGCTTCCACAGCAGCGGCGGGTTGGCGTTGCCCCGCGCCGTCGGCTGCGGCAGCGCCTTCGGGAACACGTAGTCCGACGTGCTCGACGGGGTGCCGAGCCCGAGCAGCCCGTTGGTCAGCGTGACGGTGCCGACGGAGAGCGGCGCGCCGCCCGAGCCGTGCATCTCGGCCTGGTTGTTGATGGTGACGAGGTACGTCTTGGGCCCGTTCGCGCCCAGCGCCGGCGGCAGGATCTGCAGCAGCGGGATCGCGCTCTCCATCTGGCGGCGCAGGTCGCGCGCCTGCGACAGCGCCTTGTCGCGGATGCCGGGCACCTCCTGCTCCTTGACCCCGGTGCCGTCGACCGCGAGCAGCTCGCGCTCGGCGCGGACCATGAGGTCGCGGATGCGCTCGGCCTTGGCGGTCGCCTGGCGCAGGACCGGGATGTTGAAGCTGCCGTTGGAGTAGATGCCGGGCGCGCCGCCGACGGTGGTCTTGGGCTGCACGGCGGCGGCCACGTCGAGCGCGTCACGGCCCGCCTCGACGCTGAGGTCGGCGGCGGTGAGCAGGTGGCCCAGGTCGGAGACCGGGATCTTGGCGTAGGGGACCTTGCCCGCGATGTGCATCTGCGGGGTGTCCGCCGCGGCGTGCGCGGAGGCCAGCTGAAGGGCGGCGGCCTCGAGGTGGCTCTTGGCGGCGGCCTGGTCGGTGCGGGCCACGTCCTTGAACGCGGTGAGCTCGTCCTGCGCCGCGGTGGCGCTGGTCTTGACCTTCTTGGCCGAGTCCTGCAGGCCCAGCGCGAGCCAGGTGGCGAACCCCGCGAGGGCGCCGACGACCAGCAGCGCCACGAGCGTCCAGAGGAGCAGGCGGCGACGGCGCACCCACCAGCGCGGGCGCAGGGCCTCGGCCGGGCGCTCGGACTCGATCTCGTCGAGCGGGTGCGTCCAGACGACCTTGGCGGTGCCGGCGTCACCGGGGTCGCCGAGGCGCTCAGGCTCGCCGAAGCCGCCCGACCGTCGACCCGGCTCGGGCGGCGGCGTGCTTCTCTGGTCGCTGATCGTCACAGGCAGGTCCCGGGGGAGCTCGGGGTCAGGGCGCGGACGCGTGGGTGCGGTGACCCGGCAGTCGCGGAAGTCTACGGCTCCTCGCGCGCGGCTGGCCATGTCCGAGCGTCCGAGCGGAGAACGAGCAGGGCCACGTCGTCGTCCCCGCCCTGCTCACGGCCGGTCGCGCGCAGCAGGTGGTCGGCCACCAGCTCGGGCGGCAGCGACACCTCCTGCAGCGCGAGGCGCAGGCGCTCCAGCCCCAGCGTGAGGCTCTCCCCGCGGTTCTCGACGAGCCCGTCGCTGAAGAGCACGACGGTGCCGCCGACCGGCACCTCGACCGTCACCATCGGGTAGGCGCCGTGCTCGGGCAGGTCCTCGGCGCCGACTCCCAGCGGCGGCCCGGCGTCGAGCTCGACGTAGGCCGCCGGCCCGCCGACCGCGGTGACCAGCGGCGGCGGATGGCCGGCCGAGGCCACCGCCAGCGAGCGGGTCGCGGTGTCGAACCGGCAGACCAGCAGGGTGGCGAGCCCGAGGTCGAGCAGCTTGTCGACGTCGGCGGCGATGCGGCCGAGCAGCTCGCCGGGGTCGAGCCGCTGCAGCGCGAGGGCGGCGACGATCGCGCGCAGCTGGCCCATGCGCGCGGCCGAGCGCATCCCGTGGCCGACGACGTCACCGAGCGCGAGCACCAGCCCGTCGGGCGTCTCGAGCGCCTCGTAGAAGTCGCCGCCGGTCAGCGCGCCCTGGCTCGAGGGCAGGTAGCGCGTGGCGATCTGGGCGCCCGGCACCTGCGGCGAGCTGCGCGGGAGCAGGTGGCGCTGCAGCTCGATGCCGTTGCGCCGCTCGGCGCGGTAGAGCAGCGCGTTGTCGAGCGCGACCGCCGCCCGGGCGGCCAGCTCGTCGACCAGCGTGCGGTCGGTCGTCCCTTCCTCGGGGGCTGCGACGACGACCGCGCCCAGCGTGCGTCCGCGGCTGACGAGCGGCACGGCGTACGCGTCGGTGGCGGTGAGCTCCGCGAGCGCCGGGTCGAGCGGCGAGTCGCCCCACCGGACCCCGGCGGGCAGCTCGGTCGCGACACCGGAGCGCGTCACGGCGCCCGGGCCGCTCTCGTCGGAGGTCCGCAGCGCCACCCCGCCGAGCAGCGCGGCCAGCTCGGCCTCGCGGGAGCGGTCGGCGTGGCGCAGGTGCACGAGGCGTACGTCGTCGTCGCCGCGCGGCGCTCCCTGCAGCATCGCGGCGCCGACGGTGGAGCGCAGGGCGACCAGCGCGTACGAGCCCATCGCCGGCACGAGCAGGGCGGTGAGCGCGTCGAGCACCTCGGCGGGCTCGAGCAGGGCGGCGAAGCGCGAGCTGGCGGCCGCCACCGTGCGCAGCCGCTCGTTGGCGCGCTCGCGCTCGGCCTCCATCGCCCGGCGCTCGTCGACGCGGTGCAGGAAGACGGACAGACCCTCGGGGTCGGGAGTCGCGCGCACCTCGACCCACGCGTCGAAGGGCTGGTAGTAGGCCTCGAACGTCACCTGCTGCCCGGTCTGCATGGCCGAGCGGTAGCCCAGCTCGAAGTCGGTGCCGAGGGCGGCGGGGTAGAGGTCCCACATGCTGCGCCCCAGCAGCTCCTCGCGACGGCGCATCAGCAGGCGCTCGGCGGGACGGTTGACGTAGACGAAGCGCCACTCGGTGTCGATCCGGAAGAAGGCGTCGACCACGGTCTCGAGGATCGCGGCGAGGCGCTCCGCGGACTCGCCGCCCTCCTGGGCGCTGCCCAGCCCGGCCCCCAGCGCGGCGAACAGCCGTGCGTTGTCGATGGCCACCGCGACGCGACGGGCGAGGTCCTGGGCGAAGGCGAAGTCGGCCTCGCCGTAGTGCCGGTGGGAGCCGGAGGTCATGAGCGAGAGCGCGCCCAGGGTGCGGCCGCGAGCCGACAGCGGCACGAGCAGGAGGCTCTCGAACCCGAGCTCCTGCAGCACCGCGGTGTGCTGCGGGTCGCGGTCGGGCAGGTGGTGGGCCGTCACCGCGGGGATGTCCGGCACGAAGACGGGCACGCCCGTGCGGACCACCCGCCCGATGCCGGTGCCGTCGTTGACCGAGGCCGGCCAGCGCTCCTGCACCTCGCGGGCGAGCTCGCGGCGGTCGGCGTCGACGTGCTCGACGGCGACGACCCGCAGCTCACCCTCCTCGAACAGGTGCACCACGCACCAGTCGGCCAGCTCGGGCACCGCGAGCCGGGCCAGGTTGACCAGCGTGCGGTCGATGTCAAAGCTCTCGCCCAGCTGACCGGTCGCGTCGGCGAGGAAGGCCAGCTTGCGGTTGGCGTC
The DNA here is from genome assembly GCF_003634695.1 of Motilibacter peucedani. Lineage (NCBI taxonomy): Bacteria > Bacillati > Actinomycetota > Actinomycetes > Motilibacterales > Motilibacteraceae > Motilibacter > Motilibacter peucedani. The sequence continues at coordinate 441,719 of NZ_RBWV01000009.1, forward strand.
CTGCACGCTCTCGGCGACCCGCGCGCGCTCCAGGGCCTGGGCGCAGGCGTCGGCGAAGGCGGTGAAGAACTCCCACGCGGGCTCGCCGCCGCCGTGGTCGCCCTCGGAGAAGCTCAGGGTGAGCACGCCCAGCACGCTGTCGTCGACGGCCAGGGGCAGCACCGCCGTGGTGTGCTCGAAGTCGTCGGAGACACCGCGCAGCGCGGGCCAGCGCGAGTTGCGCTCGGCGACGGAGCCCACCCAGATCGGGTCCCCGGTGCGCAGGGCCTCCGACGCCGGCAGGTCGTCGTGCAGCGAGTAGCTGGCCCAGCGGTGGAGCTCCTCGCCGGGCGTCGGCTGCAGCCGACGCGTGCGCAGGGTCGCGCCGTCGGGGTCGAGCAGGCTCAGCGAGGCGATCCGGGCGCCGACCAGGCCGACCGCGTGCGAGATGACGACGTCGAGGACGCCCTCGGTGTCGCGCACCTGCGCCAGCGCGCTGGTCACCGCCTGCAGCCGGGTCAGCCGCTGCACGATCTGCCGGCGGGACTCGTCGAGCCGCACCCGCTCGAGCGTCTGCGCGGCCACTCCGCCGAGCGCCGTGCAGAACGCGCGCTCGTCGGGGCTGAAGAGCCGCCCTTCGGAGAAGACGAGCTCGAGCGCGCCGATGCTGTGGCCCGCCACCACGAGCGGCACGGCGCAGGTGGCGACGACGCCGTCACCGCGTACGACGAGGGCCGGGAACTGCTCGTCGCGCTCCTCGCGCGACTCGACCCACACCGCCTCGCCGGTGCGGTGCGCCTGCGCGCCGGGCAGCGGCGCGGAGACCTGCGCCTCGCCCTCGACGGTGACCGAGCCGACGGTGGCCAGCGCCCGCAGCCAGCGCCCGTCGGCGAGCAGCACGGCACCGCCCGCGGCGGCCAGCTCGCTCACCGCGTGCTCGACCGCCACCTCCGCGACCGCCGCGAGGTCCTGGGCGCCGGCCAGCGCCTCGGTCGCGCGGTGCAGGCGGGCGGCCAGCGCGGACGCCAGCTGGAGCTCGGCGAGCTCGTCGACCGCGTGCAGGAGGAAGGACTCGAAGCTCGTCGGGGGCTGGTCCGGCTCGCCGGCCTGGGCGCGCTCGAGCGCCCGGACCAGCTCGCTGACGTACCACCGGCGGAACAGCGTGTGCTGCGGCGGCGAGGCGAGGGTCAGCAGCCGCTCGCCGCGCGCGTAGCGGTCCGCCTCCTCCAGAGCGGCGAGGTAGCGCCGGCCGGCGTCGGCAGCGCCAGGCGGGAGCGTGAGGGTGAGCGAGGTACGCGCCTCGCCCCGCTCGTCGGCCGCCAGCGCCTGGCGCTTGATCGACTGGCGCGCCTCGGCGAACTCGACGCTGACCGTGCGGATGAGCTCGGAGAGGTGGGCGGGCAGGGCGCCCGTGATGCCGCTCTCGGCGCCGGTGGCCGTCAGCGTGAGCTCGCGCACCAGGGAGTCGACGTGGTACTTCGCGGCGAGCAGCAGGTCTGTCGGCACGTCGCCCAGGTGCACGGTGTGGCGGGTCGGACCGGTCTCGGCGAGCAGGTCGCCCCACGACTCGAGGTCGAACTCGTCGCCGGCCGGAGCGCTCGGCCAGAGCGCCTCGGCCTCCTGGGCCTCGGGCCCGATCTCGCACCAGACGAGCTTGCCCTCACCCTCGGGCTCGGCCCCCCAGTGCTCGGCGAGCAGTGCCACCAGACCCATGCCGCGCCCCGTCGTGGCGTCGGTGTCGGCGCGCGGGCGCAGCGGCATGTGAGGGGAGCCGTCGTGGACCTCGATGCGCAGGCCGCGCTCGCCGTGGGGCTCGAGCACCAGTCGGATCGGCTCGCAGGCGTGCAGCACCGCGTTGGTCAGCAGCTCGGTCACCACGACGGCCGCGCCGTCGACGAGCTCGTCGAGGTTCCAGGCGCTCAACGCGCCACGCAGGACGCGGCGGGCCTCGGGCACCGACTCAGGGGTGGCGGCGAACTCCCGCTCCTCCCTGGTCCTCAGCATGGCGCCAGTGTGTCAGTGAGGACGCGTGCGCGGGCCGTGACAGCCCGGCTCACTTGAGCAGCCGCGAGAGCCGCCGGTCGGCGAGCACCTGACCGCCGGTCTGGCAGGTGGGGCAGTACTGCAGCGAGCGGTCGGCGAAGGACACCTCGCGCACCGTGTCGCCGCACACCGGGCACGCCTCGCCGGTGCGGCCGTGCACGCGCATGCCGATCTTCTTCTCGGCCTTCAGCTTCCCGGCGGCCAGCCCGACCGAGCGACCCACCGCGTCCTCGAGCGTGGTCTCGACCGCCGCGTAGAGGCGCGCGACCTCGTCGGCGCTCAGGCCGGAGGCGGGCTTGAACGGCGAGAGCCGCGCCGCGTGCAGCACCTCGTCGGAGTAGGCGTTGCCGATCCCGGCGATCACCGACTGGTCGCGCAGCACGCCCTTGACCTGCTGGCGGCCCGCGCGCGCCAGGATGCCGGCGAGCACGTCGACGGTGAACTCCTCGGCCAGCGGCTCGGGACCCAGCGTGCGGATGCCTGGCACCTCGAGCGGGTCGCTGACCAGGTAGACCGCGAGCCGCTTCTGCGTGCCGGCCTCGGTGAGGTCGAAGCCCGAGCCGTCGTCGAGGTGCAGGCGCAGCGCGATCGGTCCCTTGCCGCCCGGCTTCGGCGGGGTCGCGCCCAGGGTGTCGGACCAGCGCAGCCAGCCGGCACGTGCCAGGTGGATGACCAGGTGCAGGCCGCTGACGTCGATGTCGAGGAACTTGCCGTGCCGGGTGACCGACTCGACGGCCAGCCCGCCGAGCGAGGTGATGGGCGGTGAGTACGTCTTCAGCACGTTGATCGCGGCCACGTCGACGCGCGCCACGACGTGGCCCACGGCGCGCTCGGTGAGGAACCTCGCGAGCGCCTCGACCTCGGGAAGCTCCGGCACGGTGATCATCCTGCCCCGCGGCGGGGGCGTTCGCACCTACCGGTGCGACGATGTGCGCCCTCAGCGTCTCCCAGCGTCGGAAGGCAGCGCACATGGACCTCGGACTCGCCGGCAAGGTCGCCGTCGTCACCGGAGCGAGCGTCGGCATCGGGCTCGCCGTCAGCGAGGGGTTCGCGGCCGAGGGCGCCTCGGTCGTCATGGCGGCCCGCGGGGCCGACCGGCTCGCCGCCGAGGCCGGACGCATCGCGGCCGAGCGCGGCGTCGAGACGCTGGCCCTGGCCTGCGACGTCGCGACGGCAGCCGGGTGCGCGGAGCTGGTGGCGCGTACGACCGAGCGCTTCGGCGGCGCCGACGTGCTGGTCAACAACGCCGGGTCCGGCTCGAACGAGACGATCCAGGAGGCGCCCGACGAGAAGTGGCAGGCCTACTGGGACCTGCACGTCATGGCCGCGGTGCGACTGGCGCGCGGGTTCGTCCCCACGATGCGGGCGCGCGGGGGCGGGGTCGTGCTGCACAACGCGTCGATCTGCGCGGTGCAGCCGCTGTCGTACGAGCCGATCTACAACGTCACCAAGGCCGCGCTGATGATGTTCAGCAAGACGCTGTCCACCGAGGTCGTGGGCGACGGCATCCGGGTCAACTGCATCAACCCCGGGCTGGTGCTCACGCCGGACTGGGTCAAGACGGCCAAGCAGCTCACGGCCGACAGCGGCGGCGACTGGCAGGCCCACCTCGACGGCGTCGCGCGCGAGCACGCGGCGAACGGCCGCTTCGCGACGCCGGCGGAGGTGGCCGACTTCATGGTGTTCCTCTGCTCCGAGCGGGCCAGCTACTCCGTCGGCAGCACCTACCCCGTCGACGGGGGCATGCTGCGCGGGGTCTGAGCTCCGCACCGCTCGCAAGCCATCGCGGTCCTGAGGGTCGGGTCAGGCGAGGACGACCTGGTCGCCCTGGACGGCGACGCTGGCCTTGGGCAGGGGCTTCGGGGCGGGGCCGCGGGCGACCGAGCCGTCGCTGAGGCGGAAGCGGGAGCCGTGGGCGGGGCAGGCGGCCTGGTCGCCGTCGACGCCCACGACCACGCCCTGGTGGGTGCAGATGGCGGAGTAGGCGACGACCGTGCCGGCCTGGGGCTGGGCGACGACCAGCGGGCCGTCGGAGCCGTCGACGACGACGCCCGAGCCGACGGGCACGTCTGCGAGCGCCACCAGCCCCTTCGAACCGGAGGACGCGCTGGCCGACGCCGAGCCCGAGGCCGAGCTCGACGCCGCGGCGCTGGGAGCCGCGGCGGGTGCGGAGCCGGCGGGCTGGGCAGGCGCGGAGCCGGAGTCGGAGCCCGACGAGGACGAGCAGCCGGCGACGGCTCCGACGCAGGTCAGGCACGCTCCGGCGAGCATCGCGCGGCGGCCGAGGACGGGGGACGAGGTCATGGGTGCTCCGGGGTCTGGTCGAGGCCTCGAGGGCGTCGCGGGGTCGGTCGTCCCTGTCGAACGGGCGCCGAGGCGGTCGCGTTCACTTCCTGTGCAAGTTCACAGGTTCAGCTGCGCGACGCCCCCACGCCGTCCCAGACCGCCTTGGCGCCGGAGTCGCCGATCCGGTAGGTCATCCACGTCGAGCCCACGGCCACCACGACGGCCACGACCGCGGTGACGGCGTGCAGCGCCCGCGGCGTCGCCGGCCGGCGCATGAGGAACCACGCCACCGCCGCGACGACGAAGAGGACGGCGACCCACGGCAGCAGCTGGTCGCCGAGGTGCGCGTGCTTCTCGACGAGCGGGTTCTCCACGCCGAGGTCGTGCTCGAGCGCCTCGCCGGCGTGCGTGGTGGGGGGGATCGAGACCAGAGCGGCGAGCGCCACGAGCGGCGGGACGACCCCGAGCCGGACGCGCGCGGCCGGCCACACGGCGGCCACGACGACGAGGATCGCCGCGAGGGGCACCAGCCCGACCACCGCGTGCACGAGCAGCGGGTGGGCCGGCAGCCCGTTGATGTGCGTGGGTCCCATGGTCCGCTCCTCCGTGCCTGGCGTCGTGCGACGCCGGGGGAAACGTACGTCAGTGGCTGCGTGTTCAACCGTCCGTGCACGTACGCGTTCAGCACGCGTTCAGAGCACCCGCCCGCCCGCACGCGGGCCCGCACGGCCTACTGTCGTCGCGCGCGGCCGACGGGCCGCCGGAGGAGGAGCAGCATGCCCGAGGACACGCCGGCCGGTGCCGTCGAGACCGTCGACGTGCACTTCGACGACCTCGACGCGCTGGGCATGCTCCACAACTCGCGCTACGTCGTGCTCGTCGAGCGCGCGCTGGCGGCCTACTGGACCGCGCGCGGCTACAGCTTCCGCTACGGAAAGCCCACCAAGCCCGACGTCATCCAGGTCGTCCGCGAGCTGCGGATCACCTACAGCGTGCCGGTGCTCCACCCGGGCCCGCTCAGCGTGCACTTCTGGGTGGCGAAGGTCGGCACCACCTCGGTGACCTACCGCTTCCGCGTCGAGTCGGCCGACCGCTCGGTCGTGCACGCCGAGGGCAGCCGGGTCGTCGTCCGCGTCGACCCCGAGAGCGGTCGCCCGACGCCGTGGACCGACGAGGCCCGCGCCGACGCGCAGGCGCTGCTCAGCCCTGACGCCTGAGCCAGCTCAGCCGAGGCCGAGCCGCTTCGCGAGCGCCGAGCGGTCGGCGACGTAGAGCCGCAGCGGGTAGACGTCGAGCACCTCGGTCCAGCCGTCGTCGTCCATCGGGGCGTCGAAGTAGAGCGACGTGCCGGGCAGGTGCTCGCCCTTCGGCCCGGTCGGCGCGACGAGCAGCGCGTCGTCGGCGGGGTAGCGCGTGGCAGGCAGGTGGCCGCGGAAGCTCGAGTTGAGCGCCGGCGGCCGTGACGGGTCGAAGTCGCCCAGGTAGGCGTCGATGGCCCCGCCCCACACGACGTCGCCGCCGACCGGCTCGCGCGTGTAGAACGTCAGCGTCCGCGCGGCGCGCGGCTCGGCCAGCACCCGGCGCGGCTCGTTGTGGACCAGCCACGCGCGTACGGCGTTCCAGGCGGGCTCGTCGTTGCCGGGGTGGCGCAACAGGTCGACGGAGGGCACCGCGTACCACGCCAGCGCCGCGACCACCGCCGCCGAGCCGACGACGACCCGGAGCGAGCGCCAGGGCAGCAGCCGCAGCAGCAGCCCGCCGAGCGCGACGGCCACCACGGCCGAGCCGACGTAGGCGGCGGGCAGCACCGGGATCCAGTAGCGGATGTAGAAGTTGCGCAGCGAGGGCGCCTCGGGGTGCAGCCACCCGCCCGTCAGCGTGAGGGCCAGCCAGAACGCCGCGAGCCACGAGCCGAGCACCAGCGCGGCCAGGCGGTGCCGGTGGGCCACCACGACGCCCGCGACCGCGACCAGCGCCAGAACCCCGATCGTCGTGCCGCGAGGGTTGGACTGCAGCGCGTCCCAGAAGCCGTTGAGCGCGCGGTCCTTGGTGGTCGCCCCCGCGCCCTCGGACCCGTGCTTGCTCGCCTCGGTCAGCCGGGCGAAGGGCCAGCCGTAGACGTACTGCCCGTTGGCCAGCTCAAGGGCGTAGCAGGCGAGCGCCGGGAGGACCAGCCAGACCCAGCGCCGCGGCCGCACCTTGAGCGCCAGCACGGCGACGAGGAAGGCAGGGAAGACGAAGGCGGCGTACTCGCGCACGAGGTAGGCCCAGCCCAGCGCGGCACCCGCACCGGCCAGCCACAGCGGGTTGCGCCGCCGCGAGCCCGCGACCAGCAGCGCGTAGGCGAGCGTCAGGAACGCCGCGCACGGCACGTCGGGGGTCAGCTGCAACGCGGTGAGGTTCTGACCGGACCCGGCGTCGACCAGCGCGGGCGTCAGCACCATCGCGGTCGTCGCCAGCACCGCGGCTGCGAACCCGCCGAGCTGGCGCGCCAGAGCGTAGGTGGAGGCGACGAGCAGCACCGAGCAGAGCGCGGGCCAGGCGTAGTAGGAGCCCTGGCCCCGGCCGAGCAGCTCGATCGCCCCGCGCACCGGGATCAGGGTGCCGATGCGCAGCGCGTGGTGCACCGGCTCCGAGCCGCGCTCGGGCCAGGCCAGCGCGTGCCGGTAGACCTCGTAGGAGTCGCCCCAGTAGGGCGCCGGCCGGGTGCGCCACAGCACGGCGAGCTCGGCGACGACGAACGCGAGGCCGACCAGCAGGTCGGGGAGACGACTGGTACGCGGTCGGGCGTGGCGCGCACGGACCGCGCCGGGAGCCGGCGCCACGCCGGCTCCGGCCCCGAGCTCGGGTGCGACCGACGTAGCCATCGCCTGCCAGGGTAGTTGGCGCCCGGGCCCGACCTGCGAAGGTTGGGGCTCGACCACGGCAGCGAGGAGGCGGGATGCGCACACGGCACCGGGCCGCCGCGACGGCGCTCGCGGCGGCGCTGCTCGCCGGCTGCTCGCACGGCGCGTCGACCGCGACGGCACCCCAGCCCGGTACGCCGTCGCCGGCCCCCAGCACACCGACGGCCCCGACGACCAGCCCAGCAAGCTCGCCCACGCCGTCCCCGACCCCGAGGCGCGCAGCGGTCGCGCCGTGGGGACGCGGCCCGCTGTTCCCCGGCCACCTGCTCGTCGGCTTCGCCGGGCACGAGCACGCCAGCACGCTGGGCATCCTGGGCACCGGCACGCTGGAGAGCAAGGGCGCGCAGCTGAAGGCGCGCTCGGCGCCCTACGCCGCGAAGGGGCGCACGGTCGTACCCGTCTTCGAGTTCCTCGCGACCCTCGTGCACGGCTCGGCGGGCAAGGACAAGACCTACCGCTCGCGCTCGGACGACGCGCTCGTCGAGAAGTACCTGCGGGCGGCGCGCAAGGCGCACGCCGTGCTGCTGCTCGGCATCCAGCCGGGCCGCGCCGACTTCCTGCCCGAGGTACAGGCCTACGAGAAGTGGTTGCGCGAGCCGGACGTGGGCATCGCGCTCGACCCCGAGTGGGCGGTCGACGACGACGAGCTGCCCGGCCGGAACTTCGGCCACACGACCGGCAGTGAGCTCGACGTGGTCGCGGCCTACCTCGCCTCGGTGGTCGCCGAGGGGCACCTGCCCGAGAAGGTGATGGTCTACCACCAGCTCTCGCCGCGGATCGTCCGCGACGAGAGGCGGCTGCACCCGCACAAGGGCGTGGTGCTGCTCAAGTCGGTCGACGGCATCGGCAGCCCCGGCGCCAAGACCGGGACCTACCGCCAGATCGTGGCCGACACCCCGTCGTTCGTGCGCACCGGCTTCAAGCTCTTCCTGCAGGAAGACGTGGAGCGGGGCCACCGCCTCATGACACCCCGCGAGGTGATGAGACTGCGGCCCCGGCCCGACTACGTCGTCTTCGAGTAGGGCCTCAGCCCTTGATGCCCGTCTCCGCGACGCCCTGCACCAGGTAGCGCTGGAGGAAGACGAACACCAGCACCAGCGGCGCGATCGAGAGCAGCGCCGCCATGAACAGCTCGTGCAGGTTGATGGTCTGCGCCGTCAGGAGCGTCGAGAGCGAGACCTGCACGGTCCACTTCGACGGGTCCTGGCCGACGACCAGCGGCCAGAGGAACTGGTTCCACGCGGCGATCACCGTGATGACCGAGATGGCGGCGAAGAACGCCATCGAGTTGGGCACCACGATCCGGAAGAACACGCCGAGGTAGCCCAGCCCGTCGATGCGGCCGGCCTCCTCGAGCTCTTTCGGGAAGTTCAGGAAGTACTGCCTGAACAGGAATGCCGTGAACCCGCTGAACATCACCGGGACGATGATGCCCTGGTAGGAGTTCACCCAGCCCAGCCGCGAGACGATGATGAAGCTCGGCACGAAGGTGACGGCCGGCGGCACCATCAGGGTCACGAGCACCGCGTAGAAGATCGGCGTCGAGAACCTGAAGGGGATGCGGGCCAGCGCGTAGCCGCACATCGAGGCGAGCAGCACGGTGCCGGCGGTCTGCGCCAGCGCGATCACCGACGAGTTGATGAGGCTCTGCTTGAAGCTCACCGACGGGTCGTCGAACACCTCCTTGACGTTGCCCCAGTGCAGCGACTTCGGGAACAGCGTCCAGTCCGGCGAGGTGATGTCGGTCTCGGCCGAGAGCGCGTTGCGCAGCATCAGGTAGAACGGCAGCAGGAACAGCAGCGTCGCGACGACCAGCGCGCCGTAGCGCGCCACTGCCCCGAGGACGGAGCCGGGTGTGCGGTGGTGCGGCCGGTGCGTGTGCGAGGTGACGGGGGCGTCCTGCGCCACGGTGGCAGTGCTCACTTCTCCGCCCTCCCGAAGCCGAAGATCCTGCCCTGCACGAGGGTGACGATGATGATGAGGATGGCCAGGATCATCGCGCCGGCGCTGCCGTGGCCGTAGTCCTGGTTGCCCTGCGCGGTGTAGTAGAGGTAGACCAGCGGCGGACGCGCGAGCGAGCTGTTGCCCAGCAGGTTGTAGAACTCGTCGAACGCCTGGTACGCCGCGATCAGCAGGAGCAGCAGCACCGACACCGACGTGGTGCGCAGCTGCGGGACCGTGATGAAGCGGAACGTCTGCCAGCCGGGCTTCGCGCCGTCGACGTAGGCCGCTTCGTAGAGCTCGGGCGAGATCCGCTGCAGGCCGGCGAGGAACAGGATGATGTAGAAGCCGAGCTGCAGCCACAGCCGGACCGTCGCCAGCACCAGCCAGTACCACGGTGGGCTGATCGACGACAGCCACGCTATGTTGTCGAAGCCGAACGCGCCGATGACCTGGTTGGCCAAGCCGAAGCGCACCCCGTTGAAGATGGACAGCTTCCACACCATGGACGCGACGACGTAGGAGCACGCGGTCGGCAGGAAGAACGCGGAGCGGAAGAACGCCCTCGCGATCGTGACCTGGTTGAGCAGCACGGCGAGCAGCAGCGCCAGGGCGAAGGTCAGCGGCACGATGATGGCCGCGAAGATCGTGAAGGTCCACAGGCTGCTGCGGAACGGGCCCGGCTTGAGCAGGTCGACGTAGTTGTCGAAGCCGATGAAGTTGGTCGAGGTGACCGTGTTCTGGGCGCTCGTGAAGCTGAGGACGGCGCTCCAGATGATGGGCAGGTAGACGAAGACGACCAGGCCCAGCAGGAACGGGCCCGCGAACAGCCAGAACGCGCGGGTGGCTCCCTTGTTGCCCCGCCGGCGCCGCCGCGGCGGCGCAGTCGTGGCAGTCGGTCCCACAGCCGTGGTGGCGTCAACTGTGCTCATGGACACTCCTTGTCCGTCAGAGCCGTCGGGGCCGGCACCCTGCACGGGTGCCGGCCCTGCGGCGCGGGATCACTTGGAGAGTCGGGCCAGCTCTGACTCGACGACGGCCTTGGCCTTGGCCAGGTTGGAGTCGACGTCGCCCTTCTTGCGCACGATGGCGGTCGCGGCGTCGGCGTAGGCGGAGTTCATCTTCGGCGTCCACATGGGGTTGCCCGGCACCGCGTAGTCGTTGAAGATCTTGAGCGCCTCGGCCGGCACGCCGCTCTGCAGCTTGGTGGCCTTGGCCGCGAGCGCCTTCTTCGGCGGCACGTGGAAGCCGTAGGAGGTGTTGAAGTCCTCCTGGTCCTTCTCGTTGTCGACCCAGAGCCACTTCGTGTAGGCCTTGGCCGCGTCGACGTTCTTCGACTTGGCGCTGACCATCGAGGTCCACCCGCCGAGGAAGGTCGACGGCTTGCCGACGCTGGCGGAGAGCTTCGGCCAGGGGACGACGCCCACGTCGTCGCCGAGCGCCTTCTGGATCCCGGGGTAGGCCCACAGGCCGCACCACTGCATGGCGGCGAGGCCCTGGGTGAACGACGACGGGTCCCACCAGTCGGTGGGGGCGCCGAGCAGGATCGTGCCGCTGTTGGCCAGCTGCTGGAGCTTGAGGAACGACTGCTTGACCTCGGGGGTCAGGAACCCCGGCTTGCCGTCCGGTGTCAGGAAGTCGCTGCCGGCCGCCCAGCAGATCTGGCCCAGCAGCGACCCGCCGCCGAACGCCGGCGTGACGCCCGCGTCGTTGCCGATGAAGAGGCCCTTCATCTTGTTGCTGGACAGCGCCTTCGTCACCGAGATGAGCTCGTCCATCGTCGTCGGCGGTTGGACGCCGGCCTTCGACAGCAGGCTCTTGCGGTAGTAGAGCAGGCCCATGTCGTCGACGATCTTGACGCCGTAGATCTTGCCGTCGACCGAGGTCGCCTTGATGTCGGCGTCGGTGTAGTCGGCCTTGTTGACGATGTCGTCGAGCGCGACGCACTGGCCGCTCTTGACCGAGTCGACGTCGACGTTGCTCTCGTAGACGTCAGGACCGTTGTTCGACAGCAGGCCGGAGGCCAGCTTCGAGGTGTAGTCGCCCGGGGTCCACTGCACCTTCACGTTGGCGTCGGGGTACTCCTTGGCGTAGCGCATGACCGCCTGCTGGGTGCCGGCCTCGCCGTAGAGGTGGTACCACTGGCTGAGGGTCGGCTTGCTGCCACCACCCCCGCCGCCGCCTGATCCCGCCGAGCTGGTCGACCCACCGCCGCCGGAGGCGCTGCCGCCCACCCCGCCGCTGTCGCCGCCGCACGCGGCGAGCGCGCCGGCGAGACCGACACCTCCAGCGAGGGCGAGGAAGGTGCGGCGGGTCGAGGCCGGGAGCCCGTCGAGTGAGACGCTGCCGTCTGGTTCTTCGTGTGTCATAGCGGACTCTCTTCGTTGTGAGCGCTAACACGTGCCCGCAGACCGGGCTTCGGTGGTCGACGCGACCACGGGGGTCGCGAGGACGAGGTCGAGGCCTGCTCTGCTGGACCGGACATTCGCACCGTACGGAGGTGGGAGCCCCTGGCCAAGCATTCGACGGTCACGAATCAATAACGTGCACCGACGCGGCCGGCTATCGGACGAAACCGATCACTCAGAAGGGCGAAACGCTCAGAAAGTCCTTGCCTGGGCGAAAGAAATCGGCGTGCGGCGGGACGCAGTGGTGCGGCCCGCGACCGGCGCCACCCCTGCCACGCCCAGCGCGGCGAGCATGAGCGCGCCACCGACCACGCCGTCCAGCAGCCAGTGGTTGGCCGTCACGACCACGACGAGCAGGGTGCCGACGGCGTAGGCGTAGGCCGCCGCCCGCTGCCACCTGTGCCTCGCGAGACCAGCCAGCACCAGCGCGACCCAGACCGCCCAGCCGACGTGCATCGAGGGCATCGCGGCGAGCTCGTTGGTCGCCCCGCCCAGGCCGCGTGGTGCGGAGGCGTGCGCGCCCCACCAGCCCCAGGCGGAGGTCGCGTCCAGCACGTCGGTGTAGCCGCCCAGCAGGCGCGGTGGTGCGGTCGGGAAGAGCAGGAAGCCCACCAGCGCCGCAGCGGTCGCCAGCACCAGCGCGCGACGCGCCGGCCGGTAGACCGCCGGGCCGCGGCGCCACACGAGCAGCAGGACCGCGGGTGTGACGACGTAGTGCAGCACCGCGTACCAGTAGGCGGCGCCGACCTCGAGCCAGCGCACGTGCAGCACCGCGTCGTTGAGCACGTGCTCGACGTCGATGTCGAGGAACCGCTCGACCGACAGCACCTGCCGCGCGTGGCGGCGGGCCTCGGCGACGTCGCCGTCGGCGAGCAGGCGGCTGGTGGTGTAGCCGACGTAGAGCAGGGCCAGCAGCAGCAGCTCGCGCGCCGCCGGCAGGGCGCGCAGCGGCGCGCGCAGGACGCGGGCCACGGGGGCGGCGGGGACGACGGCGGGAGCGGTGCGCTCGAGGGTGGGGGCGCTCACGGCTGCTGCTCCAGGACGGGCTGCCGCAGCACCGGGAGCAGCACGGTGTCGACGAGGTCGAGGACGAAGGACTCGTCGACGGGCTGGCGCATCGCCAGCCGGGCCATGAGCAGGGCGGGGAGCAGGTCGTGCGCCAGCGGCAGGCGCGCTGCGCCGGCCGGCAGCTCGCCACGGGCCACGGCGCGCTCGACGATCTCGACCATGACCCGGCGCCGCGGCTCGGTGAGCCGCTCGCGGACCGCGGTGCACAGGCGCTCGTCGGTCTTGGTCGCGTGGGCGACGCTGGCGAACAGCCCGGAGCGGCTGGCCGCCACGGTGCCGAACGCGCGGGCGGCCTCGAGGAGGTCGTCGCGCAGGCTGCCGGTGTCGGGCACCACGAAGCCGCAGTCGCCCACCAGGCGCAGGGCGTCGACGATGAGCTCGGCCTTGTTGGACCAGCGCCGGTAGATCGTGGCCTTGCTCGCCCGGGCGCGCTTGGCCAGCGCGTCCATCGAGAGCGCTTCGTAGCCGGTCTCGGCGAGCAGGTCGAGGGCCACCGTGCAGAGCTCGCGCTCACGGGCGTCGAGCTGGGCACAGGGCGAGGTGTCCGACAGGGCCGCGGGCGGCCCGTCGACGGTGGTCGGGGGTGCGGACAGCACGGTCACGAGCCCCTCCTCTCCTGTCCCGAGTACGGTACCGTACCGTACTCCTCGATGCCAGGGACTCCAGTCCCGACATCACCCGGTCGGCGCAGCGCGGTACCGGGCCGGTGGTCCCAGCCTGGCCGGTCGGGCGGCCCGCGCCCACGGTGCTGGCTGGAGTCCGCGAGGTGGGGCCAGCACCACCGTGCACCCCGGGTCTGACAGCGACGGACGGCGCTCAGCCGCCGAGCGCGGCGAGGTAGCGCAGCGCCCGGACGCCGGGCAGGAAGAAGTACGCGCCGCCGCGGACGGTGACGAAGGCGGGGAGCCCGCGCGTACGCCGGCGCACCGGCACCGCCTGCTCGGTGAAGCTGTGACCGGTGGGGAGGTGGCCGCCGAGCAGCGGGTCCGCGTCGTCGTAGAGGCCGTCGAACTGGGCGTTGAGCGCCCACGTGTGCGTCACGAACTCGAACTGGCGGGCGACGTCGGCGCACAGGCACAGGAAGTGCAGGCCGCGTACGTCCCCCGCCTCGTCGTCCCAGCGCGGGAGCTCGCCGCCGGCCAGGACGCCGGCGAGGTCGACCGGCGGGCCGTACTCACGGCCGCGCCTCATCAGCCGGTGGCGCTTGCCCACGGCCACGGAAGCGTCGGTGCCGGGCTTCGGCGGCAGCGAGTCGCGCGGGTTGGTGCGCCGCACGTGCGCGCCGACGGGGCACACGTGTCCAGCGAGGTCCGCGGCGTAGCCGAACTCGTTCGACTCCGCGAGCGCCGGGTCGTCGTGCTCGGGCGACTGCGTCACGGGCGCGCCGCCGGGCCAGCGACCGACCATGCGGGCCGCGAGCCGGGTGCGAGCCGCCCCGTCGCTGCTGCCGTCGGCCCGCCGCGTGCACTGGTCGAGGAACCGCCAGAAGGCGTGGACGTCCTGCTCGAGCTGCCGGACGACGAGGTAGGACCCGTCGCGGCCGAGGTCGCGCCGGCCGCCGGCCGTCTCCGGGAGCACGTCGAGCCGGTCCGTGGCCGCGTCGACCGTCGGCGTCGGCGGCACCTGGTCGTGCTCGTTGCGGTAGCCCAGCACGAACTCGCCGGCACGCACGGTGTGCATCGCCGGCCCCGGGCGGCCGAAGCCGGCGATGGCCGGCTGCGAGACGCCGTCGCGGAACCCGAAGTGCTCGACCGGCCCGAGGTCGTGCGTGTCGAGCGCGCGCACCAGCCGCAGGCCCGACGCCTCCGCGCGCGCAGCCTCCTCGTCGCGCAGGCGGGCTACCTGCTCGTCGTCGGGCGCGTAGAGCAGGAGCAGCAGGTCGGGCGACGGGCTCCCCGGCCCGCCCCACTCCCAGCCCGCCGGCGCTGCCGCGCCCACGTCGCCCAGCAGTCGGCTGCGGTGCGGGCTGGTCATGCCCTCCTGGACCTCGACGGGGAACTCGGCGAGCGACGCCTCAGCGAGCCCGAGCCGGCGCAGGCCCTCGTGCGTGACCGCGACGTTGACCGCACGCCCGTCGGGGCGCCCGGACCCGGCGCTCACCCGCGGCACCAGCGAGGCGAGCCAGCCGCGGGCCCGAGCCGGGTCGACCACCTCGAGCACGAGGTAGCAGGCGCCGCGCAGCTTGCCGTAGCCCTGGAAGACCAGCGCCTGCACGTCGTCCTCGTCGACTCGCTCGATCGCGAGCCGCCCTCGCCTGCTCAGAGCCGTGCCAGCCACCGCGCCGCCTCCTGCTCGGTCATCGGCCCGCGCAGCCCGGCACGGATCGCCGCGTTCTCGTCGACCGTCACGGCCGCGAGCTCCGGGTAGGCCGACCACCACACCGGCGTCTCGATCTGGTGGCCGCGGATGAACGCCTTGAAGCCGACCTCGTCGTGCGCGCCGTCGCGGACGAGCCAGCGGGTGCGCGGAAAGCCCTCCTCCACGCCGAAGACCGTGTTGAGCACCCACGCGATCTGGTCGACGAAGTCGTTGTTGTAGCTCTCGAGGCTGCCGTCGTAGTAGCTCGTGAACAGCATCCGGTCGCCGACGCGGTCGAAGCGGGCGAAGTGCACCGTGCGCAGGCCCGAGAGGCCCTGGTGGTTGAAGACGTGGCGGGCGACGTAGTCGCCCACGGCGATCGACATGCTGCAGGACACCGACCAGAAGCGCCCGGGCTTGACGGGCGCGATGCTCGTGAAGGCGTTCTGGACGCCGTAGTCCTCGGCGTCGCCGAGGGCGCGCAGCCGCGCCGGGTCGAGGGGTACGCGTGCGGCCGGGTCCCGCCGCTCGTGCCGGCGCAGCGCGAGGAACCACAGCACCAGAGCCGGCAGCACGACCGGCAGCAGCACGAGCAGCGCAGCCGGCACCGCCACGCGGTGGGCCGCCTCACGCAGGCGGAAGCGCAGCGCCGGGCGGGCGGGCCGGTCGAGCGCCTCCGTGAGGTCGGGCCGGGACGCGACCTCGCGGCGGAGCCGTTCACGCACCTCTCGGCACGATCTCTCGACCGGGCCGCCCTCGTCGAGGGAGTCCTCGAGCGCGGCGCGCAGGCGGGCTTCGAGGCGTACCTGCTGCACCGTACGTCCGACGTCGTGGACGTAGACCACGGCGCTCCTCTGCCGGTGGCTGCGCAGGAAGCGGGCACGTCCCGACGGGCGCGCGACCGCGGGGTAGCCCTGGCAGCAGCCGAGGAGCCGGTCGAGTCCCTCGTGCTGGGAGAGCGCCCTCAGCAGCCGGCGCTCCGGCGCGTCGCAGTCGAGCATCAGGAAGAGGAGCGGAGAGGTCTGCTCGTCGACGACGACCACCCGCGCGAAGTGCAGCCCGGGCAGCTCGGCGAAGGGCAGCACGTCGTTCGCGGCAGGGTCGTCGGCCATCGCGGTGAGCACCTCGCGCAGGCCGGGCAGCCGCCCGGGTCGAACGGCCGCGCGGATGGTGACCGCGACCTGGTGGGGCATCAGAGCGGGTGCCGGATCCCGCCGAGCTGCTCGACGAGCTCGAAGCGGTCGAAGGCCACCCGCACCTCGCGGATCCGGTCGCCCTGCAGGTGGAAGATGTCGATGCCGGGCACGGAGACGTGCCGGTCGGTGAGGTGGAGCCCGAGGAAGCTGGCCCGGTGCGTGCCCGTCCAGGTGAAGCGCACGGCGGCCTTGTCGTCCTGCCAGAGGATGTCGTCGATCGTGAAGTGCACGTCGGGGAACGCCTTGAAGAAGACACCGAAGAAGCGCTTGACCTCTGCGTGGCCGGTGGCGAGCCCGGTCGGCACCCAGGCCGGGTCGTGGAAGGCGATGTCCTCGGTGAACAGCGTGTCGACGTAGGACACGTCGTGGGCGTTGGTCAGCTTGTCGAAGTAGCTGCGGGCGACGGCTTCGGTGTCCACCGGCTCAGGCGCCCGGTGAGGCGATGAGCTCGCGGAAGTAGTCGTTGAGCAGCCGGCCTCCGGGGTCGTAGCGCCGCCGGTGGGCGTCGAACTGCTCGATGCGCGAGCCGAACGCCTTGTCGACCTGCTCGCGCGTCAGGAAGTTGGTCTGGTTGAACAGCGGGACCCCGCCGAGGTCGCTGCACAGCTGGTTGTAGGCCCGCAGGAACTGGTCCCAGCCCTCGCTGCCGGTGGACACCGGGTCGAACGTGATGACGGTCCCGTTGTAGCTGTAGGAGAACAGCGAGCTCTGGTCGTCGTTGATGCGGTAGCCCACGCTGAGGAGGTCGACGCGGTAGCCGGTGCGGCGGTAGTGCTCCTTGGTGAAGGCGAAGTAGGCCCGCAGGCACTCGACGTAGCGCTCCTCGGGGAACGCCCAGATGCTGAAGGTGTAGCGGGCGTTGGTGGGCACGACGGGGTAGCGGATCTGCTGCGCCATGGCCGCCGTGCGCTCGCCCTTCACGAAGGTCAGCAGGGCGAAGACGATGAAGCGGTTGTAGAGGTCGTAGAGCAAGCCCCTCAGACGCCTGCTCCTCACCAGGGTGGTGACCCGATGGCCGAACAGTGGCGCGGCGTGGCTCCAGACGTAGTTGCGCAGCTTCCACTGCCAGGACGTCAGCGTGCGCGGGTCGCCGACCGGCTCGTAGTGGCGGAACTCGACGGTCACGCTGTCGGTGAAGGGGTTGATGTAGAGCATCATCGACTCGCCGCGGGCGCTGAGCTCGGGCAGCCGGGCGGCGAACTGCTCGAAGGTGAAGTGCTCGTGGTGGACGCTGAGGGCGTCGAGCCGGCGCACGCGGAACGTGGCCTCGTAGACCACACCGAACAACCCGTAGCTCGAGCGCGCCACCTGGAGCAGCTCCGGGTCGTCCTCGGTGAACTCGACCAGCTCGCCGGAGGGTGTGACCATCTTGATCGCGACCGCGTAGGACGCGAGCTGGCCGAACTCGCCCGCGAACGACGCGTCCTTGGTGCCGCCCGTGCAGGCGCTGCCGATGGTGATGTTGCCGAGCTCGACGTTGACGTAGAACTGCAGGCCGTTCTTGCGCAGCAGGATGTTGACGTCGAGGTAGAGCGCGCCCGCCTGCGCCGTCACCGTGTCGTCGCGGATCTCGAGGATGCGGTCCATCTTGCGCATCACCAGCAGCGTGCCGCCTTCGGCGACGCCGCAAGGGGTCGTCGAGTGGTTGGACCCGACGGCGCGCACAGGAGCGGGATAGCGCTCGGGGTCGCGCATGACCTCGACGATCTGCTCGACCGTCTCGACCTCCACGACGACCCGCGGCGCGGAGACGATCGAACCGAACCAGTTCGACACTCGGATCGACTGCATGGGGGCCTCCTGGGCGCCGTTGATCACAACACACCACCGGGGCAGGTCCGTGTCAAGCGCCTGCCCTCCCAGACATTGACAGGGGCGCACCACCGGCGTCACCGTCGTGACAACGGCTCTGCGCGAAGGGGAAGCCATGCTGCTGAGTCCCGCTGCTGCGCGGAAGACGCTCGCCACGATCCGCATCGTCAACGGCGCCGCCGGCCTGCTCGCGCCCCAGCTGCTGCTCGGCCGCCTCGGCACCGACACCCGGCTGGACCGGTCGGGCTTCTACCCCTTCCGCATGTTCGGGATCCGCACCGTGCTCATCGGCGCCGACCTTCTGGTGCTGCAGGGGGAGCAGCGCCGGCGGGCGGTGCAGCTCGCGGTCCTGATCCACACCACCGACACGCTGTCGGCGGCGACGGCAGGGGTACGCGGTGACCTCCCCCGCCGTGCTGCGGTCGTCACGACCCTGGTGTCGGCGACCAACACCGCGCTGGCGCTGGTGGCCGCGTCGGGGGAGTAGGCGCAGGATGGCTCGATGGTCGACACCCTGTGCCCCTCCTGCGGCTCTCGCTCACCGGACGTGCTCGACGTCCTCACCGACCAGCGGCGCCGCTACAGCTGCCAGCGGTGCGGCGAGGTCTGGGTCGCCGGGGACCCGCAGCCGGTGCCTCGCGCGGCCGGCGGCCGACGCCCGGCTGTGCAGGCGTACTCGCGGTCCAGAGCCGACTTCCCGACGCCCGAGCAGGTGGAGCCTGACCGACGCGCCCGCGTCGAGGCGCTGAAGGCGCGCTTCCTCGCGGAGCACCCGGCCCCTGAGCCGCGCGTGGCGGAGTTCTGGGCGACCTATCAGCGGGTCTTCGCCGAGGACGGCCTCGACCGGGCCGACCCCAAGGCGTTCCACTTCTTCGCCAACAGCCCGGTCGGGGCCTACGCGGGCCAGATGACGGTCTTCAACAACGAGTGGAAGGACCTCGGGCCGCGGGAGGGCGCGCGACGGGTCGCGGAGTCCGTGCGGTTCCTGCTCTACGGCCCGGAGGACCAGGTCATCGAGGACCGGCTGACCTACCTCGTGCAGCCTGGTTGCCCCATCGGCATGAAGGGGTGGAAGGAGGCCCTGCTCACGAAGGTCCTCTGCATCGTCGAGCCCGACCGGTTCCTGCCCATCGTGACCTACGGGAGTCCCGACGTCGGCAAGCGCGCTCTGGCGCGTTCCATCTGGGGCCTCGAGCTGCCGGCGGCCGACAGGACGTCGATGACCCTGGGCCGGCTCGTGGTCTGGAGCAACGACCTGTTGCGCGCCTTGGCGGGTGACGGCTTCGCGCACGCGGAGCATGCGTCGTCGTTCCTGTGGTGGGCGAAGGACTTCGCCGGCGATCTCGCCGGCGCAGCGCCCGCGCGCGCCGCCGGAGGCAGTGCCTCGAGGAGGTGAGGGGTGCGCGAGGGGGGACTTGAACCCCCACACCCTTTCGGGCACTGGCACCTGAAGCCAGCGCGTCTGCCATTCCGCCACTCGCGCATGCACCGCCGGACCCACGCGGAGCGACCGCGGAGCGAACCTCCGGGCAGCCGGAGCAGGACGTTGCAGTCCCTGAGGGTAGCAGCCTCCACAGGCACGCGTACGCGTCGGGACGTCCCGCGGCCCCTGCGCGTTACGATCGGGGTGCGCCACCGCTGGTGCGCCGACGAGCGAACTCCGCCTGGCAGAGGCCCCGGCGGGATCCGACGACGCGAGACGAGGGAGGTGCCGTGGGCGTCCTGCAGCGCTTCGAGCGGCGCGTCGAGACCCTCGTCAACGGCGCGTTCGCCCGCGCCTTCAAGTCCGAGGTCAAGCCGGTCGAGATCGCGGCCGCGCTGCAGCGCGAGGCCGACGACAAGGCCCAGGTCCTCTCCCGCGAGCGGGTGATGGTGCCCAACTCCTACGTCGTCGAGCTCAGCCCGCGCGACTCCGAGCGGCTCGACCCCTGGTCCGAGCCCCTGCGCGCCGAGCTGGCCGCGATGGTGGCCGAGCACGCCGAGGCCCAGGGCTACTCGCCGACGGGCCGGGTCGGCGTCGAGTTCGAGCGCCACGACGACCTCGACACCGGCATGTTCCGCGTGCGCTCGCGGGCCGACGCGGCACCCCCGCCCGTCCGCGTCGAGGCGCGCCGGGCCCCGGCACCCGCCCCCGCTCCGGCGGGGGCCGCCTGGTCGGAGCAGGAGCGGCGGCCTCCGGCACCCGTCCCGCGCGGCGCCGACGCGACGGTCGTGCAGCGGGTCGCGCGCACCCCCGAGCCGTGGCTCGAGGTGGAGGGCGCGCGCGTACCCCTCCGCCAGGGCGTCACCGTCATCGGCCGCGGCTCCGAGGCCGACCTGCGCCTCGACGACCCCGGTGTCTCGCGCCGGCACGCATCCCTCCAGGTCGCAGGGTCCCGCGCCCGGCTGCTCGACCTGGGCTCCACCAACGGCACGATCGTCGCCGGCCAGCGGGTGCGCGACACCGACCTGCGCGACGGCGACACGGTGGTGCTGGGCCGCTCGACCGTCGTCTTCCACAGCGACGCGGTCGCCCTGCGACCCGACGCCTACGGACCCGCCGGCGAGGACCCCGACTCCTTCGTCCCGGGGCTGCGATGATCTCGCCAGCAGCGGCGACGAAGGGCTGGTGACGTGGAGGAGCTCTCGGGGCTCACGCTCGGGGTCATCAAGCTCGGGTTCCTGGCCGTCCTGTGGCTGTTCGTGCTGACCGCCGTGGGCGTCATGCGCTCCGACCTGTTCGGCACCCGGCTCGCGCGCCGCGGCACCGGCTCGGGCGGCGCCATCCGCGCGGAGCGCCCTGCGCGGGCCTCCCGGGCGCCGAAGGAGCCGCGCCGCCGCCGTGGCGCCCCGACCACGCTCGTCGTGACCGAGGGCCCGCTCGCCGGCACGACGGTCCCACTGGGACCGGTGCCCATCACCGTCGGCCGGGCGCCCGACAACACGATCGTGCTGGCCGACGACTACGCCTCCGGCCACCACGCGCGGCTGTTCGGCCAGGACGACGAGTGGTACGTCGAGGACCTCGGCTCCACCAACGGCACCTGGGTCGAGCGCACCCGCGTGGCGAGCCCGACCAGCGTGCGGGCCGGGGTGCCCGTACGCGTGGGCCGCACCGTCCTCGAGCTGCGGAAGTAGGCGCATGGCGACGGCACTGCGGTTCGCCGCGCGCTCCGACGTGGGCCTGCTGCGCGACGGCAACGAGGACTCCGGCTACGCCGGCCCGCGGCTGCTCGCGGTCGCCGACGGCGTCGGCGGGCACGTCGCCGGCGAGGTCGCGAGCTCGCTGGCGATCGCCACCATGGCAGCCCTCGACGAGGACCCGCCCGGCAACGACCTGCTGACCTCGCTGCGCGCCGCCGTGACCGCGGCCAACGAGCAGATCGGCGCGATGATCCTCGGCGACCCCGCGCTCGAGGGCATGGGCACGACGCTCACCGCGCTGCTGCGTACCGGCTCCCGCCTCGCGCTCGTGCACGTCGGCGACTCGCGCGGCTACCTGCTGCGCGACGGCTCGCTCGAGCAGATCACCCACGACCACACGTTCGTGCAGTCACTGGTCGACGAGGGCCGCATCACCCGCGAGGAGGCCGGCTCCCACCCCCAGCGCAACCTGATCACCCGCGCGCTCTCCGGCCACGGAGAGGTCGAGCCCGACCTCTCCGTCCGCGAGGCCCGCGCTGGGGACCGCTACCTGCTCTGCAGCGACGGGCTCTCCGGCGTGGTCTCCGACGAGACCCTTCACGAGGTGCTCACCGAGGCCGTCGACCCGGACGCCGCGTGCGAGTCGCTCGTGCAGTACGCGTTGCGCGCCGGCGGCCCCGACAACGTCACGGTCGTGGTGGCCGACGTCGTCGACACCGGCGCGAGCCCGTCGCAGGTCCCGCAGGTGGTCGGCGCGGTCGCCGACGAGCGCGCCGGTCGCGGCGGCGGGATGCTGCCGCGGCCCTCGGCCGCCCAGCGCGCGGCCGCTCTTCGTCCTGCCGCCATCGAGGTGGCGACGCCCCCGCCGCCCGAGCGGCCGCGGCGCTGGCCGATCGCGCTCGTGCTGGTGCTCGCCCTTGCGGCGCTCGGCGCCGGCGGGTGGGGCGCCTGGCACTGGTCGCAGGGCCAGTACTACGTCGGCGCCCACGAGGGCCACGTCGCGATCTACCGCGGCCTGCCGCAGTCGCTCGCCGGCGTCTCGCTGTCCTCGGTGGTGCAGGACGAGCCGGTCGCCCTCACCGACCTGCCCGACTTCGCGGTGCAGAAGCTCAACGACGGGATCGCGGCCGACAGCCTCGCCGACGCCCGCGTCCGCGTCACGACCCTCGCCGAGCAGGCGGCACGCTGCCGGCAGACCCCCGACGCCGCCGAGTGCCACGACGCCGACGACGAGCTGGCCACGACTCCCAGCGCCAGCCCGGGAGCGACGTCGTGACGACGACCAGCGCGATGACGCTGACCCCCCAGGCGACGCGCAGCCGACGGGGCGCGGAACTGTTCCTGCTGGTCGTCGGCGGGTTGGTCTTCGTGGGCGCGTACGCCGCGGTCGGCCTCGGCGTCAACGGCGAGCTCCCTGCCAACCTCGGCACCTACGGCGCGTTCCTCGCGGTGCTGCTGCTCGCCGCCCACCTGGTGGTGCGCCGGACGGCCCGCTACGCCGACCCGGTGCTGCTGCCGGCGGTCGGGGTCCTCAACGGGCTCGGCCTGGCGATGATCCACCGGCTCGACCTCGCCGACGTGAAGCGCGGCGAGGAGGCGCGGGGCGCGCTGCCCAGCGGCGACGCGCTCTCGCAGCTGACCTGGATGACCGTGGGCGTCGCGCTCTTCGCGCTCGTGCTCATCGGCGTGCGCGACCACCGCACCCTGCAGCGCTACACCTACACCGCGATGGTGCTCGGCATCGGGCTGCTGCTCCTGCCGCTGGTGCCGGGCATCGGCGTGACGCTCAACGGCTCGCGCATCTGGATCCGCGCCCTCGGCTTCTCGTTCCAGCCCGGCGAGGCCGCCAAGGTCGTGCTGATGGTGTTCTTCGCGGGCTACCTCGTCGTCAAGCGCGACGTGCTCGCGCTGGCGGGGCGGCGGGTGCTGGGGGTCGACCTCCCGCGCGGGCGCGACCTCGGCCCGCTGATGCTCGTCTGGCTCGCCTGCCTGGCGATCCTCGTCTTCGAGAAGGACCTCGGCACCTCGGTGCTGTTCTTCGGCTCGTTCGTCATGCTGCTCTACGTCGCCACCCAGCGGCGCAGCTGGCTGATCCTCGGCGCGCTGCTGTTCGCCGTGGGCGGGTGGTTCGCCTACAAGTCCTTCGGCCACGTGCACGTGCGCGTCGACGCCTGGCTGCACCCCTTCGCCCACCCCGAGCTCGGCCCGACCCAGTTGACGCAGGGGCTCTTCGGCCTGGCGGCCGGCGGCATCCTCGGCACGGGTCTGGGCCTCGGGCGGCCCGACCTCGTCCCGCTGGCCAAGAGCGACTTCATCGTCGCCTCGATCGGCGAGGAGCTCGGGCTCACCGGGCTGATGGCCGTGCTGCTGCTCTACGGGATCATCGTCGAGCGCGGCCTGCGCACTGCGATCGCCTCCCGCGACGCCTTCGGCAAGCTGCTCGCGGCCGGCCTGTCCTTCATCATCGGCATCCAGGTGTTCGTCGTCGTCGGCGGTGTCACCCGGCTCATCCCGCTGACCGGCCTGACCACGCCGTTCCTCTCCTACGGCGGGTCGTCGCTCGTCGTCAACTGGATGATCATCGCGCTGCTGCTGCGCATGAGCGACGCGGCCCGGCGCCCCGCACCCGTACCGTCGACGGCCGCGAGCACCGCGAGCGCGACCACCGGGCGACAGCCGGCGGTGCAGCCGTGAACCGCCCCCTCCGGCGCATGGCGGCGGCGATGATGGTGCTGTTCGCGCTGCTCATCCTCAACGTCAACTACCTGCAGGCCGTCGAGGCGGGCAGCCTCAACGCCAAGCCGGGCAACCGGCGGGTCCTGCTGCTCGAGTACAGCAAGCAGCGCGGCCCGATCAACGTCGGCAGCCGGGCGATCGCGACGAGCGTCAAGACCGACGACCAGCTCGTCTACCAGCGCACCTATCCCAGCCGCGGGCTGTTCGCCCACGTCACGGGCTACTGGTCGCTGTTCGACAAGACCGGCATCGAGAAGGCGCAGAACCCGGTCCTGTCGGGCACCGACGACCGGCTGCGCATCCGCCGGCCGATCGACCTCGTGACCGGCCAGAGGATCCAGGGCGGGGCCGTGCAGCTCACGCTCAACACCAAGGCCCAGCAGGCCGCCACGGTCGGGCTGCAGAAGGCGGGCTCGGTCGGCGCGGTCGTCGCCATCGAGCCGAGCACCGGCAAGATCCTCGCCCTGCAGAGCCTGCCGACCTTCGACCCGACACCGCTGGCGAGCCACGACGCCGGCACGGTGCTGAAGGCCTACGACGCGCTCAACGACGACCCGGCCAAGCCCCTGCTCGACCGCGCGCTGGGCGAGAACTATCCGCCCGGCTCGACGTTCAAGCTGGTCACGGCGGCCGCGGCTCTCTCGTCGGGCAAGTACACCCGGCTCGGCAAGGTGCCCGGGCAGGCGAGCCTCGACCTGCCGCAGACCGACAAGGACCTGCCCAACGAGAACGGCCGGCCCTGCGGCGACGGCAGCCCGACCCTGCAGGTCGCGCTCGAGAAGTCGTGCAACACCTCCTTCGGCGCGATCGGCATGGCGCTCGGCCCGGACGCCCTGCGCGAGCAGGCCGAGCGCTTCGGCTTCGACGACACCGAGCTGACCGTGCCGCTGCCGGTGGCCACCAGCTCGTTCCCCGGCAACCCGACGCCGCCGCAGGTCGCGCAGAGCGCCATCGGCCAGTTCGAGGTGAAGTCGACCCCGCTGCAGATGGCCATGGTGGTCGCGGCGATCGCCAACAAGGGCTCGCTCATGAAGCCCTACCTCGTCGACCGGGTGCTCGGGCCCGACCTGACGGTGCTCGACCGCACGACGCCCGAGCAGCTCAGCGAGGCCGTCACGCCGGAGGTCGCGGGCGAGCTCACCACGATGATGGAGGACGTCGTCACCAACGGCACCGGCACCAACGCCCGGATCGACGGCGTACGCGTCGCCGGCAAGACCGGCACCGCGCAGGTCGGGGGCGGCAAGAACCCGCACGCGTGGTTCGTGTCCTTCGCCCCCGCCGACGACCCCAAGGTCGCCGTCGCCGTGGTCGTCCCGAACGGCGGGACAGCTCGAGAAGTCAGCGGCAACCAGGTTGCCGCACCCATCGCGAGAGCCGTGATGCAAGCAGTGCTCGGAGGTACGTCGTGACGCTGTCCGAAGGAAGCCTCCTCGGGAGCCGCTACGAGCTGCGGGTGCTGCTCGCCCGCGGCGGCATGGGCGAGGTGTGGCGCGCCGTCGACACCCGGCTCGGCCGCGAGGTCGCGGTCAAGGTCCTGCACTCGGCCTACGCCGGCGACTCCGACTTCCACGAGCGCTTCCGCGCCGAGGCGCGCAACACCGCCGCCTTCAGCCACCCCGGCGTCGCGCAGGTCTACGACTTCGGCGAGGCCGACGGCACGCCCTACCTCGTCATGGAGCTCGTGGCCGGCGAGCCGCTCTCGACCGTGCTCGACCGGCAGGGCGCCATCGGCGTGCCGCGCACCCTCGACGTGCTCGCCCAGACGGCCCGGGCCCTCGAGGCCGCGCACGCCGTCGGCGTGGTGCACCGCGACGTCAAGCCCGGCAACCTGCTCGTCACGCCGGACGGCACCGTCAAGGTCACCGACTTCGGGATCGCCCGCGCCGCTGACGCGCTGCCGCTGACCGCCACGGGCACGGTCATGGGCAGCGCCCCCTACCTCTCGCCCGAGCAGGCGCACGGCCGCGCGGCGACGGCCGCGAGCGACGTCTACGCGCTCGGCGTCGTGGCCTACGAGTGCCTCGCGGGGCATCGGCCCTTCGTCGGTGAGACCGCTGTCGACGTGGCGGCCGCCCACGCGCAGGACGCGCCGCCGCCGCTGCCGCCGGCGATCCCGACGCCGCTCAAGGAGCTCGTCCTCGCCATGCTCGGCAAGGACCCGGCTGCCCGGCCCGACGACCGTGCGGTCGCCGAGCGCGCCGAGGCGCTGCGGGGCGCGGGTGCCGCCGGCGCGGTGGGCACGCTGACCTCGGCCCAGACGGCGGCGCTGCCGCCGCTGCGCCCGGACCCCACGCCCACGCGTGCCCAGCAGCTCGCGCCGCCGGTCGGCGCCCAGTCCGCGCTGCGCCCGTTCACCCCGGAGCCGCGGCGCCGGCGCGGAGCGCTCGTCGCCCTGGTCACCGCTGCGGTGGTGATCGTCGCCGGCGGTGCCTACGGGCTCAGCCTGGCCCTGACCGGCGGCAGCGGCGACGGGGGCTCGGCCGACCCGGGCACCGGCTCGGCACCCGCCGCGCCGGTCGCGACTGCCACCTCGGGGTCGCCCGCGGCGTCCGAGGCTCCAGCGCCGTCGGCGGAGGCGTCCACGCCGGCGGCGGAGCCGACCCCGACCCCTACGCGGGCGAGCACGCCCACGCCGACCCCGACACCGCGTACGACACCGACGCCGACGCCGAGCGACACGGCCAGCGCGACGCCGACCCCGACCCCCACGCCCACGTCCTCGGCGAGCCCGAGCAGCGCGGCGTTCGACCCCGACGCGCTCGTGGGCGGGCCCGAGACCGAGGCCTACGCGGCGATCAGCGCCGCCGGCTTCTCCTTCGCGCGCCTGCACCGGGCCCTGGACGACAGCCACACCGCGTGCACCGTCGCCGACGTGCAGCCGGACGGCGACAACTCCTACGACGTGACCGTCTGGTGGCCGAAGGACGGCGCGACCGCGTGCGCGCCGCTGTCCAAGGGCGGCGCGGCGCCGCAGTCCGTCGCAGTCGGCGGCGACAATGCAGGCGGCGGACATGCAGGTGGCCACGGTGCCGGCAGGCACGACGGCCGCGGCAACGGTGGCTCCGGGAAGGGTGACACGTGAGCGAGACGCCACCGGTGGTCCTCGGCGGCCGCTACGAGGTGCGCGAGGTGCTCGGGCGCGGCGGCATGGCCGAGGTGCACCGGGCGCTCGACCTGCGCCTCGGGCGCATCGTCGCGGTGAAGATGCTGCGGGCCGACCTGGCGCGCGACCCCGAGTTCCAGGACCGCTTCCGCCGCGAGGCGCAGTCGGCCGCGTCGCTCAACCACCCGACGATCGTGGCGGTCTACGACACGGGCGAGGACGTCGTGAACGGCGCCCGCGTGCCGTTCATCGTCATGGAGCTGGTCGAGGGCGCGACCCTGCGCGACCTGCTCGCGTCGGGCCGGCGCCTGCTGCCCGAGCGGGCGCTCGAGATCACCGCGGGCATCCTCACCGCTCTCGACTACAGCCACCGCCACGGCATCGTCCACCGCGACATCAAGCCCGCCAACGTCATGCTCACCCCGCGCGGCGACATCAAGGTCATGGACTTCGGCATCGCCCGCGCGGTCGCAGAGGCGACCTCGGCCATGACGCAGGGCTCCGCCGTCGTCGGCACCGCGCAGTACCTCTCGCCGGAGCAGGCCCGTGGCGAGCAGGTCGACGCGCGCACCGACCTCTACAGCACCGGGTGCGTGCTCTTCGAGCTGCTGACCGGCCGGCCGCCCTTCGTCGGCGAGTCCCCGGTCTCGGTGGCCTACCAGCACGCCCGCGAGCTCGCGCCCGCGCCGAGCACCATCGACCCGGCCATCTCGCGCAGCGTCGACCTGGTCGTGCTCAAGGCGCTGGCGAAGGAGCGCACCGACCGCTACCAGACGGCCGCCGAGATGCGTGCCGACGTGGAGCGCGCCCGCGGGGGCGGCGCCGTCCTGGCCCGGCCGACCGACGGCACGATGGCCACGACGGTCCTGCCGCCGGTCGCCGCCCGCACCACGGTCCAGCGCGGCGTCCCGGTGGAGCGGGTCGTCGAGCGCCGCGAGGTCCCGCCGCCACCGCCGCGGCGGCACGGTGGCGCCTACCTGCTCCTCGCCCTCGCCGTCCTGGCAGTGGTCGCCGGGGGCATCGTGCTGGCCCAGCGCTACTTCGTCAACGACAAGGTGCTGGTGCCCAACGTCTCCAACATGACCGTGCAGGAGGCGACCGCCCGGCTGGTCGCCGGCCACCTGACCGTCAACCCGAAGACCACGCCGCGGCCGGATGCGCAGGTGCCGGAGAACAACGTGGTCGACACCGACCCGAAGGGCTCGGTCAAGAAGGGCACGCAGGTCACGCTCATCGTCTCCAGCGGGCCCGACAAGGTGAAGGTCCCCAGCGTCGTGACCAAGGACTACTCCGAGGCCGCCGACGACCTGCAGGCGCTGGGGCTGGTCCCGGTGCCGACGCCCACCGACTCGGCCGAGGACAAGGGCACCGTGCTCGCTCAGGACCCGGCGCCGAACACACCGGTCCTCCCGGGCACGACGGTCAAGGTGCAGGTGGCGAGCGGGAAGGTGCCGGTGCCCAACGTCGTCGGCAAGGCCCGCCTCGACGCCATCCAGACCCTTGCAGCGAGCGACGGCCACTTCGGCTACTCCTCGCGCAGCGTCGCGGTGACCGACCCCGGCCAGGACGGAGTGGTCCAGAGCACCATCCCCGACACGAGCCAAGGCACATCGGCACCCAAGGGCAGCAAGATCATCCTGGTGATCGGCAAGTACACCGCCCCGCCCCAGTCGAGCCCGCCGGCGAGCGAGCAGCCCCCGGCCGGCGGTGGCGACGCCTCCTCGCAGCCGCAGCCGTCGTGACGACGCTCGGCGCCTAGCCCGCCGCGCCGACGACGGGGGCGAGCCCGCGGCTGCGCTCGAGGGCACCCTCGTCTCCGCAGGTCACGAGCCAGTTGGCGAGCATGCGGTGCCCGCCCTCGGTCAGCACCGACTCGGGGTGGAACTGCACGCCCTCGATCGGGGCGTGCCGCGCGCGGGCCGCCATGATGACGCCGCCCGCCGTCGTGGCCGTGACCTCGAGCTCCGGCGTCACGGTCGAGGGCTCGATCGCGAGCGAGTGGTAGCGCGTGGCGGTGAAGGGGCTGTCGAGCCCGGCCAGCACCCCGCGGCCGTCGTGCTGCACGGAGCTCGTCTTGCCGTGCAGCAGCTCGGGGGCGCGGTCGACGGTGGCGCCGAAGGCGACGCCGATCGCCTGCAGACCCAGGCACACGCCGAAGACAGGGGTGTCGCGGGAGGCGGCGGCGCGTACGAGCTCGACGCTCACGCCCGCGCGCTCCGGCGTGCCGGGACCGGGCGAGACGAGCACTCCGTCGTAGCGCCCGTCGAGGGCCGTCTCGACGTCGACCTCGTCGTTGCGGCGCACCTCGACCTCGGCGCCGAGCTGGCCGAGGTACTGCACCAGGTTGTAGACGAAGCTGTCGTAGTTGTCGACGACGAGGATCCGGGCGCTCACGGCGTCAACCCTACGCGGGGGCGGACCTCAGGAGTCGACCGTCACGCGGGTGAACGGCAGCACCTGCTCGGCCCACGGGAACACCACCGTGAACAGCAGCGCCACCACCGCGGCGACCAGCACGAGCGCGAGCAGCAGCCGCACCGCCACCGGCCCGGGCAGGTGGCGCCAGATCCATGCGTACAACGGCTAGCCCCTCTTCACCGCTGAGCGCAGCGTCAGGTCGACGATGAGCCGCTGGGTCGAGGCCCAGCGCGGGTTGCAGGTGGTGAGGGTCATCTTGCGCTCGGTGGCGTGCGCGCCCGGCTTGCCGGGCACCGGGGCGATGACCTCCACGGCGGTCGGCTGCACCAGGAACCACGGCTTGTCGACGACGTAGGTGTAGGTCGTGTCCCGCGTGATGACGACGACGGTGTCTCCCGGGCGCATGCGGTCGAGGTTGCGGAACGGCTCGCCGTTGGTGGCCCGGTGTCCGGCCAGCGCGAGGTTGCCGCGCCCGCCCGGCAGAGCCGTGCCGACGTAGTGACCGATGCCCTCGTGCAGCTGCTCGGCGTCGACGCCCTCGACGATGGGCTGCGCCCAGTCCTTGCCGAGGCGCGGGATGCGGATCAGCGCGAGCGGCGTCCCCTTGGGCGGGCGCACCGCCGGCGACGGCGTCGGGCTGGCGCTGGGAGCCGCGCTGGCGGACGCGGACGGGACGGGTACGCCGTAGTCGGGTGCCGTCGGCGACGCCCACGACGAGCGCAGGTCGGAGATCGCCGAACTGCGCGCCTGCGCCGCCGCGACGTTGGTCCACCACAGCTGGTAGACGACGAACAGCAGCACGACGGCGCCCGCGGTCATCAGCAGGTCGCCGACCACCGTGAGGGCGCGGGTGCTGCCCCTCACGACGGGGGCGTCGGTGCCGCCGACGCCGCGGGCGAGGCCGCGCCCAGGCCGAGGGGACCGTCGAAGGCCGGCAGCTCGAGGGCGCCGCGGCGCAGCTGGTAGCCGAGCCCGACCCGCGTGACGTAGTCGCGGAAGACGCGCACGGAGGGCTCGGCGTCCAGGGCGGCCTCCAGCGCGTCGGGGTCGCCCACCGCCCGGACGACGAACGGCGGGGCGTAGGTGCGGCCGTGCAGGTAGAGCACGTTGCCGGCACAGCGTACGGCGCTGGTGCCGATCAGCCGCTGGTCCATGACCGCGACGCCGCGTGCACCACCGGCCCACAGCGCGTTCACGACGCCCTGGATGTCCTGCTGGTGCACGACGAGGTCGTCGGGCCGGGTGCCCGGCGGCAGCGCGGGGTCGTCGGCGTCGCGCGGGCTGTCGTCGAGCGTGACGGTGAGCCCGTCGCCGCTGACCGGGTCGAGCCCCGCCCGGCGGGCGAGGACGTCGGCAGTCTGCTGGGCGGCTCCCGCCGGGCCGCCGGCCGCGCGGCTGCGCTGCTCGACGGCGTCGCGCAGCCGCGTCACCTGCGCCTCGCGCACCCGCACCTGGTGCTCCTGCGCCGAGATGAGGTCGACGAGGTCGGTGCGCGACCCGGCGCGCGGGTCGTCACCGGCCGAGACGGCCCCGGCGGCGAACAGCAGGCCGGCCAGCGCCGCGACCACGGGCACCAGGACGCGCCAGCGCCCTGCGCCCTCCGGTCGCGTCATCGCCTGCACCCCTCGCCTCGTGCTCGAACGTCTACGCTAACGGGGTCCCGCCCGTGCCCGTTCCGTCACCCGAGGTCCTCAGTGCCCAAGTCGCGTCTCCGTCGCAAGGCCGCCTACACCCCGCCGCAGGAGCGTGTGGCGGCCGTCCACGTGGGCAACCCGCGCTGGCTGGTGCCGCTCATGCTGGCGTGCTTCGCGGTGGGACTGCTGTGGATCATCGTCTACTACGTCAGCCAGACCGACTACCCCATCGGCTCGATCGGCGCCTGGAACATGGGCGTCGGCTTCGGGCTGATCCTGGTCGGCTTCGGGCTCTCGATGCGCTGGCGGTGAGGCCGCTGGGAACTCGTCACCCGCGGGACCTCGTGTCGCGCGGGTGACGTGCCGATGACCGCGGTGCGGCCGACGGATGGCCGAATCCCACCGGTGTGATTCTCCACAGGGGTTCTCCACAGTGTGGAGAACCCCCCGCTCAGCGGGCGCTCAGGAGATGCAGTCCAGGAACCCCTGCGTGCCGGCGGGGTGCCGCAGCTCGCAGGCGGCGACCGTGGACGCGCTGGTGCCCGCCCCGAACTGGCCGAGCACGTCGACGGTGCGCCAGGTCGTCAGGGCGAGGGCGGCGAGCAGGACCGCCACCAGCGCCACGCCCTGCACGAGCGCCCGGCGCGCCGCAGGGGCGTAGACCAGCGCTGCAGCCGCCAGGGCACCACCGACGAAGCCTCCGGCGTGCGCCCGCCAGTCGACGCCGTTCATGACGAAGCCGAGGGCGACGTTGACCGCCAGCAGCGTCCACAGCCCGCTGGACTCGCGCCCGAGCCGACGGTTGACGACCAGGTGCGCGGCGAACAGCGCGAACACCGCCCCCGAGGCGCCGAGGCTGGCGCTGCCGAGCGAGGAGAACGCGTACGACGCCGCGACCCCGCACACCGCACCCAGCAGGTAGAGCGCGGCGAAGCGCACCCGGCCGAGCGCCGCCTCGAGGGGCGGGCCGAACAGCCACAGCGCGTACATGTTGAAGAGCAGGTGGAGCAGGTTCTGGTGCAGGAAGGCCGCCGTGACCAGGCGGTACCACTGGCCGCTGGCCAGCCCGGCCGAGAAGCCGCCGAAGGACGGGCCGCCGGAGTACATCCAGAACCGCGGTGCGATCGAGCTGTCGGTCGTGGTCAGCAGCAGCAGCACGACGTTGACGCCGATCAGCACCTTGGTCACCCAGGCGGGGTCGCTCGTAGCCCGGCCGCCGAAGGGGGTGCGGGGCGTGCGCACGCCCCGGTTGCCCTCGCGCACGTCGTCGGGGCACTGGAAGCCGACGGCCGCCGGGATCATGTCCTCGGGGCAGATCGGCCGGTTGCACCGCGTGCACCGGACGTAGGTGACCCGGTCGGGGTGCCGGTAGCAGGTCGGCTCAGCGGCCGGCGGCGCGCCCGCGGGCTGGCCCGGCTGCTCGGGCTGGTCGGGCTGCGTCATCGGCGGGCGGAAGGGCGGGCGGTCATGCCCCCGACGCTACGCGAGCGACGGGGGCACGGCGGCCCAGGAGGTGCGCGCGGCGGCTACTGCTCGCGGGTCTCCACGACGACGGACTCGATGCGCACGTCGTCGGACGGGCGGTCCATCGCGCCGGTCGAGACGGCGGCGATGCTGTCGACGACCGCCCGGCTGTCGGCGTCGGCGACCTCGCCGAAGATCGTGTGGCGGCGGTTGAGGTGCGGCGTCGGCGCGACCGTGATGAAGAACTGCGAGCCGTTGGTGCCCGGGCCGGCGTTGGCCATGGCCAGCAGGTAGGGAGCGCTGAACTGCAGCTCGGGGTGGATCTCGTCGGCAAAGCGGTAGCCGGGGCCGCCGGTGCCGGTGCCGAGGGGGTCACCGCCCTGGATCATGAACCCGGAGATGACGCGGTGGAAGATCGTGCCGTCGTAGAGCGGGCGGCTGGTGCGCTCGCCCGACGAGGGGTCGACCCACTCGCGCTGGCCCTGCGCCAGCTCGGTGAAGTTGGCGACCGTCTTGGGCGCGTGGTTCGGGAAGAGCCGCACGACGATGTCGCCCTTGTTGGTCTTCAGGGTTGCGTAGAGCTCTTCGGCCACGAGGCGTCTCCCAGCGTTGCTTCAGCATCCGGGCGCACGCGTGCGCCGGAGTGGACGCAACATCCTGACACGACCACCATGATCAGGGAGGCATGGGCCCCGCCCGCGGTGGGGAAGGGGCTCAGAAGATCGTCCATGCTCCTGGAGGTAGACATCGTGAAGCGTCCCTTTGCAGGGGATCGGACCCCGCCCCCCGTCGTGCCGCCCGCTTCGGTCGCGAGCACGGCCAGTGCCGCCAAGCTCGCACTGGCCAGCGGCGCAGCGGCCGTCGCCGGGTCCTCGGCGGTCGCCGCAGCGCGCGAGCGCGCCACCCCGCTGGTCGACGCCGCACGCGAGCGGGCGACGCCGGTGGTGGAGGCGGCGCGCGAGCGAGCGACGCCCGTGGTGGAGGCCGCGCGCGAGCACGCCACGCCGCTGCTCGAGTCTGCCCGCGAGCGGGCGACCCCCCTGGTGGAGGCCGCGCGCGAGCGCAGCACCCCCCTGGTGGAGGCAGCCCGCGAGCGCACCTCGAGCGCCGTGCAGGCGGCCCGCCCGCACGTCGAGGCCGCTCGCGAGTCGGCGCTGACGGCGACCCGCGAGAACGTGATCCCCGCCGTCCACGACGCCGCGGTGCGGGCGTCGGAGAAGGTCGAGGAGGTGGCGCCGCGCGTCGCCGCCGCCGTCGGAGGTGCGGTCACGACCGCGCTGGCCGCCAGCGAGCCCGTCCGCGAGGAGGCGCTCTCGCGCGGCGCGGCGGCCATCGCCGCGCTCAAGGGCGAGGTCGTCGTGGTGCCCAAGCGCCGCCGGCGCGGTCGTCGGCTGCTCGCGCTCTTCGCGCTCGCCGGGGTGGCGGGCGGCGCGGTCGCGGCCTGGCGCCGCAGCCAGCGCTCCGACCCGTGGACCGTGCCCTCGACCAGCGGTTCGGCGACCACCGGCATCACGCCCAAGCACGCCGCGGGCACATCGCGCCCCGCCGGCACGGGGTCGGCAGCATCGACGACCGGCGGCCCGCTGCTGGCCACCGGCAGCAGCAGTGCGACGAGCAGCGCCACGTCCGGCAGCTCCACCAGCGCGCCCTCGGCCGGCGTCGCCGCGTCGGGCTCGTCCGGAGGTCCCGGCCCGGTCGCGGTCGACCCGGACGACCGTGCCGAGCTGGCGGTGGACACTCCCGAGGCCCCGCCGGAGACGCTCGAGTCCGACGGCATCCACGTGTCGACCCCGCCCGCCGACGTGCTGGGCGGAGCGGCGGGCGGCACCGGTGCGGCTGACGCGACCACGCCGGTCCTCGACGACGACGTGCCGACGCCGGCCGAGGGCAGCGCCAAGGTGCACGGCGACGTCTTCGAGGTCACCGACGAGCCGGGCAAGGGCGGGGCCGGCACGAGCTGAGCCGGCCGCTCGCTCACAGACGCCGAGAGCCCCGCGGACCCGGTCCACGGGGCTCTCGTGCTGTCCCGAGGACGCGGTCGTCAGCTGCGCCCGACCAGGCGCCGGGCGGTGCGCACGTCGCTGCCCAGCCGACCCAGGTGCGCGGCGAGCTCGTCGCCCGCTGCGAGCAGCGCGGCGTCGTCGAGCGGCTCGAGCGCGTCGAGCACGAACAGCGCCGACACCGTGTCGTCGCGAAGCGCGGTGCGCCGGCCCTGGCGCCAGTTCCAGCGCCGGCAGGTGACCGCGACCTCGTCGCGCCACACGACCTCGCCCGCCTCCGGATGCTCGACGACCGGCTCCCCTGCGTCGACGGTGTCGAACGGCTCGTCGCCTGCGGCGCGCACGAGCTGCGGCGCGCCGGCGTAGCGGTCGAGGTCCTCCCCACCCACCGGCACCGAGTGCAGCACCGACACCGCGTTGTAGACGTCGGTGAGCCGGTTGACCCGCGGCAGGCCGCCCGCCGCCCGCCGCAGCAGTGCCTCCAGGCTGTTGCGCGTGCGTTGCGGCTTCGCGCCGAACGCCCGGTAGGCCTCGCGCCACGCTGCCACGTGCGGCAGGTCCTCGACGGCCCGGCCGTCGAGCGCGGTCATCGCCGCCCGCTCAGCGCGCACGAGCAGCTCCTCGCTCGCGGCGTCGCTGGGACCGGGCTCCAGGCCTTCGACGACCAGCAGCAGCGCACGGTAGTCGGGTCGCAGGGCCAGCACCTGCGGGTCGACGCGCGCTGCGGCGAGCAGCGCCTCGGTCTCGGGGCGCATGCGGGCTCTCCGGAGGGCTCGGGCGGAGCGCGTACGCCTGCGGCCGAGCGGCGACGCGGTGGTGCGGGTGTGGAGACGAGGGGAATCGAACCCCTAACCCCCGCCTTGCAAAGGCGGTGCTCTGCCAATTGAGCTACGTCCCCGGGTCGGGGTCCTCGCCCGCCGGGCGCTCCCGGTGCGGCGTGCGCCGGGTTCCTGCGTCAGACGGGGTCGGTGCCCTCGCGCCAGAGGTCAGCGCCGGCGCGCTGCTCCTGCACCGTGCGCACGGCCCGGGCGGTGAGCACGCCGACCGCTCCGGACACGGTCAGCACCAGCAGTGCCTTCACCGGGACCTCCTCACGAGAGGGCGCCTCGCCGGACGAGGGTGCCGGGGAGGACGTGGGCCTAAGTGGACTTGAACCACTGACCTCTTCCTTATCAGGGAAGCGCTCTAACCAACTGAGCTATAGGCCCGTCGTGCACGAGCGGCGCAGGGGCGGACCCCCGGGCCGACCCGGTGCGCGTCGATGATAGCCGAGCCCACGACCGCCTCGTGCAGGCGGCCGGGCGCTCGACGCCGAGCGGAGCCGCTCAGCCGTCCTCGGTCAGGGTCAGGTGCAGCCCGCCGACGACGGCGGCCGACACGTTGTAGATGAACGCGGTGAGCGTCGCGAGCGCGGTGATGAGGATCGCGTCGACCGCGGCCACGCCCGCAGCGAGCCACAGCACCCGCTTGAGGCTGAGCCACTCGCTGAGGTCGGTGCCGTTGTCGGTGTTGTTCTTCGTGACGTCGGCGACGGTCTTGGTGACCGAGTCGAAGACGCCCATGCCGTCGAGCACGCCCCACAGCACGGCGACGGCGACGACGAGCACGATGCCGAGGGCGATCGAGAGCAGCGCCGAGAGCTTCATGACCGACCACGGGTCCACCCGGCTGAGCACGAGCCGGGCGCGCCGCGGCGCCTTGGCCGCCCGCTCGCGAGGGGCCGAGCGGGCGAAGGGGCGGGCGCCCGCGCGGGCCGAGAGCGGCCCACCGCCGGCCGGTCTCGGGGACTCCACCGGGCGCGCCTCGGTCGAACTCACTCGGCACCGTCCTCGTCATCGGCGTCGGCGGGAGCGCCGCTGGCCAGATCGTCAGCGTCCAGTTCGGTCGCGTCAGGGGAAACGGTACCCGCTGCGAGGTCGTCCTGGACCTCCACGACCTCCGGCTCACCCGCACCGGTGGGCGTGTCGGTGCCGGTCACGGCCTCGACGGCGGTCGACGGGTCGTGCGTCGCGACCTCGACCTCGGCCGCCTCGACGGCCTCCTCGAGCGCCTCGTCGTCGGTGTCGGGCTCGGCGTTGCGGGCGATCGAGAGCAGCGTGTCGCGCTTGCCCATGACCACGAGCGTCACGCCCATGGTGTCGCGACCTGTGGGCCGCAGGTCGGTGACGCGGGTGCGGATGACGGTGCCGCTGCTCGTGATGGCGTAGACCTCGTCGGTCTCGCCGACCACGAGGGCGCCGACCAGACCGCCGCGGTCGTCGGTCACCCGGTGCGCGCGCAGGCCCAGCCCGCCGCGGCCCTGGACGCGGTAGTCCTCGACCGGCGTGCGCTTGGCGAAGCCGGCGTCGGTCGCCGTCAGCACGAACTCCTCAGCGCCCTCGCGCACGACGTTCATGGACAGCAGCTCGTCGCCCTCGCGGAAGCGCATGCCCGTCACGCCGCTGGTGGCACGGCCCATCGGGCGCAGCGCCTCGTCGCTGTTGCGGAAGCGCACG
Source organism: Motilibacter peucedani (assembly GCF_003634695.1). Taxonomy (NCBI): domain Bacteria; kingdom Bacillati; phylum Actinomycetota; class Actinomycetes; order Motilibacterales; family Motilibacteraceae; genus Motilibacter; species Motilibacter peucedani. The sequence continues at coordinate 478,632 of NZ_RBWV01000009.1, forward strand.
GCCATCGCGCCCTTGCTGACGAGCAGCAGGTCGTCCTCGGCGCTGGCCAGCCGCGCCGAGATGAGCTCGTCGTCCTCGCGCAGGTTGACGGCGATGACACCGCCGGCGCGCGGCGAGTCGTACTCGGTGAGCCGGGTCTTCTTGACGATGCCCCCGCGGGTGGCGAGCACGAGGTAGGGCGAGACGTCGTAGTCGCGCAGGTCGAGCACCTGGGCGATCTTCTCGTCGGGCTGGAAGGCGAGCAGGTTGGCGACGTGCTGGCCGCGCGCGTCGCGCGCCGCCTCCGGCAGCTCGTAGGCCTTCGCCCGGTAGACCCGGCCCTTGTTGGTGAAGAACAGGATCCAGTGGTGCGTCGTCGTCACGAAGAAGTGCTCGACGATGTCGTCCTCGCGCAACTGCGCACCGCGTACGCCCTTGCCGCCGCGCCGCTGCGAGCGGTAGAGCGCGGTGCTGGTGCGCTTGGCGTAGCCGCCGCGGGTGATCGTGACGACCACCGGCTCCTCGGCGATGAGGTCCTCCATCGACATCTCGCCCTCGGCGGCGATGATGGGGGTACGCCTGTCGTCCCCGAACTTCTCGACGACCGCCGCGAGCTCCTCGCTGACGATCTGGCGCTGTCGCTCCTCGCTGGCGAGGATCGCGCGGTACTCCGCGATCTCGGTCTCGATCTCGGCCAGCTCGTCGATGATCTTCTGCCGCTCGAGGGCGGCGAGGCGGCGCAGCTGCATGTTGAGGATCGCGTCGGCCTGCTCGGTGTCGACCTCGAGCAGCTCGATCAGCCCTTGGCGCGCGTCCTCGACCGCCGGCGAGCGGCGGATGAGCGCGATCACCTCGTCGAGCATGTCGAGGGCCTTGACCAGGCCGCGCAGGATGTGGGCGCGCTCCTCGGCCTTGCGCAGCCGGTAGCGGGTGCGCCGGACGATGACCTCGACCTGGTGGGCGACGTAGTGCTTGACGAACTCGTCGAGGCGCAGCGTCTTCGGGATGCCGTCGACCAGCGCCAGCATGTTGGCGCTGAAGTTGTCCTGCAGCTGGGTGTGCTTGTAGAGGTTGTTGAGCACGACCTTGGCGACGGCGTCGCGCTTGAGCACGATCACCAGGCGCTGGCCGAGGCGCTCGTTGCCCTCGTCGCGCACGTCGGCGATGCCCGCGACCTTGCCGTCCTTGACCAGGTCGGCGATCTTGGTGGCCAGGTTGTCGGGGTTGACCTGGTAGGGCAGCTCGGTGACGACCAGGCAGGTGCGGTTGTTGATCTCCTCGACGTTGACCACCGCGCGCATGGTGATCGAGCCGCGGCCGGTGCGGTAGGCGTCCTCGATGCCGCGGCGGCCCACGATGAGCCCGCGGGTCGGGAAGTCGGGGCCCTTGACCCGCTCGAGGAGCGCCTCCAGGAGTTCCTCGGCGCTCGCGGTGGGGTTGGCCAGTGCCCACTGCACGCCCGAGGCGACCTCGCGCAGGTTGTGGGGCGGGATGTTGGTGGCCATGCCGACCGCGATGCCTGCGCTGCCGTTGACCAGCAGGTTGGGGAACCGGCTCGGCAGGACGTCGGGCTCCTGCGCCTTGCCGTCGTAGTTGGGCGAGAAGTCGACGGTGTCCTCGTCGATGTCGGCCATCATCTGCATGGCCAGCGGCTGCAGCCGGCACTCGGTGTAGCGCATCGCCGCGGCCGGGTCGTTGCCCGGCGAGCCGAAGTTGCCGTTGCCGTCGACGAGCGGGTAGCGCAGCGACCACGACTGGGCCAGGCGCACCACGGCGTCGTAGATGGACGAGTCGCCGTGCGGGTGGTACTGGCCCATCACCTCGCCGACGATGCGGGCGCACTTGCTGTAGCCACGGTCGGGGCGGTAGCCCCCGTCGTACATGCCGTAGAGCACCCGGCGGTGCACCGGCTTGAGCCCGTCGCGCACGTCGGGCAGCGCCCGGCTCACGATGACGCTCATCGCGTAGTCGAGGTAGGACTGCTGCATCTCGACCTGGAGGTCGCGCGGCTCGACGCGACCGCCGGGCGGCGGCGTGACAGGGGTCTCGGTCACTCTTTGGATCTCCTACGCGGGCGGGCGGGGCGGGCGGACGGGCGCTGCGGTGCTCGGCGCCGCGCTAGATGTCGAGGAAGCGGACGTCCTTGGCGTTGCGCTGGATGAAGCTGCGCCGCTGCTCGACGTCCTCGCCCATGAGGACCGAGAACAGGTCGTCGGCCGCGGCGGCGTCCTCGAGGCTGACCCGGAGCAGGACCCGCCGGTCGGGGTCCATGGTGGTCTCCCACAGCTCGTTGGCCGGCATCTCACCCAGGCCCTTGAACCGCTGGATGCCGTCCTCCTTGGGCAGCCGCTTGCCGTTCTCGACGCCGAGCGCGATCAGCCCGTCGCGCTCGCGGTCGGAGTAGGCGTAGGAGACCGGCTCGCGCCCGGCCCACTTGAGCTTGTAGAGCGGCGGCTGGGCGAGGTAGACGTTGCCGTTCTCGATCAGCGGGCGCATGAAGCGGAACAGGAACGTCAGCAGCAGGGTGCGGATGTGCTGGCCGTCGACGTCGGCGTCGGCCATCAGGATGATCTTGGAGTAGCGCAGCTTGGCGATGTCGAAGTCGTCGTGGATGCCGGTGCCCGCCGCCGAGATCAGCGCCTGCACCTCGTTGTTCTGCAGGATCCGGTCGATGCGGGCCTTCTCGACGTTGAGGATCTTGCCGCGGATCGGGAGGATCGCCTGGAAGCGGGAGTCGCGCCCGCCCTTGGCCGACCCGCCGGCGGAGTCGCCCTCGACGATGTAGAGCTCGCACTTGTCGGGGTCGGTCCACTGGCAGTCGGCCAGCTTGCCGGGCAGGCCGCCGGACTCGAGCAGCCCCTTGCGGTTGCGGGCCAGGTCGCGCGCCTTGCGCGCGGCGACGCGGGCGCTCGCGGCGGCGATCGCCTTGCGGACGATCTCGCGGCCCTCCTGGGGGTTCTGCTCGAGCCACTCGCGCAGCTTGTCGTTGCAGACCTTCTGGACGAACGAGCGCGCCTCGGTGTTGCCGAGCTTGGTCTTGGTCTGCCCCTCGAACTGGGGCTCGCCCAGCTTGATCGACACGATGGCGGTCAGGCCCTCGCGGATGTCCTCGCCGGTGAGCCTGTCCTCCTTGCGCTTGATCAGGTTCCAGGTCTCGCCGAAGTCGTTGACGAGGTTGGTGAGCGAGGAGCGGAAGCCCTCCTCGTGGGTGCCGCCCTCGTGGGTGTTGATGGTGTTGGCGAAGGTGTAGACCGACTCGGCGAAGCTGGTGTTCCACTGCATCGCCACCTCGAGGGAGAGCGTGCGCTCCTTGTCCTCGGACTCGAAGGCGATGATGTTGGGGTGCGCCGCGCCCTTCTTGGCGTTGAGGTGGCGCACGAAGTCGCTGATGCCGCCCTCGTAGTGGTAGGTCACGTCGCGCGCGGCCTTGATCTCGGCGTCGCCCCCGGTCTCCTCGACCCGCTCGTCGCGCAGCGAGAGGGTGAGCCCCCGGTTGAGGAACGCCATCTCGCGGAAGCGCGTCGAGAGGGTGTCGAAGGTGTAGTCGGTGGTCTCGAAGATCTCCGGGTCGGCCCAGAAAGTGACCGTGGTGCCGGTCGCGTCGGTCGGCTCGCCGCGCTCGAGCTCGGCGACGGGCGCCCCGCGCACGAACTGCTGGCGCCACACGTAGCCGTCGCGGCGCACCTCGACCTCCACCCGGTGGGAGAGCGCGTTGACGACCGAGACGCCGACGCCGTGCAGGCCGCCGGAGACGGCGTAGCCGCCGCCGCCGAACTTGCCGCCGGCGTGCAGCACGGTCAGCACGACGGTGATGGCCGGCTTGCCCTCGGAGGGCACGATGTCGACCGGGATGCCGCGCCCGTTGTCCTCGACGCGCACGCCGCCGTCGGGGAGGATCGAGACCTCGATCGTGTCGCAGTAGCCGGCCAGCGCCTCGTCGACCGAGTTGTCGACGACCTCGTAGACGAGGTGGTGCAGGCCGCGCTCGCCGGTGGACCCGATGTACATGCCCGGGCGCTTGCGCACCGCGTCGAGGCCCTCGAGCACCGTGATGGCGCTGGCGTCGTAGGTCGGCAGGCCGTGCGCGTCGCCCATCCCGGCGCCCGGTGAGACGGCGTCGCCGGCGGGCGAGGCTGTCGTGGGGTCGGTGGTGGCGTCGGTCGTCGCGGTCACGCTGGTGTCGGTCACGAGCACCCTTCACGGCACGCGGGTGCTCTGCGCGGCTGCACGTGAGCGCGCCGCGGAGGCCTCCCGCTCTGCAAGAGGGGGGTCCGTGTGGCCGCCGCCTCCGCGGACGGAGGCTGCGACCTGCGGCTCGTCCCCCTCGGGACGGGTCCAGTCTACCCGGCGCAAGGGCCCGCAGCCCGTCGTCCACACCCGCAGAACGGCCTCAGATGCCCCGTGGCGCGACCGGACCCCGGTTCGCGACCCCTCCTACGTCGGCGGGGGCGGCCGGCGTGGGACGGCGGTCAGCCGTACGTGTCGCGCGGTCCGCGCCCGCGGACCGTCAGCGGGCCCTTCCGCCACGACGGCGCAGCGGGCCCGAGAACCTTGATCGAGGTGCAGACCCCGCGCCCCAGCTCGGCCGCGATGCGTGCCTGGATGGCCGGCACGAGGTCGCGCAGCTCGGTGGCCCACGCGGTCGAGGACGCGCGCACGGTCAGCACGCCGTCCTCGAAGGACTCGGGCGTCGCGTGCGCCGCGACGTCGGCGCCGACGACGGCGTCCCACCGGCCGAGCAGCGCGCCGACCGCGGCGTCGAGCTCCCAGCCGCGGTCCCTGACCAGGCGGTCGACGGCGCGGGAGAAGGCCTGCGGGTCGCGGTCGTCGGGGCGGGGTCCGCTGCGCACCTCGTCGACGGGGCGCCGGCGCGCGGTGCGCCCGGCGGGCGGGCCGTCGAGCCCGCCGCCCGCCGCGGGGGCAGTGCCCCGGCGCAGGCCCCGGCGGCGCGCCTCGGCACGGGCGGCCGCGAGCGCCTGGCGCGCGACGTCGACACCGCTGCGCACCGGCGGGAGGTCCGCAGGGTCCGGCACCTCGGCGGGCGCCGCGGGGTCGCCGGCCCCGGGCGGCGGCTCGGCGCTCACGGGGAGCCGACCTCGGAGGCCGGCGCTGCGTCGCCGACGCGCGCGCCCGAGCCGACAGGCGTCACCTCGCCCGCCTGCACGAGCAGGCGCGCACCAGCGAGCTCGCCCGGCACGTCGGCCTCCACCGCGGCGGTGATCAGCACCTGCTCGGCACCCGACACCCGCCGCGCCAGCCGCTCCCGGCGCGAGGAGTCGAGCTCGGCGAACACGTCGTCGAGCACGAGCACCGGCTCGCCGCCGTCGGCCCGCAGCAGGTCGTAGGACGCGAGCCGCAGCGCCAGCGCGTAGGACCACGACTCCCCGTGGCTCGCGTAGCCCTTGGCCGGGGTCGCACCCAGGCCGAGCACGAGGTCGTCGCGGTGGGGGCCCACCAGGCACACCCCGCGCTCGAGCTCGCTCGAGCGGGCTGCGGCGAGCGAGGCGAGCATGACCTGCTCGAGCTCGGTGCGCTCGGCGGGCAGGGGCCCGCCCGTCTCGGCGCCGACGCTGCTGCGGTAGTCGAGCGAGGTGGGCCCGCCGCCCAGCGACACCTCGTCGTAGGCCTGCTCGACCCGCGGGCCCAGCGCCGCCACCAGCGAGAGGCGTGCCGCCAGCAGGTCGGCACCGGCCCGCGCCAGGTGCGCGTCCCACACGTCGAGCGTCGACACGTCGTACTGGCCGCCGGCCGACGCGTACCTCGCCCCTCGGCGCGCCGCGCCCGCAGACTTCAGCAGCGCGCTGCGCTGCTTGAGCACCCGGTCGTAGTCGGCCCGCACCGCGGCGTAGCGCGGTGCGCGCGACACGAGCAGCTCGTCGAGGAAGCGGCGCCGCTCGCCGGGGTCGCCCTTGACCAGCGCGAGGTCCTCGGGCGCGAACAGCACCGTGCGCAGCGCGCCCAGGACCTCGCGCGGTCGCGGCACCGGCCCGCGGTTGATGCGCGCCCGGTTGGCTCGACCCGGGTTGATCTCGATCTCGACCAGCATCGAGCGCTCGTCGCGCACGATGCCGGCGCGCACCACCGCGCGCTCGGCACCGACGCGTACGAGCGGGCCGTCCGAGGCGACCCGGTGCGAGCCCAGCGTGGCGACGTAGCCCAGCGCCTCGACCAGGTTGGTCTTGCCCTGCCCGTTGCGCCCGAGCAGCGCGGTCACCCCAGGCTCGAGCGCGACCTCCGCGCTCGCGTAGGAGCGGAAGTCGGTGAGCGAGAGGTGCCGGACGTGCATCTCGTCGACGCGGCGGCCCCGCTAGGCGGGGGCCTCCGCCTCGCCCTTCGCGACCGCGTGCACCGCGTGGCCGCCGAACTGGTTGCGCAGCGCGGCAACCGCCTTCATCGCCGGGGAGTCCTCCTGGCGGGAGACGAAGCGGGCGAACAGCGCGGCGGAGATGACGGGCGCCGGCACGCGGTGGTTGATCGCCTCCTCGACGGTCCACCGGCCCTCGCCGGAGTCGTCGACGTAGCCGGTGATGTCGGCCAGCTCGGGGTCCTGCTCGAGGGCGAGGACCAGCAGGTCGAGCAGCCAGGAGCGGATGACCGTGCCCTGGGTCCAGGACTTGATGACGCCGGGCACGTCCTCGACGACGGGGGAGGCGCTGAGCAGCTCGTAGCCCTCGGCGTAGGCCTGCATCATGCCGTACTCGATGCCGTTGTGGACCATCTTGGCGAAGTGCCCGGCGCCCACGGGCCCGGCGTGCACGAAGCCGGAGTCGCCCTCGGGCTTGAGCGCGTCGAAGATCGGCTGCGCCTTCGCGACGTCCTCCGCGCTGCCGCCGACCATGAGCGCGTAGCCGTTCTGCAGGCCCCACACGCCGCCCGAGACGCCGGCGTCGAGGTAGCCGATGCCCTTGGGAGCGAGCATCTCGGAGTGCACCAGGTCGTCGGTGTAGCGCGAGTTGCCGCCGTCGATCACGACGTCGCCCTCGGAGAGCAGGCCGCCCAGCTGCTTGACGGTCTCCTGCGTGGGCCCGCCGGCGGGGACCATCACCCAGACCAGCCGGGGTGCGGGCAGCCGCTCGACCAGCGCCTCGAGGCTGTCGACGTCGCGCGCCGAGTCGGGGCTGCGGTCGAAGCCGACGACGGTGTGGCCGGCGCGGCGCAGCCGCTCGGCCATGTTGCCGCCCATCTTGCCGAGCCCGATGATGCCGATGTCCATGGTGGCCCTCTCCTGCTGGTGGAAGCGTGTGGCTGCTGTGCGGTGCGTGCTCGTGCGTCCGCGAGCGTCCCCTACCCCGCTGTCAGGCTCCTGAGAGCCGCACCGGCATCAGCAGGTAGCGGTAGTCGCGGCTGGGCTCGGCGTCGGCGGTCGCCCGGCCGGTGAGGACGGCGGGCTTGGTCGCCGTCGTGAACGAGAGCTGGGCGTAGGGGGCGTCGATCGCGCCGAGGCCGTCGAGCAGGTAGCCCGGGTTGAAGGCGATCGAGATCTCGGCGCCCTCGAGGTCGGCCTCGAGCGTCTCGGACGCCTGCGCGTCGTCCCCGCTGCCGGCCTCGAGCGTGACGGCACCCGCGGTGAAGGCGAGCCGCACCGGGGTGTTGCGCTCGGCGACGAGCGCCACACGCTTGACCGCGTCGACGAAGGGAGCGGTCTCGAGCACCGCGATGCTCGCGGACTCGCTGGGCAGGAGCGACTGGTACTTGGGGAACTCGCCGTCGAGCAGGCGGGTCGTGGTGCGGCGCGAGCCGCCCTCGAAGCCCACGAGGTTGTCGCCGGCACCGCCGGAGGACAGCGCGACCACGACCTTGTCGCCGCTGGCCAGCGAGCGTGCGGTGTCGGACAGCGTCTTGGCCGGCACGAGCGCCACGGCGGAGAGCCCCGCCTGCTCGGGCGACCAGGCCAGCTCGCGGACGGCGAGGCGGTAGCGGTCGGTCGCGGCCAGCACGACCTTCTCGCCCTCGATCTCGACCCGGACACCGGTGAGCACGGGGAGGGTGTCGTCGCGGCCGGCCGCGATCGAGACCTGGGAGACGGCGGCGGCGAAGGCGTCCCCGGGCAGCGAGCCGGAGGCCGAGGGCATCACCGGCAGCGCGGGGTACTCCTCGACGGGCAGGGTGAGCAGGGAGAAGCGCGAGCTGCCGCAGCGCACGACCACCTTGGAGCCGTCGCTGGCGACCTCGACCGGCTGCTGGGGGAGGCTGCGGCAGATGTCGGCGAGCAGCCGGCCGCTGACCAGCGCCCGGCCCGGCTCGGAGACCTCGGCCTCGACCGTGACGCGTGCGGAGACCTCGTAGTCGAACCCGGCGAGGACCAGGCCCTCGTCGGTGGCCTCGACCAGCAGGCCGGCGAGGACGGGCACCGGGGGACGGGCGGGCAGGCTGCGGGCAGCCCACGCCACGGCCTCGGCGAGAACTTCGCGCTGGACCCGGAACCTCACGTCTCCACCTTCCTCGACACGCACCGTCGGCACAGAGCCTCGACGCACAGCGGGACTGCCGTCCTGCGGGGCGACGCTATCGCTCGGCGCCGACATCCACAGCAGGGGCGCCACCCCGTTCCTCGCAGGTGTCATCTCCATAGGTATCTGTAGAGCTAGTCATAGGGGCTGTGGACGCTGTGGACACCCGCCCCGGGGTCGGGCCGGACGGCGGCCGCTCGCCGGCTGCGGCGCAGGTCACGAGGGCTCACGGGCCCGGCTCGGACCGCGCGGTCGGGCCGGTGGGCCCTGTGGGGAGCGTGTGCACGACGCAGGGCACGAGTGGCACGGCCTGGGGACGAGCCCGCGTCCCACGGGTGGACCCACAGGTGTGTCCACTCCGCAGCCCCCGCAATCCACAGATCTATGCACAGCATGTGCAGAACGCACGGGGGCGTGCAGGGGCGCCGCTCGGGGCGGGCGGTGGTGCGGCGGCAGCCGCGCTGGACGGCGCGGCTGGACGGCGCGGCAGTCGGCCGCGGCAGTCGGCCGCGGCAGTCGGCCGCGGCGCAGGGGTGCCTCAGCCCTGTCGGGACTGGCTCTTGATCCGGTTGGTGAGCTCGTGCACCTGGTTGTAGAGCGCGCGCTTCTCGGGGAGCTGCTGGCGGATCTTGCGGTCGGCGTGCATGACCGTGGTGTGGTCGCGGTTGCCGAACTGCTGCCCGATCTTGGGCAGCGAGAGGTCGGTGAGCTCGCGGCAGAGGTACATCGCGATCTGGCGCGCCTGCACGAGCCCCCGGGAGCGGGAGGACCCGCACAGGTCCTCCATCGACATGCCGAAGTAGGCCGCCGTCTGCGCCATGATCGTCGCGGCCGTGATCTCCGGGCCGCGCTCGTCGGGGATGAGGTCCTTGAGCACGATCTCGGCCAGCGCGAGGTCGACGCCCTGGCGGTTCAACGACGCGAACGCCGTGACCCGGATCAGCGCGCCCTCGAGCTCGCGGATGTTGGTCGAGATCTTGCTGGCGATGTACTCCAGCACCTCGGGCGGGGCGTCGAGGCCGTCCTGCGCGGCCTTCTTGCGCAGGATCGCGATGCGCGTCTCGAGGTCGGGGGGCTGGACGTCGGTGGTGAGGCCCCACTGGAAGCGGTTGCGCAGCCGGTCCTCGAGCGTCACCAGCTGCTGCGGCGGCCGGTCGCTCGAGAGGACGATCTGCTTGTTCTGGTTGTGCAGCGTGTTGAACGTGTGGAAGAACTCCTCCTGGGTGCCTTCCTTGTTCTCCAGGAACTGGATGTCGTCCACCAGCAGCACGTCGATGTCGCGGTAGCGCTTGCGGAACGTCTCGCCCTTGCCGTCGCGGATCGAGTTGATGAAGTCGTTGGTGAACTCCTCGGAGCTCACGTAGCGCACGCGTACGCCGGGGTAGAGGCTCGCGGCGTAGTGGCCGATGGCGTGCAGAAGGTGGGTCTTGCCGAGGCCCGACCCGCCGTAGACGAACAGCGGGTTGTAGGCCTTGGCGGGCGCCTCGGCGACCGCGACGGCGGCAGCGTGGGCGAAGCGGTTGCTCGCCCCGATGACGAAGGTCTCGAACAGGTAGCGCGGGTTGAGCCGGGTCGGCTCGGCGCTGCGGCCGGTGCTCTCGCGCCCGGTGCCGGGGCGGCTGCCCTCGAGCGGCGCAGCGGTCGGCGCCACCGGAGCGGCCTCGGCGGACTCCGGGGGAGCGCTGGGAGAGGGGATCGCGCCCGGTGCCGGCTCGGCGGCGCCGTCGGCCAGCGTGTCGTCGAGCGTGACGACCAGGCGCACCTCGCGACCCAGTGCGCGGGAGAGGCTCTGGGTCACGATCGGACGCAGGTCGGTCTCGAGCTGGGAGCGGATGAAGTCGTTGGGCGCTGCGACGAGGGCGGTGTCGTCGTAGAGAGCGAGGGGGCGCGTCAGCCGCAGGAACGGGCGGGTGCGCGGCGGCACGAGGCCATCGCCGCTGTCGACCAGCTCGTCGAGGGTGCGGTGCCAGATCGGGGCGAGGTCCCCGGGATCATCAGCCATCCGGGGCACCTCCTCGCGCTCGCATCTCGACCCGCCCGACATCGCTCACGCCTGTCGTCCACACGGTTGTCCACAGTTGTGGACGACGTGGAGGTTGCTCGCGAGGGGCCGACGCTAACAACCTCGGAGCCCCCGTAGCAACCGTTCCGCCGAATCCGGCGGACCCGCTCCGGCGTGTCGACAGGCTGGCACTCGGAGTCGCCGAGAGACTAGGCGGTCCACTGCCGTCGGGTGCGCCGGGGTCCACAGGATGCCCGCCCGGGCAGCACCCGCCGCTCCCTGCACGACACCCGGCGTTTGACCGTGCCGTGCCGTCCCGCGTACCGTGAGCCGGTCGAGCAGGAGCCGACCTCTTTGGCGTGCGCAGCGACTGGCGCGCCGGGTCGGGTCGTCCTGCTCCCCCGTCTTCGTCGATGCAGGAGCCCCGCACCCGTGAGCAAGCGCACCTTCCAGCCGAACAACCGTCGTCGCAGCAAGACCCACGGCTTCCGGCTGCGCATGAGCACCCGCGCGGGCCGCGCCATCATGTCGGCCCGCCGCCGCAAGGGCCGCGAGAAGCTCTCCGCCTAGCTGCGCGCCGCTCCGTGCTCGCGCGCCCGAACCGCCTGCGCCGCTCCGGGGACTTCACCGAAGTGATGCGCCGCGGGGCCGGGCACGGCCGTGGCGCGTCGCGCTCCGTGGTGGTCCACGTCGCGCTCGAGCACACCGTCCCACCCGCGTGCCCCGGCCCGCGGGTGGGATTCGCCGTCTCCAAGGCGGTCGGCAGCGCCGTGACCCGCAACCTGGTCCGCCGCCGCCTGCGCGCCCTGACCCGCGCCCGGCTGACCGGGTGGCCGGCGGGCGCCGACGTCGTGGTGCGCGCTCTCCCCGCCGCAGCCACCGCCACCGTCGACCAGCTCGGCTCCGACCTCGACCGCGCGTGGTCCCACGCCTACCGCCAGGTGGCCCGGTGAGCTCGCCGGTCGGCCGGGCGCTGGTGGGCCTGGTCCGCGGCTACCAGCGGTGGATCTCCCCGCTGTCGGCACCTCGGTGCCGGTTCTACCCCTCGTGCTCGCAGTACGCGGTGGACGCGATCTCCTCGCGAGGCCCCATCATGGGGACGGCGTACGCAGTGCGCCGCCTCCTGCGCTGCCACCCGTTCACCGCGGGTGGTTACGACCCGGCACCCGCGCCGAGGGAGCACTCCCGCTCCCGTCGCCGGGACCCACGACCCGTCTAGGAGACCCTGTCCGTGGGCAAGATCCTCGCCCCGCTCGAGTACGTCGTCTCGAAGATCCTCATCGCGTGGCACTCGCTGTTCACGTCGCTGGGGCTCCCCGGTGACGGCGGCATCACCTGGGCGCTGTCCATCGTCGGCCTGGTCGTGGTCATCCGGATCCTGATCACCCCGCTCTTCATCCGGCAGATCAAGGCGCAGCGCGGCCTCCAGCTGCTGCAGCCCGAGATCAAGAAGCTGCAGGAGAAGTACAAGAACGACCGGGAGCGCCAGAGCAAGGAGCTCATGGAGCTCTACAAGCGCACCGGCACGAACCCGTTCGCGAGCTGCCTGCCGATCCTGCTCCAGGCGCCGATCTTCTTCTCGCTGTTCCGGGTGCTCAACGGGGTCGCGCACGAGAAGCGCGTCCCCGGCTTCCCCGGCGACCTCAACCTCGTCCGCGACGCCGCCAACGCGAAGATCTTCGGTGCGAGCATCTCCGACAGCTTCTTGGGCGCTGACAACGGTGCGGCCAAGACGCTCACCGTCGTGCTCATCGTCCTGATGTCGCTGACCTCGTTCCTGACCCAGCGCCAGGTGATGACCAAGAACATGCCGCCCTCGGCGGCCGAGGGGCAGTTCGCGCAGCAGCAGAAGATGCTGCTCTACGTCTTCCCGCTCGTGTTCGCCGTCTCCGGCGTCAACTTCCCGATCGGCGTGCTCATCTACTGGCTCACGACCAACCTGTGGTCGATGGGCCAGCAGTTCTACGTCATCGCCTTCAACCCGACGCCCGGCTCGCCGGCGGCGATCGCGCGCGAGGAGCGCCTGCGCCGCAAGCACAAGGCGACGCCAGGCGCGGGCACCGGCTCCAGCTCGGGCGGCACCCCGGCGGTGGGCGGCGGCGCGACGTCCGACGGCACCGGTTCAGGCCCGAACCTCGCCAAGCGGCCGCCCGGTCAGCGCCAGCAGCCGCGCCGGCAGCCCCGCGCCAAGCGCGACCGGCCTCCGGGCGGCGCAGCTCCGGGCAACGCCGAGCCCGACCCGTCGTAGCCTCGAGGTCCGCCGGTTGCTCAGCACCCGCGTACCGATCCCTGCTCCACCTGTCCCTCCCGGACCCTGCCCCGACGCCCCGAAGCCAGGAGCTCCCGCCGTGACCGACCTGCCCGACACGAACCTCGCCGCCGACGACGTCGCGGACGCTCCTGACGACGCCGTCACGGACGAGGGAGCGGCCTCGGCGGCTCCGGCCGGCGACGACGCACCCGCCGCTCCCTCGCGCCGGGCTGCGCTGGTGCAGCGGCTCGAGGAGGAGGGCGACGTCGCGGCCGACTACCTCGAGGGGCTGCTCGACATCGCCGACCTCGACGGCGACATCGACATGGACGTGGAGGCCGACCGCGCCGTCGTCGCGATCGTGGGCACCGGCCTCGACCCGCTGGTGGGGCCCTCGGGCAAGGTGCTCGACGCGCTGCAGGAGCTGACGCGGCTCGCCGTGCAGACGCAGACCGGCGAGCGTACGCGGCTGCTCCTCGACGTCGGCGGCTTCCGCGCCGCCCGCCGCACGGAGCTGACCGAGGTCGGCCGGAAGGCTGCCGAGCGCGCGCGCGGAGGTGAGCGGGTCGAGCTCGAGCCGATGAGCGCCTTCGAGCGCAAGGTCGTCCACGACGCGGTGGCCGCCGCCGGGCTCACGTCGGAGTCCGAGGGTGTCGAGCCGGCACGTCGTGTGGTCGTGCTGCCGCCCTCTGCATGACCGAGGCGCACGAGGCCAACGGTGTTCCACGTGGAACACCGGACGCAGACGTGGCTGCCCAGGTGTTCGGCGACCGCACCGCGCTCGCGTCCCGCTACCACGCGTGGTTGGCCGGAGCCGGTGTGGAGCGCGGCCTGCTCGGCCCGCGTGAGGTCCCCCGGTTGTGGGAGCGGCACATCCTGAACTCCGTCGCCGTGGCAGAGCTCGTCGGCCAAGGAGCATCGGTCGTCGACATCGGTGCTGGAGCCGGTCTGCCTGGCATCCCGCTGGCGCTGCGGCGCCCGGACCTCCAGATCACCCTCGTCGAGCCGCTGCTGCGACGCGCCACGTTCCTCGACGAGGTGGTGGCGGATCTGGAGCTCGGCAACGTCGTGGTGCGACGCGCACGCGCTGAGGAACTGCCGCGAGCGGCCTGGTCGGTGGCCACGGCGCGCGCTGTCGCTCCGCTCGGGAAGCTGGCCGGGTGGCTGCTGCCGCTCGTTGTGCCCGGAGGGCTGGTCGCTGCCCTGAAGGGCGCTTCCGCCGCCGAGGAACTGGAACGCGACGCGGCGGTGCTGCGCCGGCTCGGGGCGACGACCCTCGCGGTCCGTGAGGTCGGCGGAGTCGACGGCATCCCGGTTGCTACGGCGGTCACGATGCTGCGAGCCCTGGAGCCGGCTCGTCTACCCTCTCGTGGTGCGCGCTCCAACCCTCGCCCCGCCAGCCGCTCTGGTCCCAACCGCCCGCGCGGGGGCCGTCCCCGTGGTTGAGACGGCTGCCGGCCTGGGATGGCCGTTGCCCGCCGCTCGAGGGAGCCGTCGCGGCCTGGGATGGCCGGCGCTCCCGGGCGAGCAGGTGGCAGAGCCTGCCGACATGGCGCTCCCTGGCGGGTTGGCGGACGGCGCCGTCCACGAGTCCCTCGACGCTCACGTCACTGCTCCCCTCGAGACGGACACCGCTGTCCCGCCCACAGGTCGCGTCCCGCACGTTTCACGTGGAACGTCAGCTCCACTGCCCCGACCGGCGACTCCGCGAGTCATCACGGTCGCGAACCAGAAGGGCGGCGTCGGCAAGACCACATCGACGGTCAACCTGGCTGCAGCGCTGGCCTCGGCGGGACTCCGGGTCCTCGTGCTCGACCTCGACCCGCAAGGCAACGCCTCCACGGCACTGGGCATCGACCACACGCGCGGCGTGCCGGACGTCTACGCCGCGCTGATCGAGGGTCTGCCCCTGGCCGACGTGGTGCAGCAGACCCCGGACCTCCCCGAGCTGCTGTGCGCACCGGCGACCATCGACCTCGCCGGCGCTGAGATCGAGCTCGTGCCGCTCGTCGCGCGTGAGTCTCGGCTCCGGCGGGCGATCGAGACCTACCTCGCCAGCCGCACGCCCGAGGACCCGGCGCCCGACTACGTCTTCATCGACTGCCCGCCCAGCCTCGGCCTGCTCACGGTCAACGCGCTCGCCGCGGCCACCGAGGTGCTGATCCCCATCCAGTGCGAGTACTACGCGCTCGAGGGGCTCAGCCAGTTGCTCACCAACATCGAGCTGGTGCAGAGCCACTTGAACCCCTCGTTGCGGGTGGGCGCGGTGCTGCTGACCATGTTCGACGGTCGCACCCGGCTGGCCGCGCAGGTGGCCGACGAGGTGCGCGCCCACTTCGGCGAGCGGGTGCTGTCCACGGCAGTGCCGCGCTCGGTGCGCGTGTCCGAGGCGCCGAGCTACGGGCAGACGGTCGTGACCTACGATCCGTCGTCGAGCGGTGCGCTCGCCTACACCGAGGCGGCGCGCGAGCTGGCCCGCCAGACCGTCGCCATGGAGGTGCGTCCGTGAGTGATCGACCGCGTGGACTGGGCCGGGGGCTCAGCGCCCTGATCCCCACGGCCGCCCGTCCTGCGGAGGCCGCGGAGTCGCCGTTCGGGCGCGCAGCGGTCGGCTCGGTCGAGCCAGAGGCGCTCCGCGAGGGAAGTCCACCGCCGGACGCGAGCCTGACGCCTGAGGCTGCCTCGACGCCCGAGGCCGTGGACGTCGCAGCCCAGGAGGAGCTCGCAGCGCAGGCGCAGGACCAGCCCGCCGTAGCGGAGGACTCCGACGAGCGGGTCGGCGCTGACGCGCAGGACGGCAGCACAGGCGTACCCGCCGTCGCGTCCTACGCCGAGCTCGACCCGGCCACGATCTCGCCCAACCCCCGCCAGCCGCGGACGGTGTTCGACGAGGACGCGATGGCCGAGCTGGTCGAGTCCATCCGCACGGTCGGACTGCTCCAGCCCGTCGTCGTGCGCCAGACCTCGCCGGGCAGCTACGAGCTGGTGATGGGTGAGCGCCGCTGGCGCGCAGCCCAACTGGCCGGCCTCGGCGCAGTCCCGGCGATCGTGCGCAGCACCTCGGACGACGACCTGCTGCGCGACGCCCTGCTCGAGAACCTGCACCGCAGCGAGCTCAACCCGCTCGAGGAGGCCGCTGCCTACGACCAGCTGCTGCAGGACTTCGCGTGCACGCACGAGGAGCTCTCCCAGCGGCTGGGCCGGTCGCGGCCGCAGATCAGCAACACGCTGCGGCTGCTCAAGCTGCCGGCGATCGTCCAGCGCAGGCTGGCCGCCGGTGTGCTGAGCGCCGGGCACGCCCGTGCGCTGCTCGGGCTCACCGACGCCGCTGCGCAGGAGCGTCTCGCCCAGCGCATCGTCGCCGAGGGGCTCTCGGTGCGCGCGGTCGAGGAGATCGTGGCGCTCGGGGAGGCGGGCGAGCCAGCAGTGCGGCGCAAGTCGCTCCGGGCACCTACCTCGCCCAGGCTGGGCGAGATCTCGGAGCGTCTCTCCGACCGCTTCGAGACGAGGGTCAAGGTTGACCTCGGCCGCCGCAAGGGCAAGATCGTCATGGAGTTCGCGAGCCTCGACGACCTCGAGCGCATCCTCGGGCTGCTCGAGCCGCCCGCGAGCCCCGAGCAGCAGCCGTCGGAGCAGCACTCGCCGGAAGAGCAGCACTAGAGACCCACCTCGCGCAGCCGGAGTCCCGATGTCACGTCGCGTCGCCGCCGTCACCCTCGACAACCTCGACGACCTCCCGGTCCGCTGCCGCGGCTGCGTGTTCTGGGAGCTCGACCCGGTGACCGGCGAGCGCGCCGCCAACGACGGCGACCCCCGGCTCGAGAAGGAGTCCTGGGTCTCCTCGGTGCTGCTGGAGTGGGGCTCGTGCGGCCGGATCGTCTACGTCGAGTCGGCGCCGGCCGGGTTCGCGCTCTACGCGCCACCGGCGTACGTGCCGCGCGCGTCCGCCTTCCCCACCTCGCCGGTGAGCGCCGACGCCGTCCTGCTCACCACGATGCACGTCGTGCCGGAGTTCACCGGCGCCGGGCTGGGGCGGGTGCTCGTGCAGACGATCGCGAAGGACCTGCAGAGGCGAGGGGTGCGCGCGGTCGAGGCGTTCGCCGACGCGAAGCACGAGGGGCCGCACTGCCTGGTGCCGGCCGACTTCCTGCTCTCCGTCGGCTTCAAGACCGTGCGCCCGCACCACCGGTTCCCGCGGCTGCGGCTCGAGCTCAAGGCGACGGTGTCCTGGCGGGAGGACATGGAGGTCGCGCTCGAGCGGCTGCTCGGCTCGATGGCGCCCGACCCCGCGCTGCGCCCCGTCTAGCGGGGTCGCTCAGCGCGCGACGAGCGCGTCGAGGTGGAGCGTCCCGGTGGGCGCGTCGTCCTCGGTGGGGAGGTAGAGCCGCTGGATCGCCACGACGACCGCCTCGGCGAGCGCGTCGCGGAAGGTGGGGTCGGCCAGGCGCACCGCGTCACCGGGCGAGGTGAGGTAGCCGGCCTCGATGCGGACCGCGGGCATGCGCGTGCGTCGCAGCAGGTCCCACGTCTTGGCGTGCGTGCGGCAGTCGAGCAGGCCGGTGCGCGCCACGACCTCGCGCTGCACGAGCCCGGCGAAGCGCTCGCCGACGACCGAGCTGTTGCCGCGGCCGCCGCCGAAGAAGTAGGTGGCGACGCCCTCGGCGCGCGGCGAGCGGGACCCGTCGACGTGGAGGGAGACCACGAGGTCGGCCTGGAAGTCGTTGGCGAACTCCGCGCGCGCGGTCTCGTCGAGCTCCATGTCGGGCCGCCGGGTGAGGAACGCCTGCACGCCTGTGGCGACGAGCCGGCCCTCGACGCGGGCAGCGAGGTCCTCGACGACGGCGGCCTCGTCGAGACCGGAGCTCTGCACACCGCGGTCGGACCCGCCGTGTCCTGGGTCGATGACGACGACCTTGCCGGCCAGGCGGGGCCCGCTGCGCGCGATGTGGAGGTCCTCGCGCAGCGCGTCGGGCCGCCCGCCGATCACGGTGCGGCGCAGCCGGTCGAGCGCCTTGAGGGTCGCGGGCCCGCAGATGCCGTCGGGCACGACCCCGACGTTGCGCTGGAACTCGCGCAGTGCGGCGTCGGTGTCGGCGCCGAAGATGCCGTCGGCGCGACCGGCGTGGAAGCCCATGTCGAGCAGCCGGCGCTGCAGCTCGAGGACGTCGTCGCCCGCGAGCGGGTGGGTGACGGTGTAGTGCAGGATCCGAGCGCCCAGCTGCCAGCGCGCCTCGTCGAGCGCGCGGTAGGTCGCCGGGCCGACGACGCCGTCGCCGGTGATGCCGCGCTCCTGCTGGAAGCGACGCACCGCGGAGTCGACCTCGGCGTCGAAGCGGGCGTCCGCGAGCGCGGCCAGCGCGTCAGCGGGCGGCGGCAGCAGCCCGAGCAGGACGAGCTTGTGCCGGATCTCGGCCACCGCAGGGCCGCGCGACCCCAGACGCAGTGGCTCGGTCATCAGGCGGCTCCGGGGAGAAGGACGGCTCGAGCACGAGCGCGCCGGGCGGGCCGGCGCAGCGGGTGCCCGGCAACGGCCCATCGTAACTGCCACCGGGAGGGCAGCCTCGCAACGCGGCCGCTGCTCAGTCCTCGTCAGGGACGCTGGGAGGTACGCGGTTCGGCCCCGCCTCGGCGGGCCGCGGACGGTCCTGGCGGTGCAGGCGGATGGCCACCAGCGCCACGTCGTCCTCCTGTTGCTCCGGCAGCATCTGCGCCAGCAGCCGGTCGCACAGCTGCTCGAGGGGCAGCCCCGACGAGCCGAGGCGGGCGAGGGCCTCCCGCAGCGCCTGGAGCCCGTCTTCGAGGGACTCGCCCCGCCGCTCGACCAGCCCGTCGGTGTAGAAGAGCACGGTCGACTCCCGCTGGACCGTGACGACCTGCTCGGAGCGCTGCTCGGCCGGGTCGATGCCCAGCAGCAGGTCGGGCTCGGCGCTGCTCAGCACGCTCACCGTGCCGTCGGGGTGCAGGACCATCGGCGGCGGGTGCCCCGCGTTGGACCAGCGGATGCGGGTCAGTCCCTGCGCGCGCTCCTCGGGCGTCTGCTCGACGCGGGCCACGACGACGGTGGCGGTGACGCCCACCTGCAGGGTCTCGATCGCGGCGTCGACGCCGCGCAGCACGGCGGAGGGTCCGAGACCGGAGTAGACAGCGATGCCGCGCAGCAGCGTACGCACCTGTCCCATCGCCGCGGCGGCGGCGGTGTCGTGCCCGACGACGTCTCCGATGACGAGCACGGTGGCGCCGTCGGGCTGGAGGAACGCGTCGTACCAGTCGCCGCCGACCTGCGCCGCTTGGGCAGCGGGGACGTAGCGGACGGTGATGGCGGTGTGGTCGGGCTCTACTGGGGCGGTCAGCAGCGAGCGCTGGAGCCCCTCGGCGATGTCGCGCTGCTGGCGGTAGAGGCGGCTGCTGTCGAGGGCCAGCCCGGCACGGCCGGCCATGTCGCGGACGATGTCGAGGTCGCGGTCGTCCAGCGGGCCGCGCGCAGCGCCGTTGAACAGCGTGAGCATGCCGACGGTGCGCCCGCGACCCTGCAGCGGCAGCACGACGAAGGAGTCGGGAGCCAGCTTCGCGACCAGCTCTCGCGCCTCGCCCTCGACGAAGACCTGCGCCACCGACTCGGTCGCGCCGCCGCGGCCATGCACCAGCGTGCCGGCGCGCAGCGCCTGCAGCACGTAGGCGTCGTCCTGCAGCTCGCGGAAGCGCAGCTCGGCGTAGCGGTCGAGCAGGGGCATGGCGGCGGGGTCGACGTGGTGCCAGGCGACGTCGCGGAGCCCGCGGCGCGAGGCGGCGTCGTGGTCGTCGTCGACGAGGGTGACCAGGCACCAGTCGGCCAGCGCGGGGACGACCAGCTGCGCCAGCCGGGCCACCGCCTCCTCGGCCTCGAGCGTGCTGCTCAGGGCGGTCGTGTCCTCGGCGAGCAGCTGGGCCCGCGCCGCCGCCTGCTGCGCCTCGTCGTGGGCGGCGCGCCGCTCGGTGATGTCGAGGAAGTAGACGGCTAGCCCGTCCGGGTCGGGCCAGGCCTGGACCTCGAACCACGCCTCGAGCGGCGCGGGGTACCACGCCTCGAAGCTGGTGGGCTCGCCGGAGACCATGGCCGCGCGGTAGTGCGTCTCGAAGTCGGTGCCGAGCGCGAGCGGGAACAGCTCCCACACGTCCTGCCCGAGCAGCTGGTCGCGCGCGTGGGCGAGCAGCCGCTCGGCCCGCCCGTTGACGTAGGTGAACCGCCACGAGCGGTCGAGGTGGAAGAAGGCGGCGTTCATCGTCTCGAGCACGCGTGCGACACGGGCCTCGGAGTCGCGCTGCGCAGTCGTGTCGTAGGCCGCACCAAGGACCCGGACCGCCGGCCCGGACTCCCCGCCGAGGGCGCGACCGCGTGCCGCGACCCAGCGCATCGCACCGTCGGGACGCACGATCCGGTACTCGGCGCTGTAGCCGCCGCACGTCTCGACCGCGGACTGCAGCGCGTGGGCGACGCGCTCGCGGTCGTCGGGGTGCAGCAACGCGTTGAAGTCGTCGATCGTCCCGACGAACCCGTCGGCGCCGCCGGCGATGCCGAACAGCTGCACCATGCGGCCGTCCCAGCTGAGCTCGCCGGTGCGCAGGTCCCAGTCGAAGGTGCCGACCTCCGCCGCCTCGATGGCCAGAGCGAGGGCGACCTGGCTCGTGGTGTGCTCGTCGCTCAGCGCGGCGAGCTCCAGCTCGGCGACCACGGAGCTGGCGAGCTTGGACAGTATGGAGACCTCGACCGGGGACCAGGACCGCGGCGAGAGGTCGAAGACGCACAGCGCTCCGACGGTGCTTCCGTCTGAGGTGGAGAGCGGCACGCCGAGGTACGACCCCACCTGGCCGCTCGAGACCGGTGGCAGGCCGGAGACCCTGCTGTCGTGGACGGCGTCGGGCACCACCAGCGGCGCGCCGGTCGTCACGGTGACGGTGCAGAGCGAGTCGGCGCGAGGGGAGCGGAGTCCGACCGACGCCGCTGCCCCGCCTGCGCCGCCCACGACCGTCTGCACGTCGGTGATCAGCGAGATCTGCGACGAGGAGGCGTGCAGCAGGGTGGACGCCAGCTCGGCCAGCCGGTCGAGCCCGGTGCCGGCCGGAGCGTGCGCGACCAGGCGCGACGCGGTCGAGGGGCCCTCGCTGGCCGGGGCGTCCGCCATCGGCGCTCCACTCTCCGCTCGGGGCTCGTGCGCTGGCGGCGCGGGCGGCCCTCCTCGTCGTCCGCGCCGGTGCAGGGCGGGGACCTCCATCCTGTCAGCGCTCCACGCGCGCGTCCTCCGGGGCGACGTCGAGCTCGAACCACACGTCCTTGCCGTCGCCGGGCACGGTCTCCGCCCCCCAGCGGCGCGAGAGCGCCTCGACGAGGACCATCCCCCGCCCGTGCTCGGAGTCGGGCGCCGGCGCGCGCGTGGCCGGCATCACCGAGCTGTCGTCGTGGACGGAGACGCGCAGCAGCCGCGGCCAGCGCCGGGCCGTGACCGTGACCGCGCCGCGACCGTGGCGGACGGCGTTGCCGGCGAGCTCGCTCACCAGCAAGGTGGCGACCTCGACGACCGGTCCGGGCGTCGCCCAGGAGGTGAGCACGCGGTCGAGGAACCGGCGCGCGGACCCGGCTGACTCGGGGCTCGCCGGCAGGCGTACCTCCCGCGTGGACCGGTCGTCGCAGTCTGTGCTCACGCTCGGGTCCTACCCCGCCACCGCGCGAACGCACCTCCGCGGCGCAGGCCTCACCCGGCCGGGTGCCCCGACGCCCTCCGACGCGACGAGGACCGCCCACCCGGCGTGCAGGTGGACGGTCCCCCAGCGCGGGCAGTCGCTCAGATCAGGCCTTCGAGGTCCTTGAGCAGCAGGCGCTTCGGCTTGGCGCCGACGATGGTCTTCACGACCTGGCCGCCCTGGTAGACGTTCATCGTCGGGATCGAGACGATGCCGTACTGCGAGGCGATGCCGGGGTTCTCGTCGATGTTGAGCTTGACGATGTCGATCTTGTCGGCGTACTCGCTGCCGATCTCGTCGAGGATCGGGGCGACCTGGCGGCACGGGCCGCACCACTCGGCCCAGAAGTCGACGAGGACGGGCTTCTCGCTGGCGAGGACCTCGGTGGCGAACGTGGCGTCCGTGACTGCCTTGCTCATGTGGTGCTTCCCTTCGGTTGGGCGGTGGGGTGCAGGTGGGTGGGGGTCGCTAGATGAGGACGGCGGCCTGGACGGCGTCGCCGGTGAGGGCGACGTCCTCGAGCGAGGCGAGGTAGCGCTCGGCGTCGAGAGCCGCCGCGCACCCCGAGCCGGCCGCGGTGATGGCCTGGCGGTAGGTGTGGTCGACCAGGTCGCCGGCCGCGAAGACGCCCGGCAGGTTGGTGCGGGTCGAGCGGCCCTCGGTGAGGACGTAGCCGTTCTCGTCGAGGTGGACCTGGCCGTGCAGGAGCTCGCTGCGCGGCGCGTGGCCGATCGCGACGAAGACGCCGGTGACGTCGAGGTCGCGCTCGCTGCCGTCGACGGTCGAGCGCAGCCGGACGCCGGTCACCTTGTCCTCGCCGAGGATGTCGGCGACCTCGGAGTTCCAGGCGAAGGTGATCTTCGGGTTGTCGAGCGCCCGCTCCTGCATGATCTTCGACGCGCGGAGGGTGTCGCGGCGGACCACCACGGTCACCGAGGCGGCGAAGCGGGTGAGGAACGTGGCCTCCTCCATCGCGGAGTCGCCGCCGCCGACGACGACGATGTGCTGCTCGCGGAAGAAGAAGCCGTCGCAGGTCGCGCACCACGAGACGCCCTTGGCCGACAAGCGCTTCTCGTTGGGCAGGCCGATCTCCTTGTAGGCGGAGCCGGTGGCCAGGATGACCGCCTTGGCGCGGTGCTCGGTGCCCTCGCCGTCGACGACCGCCTTGACCGGGCCGGTGAGGTCGAGCGAGACCGCGTCGTCGGTGACCAACTCGGCGCCGAAGCGCTCGGCCTGGGCGCGCAGCGCGTCCATCAGGTCGGGGCCGGTGATGCCTTCGGGGAAGCCGGGGAAGTTCTCCACCTCGGTGGTGTTCATGAGCGCACCGCCCTGCGTGACCGACCCCTCGAGGACCAGCGGGCGCAGGCCGGCGCGGGCCGCGTAGATGGCGGCGGTGTAGCCGGACGGCCCCGACCCCACGATGACCACTTCACGTACGTCGCCCACGAGCAAGTCCTCCCGACACGTCCGACCCGAGCACAGCGCGGAGGCGGCTCCGTACGCTGCCTCCGCTCAACGGATGCTACGGGCCGCCCATTCCCCCGGGCGCTCGCCCGCACGGCCCTCGCCGAGCGGCTCAGCGGCCCGGCCGAGCAGCGTCTGTCACCAGCAACGGTTCCCGCGCCTGCTCGGCGCCGCACGGCTGGCGCACCACGGTCAGCCGCAGCCGCGACGCGCCGACCGGCTGGACGACCAGCAGCGCGGAGCGTCCGCGGAAGCTCCCGGGGAGCACCAGCTCGGGCGCGGCGCCGCCGAGGCCGCCGAGGCACGCGGGCGGGAGCGCGGGCGAGTCGCTGAGGTCGTACGCGCCGGTGAGCAGCACGCGCGCCTGCGCCTCGATCCCGGCGGGCGTGGTGGCGAGCACGACGCCCGACGGAGCGGCGGGGGCAGCCCCGGTGGCGGCGCTCGCCGCGGGCGCCGAGGTCGTGCGCGACGAGCCGCCGCCTGCGGCCGCGGAGGCCGCGGACTCCGCCGCCGCGCCGGCCGAGGCCGCGGCGGACGCCGCGGGCGCTGCCGCCGCCCCCGAGGACCCCGACGAGTCGCTGGCGCCGCCGGTGTCGGGCAGTACGCGGGTGAGCCCGTAGACCGCGAAGCACGCGGCGGCCACGGCGCCGAGCTGCACCAGCGAGCGGTTCGGCCGCGGACGCCGGCGAGCCCGGGCCGCCGGGGCGGACGGAGCCGGCGGCGGTTCCGGCAGGGCGTCGGGCCGTGCGGAGAGCCCGGTGGTCCAGCGGGCGCGCAGCGCCGCCGGCACCGGCTCGACCTGCCGGAGCTCCGCCAGCCCGTCGCGCACGTCGGCGATCGACGCGAGCAGGGCTGTGCAGCGCGGGCACCCGGCGGCGTGCCTGCGCCAGGACACGGCCTCGTCCGGCTCGAGCAGCCCGGCGTCGAGGTCGGCGGCGAGGTCCAGGTCGAGGTGGCCTGTGGCCTCGTCCGGGGTGCGGGCAGGCTGCAGCGGCTCCTCCGAGCTCATCCGGCACCTCCCGACCCGACCGTACGAGGGTCCGACGCAGCGTCCGCGCCGGAGGTTCCGCCCCGGCGTCCAGGGGCGAGCAGCGGTGCCAGCCGCGCGCGGCCGCGGGCGCACCGGCTCTTCACCGTGCCCTCGGCCACCTCGAGCACGTCGGCCGCCTCGCGCACGCTCAGCCCCTCGACGTCGACGAGCACGAGGGCCAGCCGCTGCTCGGTCGGCAGGGTCGCGAGGGCCGCCGCGAGGTCCACGGTGTCCTCGCGGCGCCCGATGGCGTCGACCGGGTCGGCGACGCGCTCCTCGCCGGACTCGCTCTCGGGCAGCGCGTCGGCCGCGCGGACCGTGCGCCGGCGCACGCGGTCGAGGCAGGCGTTCACGACGATGCGGTGCAGCCAGGTGGTGACCGCCGAGTCGCCGCGGAAGCTGCCCGCGGCCGAGGCACGGAACGCGGAGAGCAGGGCGTCCTGCACGGCGTCGGCCGCCTCCTCGCGGTCGCCGATGGTACGCAGCGCCACCGCCCACAGCCGGTCGCCGTGCCGCTCGACCAGCTGCCCGAACGCCTCGCCGTCACCGGTCGCGCGGTGGCGCGCGAGCAGCGCCGCGTCGTCGAGGGCGGCGTAGTCGACGAGCGGGCTCACGGCGTGGTGCCGCTGACGCGCACGTCGTCGACCTCGGCGCGGAAGGCGTCGGCGCGATCGGTCGCCGGCGGCAGCCGGGTCAGCCAGACGGTGAGGTAGCGCGCCTCGACGGCCGGCTGCACGGCCAGCCGCGTGGTGGCGCCCGCCGAGCTGGTGGCGGCCGCAGGCGTACCGGTCGGTGCGGCCGTCGGCCGCTCGCTCGAGGCGTAGACCTGCACCGCGGCGCCCGGCACGGCGAAGTCGAGCTCGACCGCGTCCACCTCCCGCACGCCTCCCAGGTCGAGCAGCAGCCCCACGCCTGCCTTGAGCCCGCCCAGGTCGGGCCGGTGCAGGTAGGCGACCGTGCGCCAGCCCGTGGACGGGTCGCCGTCGACGGCGAGCTCGCCGCGGCCCTCGGTGCCGTTGCCCAGCGGGTCGAAGCCGGTCGCGGCGCGGACGGCGAGCGGCGAGGGGCTCGGGGCCGGCGTCGCCGAGGCGCGCGCGACCGGCTTGCCCGGCCGCACCCGCTCGCCGGGGTCGTGCTGGACGGCGCGGGTCACCTGCCAGGCGAGCAGCCCGAAGCCGACCGCGAGCACGGTGCCGACCGCCGCCGGGGCGAGCCACCGCCGGCGGCCGGGCTCCTCGGCCTCGGCCGGCTCCGGCGCCTCGACCGGCAGGGCGCGGAAGAGCCCCGCCAGCTCGCCGGCCGCCGGCTCGGGCTCCGCACCGAGACCCGTGCAGCGCGCGACGAGCTCGTCGAGCTCGTGGCTGACGTGTGCGCGCACCTGGCGCGGCGAGGTGGCGCGGCCGGGCTCGCCCGCGGGCGGCGGCAGGGCGACGGGAGGCCCGGCGTTCGGGTGGGCCAGCGGCCAGCGGGCGGTCAGGGCGGCGTAGGTGACGGCGGCGCAGCGCTGCGCGGCCGAGCCGGGACCGCCCGGTGCGCCCCAGTGCCGGTCGAGCGAGACCCGCGCGCCGTCGGCGGTGAGCAGCACGTCGCCGGGCGTCAGCGCGGGCAGCGGCAGAGCGGGGTCGCCGAGGGTGGAGACGGCGGTCAGCGCCTCGCCCAGCACGATGCCCAGCGAGCGCACCCGGGCGTCGTCGAGCGGGCCGTCGCGCAGCAGGACGGTCTCGAGGTCCTCGCCGACGACCCACTCGGTGACCACCAGCCCGGCCAGGTCGTCGGCCTCGCCCGGCTCGAGGTGCTCGGCGTCGAGGACGTCGAGCACCCGCACGAACGCGGTGCCGAGCAGGCGGGCGGCGGCGCGCGCACCGGCGAGGACGGCGGCGGCGTCGGGGCCGGGACCCACGAGGTGGACGGCGACGGGGCGGCGCAGCAGCTCGTCGCGCGCGCGCCAGTGCCGCTCGTCGGTGCCCGCGGGTGCGGCTCCCGCCGGTGCGGCGCCGCCCGCGGGGGCGACGTCGAGCGCGTCGACCAGCAGGTAGCGCCCTGCGAGCAGCGAGCCAGGGACCACGAGGCTCGGCTGCACGGGCCCACTGTAGGCGCGGCACGGCCGCTGGGAGTACGCCCTAACGGCGGAGGCTGCCCACCAGTTCGCCCACCTCGCGCACCCGCATCCGCGCGCACGCCCAGAGGTAGCCGAGCAGCAGCACGAGCCCGGCCACCGCGCCCGAGAGCACCTCGGGGCCGAGCGCGTCGCCGAGCAGCCGCCGCAGCCCGAGCAGGACGGTGAGGCCGAGCAGGCCGCCGACGACGGCGGCGAGCACCAGGCGTACGTAGGTGCGCACGACGCGGCGCTCGTCGAGGCCGCCGAGGCGCCGGCGCGCGAGCGTCGCGGTCACCGCGAGCGCCACCCAGTAGGTCACCGCGTAGACCCCGGCCAGGCCGACGGTGCGCCACTCGGCGGACAGCAGCGGGGTGACCGCGAGGGCCAGCGCCGCGTTGCAGGCCGAGACGACGCAGGCGATGAGGAACGGGGTGCGGGTGTCCTCGTAGGCATAGAACGAGCGCAGCAGCACGTGGTGGCAGGCGAAGGGCACCAGCCCGGCTGCGAAGACCGCGAGCACGATGCCGATGTAGGTGCCGTCGGCGCGGCCGTTGGCGCCGTGCCCGAACAGCGCGGCACCGGCGGTCTCGCCGAGCAGCATCAGGCCCGCCGCCGAAGGGACGATCGCGACGCCGACCAGGCGCAGGGCCTGCGAGAGCATCTCGCGCACCCGGCCGGTGCGGCCCTCGGCGGCTGCGGCCGACATCGTCGGCAGCAGCACGGTCACGAGCGACACGGTGATCACCGAGTGCGGGAGGATGAAGAAGAGGTACGCGTTCTGGTAGGCGTTGATGCCCACGCCGCGCGACGTGCCGAACTGGTCGCCCGCCGAGCCGGCCAGCGCCACGACCACTAGGTAGGCCGCCTGGTTGACCAGCACGAACCCGATCGTCCACTTCGCGAGCGTCGCCGCCTTGCCGAGGCCGTAGCCGCGGAAGTCGGTGCGCGGGGTGAAGCGGTAGCCGGCGGCGCGCAGGTAGGGCAGCAGCACGACCGCCTGCGCCACGACGCCGAGCGTCGTGCCGAGGCCGAGGAACGCCGCCTCGCCGTGCGAGACGCTGCCCGCCCGGCCGGGCTCGATGTCGGCGCGCACGAGCAGCAGCCCGACCGCGATGGCGACCACGTTGTTGACGATGGGCGCCCACATCATCGGGCCGAACACCCCGCGGCTGTTGAGCACCTGGCCGAGCACGGTGTAGACGCCGTAGAAGAAGATCTGCGGCAGGCACCAGTAGGCGAACAGCACCGACAGCGGCCGCCCGCTGACGTCGTTGTGGTAGGTCAGCCGGATCACCAGCGGCGCGGCCACCGTCGCCACGACGGTCAGCACGAGCAGCGCGATCCCGGTCAGCGTGAGCAGCCGGTCGGTGTAGGCCTTGCCGCCGTCCTCGTCGTTCTTGGCCGCGCGCACCAGCTGCGGCACGAACACCGCGTTGATCACCCCGCCGACCAGCAGCAGGTAGATCATGTTGGGCACGGTGTTGGCCACCGCGAAGGTGTCGCCGACCAGCCGGGTGCCGATCGCGTAGGTCAGCACGAGCGAGCGCACCAGCCCCAGCACGCGCGAGGCGACGGTGCCGACCGCCAGCAGACTGCTCGACTTGACGAGGCTCACGCGGGAGAGGTCCCTTCGGGGTGGGGCGAGTCGGTGCCGGGTCGCCGGCGGCGCACGATGCGGGCTCCCGCGGCGAAGAGGAAGACGACTCCGGCGAGCGCGACGACCGCCTTGGCGGGCCCCCCGGCTCCTCTGACCCGGAGCCGCAGCGGCTGCGCGTCGCCGAAGAGCTTCCCGCGCGGGGTGATCAGCTGCATCGTGATGTCGGCGGGACCGTTGGCGCTCGCCCTGGTCTGCACCGAGACGCGGGTCGCCTTGCCCGCTGGCACGCGCACGACCTTGGTGGTCTGCACCGAGACGCGGCCGGACTTCGAGAACGCCACGGCGACGCGTACGTCCTGGTCGAGGTCGTTGCGCACGGTCAGCGGGAAGCTCGACCCGCCGGGCACCGTGATGTGCCCGTTGGTCACGACGCGCACCTGCGCCTCGCGGGCGCGCAGCGCGCGCTCCGAACGGTCGAGGAGCGTGGCGCCGTCCTGCGTCGCGACGACCGACTCGAGGCGCAGGCGCTCCGCGGCGTACGCGGCGGCGAGCGCCGTGGCGCGCTTGGTCGTCGCCAGCACGGTGGAGAACTGCGTGCCGGCGGTGGCGTGCGCGGCCACCGAGGTGAGGTAGCTGCGGCTCAGGGACGCCGAGACGGTGCCGGAGGGCACGTCGGCCTCGCGCTCGTCGGTCGCCGGCTCGGCCGCCAGCGGGGCGAGCGAGCTGGGCACCACCCAGTCGGCGGCCGCCAGCGTCGCGTGCAGCGCCCGGGCGTAGCCCGCGCTGACCGGCACCCAGTCGCGGGGCAGCACGACGACCAGGGCCCGCGGCCGGCCGGGCAGCTCGGCGGTGTGCATCGCGGTCTCGGCGAGGAAGCGGGCGAGGGCGTCGGCGCGCCGTGAGGTGCCGGTGAGCAGCCCGGTCAGCGCGGTGTCGGAGAGCAGGGCCGGGCTCGACACGCCGTCGCCGAGGCGCACGTCGGTGCGGGCGGAGGGCGTGGAGCTCGCGTCGGGGTCGGCGGGCACCCAGCTGCCGGGAAGCACGACGGTGTGGACGCCGGCCCGGTCGAGCGCGGCGACCTGCCGCGCCGTCCAGCCCTCGCCCTGCGGCAGTCCGACCCGCACGGCGAGCGAGGCGCCGAGCACGGTGGAGGCGACGGCGCGCGCCCTGGCGACCGCGGCCTTGAGGTCGGCCTCCCGCCGGGCGGCGACCAGCGCGGCCACGTCGACGTCGCCGTAGGGGAGCAGCGTCACCGCCCCGGGCTGCGCGGCCCGGGCCCGCAGGGCAGCGAGCACGTCGGCCGCGGCGGCGCTGCGCGGGCGCCGGGTGCTGCCGGTGGCCGTCGCGACGAGGTAGCCGGTGGGCCGCGCCATCTCGGCGAGGTCCTCCGCGAGCATCGGGTCGAGCGCGAGGGTCCAGCCCTGCGAGGCGTCGAGCAGCGTGCGGAGCCGGCCGTCCGCGGCGACCTCACGGGCGAGGCTGTCGTCGACGAAGACGTCGTCGGCCGTGCGGTGGGGCTCGTCGTGCAGCG
The DNA here is from genome assembly GCF_003634695.1 of Motilibacter peucedani. Lineage (NCBI taxonomy): Bacteria > Bacillati > Actinomycetota > Actinomycetes > Motilibacterales > Motilibacteraceae > Motilibacter > Motilibacter peucedani. The sequence continues at coordinate 507,749 of NZ_RBWV01000009.1, forward strand.
GCCAGACGACGGCCAGCTTGGTGGCGCGCTCCTCGTTCGCGGCCGGGACCCAGGGCAGGAAGGTCTTGTCCAGCGCGACGCGGCGGGTGCCGCCATCGGGGTCGTCGGCGCGCACGTCGAGGGAGAGGACGCGCACGCCGACGTCCGGGCCGCCCGACACGGCGGCGGCGGGCAGGACGACGCGGAACCGGTGCGACGCACCCGCGGCGAGGCTCGCCGACACGTCGACCAGGGTGCCCGGCGTCCCCTCGGGCGAGGTCGACTCCACGGCGTTCTGGAGCTGGGCCCGCACGGTGACCGAGCGGCGCACCCACACGCGCACGGTCACGTCCTCGAGCGGCTCGGCCGCGGTGACCACCCCGGTGACGACCACGTCGGTGCCGGGCCGCGCGACCTGGGGGCTGAGGCTCGACAGCGCCACGGTGGCCGGGCCCCCCGTCGGGTCCCCGGGCGCGGGGACCGCGCTCGACGGTGCCGGCGTGGGCGCGGCCGCGGCCGCCGGGCCCAGCGCGCCCGCCAGGCAGGGCAGGGCCACGAGCAGGACGAGGGCGCAGGTGCGGAGTCGCCCGCGCGTCACGCCGTGTCCGAGAGCATCCGCCGGGCGGTGTCGACCAGCCGGCGCTCCCCGTCGTAGGCGAGCCGCTCGCGGAGCTGGTCGATCGGCACCCAGGCGACCTCGGTCACCTCGACGTCGGCGTCGGAGAGCTCGCCGCCGGAGGCCTCGAGCAGGAAGTGGTGCACGGTCTTGTGGACGCGCCGGTCCTCCGCGACGAACCAGAAGTCGACGGTGCCCAGCGGCGCCACGACGCGCCCGCGGATGCCGGTCTCCTCCTCGACCTCGCGGATCGCGGCGTCCTCGGTCGTCTCGCCGGCCTCGATGTGGCCCTTGGGCAGCGACCACAGCAGCCGGCCCCGCCGGTCGAGCCGGCCGATCAGCGCGGCGCGCATCTGCCCCATGTCGACGACGAGCCCGCCGGCCGAGAACTCCTCCACCCGGGAGAGGCGGCGGCGCGCGTTGCGGGCGACCGGCTTGGGGCGGGGCGGGTCCTGCGGCGGTGCGGCGTGCTCCTCGAGGGGCTGGGCGACGGGCTGCGCCGCCGGCTGCTCGGAGGCCGCGAAGGGCACCGGCACGCCGGCTGCGGGCGTCGCTCCGGACGGCCGCTGGCGGCTCGCCCGCCGCGACCGGTCCTCTTCGCCCGGCGTACGCGCCATGACGTCGATGTTAACCGTCGCCGCGACCCCTACCCTTGTAGCCCGTGCCTGTCGCCGCGTCCTCCCCTCCGCCCCCCGAGCCCTCCGACCCGTCGGCGGTGCGGCGCCGCGCGGTCGCCGAGCTGCTGCGCGCGACGCCGGTCACCGAGGACCTCGGCCGCCGGTTCGCCGCCGCCGGCCACGAGCTGGCCCTCGTCGGCGGATCGGTGCGCGACGCGCTGCTGGGCAGGCTGGGCACCGACCTCGACTTCACCACCGACGCCCGTCCCGAGCAGATCCTGGCGCTGGTGCGCCCGTGGGCCGACGCGGTCTGGGACGTCGGCATCGCCTTCGGCACCGTCGGTGCCCGCAAGGACGGCTGGGACTGCGAGATCACGACCTACCGCGCCGAGAAGTACGACCGCGAGTCGCGCAAGCCCGAGGTCTCCTTCGGCGACTCGCTCGAGGACGACCTGCGCCGTCGCGACTTCCGGGTCAACGCCATGGCGGTCGCCCTGCCTGGCACGACCTTCGTCGACCCCTTCGACGGGTTCGCCGACGTCGCCGAGCGCATCCTGCGCACGCCCGGCACGCCGGAGGAGTCCTTCGACGACGACCCGCTGCGCATGATGCGGGCCGCGCGCTTCGCCTCGCAGATCGGCTTCGTGCCGGCCAACGACGTGGTCGCGGCGATGACCGCGATGTCCGACCGGCTCTCCATCGTGTCGGCCGAGCGGGTCCAGGCCGAGCTGACCAAGCTGCTGCTGGGCGACAGGCCGCGCCTGGGCCTCGGCCTCATGGTCGAGACGGGCCTGGCCGACCAGGTGCTGCCCGAGCTGCCCGCGCTCGCCCTCGAGATCGACGAGCACCACCGCCACAAGGACGTCTACGAGCACACGCTGACCGTGCTCGAGCAGGCGATCGCGCTCGAGGGGTCGCTGCCGGGCGGTGGGCCCGACCTCGTGCTGCGCCTGGCCGCCCTGCTGCACGACATCGGCAAGCCGCGCACCCGCGTCTTCGAGGCCGACGGCGGGGTGAGCTTCCACTTCCACGAGGTGATCGGCGCCCGCATGGCGAAGGCGCGGCTCAAGGCGCTGCGCTACGACAAGGCGACGATCGAGGACGTCTCGCGCCTGGTCGAGCTGCACCTGCGCTTCCACGGCTACGCCGAGGGCGCCTGGACCGACTCGGCCGTGCGCCGCTACGTCCGCGACGCCGGCCCGCTGCTCGAGCGGCTCCACGCGCTGACCCGCTCGGACTCCACGACCCGCAACAAGCGCAAGGCCCTCGCCCTGCAGGTGGCCTACGACTCCCTCGTCGAGCGCATCGAGGCGCTGCGCGCCCAGGAGGAGGTCGACGCGATCCGCCCCGACCTCGACGGCACGCAGATCATGGAGGTCCTGGGCGTGCCCCCGGGCCCGGTCGTCGGCAAGGCCTACAAGCACCTGCTCGAGCTGCGCATGGACAACGGGCCGATGGCGCACGACGACGCCGTCGCGGCGCTGCAGGAGTGGTGGGCGGCGCAGCAGTAGCCGCGTACGCCGCTCAGAGCTCCGCGAGCCTCGGCACCACGGTCTCCCCGACCCGCTGCACCCAGGCGGGCAGCCCCGCTGCGCGCGAGCTGACCCAGACCGTGCTGACGCCGAGCTGGGCGTAGGCCCGCATCCGCGCCACGAAGGCGTCGGGGTCGGCCAGGGGGTCGATCCCCGACACGACCGTCTTCGCGACCGAGGCCGGGTCGCGGCCGACGTCCTCGCAGTGCTGGTGCAGCACGGCGGTCTTGGCGGCCAGCACGTCGGGGCCGGCGTCGAACAGGTTGCAGGCGCTGGCGTACTGCGCGACCAGACGCAGCGTCTTGCGCTCGCCCATCCCCCCGACGACGATCGGCGGCCCGCCCGCCTGGAGCGGCTGCGGCTGGCAGATCGTCTCCGCCAGCGAGTAGTGCTCCCCCTCGAACGGCCCGTCGTCGGCGCTCCACATCTGCCGGCAGATCCGCAGCGTCTCCTCGAGGCGCTCGAAGCGCTCGGCGACCGGCGGGAACGGCACCCCGAGGCCGAGGTGCTCGCGCTCGTACCACGCGGCACCGATCCCCAGCACCGCCCGGCCGCCCGACAGGACGTCCAGCGTCGCCAGCGTCTTGGCCAGCAGCCCGGGGTGGCGGTAGGTCACGCCGGTGACGAGCAGCCCGAGCTGGATGCTCTCCGTCTGCCCGGCGAGGAAGCCGAGGGTCGTGTAGCCCTCGAGCATGGGGTCGGTCGCCGGCGCCGTGCCGTCCATCTGGAACCAGTGGTCCATGAGCGTCAGGGTGCGGAAGCCGGCCTGCTCGGCGGCCTGCGCGGTCGCCGCCAGGCCGGAGGCGATGCCCTCCGGCGGGCCGAACGGCGTGAAGTCCATGACGTGCAGGGCGATCTCCATGCGGGCCAATCTGCCGTACGCGGCGCCCTCCCGCGCCGGTTCCGCTCAGACCGCGGCGGCGACCGCAGCCGCCCGCCCCTCGACCGGGTGCGGCGTGCGGCGGGTCACCACCGCGTACGCCGCTGCTGCCGCTGCGTAGGCGAGGGCCATCAGCCACGACAGCGCCGTGCTGTGCCCGCCGGTGGGGACGAGTACGGCCGCCGCGACAGCGGCCGACACGAAGGTGACGTTGAAGACGGTGTCGTAGAGGGAGAACACCCGGCCTCGGAAGGCGTCCTCGACCGACTGCTGGACGACCGTGTCGACGCAGATCTTCACTCCCTGTGCCGAGATGCCGAGCACGAGCGCGGTGGCGACGACCGTCGGGTGCGCGACCGGGAGCAGCGAGGCGGCGGCCTGCGCCACGGCGGCGAGGGCGAGCAGCAGCGCCACCCACGTGCTCTTGCGGATGCGGGTGGTCACCTCGGGCGTCAGCACCGCGGCGAGGAAGTAGCCCACTCCACTGGCGGCGACCACCTGGGCGAGCCCCGCGAGCGCGGCGTCGGTGTCGCTCGGGTCGTGCAGCGTGTTGCGGTAGAGCAGCAGGGTCGCGACCGTCCACAGGCCGTAGACGAAGCGGTGCGCGGCGATCGCGCTCAGCGCGCGGAAGGCCGGCCGCGTGGCCGCGACGTGCGCGGCGCCGTCGGCCATCCCTCGCGCCACGACGCGCAGCGCGTGCCCGAGCGGCGCGGGCACGTTGACCTCGTCGGGACCCAGCTCGTCGCGCGGGATCCGGGAGGCGACCGCCGCCGCGGCGCAGGACAGGACCGCTGCCCCGACCAGCACGCCGGCCTGCGCCCCGTCGCCGCCGCCGAGCAGGGTCCGCAGCCCGAACGCGAGCCCCGCACCGATGAGCGAGCTGGCGGTGCCGGAGGTCGTCGAGACGCTGTTGGCCATGACCAGCTCGCGGGGCGGCACGACGTGCGGCAGTGCGGCCGACAGGGCCGAGAGGTAGAACCGGTTGACCGACAGGATGACCAGGCCGGTGGCGTAGAGCCCGACGCCGGCGTAGTCGGCCGCGACGCACGCGCCGAGCACCAGCACGAGGGCGGCCTTGAGCAGGCTGGCCCGGGCGAGGATGCGCTGGCGGCGCCAGCGGTCGAGCAGCACCCCGGCGAACGGCCCGACCAGGCTGTAGGGCAGCAGGGTGGCCGCGAAGGCGAGGGCCGCGTCGGTGGCGGTGGCCTGGCGCTCGGGGGAGAAGAAGACGAACGAGGTCAGCGCGACGGTCGTCATGCCGTCGGCCGACTGGGCGGTCAGCCGGGTCGCGAACAGCCGGCGGAACCGCCTGCTGCGCAGCACGTCGGCGAGGTCACCCAGGAAGGACCCCGGACTCGGCATCACGCCAGACTAACCGGCTGCTCCCACGACATCGTGGTCCCGGATCGCCCCATAGGGGTCGCCAGGCACCACGATGTCGTGGGGGTGGGGCTAGCGCTCGACGTCGCCGCGGATGAAGGCCTCGACGTTCTGCTTCGCGAGGTCGTCCGCGTACTGCACGGGCGGGGACTTCATGAAGTAGGACGCCGCCGAGAGGATCGGGCCGCCGATGCCGCGGTCCTTGGCGATCTTGGCAGCGCGGACCGCGTCGATGATGATGCCGGCCGAGTTCGGGCTGTCCCAGACCTCGAGCTTGTACTCGAGGTTCAGCGGGACGTCGCCGAACGCGCGGCCCTCGAGGCGGACGTAGGCCCACTTGCGGTCGTCGAGCCACTGGACGTAGTCCGACGGGCCGATGTGCACGTTGCGGGCACCGAGCTCGTGCTGCAGGTTGCTCGTGACGGCCTGGGTCTTGGAGATCTTCTTCGACTCGAGGCGGTCGCGCTCGAGCATGTTCTTGAAGTCCATGTTGCCGCCGACGTTGAGCTGGTACGTGCGGTCGAGCTGCACGCCCCGGTCCTCGAACAGCTTGGCCAGCACGCGGTGCGTGATGGTCGCGCCGACCTGGCTCTTGATGTCGTCGCCGACGATCGGGACGCCGGCCTCGGTGAACTTGGCCGCCCACTCGGGGTCGGAGGCGATGAAGACCGGCAGGGCGTTGACGAAGGCGACCTTCGCGTCGATGGCGCACTGCGCGTAGAACTTGTCGGCCACCTCGGAGCCCACCGGGAGGTAGGACACGAGGACGTCGACGCGCTGGTCCTTGAGCACCTGCACGATGTCGACGGGGGCGTCGTCGGACTCGGTGATGGTCTCGCGGTAGTACTTGCCGAGCCCGTCGTGGGTGTGGCCGCGCTGCACGATGACGCCGGTGGGCGGCACGTCGGCGAACTTGATCGTGTTGTTCTCCGACGATGCGATCGCGTCGGAGAGGTCCTGGCCGACCTTCTTGGCGTCCACGTCGAACGCGGCGACGAACTCGATGTCGCTGACGTGGTAGGGCCCGAACTGGACGTGCATCAGGCCGGGGACGCGGCTGGAGGCGTCGGCGTCCTTGTAGTACTCGACGCCCTGGATGAGGGAGGAGGCGCAGTTGCCCACTCCGACGATTGCTACGCGAACGGAACCCATCCGGAAAGCACTCCTCACGGTTGTTGCGTGCCGGACGGGCCGGCCACGTCGTTGTCGTTGTCATGGGCGGCACGCGGAGCCCGGGGGGCACTGCTGCCGATGGCGCGCTCGTCGTCGATGAGCTCGCCGAGCCAGCGGACCTCGCGCTCGACCGAGTCGAGCCCGTGGTTCTGCAGCGCGAGGGTGTAGGTGTCGAGGCGCTCGCGCGTGCGGACGAGGGACGTGCGGAACTTCTCCCGCCGCTCCTCGAGCCGTGACCGACGGCCCTCGAGCACCCGCAGCCGCGTCGCCGCGTCCGCGTGGCTGAAGAACGCGAGGTGGACGCCGAAGCGCTCGTCCTCCCACGCGTCCGGTCCCGCGTCGGCGAGGAGGTGCTGGAACTCCTCCTTGCCCTCAGCGGTGATCTTGTAGACGATCCGGGCGCGCTTGCCGGCCGTGGCCGGGGCGGCGTCCGGGTCGTCCGGGCTCTCCTGGGCGATCCAGCCGGCCTCGAGCATGGTGCGCAGGGCCGGGTAGAGCGAGCCGTAGGAGAAGGCCCGGAAGGTGCCGAGCAGCAGGTTGATCCGCTTGCGCAGCTCGTAGCCGTGCATCGGACCCTCGTGGAGCAGGCCGAGGACCGCGAGCTCGAGCACGCCGGTGCGCTTGGCTGCCACCGGCCACCCCCTCTCGGTCCGCGACCAGCCCGCTGCCGGTCAGTGGTTCCGCCGAGCCGAGCACCGCTCTCCGATACATCGGTGCGATGTAGCCGACCGATGTAGTGATGCGATGTATCGACTCGATACATCGACGACGATACGGCGCAGTCCGGCGCTCTGCAAACGCGACACGCCGACATCACCCCGCCGGACGCGTACGCGGTGGGCTCGGAGTGCTGCGGCGACCCGGGCCGCCACGCCCCGCCCCGCCCCGCTGATTGGCACGATGTGACTTCTTGCCAATCGGATGGGCAAGAAGTCACATCGTGCGGGCCCACGGCAGCGCTCGAGAGCCGGGCGCACTCGGACGCGGAACTGCGCACCTCGTCGCATCCCGGGCACGCCCGTACGCTGGACGGCGTGCAGGCGCGCACCCGCGACGTGGTCGACTACGCGCTCCAGCGCAGGGCCGCGCTGGCTGCGCTGGCCACCGGGCGCGCCTCGCGCGAGGAGGTCTGCGACGCCCAGCCCTACCTCCGCAGGGCTGCCGTGCACCTGGGCGAGCTGACCGACCGGCTCTGCCCGGTGTGCCGGCGCGAGCAGCTGCTGCAGCTGGTCTACGTCTACGGTGACGAGCTGGGGCAGTTCTCCGGGCGCATCCGCAAGGCGGCCGACCTGCCGGAGATCGCGGCCACGAGCGGCGACGTGAAGGTCTACGTCGTCGAGGTGTGCGCCGGCCCGCCGGTGGTGCCCGGGGTGCCCCGCATCGACCGCGGGCTCGACGGTCGCCGCGACTTCCGGCGGCCCGCACGCACGCGGCAACGAGGCTGCGGATGGAACGCACTGGTCCTGTCGTACGTCGTGGGCGACGGGGTCCCGAGACGCCCACCGCGGCGCCGACCGACGATCGAGGACGAGCTTTGAGCAGCAGCACCCGGCCACCCGCGCCGGCGAAGGGCTTCATCGACTACCCGAGGGCCGGCCGCGGCATGCCGTGGAAGCTGCTGCCCTCGTGGCGCCAGGTGCTGCTGCTCGGGGTGCTCGGCGCGGCCATGCTCGTGGGCGCGTTCTTCGTGGCCTACGCGCGCACGACGGTGCCCAGCGCCGACGCCGCGGCGGTCGCGCAGACCTCGACCGTCTACTACTCCGACGGCAAGACGCTCATGGGCAAGATCTCCGGCGGCACCAACCGCACGATGATCCCCGACATCGACACCATCCCGGTGGTGCTGCGTCAGGCCGTGATGGCCGCCGAGGACCGCGACTTCCAGACCAACAGCGGCGTCTCGCCCAAGGGCATCGTCCGGGCGTTCTGGACCAACATCAAGGGCGACTCCAAGAGCCAGGGCGGCTCGACCATCACCCAGCAGTTCGTGCGCAACTACTACGCCGACGTCGGTCAGCAGAAGACCTACCAGCGCAAGATCCACGAGGCGATCCTCGCCATCAAGATCAACAAGCAGAAGTCCAAGGACGAGATCCTGCGCGACTACCTCAACACGATCTGGTGGGGGCGTCGCTCCAACGGGCTGCAGGCGGCCGCGCAGGCGTGGTTCCCCCGCGGCCTGAACGACTACAAGTCGCTCAACCTGAGCCAGTCGGCGTTCCTGGCGGGGGTCATCCAGGCGCCCGACACGTTCGACTACCGCCGGCACGAGGGCGCGGTCGACGCGGGCAAGCGGGCCAAGGCCGAGAAGCGCTTCCGCTACGTGCTCTCCGGCATGGTCCAGAAGGGCTGGATCACCCAGCAGCAGGCCGACGCCGCCAAGCTGCCGCAGCTGGTCGTCAGGGACGACCTGGTCACCAACTACAGCGACAGCCCCACCGGCTACCTGCTCAAGTTCGTCCGCGACGAGCTCACGAACTGGGGCTTCACCGAGCAGGAGGTCGAGGGCGGCGGGCTGCGGATCATCACCACGTTCGACCACGACGCCCAGGTCGCGGCCGAGACGGCGATGGACCCCGACAAGGGCCAGTTCCCCAAGACCGACGCCGAGGACGTGCACGCCGGGCTCGCCAGCATCGACGTGAAGACCGGCGCGGTGATCGCGATGTACGGCGGCAAGAACTACCTCGAGCGGCAGATCAACGACGCGACGCAGCCGGTTCTCCCCGGCTCGACGTTCAAGCCCTTCGCGCTGGCCGCGGCCATCGAGGACGGGCACAGCATCTTCTCGCGCTACTACGGCAACTCCCCGCTGCCGGCGACCGGCACGCGCAACGAGTTCGGCGACGACTACGGCTCCCGCGTGTCCCTGCTCACCGGGCTCGAGAAGTCCATCAACACCGTCTACGTCGACGCGGCCATGGACATCGGTCCCGAGAAGGTGGTGCACGCGCTCACCGACGCCGGCGTCCCTGCGGATGCGCCGGGTCTCGCTGCGGTCCCCTCCGTGCCGCTCGGCACGGCCAACGTCTCGCCGCTCAACATGGCGCTCGCCTACTCGAGCTTCGCCGGCCAGGGCGTGCGCGTGAAGAAGCCGCACTCGGTGGCTCGGGTGCTCTACCGCGACAGCCGCGACCCTTGGAAGCCGCCGGGCAACCCGACCGTCAAGGCCTTCCCCAAGGACGTCACGGCCGACGTGACCTACGCGCTCTCGCAGGTCGTCGATGCGCCGGGCGGCACGGGCACGGAGGCGCGCGCGGTCCCGGGTGCCGTGGCGGGCAAGACCGGCACCCACGGCCAGGACGACAACACCCTGTCGGCGTGGTTCGTCGGGTTCAGCCCGCGCATCGCCACGGCGGTCGACTTCTACAAGGGCAACGGGCGCGAGGACCTCGACGGCGTCGGCGGCGACACCCACGCCGCCTTCTTCGGCGGTGGCTTCCCGGCGCAGATCTGGACCGCCTACATGAAGGCCGCGGTCCAGCTGAAGCCCTGGAAGACCTCCGACGACTTCCCCGAGCGGGTCTGCAAGAACTGCAACGGGCAGGACACGTCCAACGACAGCACCCCTGCCCCGACGAGCTCGCCGAGCTCGTCGCCGAGCACGAGCGCGACACCCGTACGCCCGACGCCCACCCCCACGCCGACGCCGTCCCAGCCGGCGACCTCCGAGGCGCCGGTGGAGCCGGCGCCCGACGGCTCCGGCGCGCCCGCGGCCCCTGCCGCCCCGCAGCCGGGTGCGTCAGGGTAGGAAAGGACGCCGTGAGCACTCCGCGAAGCGACCCCGCGCCCGTCCCGCCCAGGGAGCCCACGCGTACGTCGCGGGGCGGCGTGCTGCCGACCCTCGACGACCCGGTGGTGGCGGGCGCGAGCGAGCTCGTCGGCGGGCCGGCCGGCCGGCGCCTGCTCGTCGAGTCGCGGTGGTGGACCCCGCTGCGCGTGTGCCTGCTGTTCGCGGCGCTGACGACGCTGGTCTTCGGCTTCGGGGCCAAGGAGCACTGCCGGTCGTCGGGCTGGGTGCCCAACAACATGTACTTCCACGCCTGCTACAGCGACGTGCCGCCGCTCTACTCGGGCCGCGGGCTCAACCAGGGACTGTTCCCCTACGTCCACAGCGACGCGGTGCTCGCCGCCCACGGCGTCTACAGCCAGGTCGAGTACCCCGTGCTCACCGGGATGCTGATGTGGGTCGAGGCGAAGCTGGTGCCGGGCGACAGCAAGGACCCGTTCACCACCTACTTCGACATCAACCTGCTGTTCGCCACGGCCTTCCTGCTCGGCATGGTCGCGCTCACCGCGCTGACCGCTCGCCGACGGCCCTGGGACGCGGCGCTCGTCGCGCTCGCCCCCGCTGTCGGGCTGGCGATGACCATCAACTGGGACATGCTCGCGGTGGTGCTGCTGGCCGGGGCGATGTACGCGTGGGCGCGCGACAGACCGGCGCTGACCGGGGTGCTGCTCGGGCTCGGCACGGCGGCGAAGCTCTACCCGGCACTGATGCTGCTGCCGCTGCTGCTGCTGGGGTGGCGGACCAGACGGCTCGGCCCGGTCGGAGCGGTCGCCGGGTGGGGTGCGCTCACCTGGTTCAACTGCAACATCGCCTTCGTGCTCGTGAACTTCGAGGGCTGGAAGGAGTTCTACTCGCTGAGCCAGAGCCGCCCGGCCGGCTTCAGCTCGATCTGGTACGTGCTCCAGATCAACGGCCACGGCTTCACCCCGCTCAACACCTGGGCCAGCGGCCTCACAGTCGTGCTCTTCCTCGCCATCGCAGTGCTCGCGCTGAAAGCGCCACGCAGACCACGCCTGGCCTCCCTGACCTTCCTCGTGGTGGCTGCGTTCCTGCTCACCAACAAGGTCTACTCGCCGCAGTACCTCCTGTGGCTGGTGCCGCTGGCTGCCCTCGCCCGGCCGCGCTGGCGCGACTTCTGGATCTGGCAGGCCGGCGAGCTCGTCCACTTCTTCGGCATCTGGCTCTACCTGGGGCAGTACGCCGACCCGAAGCGCGGCCTCGGCGACACCGGCTACACCTGGACCGTGCTCGCGCACGTCGCCGGCACGCTGTGGCTCGCCGGCATCATCGTGCGCGACATCCTGCGGCCCGAGTGCGACCCGGTGCGCGCCGACGGACTCGACGACGACCCGGCGGGCGGCGTGTTCGACGGTGCTCCGGACGCCGGTCCTGCTGCGGTGGCGGAGGACCGGCCGGCCGTCCCCGTCGCCGGGTGAGCAGCGCGCTGCCGCAGGACGCGGCTCAGGCGAGCCGGTCGTCGCTGCTCCCGCCGCTCGCCGTGTGGCTGCTGACGCGGGTCGGCGTCTACCTGCTCGTGGCGATCGGGGGCTATGCGTTCCACGACGGACCACTCGTCCCGCACGTGCAGCGCTGGGAGCGGTGGGACGCCCAGCTCTTCGAGCGCATCGCCGCCCACGGCTACTCCTACGCCAACGACGAGGCGTTCTTCCCAGGCTTCCCCCTGCTGCTGAGGGGCATCTCGTCGCTGGGCATCTCGCCCGGGCTGTCGGGGCTGCTCATCTCGCTGGTGGCCGGCGCCGTCGGAGCCCTCGCCCTCGCCCGGCTGGCCGAGCTCGAGGGCGGTCCGGCCGCGGGGGAGCGGGCGGTGCTGCTGCTGGTGCTCTCCCCGGCGGCGGTGTTCCTCGCCGCCGGCTACACCGAAGCGCTCTTCCTCGCGCTCGCGGCGCCCGCCTGGCTGGCGGCCCGGCGCGGCCAGTGGTGGCTGGCCGGCTGCCTCGCGGCGGGGGCGTGCAGCGTACGCATCTCAGGCGTCTTCCTCGTCGCCGCGCTGGTCGTCGAGTTCCTCACCGCGTCCTCCGGCCGCGACGCGGGAACCGGCGCGCGCCGATGGCGCGAGCTGCCCGCGCTCGCCCTCCCGCTGCTGCCGCTGGTGTCCTACGCGGCCTACCTCCAGCACACCAAGGGCGACTGGCTGGCCTGGCAGCACGCGCAGGAGGCGGGATGGGGCCGTCGTTTCACCAACCCGGTCACGGTGCTGCGCACCACGTGGGACGCGGCGTTCGGGTCGAGCCAGGACCTCACCTTCCGCGTGGACTTCCGCCTCGAGCTGGTCGCCATGGCGGTCGGCGTCGTGCTGACCGCGGTGCTGCTGGTCGTGCGGCGCTGGGGAGAGGCGACCTACGTCGGGCTCAGCGTGCTCGCCCTCGGGACCTCGACCTGGTACTTCTCCGTGCCGCGGGCGACCCTGCTGTGGTGGCCGCTGTGGGTCGGGCTGGCGGTGCTGACGCTGCGGCACCGGCTGCTGCTCGTGGCCTACCTCGCCGTCGTGGCGCCGGTGTCGGCGGTGTGGGTCGTGCTGTTCACGACCGGTCGCTGGGCCGGCTGACCGGGCGGCGCACCGCGGGCGGCAGGTACCTCGCGCCGGGGCCCCGCTCGCCCGCACGGTCCCCGGGGTTGGACAGCGCGCAGGTGCGCATCGAGAGGCAGCCGCAGCCGATGCAGCTGGTGAGCCCCTCGCGCAGCGCCACCAGGCCCTCGATCTGCTCGTCGAGCCGGGCGCGCCACGAGCTGGAGAGCCGCTCCCAGTCGGCGGGGGTGGGGGTGCGGGCGAGCGGCAGCGTGGAGAGCGCGTCGCGCACCTCGTCGAGCTTGAGCCCGACGTTCTGGGCGGCGCGCACGAACGCGAGCCGGCGCAGCACCGAGCGCTCGTAGCGGCGCTGGCCGCCGGCCGTGCGCCCGCTGGCGATCAGCCCCTCCTTCTCGTAGTAGCGCAGCGCCGAGGTCGCCATGCCGGCCCGCGCCGCCACCTCGCCGATCGTCAGACTGCCGCTCGCCACGTCCCCACCGCTTGACTTGAAGTTCACTTCAAGATGCAGCCTGCACCGCATGACTCCTCATGCGCAAGCCCCTGTCCGGCCGGTCGCCCTGGTGACCGGCGCCTCCCGCGGCCTCGGCCGTGCCCTCGCCCGCGAGCTCGCAGCACAGGGCTGGGCCCTCGTGCTCGACGCCCGCGACCCCGTCCGCCTCCACCGGGTGGCCGTCGAGCTGGGGGCGCTCACCGACGTGAGCGCCCTGGCCGGGGACGTGGCCGACCCTGCGCACCGCGAGGCGCTCGGCCGTGCCGTGGACGCGCACCGCCGCCTCGACGCGCTGGTCAACAACGCCAGCGTCCTCGGCCCGAGCCCTCTGGTGCCCCTGCGCGAGCTCGACCTCACCGAGCTGCAGCGCACCTGGACCGTCAACGCCCTCGCGCCGCTCGCCCTCGTGCAGCGCGTCCTGCCGGCGCTCGAGCGCACCGGCGGCGCCGTCGTCGACGTCAGCTCCGACGCGGCGGTCGAGGCCTACGCCGGCTGGGGCTGCTACGGCTCGGCCAAGGCCGCGCTCGACGCGCTGACCGCGGTGCTGGCGGTCGAGCAGCCGGAGCTGACCGTCTACGCCTTCGACCCCGGCGACATGGCGACCGACCTGCACCAGCAGGCGTTCCCTGGGGAGGACGTCTACGATCGCCCCGCGCCCGAGTCGGTGGTGCCGGCCCTGCTCGAGCTCGTCTGCGGGCGGCTGCCGAGCGGGCGCTACCGGGCGGCGGACCTCGCCCCGGTCGAGGCAGAGGCGGTGACCGCGTGACGGCGGCGGCACCGACGCGTACGCGGTTCGTCCTCCCGCCCGGGCGGCTGGCGACCGAGCCGCCGGAGTGGCGTGGGCGCGGACGCGACGACGTCCGCCTGCTCGTCGCATCGAGGTACGCAGTGGTCCATGAGCACTTCCCCTCGTTGCGTGAGTACCTCCGTGAGGGCGACGTGCTGGTCGTCAACAACTCTGTGACGCTGCCCTCGGCGGTGGCCGCACGCGACGGGAGCGGTCGGCGCTTCCCGCTGCACGTGTCGACCGCTCTGGACGACGGGAGGTGGGTGGTCGAGGCACGGCGACCCGACCAGTCGGGGCCTGACTTCTCGCTTTCCCCGGGGACGAGGCTGGCGCTGCCCGGCGGCGTGGAGCTGGTGGTCGACGAGCCGTTCCCCGACGCCGGTGCACGGCCGAGCCGCCTTTGGTCTGCTGTGGTCTCACCCACCGTCGACCGGGCGCGCTACCTCGAGCGGTTCGGGTCGCCGATCGTCTACGACTACGTCACCGGCCACCCGCCGACCTCCTACTACCAGAACGTGTGGGCGAGCGAGCCCGGCAGTGCTGAGATGCCCAGCGCTGGTCGGCCGTTCACCGCCGAGCTGCTCGTGCGACTGGTCTCTCGTGGCATCACCGTCGTGCCAATTACCCTGCACTGCGGCGTCTCGAGCCCTGAGCTGCACGAACCGCCGGCGCCCGAGCCGTTCCGCGTCAGCGAGTCGGCCGCGGCAGCGGTGAACAGCGCGCGTGCGCGCGGCGGACGGGTGGTGGCGGTCGGCACCACAGTCGTACGCGCCCTCGAGTCCGTCGCGTCACCCGACGGCACGGTGCACGAGGGCGCCGGGTGGACCGACCTCGTGCTCAGCGCCGAGAGACCTGCGCGCGTCGTCGACGGGCTCGTCACAGGGCTGCACGAACCGGAGGCCAGCCACCTCGACCTGCTCGACGCGGTGGCCGGGCCGGAGCTGGTCGACAAGGCCTACGAGGCGCTCGTGCAGGGCGACTACCTCTGGCACGAGTTCGGAGACTCGACCCTGCTGCTGCCCTAGAAGCCGGTCACCCGGTCGAAGGTGGCGGTGGTCATGCGCACGTCGACCGGCACCTCGTCGCCGATCGCCGGCGGCGTCTCGTCCTCGTGAAGCACGACCAGCGAGACCTGCATGTGCGGCGGCTCGGCGAACCAGCGGTGCTTGCCGTCGATGGTGAAGGGCGACAGGCTCAGACCACCTGCCGCCAGCGCACCGGCCGCGAACACCTTGCCGCGCGGGATGGCACCGGCCACGGACTTCGGGGCCTCGAGCCCGATGCCGTGGCTGGTGCCGCCCGAGACCACGATGAGGTAGCCGTTGCGCAGCATGTGGTTCTGGCGGTAGCCCACCCGGTCGCCGCGGGAGACGTCGTGCACGTCGAGCACGGTCGCCCGCGCACGGAACGTCTTGCGGTCACCGAGCCACAGCGCCGTGCCGATGCGCGGGCGCAGCTTCACCGAGCGCACCGACTTCTGCAGGGCCTTGAGCTTGTCGCCCTGCACGTGGCTCAGCCACACCGTGCCCTCGGTGATGCCGTGGGCCTTGAGGATCTCGCGGGACTCCTCCACCGGGTCGCCGACCAGGGGCAGGTGCAGCGACCAGCCCAGGGAGCGCAGGCGGCCGGCGTGCGGCGCCTGCAGCAGACCGTGGCGCCGCATCGAGGTGCGCAGCTCGACGACGGCGCGGTAGTTGGTGCCGCTGAAGATGGCGACCGCCTCGGGGTGCGCGAGCGTGCGCACGATCTTGGGGTCGGACTCGCCGACCTGGTCGCCCGCCAGGCGGGGGTGCCAGGGCTCGAGCACGTGGATGTCGCCCGAGAAGTAGGGCCGCACGACGTCGACCTCGCGCCGCACGCCGACGGCGATCGTGTCGACACCGAGCCGCGACGCCTCCGCCGCCAGCCGGGTGAGGCCGAAGCCGTAGCCGTTGCCCTTGATGACGGGGACGAGGCCGGGGTTGCGCTCGAGTACGCGCGCGAGGTGCGCCCGCCAAGCGTCCGCGTCGACGTCGAGAGTGAGCGCCATGTCAGCCTCTCCGAGACATGTAGAGGTCGAATCCCTTGTAGAGCAGGCGGTTCAGCGGCAGGTCCCACTCGCCGACGTACTCGACCGCCTCACCGCCCGTGCCGAGCTTGAACTGGATGAGACCGAAGTGGGGGTCGGTCTCGAGGATCGTGTCGGTGATGCCGCGCAGGTCGTAGACGCTGCACCCGGCGGCGAGCGACTCGCGGATCATCGCCCACTGCACGGCGTTGGACGGGCGCACGTCGCGGCCCTCTGTGGACGACGCGCCGTAGGAGTACCACGCGTGGCCACCGACGCGTACGAGCGTGGTGGCCGCGAGCAGCGTGCCCTCGTGGCGGGCGAGCAGGAGCGTGATGCGCGAGGGGTCCTCGTCGGTCATGGCCCGCCACATGCGCTGGAAGTAGGCCAGCGGCCGCGGGGTGAAGCCGTCGCGACGAGCCGTCTCGACGTAGAGCGCGTGGAAGGCCGGCAGGTCCTCGGAGCCGCCGTGCTCGACGACGACACCGGCCTTGTCGGCCTTCTTGATGTTGCGCCGCCACTGCTGGTTGAAGCCGCGCAGCACGTCCTCCTCGCTGCGGCCGGCGAGCGGCAGCTGGAAGACGTAGCGCGGCTGCCCGGCGGTGAAGCCGCCGGCCTCGGCGGGCGGCCGCCAGCCCCGCTGGCGCAGCGCCTCCTCCACCCGGGTCCCGCGCTCCTCGGTCGCAGTAGGCGGCACGTGGGCCAGCCGCGCCGCGCCGCCGGAGGCGATGGCCGCCTTCAGCTCGTCGGCGCCCCACCGCCGGGTGACGACGGGGGGACCCATGCGTACGCCGAAGGCACCCTTGCTCCTGAGGTGCGCGACCATCGGGTCGAGCCACCCCGCGGGGTCGGCGGCCACGGCGTCCCAGTCGAGCACCGGGCCCTCGGGCAGGTAGGCGAGGTAGCGCCGCAGGCGGGGGAGCCGGCGGTAGAGCACGAGCCCCACCCCGACCAGCTCGCCGCCCGGCGTGAACCAGCCCAGCGACTCGGAGCCCCACTCGGCCTTGACCTGCGCCCACGAGGGGAGCTGGAGGAAGCTGGCGCTCGGCTGCGCCGCCACGAACTCCAGGTGCTCTTCTCGGCGGACGGGTCGGACCAGCACGACGTGGGAGCCTACCCAGATCCTGATGATCATCCCTGTCGAGACGGGGTAGGGAGGCTGCGACACCCCCTCTGCCGAAGGAGCGCCCCATGCTGGTCGCCGCCGCTGCAGCCGGCTCGAGCTCGGGCACCGACACGCGGCTGGTCGTCGCGGCCCTGCTCGGCATCGCCCTGATCATCGGCCTCATCACCGCGCTCAAGCTGCACCCGTTCGTCAGCCTCACGCTGGGCGCCCTGCTGGCCGCCGGCGTCTCGGGCTTCGGGCTCAGCAAGGGCGCCGACAGCTTCTCCAAGGGCTTCGGCACGACGACCGCGAGCGTGGGCATCCTCATCGCCCTCGGCGCGATGCTCGGCCGGTTGCTGGTCGACTCGGGCGGCGCCGACCAGATCGTCGACACGCTCGTCGGGCGTGCCGGCCCTACGCTGCTCCCCTGGGCGATGGCGCTGGTGGGCGCGCTGGTCGGCCTGCCGATGTTCTTCGAGATCGGGCTGGTCCTGCTCATGCCGGTGATCGCGCTGGTGGCCGCCCGCTCGGGCCAGCCGCTGATGCGGGTCGCAGTGCCGGCCATCGCCGGGCTCTCGGCCATGCACGGCTTCGTGCCGCCGCACCCCGGGCCGCTGGTCGCCATCGGGCTGCTCAAGGCCGACCTCGGGCTCACGCTCGGGCTGGGCATCCTCGTCGCCATCCCCTCCCTGCTGCTCGCCGGGCCGCTGTTCGGCAGCGTCGCGGCGCGCTGGGTGCCGGTCGGCGCTCCGCCGCTCTACGCGGACGGCGGGTCGGGCGCCTCGGCCGGCGCGGGCGCCGAGGCGGAGGGCGGCGCGGAGTCCGAGGGCGTCGGGGAGGCGGCACGGCGTACGCGGCGGCCGAGCTTCGCCGTCACGCTCGCGACCGTGCTGCTGCCGGTCGTGCTCATGCTGGGCAAGTCCCTCGCCGACGTGCTGCAGGACTCGACCCCGAAGGCGCAGCCGCGCCAGGCGCTCGACCTGGTCGGCAGCCCGATGATCGCGCTGCTCATCGGCGTGCTGGTGGCGCTGTTCAGCTTCGGCACCGGGGTCGGGCTCGGCAAGGAGGCACTGGCCGGCGTGCTCGACCGCTCGCTGCCGCCGATCGCCGGCATCCTGCTCATCGTCG
Source organism: Motilibacter peucedani (assembly GCF_003634695.1). Taxonomy (NCBI): domain Bacteria; kingdom Bacillati; phylum Actinomycetota; class Actinomycetes; order Motilibacterales; family Motilibacteraceae; genus Motilibacter; species Motilibacter peucedani. The sequence continues at coordinate 525,821 of NZ_RBWV01000009.1, forward strand.
CGGCCGGCGGAGGGTTCAAGCAGGTGCTGGTCGACAGCGGTATCGCCAAGGTGATCTCGGGCTGGGTCGAGGACAGCTCGCTGTCGACGCTGTTCCTCGCCTGGCTCATCGCGGTGTTCATCCGCTTGGCGACGGGCTCGGCCACGGTCGCCACCACGACCACGGCCGGCATCCTCGTGCCGGTCACCTCGCAGCTCTCGAACTCGCACACCTCGCTGCTCGTGCTCGCCATCGGCGCGGGCTCGCTGTTCTTCTCCCACGTCAACGACGCGGGCTTCTGGCTGACGAAGGAGTACCTCGGGCTCTCGGTAGGCCAGACGATCAAGACCTGGTCGGTGCTCGAGACGATCCTGTCGGTGTCCGGGCTGGCCGTGGTGCTCGCGCTCTCGGTCGTGGTCTGAGCGCCTCGTCCCGGGAGTCCTGTCGGTGGGCGGACGTACGGTGTCGGGCATGAGCCAGAGCAGCCTGCGGGTGGGTGCCCACGTCGACCAGGCCGACCCCGTCGCCGAGGCGGTCGAGCGCAAGGCCGACCTGGTGCAGTTCTTCCTCGGCGACCCCCAGGGGTGGAAGGCGCCGGAGGTCCGCTTCGCCGGCGGTGCGGCGGCGCTGCGGGCGGCCGCCGAGTCGGCGGGCGTCGACCTCTACGTCCACGCGCCCTACGTGCTCAACGTCGCGACCAGCAACAACCGCATCCGCATCCCGAGCCGCAAGCTGCTCGCCCAGCACGTGCAGGCGGCGGCCGAGATCGGCGCCAGGGGGATCGTGGTCCACGGCGGGCACGTGCTCAAGGACGACGACCCCGAGCTCGGCTTCGAGAACTGGGTCAAGACGTTCGAGCGCATGGAGCTGCCGATCCCGGTGCTCATCGAGAACACCGCGGGCGGCGAGCAGGCGATGGCCCGTCGCCTCGAGCGCATCGCCCGGCTGTGGGAGCGCATCGCCGACCGGGTCGAGAGCGACCGCATCGGGTTCTGCCTCGACACCTGCCACGCCTACGCCGGCGGCGAGGAGCTCGCCGGCCTGGTCGAGCGGGTCAAGGCGGTGACCGGCCGCATCGACCTGGTCCACGCCAACGACAGCCGCGACGCCTTCGACTCGGGCGCCGACCGGCACGCCAACCTCGGGTCCGGCTCCATCGGCGGCGAGGCGGTGGCCGCGGTGGTGGCCGCGGCCGGCGCTCCCGTGGTCGTCGAGACCCCCGGCGGCGTCGAGGGGCAGGCCGCCGACATCGCCTACCTGCGCGAGGCCGCCGGCGGCTGAGCGGGCGGCCCTGTGGACGACGGTCCCGGCGCGGCGCTCGGCCCGGTAGTCTTGTGGGACTGCTCGACGCAGTAGCCCTCCTGCCACGGAGAGACCGTGGCCGCCGAAGTCCAGAGGAGGTGGGTCAGTCATGCGTCGTTATGAGCTCATGGTCATCCTCGACCCCGATCTCGAAGAGCGCACCATCGCGCCCTCGCTCGACCAGTTCCTCAACGTCATCCGCCAGGGCGGTGGCAGCGTGGAGAAGGTCGACATCTGGGGTCGTCGCCGCCTGGCCTACGAGATCCAGAAGAAGGCCGAGGGCGTCTACGCCGTCGTCGACCTGACCGCCACGCCTGACGTGGTCAAGGAGCTCGACCGCCAGCTCAACCTCAACGAGGCCGTGCTCCGCACCAAGGTGCTGCGCCCGACCCGCTGAGCCTGCGCCGGGCGCCTCGCCCGGCACGTCGTCCCGGGTCCCGGCCCGAGGCAGCTCGTCCCCCCGCTTCCTCCACCCTTCGCGACAGCACAGGAGAGACGCCCATGGCAGGCGACACCGTCGTCACGATCGTCGGCAACCTCACCAGCGACCCCGAGCTCCGGTTCACCCCGTCGGGGGCAGCTGTCGCGAACTTCACCGTGGCGTCCACCCCTCGCCAGTTCGACCGCAACAGCAACGAGTGGAAGGACCAGGAGACGCTGTTCATGCGGTGCTCCGTGTGGCGCCAGGCGGCTGAGAACGTCGCCGAGTCGCTCACCCGCGGCACCCGCGTGATCGTCTCCGGCCGGCTCAAGTCGCGGTCCTACGACACGAAGGAGGGCGAGAAGCGCACCGTCGTCGAGCTCGAGGTCGACGAGATCGGCCCGAGCCTGCGCTCGGCCACCGCCAAGGTCAACCGCACGACCCGCCAGGGCGGCGAGGGCGGCGGCTTCTCCGGCGGTGGCGGCGGCGGGGGCTTCTCCGGTGGCGGCGGTGGCGGCGGCTACAACGGCGGGGGCGGCTTCAACGCCGGCAGCTCCGCTCCGGCCGACGACCCGTGGGCCAGCTCCGGTCCTGCTGCCGGCTCCGGCGGCGGCGGCTGGGGAGGCTCCTCCGGCGGCGGTGGCGGCGCCAGCTACGACGAGCCGCCGTTCTAGCTCCGCCCTGCACGTCAGCTCCACCCGCACGTCCTGCACCACCCGCACGTCCACTGTCCACCAGGCCCTCCCGGCGCCCGAAGCGCCGGGCTACCACGACCGCTCCCCGGAAGGCGAGCGGCAGACTGGAGCTCCACGATGGCCAAGCCTCCTGTGCGCAAGCCCAAGAAGAAGGTCAACCCGCTGCAAGCGGCGAAGATCGAGACGATCGACTACAAGGACACCGCTCTCCTGCGCAAGTTCGTGTCCGACCGCGGCAAGATCCGCGCCCGTCGCGTGACCGGCGTGTCCGTCCAGCAGCAGCGCGAGCTCGCCAAGGCGATCAAGAACGCCCGCGAGATGGCGCTGCTGCCCTACACGAGCACTGCTCGCTGAGAGGGGACGACACCATGAAGCTCATCCTCACCCAAGAGGTCGCCAACCTGGGCGCCCCCGGCGACGTGGTCGAGGTCAAGGACGGCTACGGCCGCAACTACCTCATCCCGCAGGGCTTCGGCCTGCGCTGGACCCGCGGTGCCGAGAAGCAGATCGACACGATCCGCCGTGCCCGCGCCGCCCGCGCGGTCAAGGAGCTCGAGCAGGCCAAGTCGCTCAAGACGAGCATCGAGGGCCTGAAGGTCAAGCTGGCGGCCCGCGCCGGCGGCACCGGCCGGCTGTTCGGCGCCGTGACGCCCTCCGACGTCGTCGAGGCCATCGGGGCCAACGGCGGCCCGGTGGTCGACAAGCGCGCTGTCCACATCGTCGAGCCGATCCGCACCCTCGGCCGCCACGAGGTGCGCGTGCGCCTCAACGGCGACGTCGAGGCCAAGCTCAACGTGGACGTGGTCTCCGGCTGAGCACCGCCTCCGGCTGAGCACCCGCTCCACCTGCGGCGTCCCGCGCCGCGCACGAGGCCCGTCACCGTCCTGCGAAGGACGGCGGCGGGCCTCGTCGTGGGTTGGGGCACTCCTCCAGCGGGCATCTGCGCGGCTTGGAGTGCCGTCCCAGGGAAGCAGGTGTGCTGTGCGAGCGGTGGTCTACCGCGGGCCGTACCGGCTGCGCGTGGAGGAGAAGGACGTGCCGCGCATCGAGCACCCGAACGACGCGATCGTGCGGGTGACCCGGGCGGCGATCTGCGGGTCCGACCTGCACCTCTACCACGGGATGATGCCCGACACCCGGGTCGGCTCGACCTTCGGGCACGAGTTCATCGGCGTGGTCGACTCGGTGGGCTCGTCGGTCGAGAGCCTGCAGCCCGGCGACCGGGTGATGGTGCCGTTCAACATCTACTGCGGCTCGTGCTTCTTCTGCGCGCGCGGGCTCTACTCCAACTGCCACAACGTCAACCCGAACGCGACAGCGGTCGGCGGCATCTACGGCTACTCCCACACGACCGGCGGCTACGACGGCGGCCAGGCCGAGTACGTTCGCGTGCCCTTCGCCGACGTCGGCCCCTCGATCATCCCCGAGTGGCTCGACGACGACGACGCGGTGCTGATGACCGACGCGCTGTCGACCGGCTACTTCGGCGCGCAGCTCGGCGACATCGAGCAGGGCGACGTCGTCGTGGTCTTCGGCGCCGGCCCGGTCGGTCTGTTCGCCGCCAAGTCCGCCTGGCTCATGGGCGCCGGCCGCGTCATCGTCATCGACCACCTCGACTACCGGCTCGAGATGGCGCGCACCTTCGGCCACGCCGAGACCTACAACTTCAGCCACTACAAGGACATCGTCGTGGAGATGAAGAAGGCGACCGGGCACCTGGGCGCCGACGTCGCGATCGACGCGGTGGGCGCCGAGGCCGACGGCAACCTGCTCATGCACGTCACCACGACCAAGCTCAAGCTGCAGGGCGGCTCGCCGATCGCGCTGAACTGGGCGATCGACTCGGTGCGCAAGGGCGGCACGGTCTCGGTGATGAGGGCCTACGGCCCGCTGTTCAGCGCGGTGAAGTTCGGCGACGCCTTCAACAAGGGCCTGACGCTGCGCATGAACCAGGCGCCGGTCAAGCGCCAGTGGCCCCGGCTGCTCGAGCACATCCGCAACGGCTACCTCAAGCCCAGCGACATCGTCACCCACCGCATCCCGCTCGAGCACATCGACGAGGGCTACCACCTCTTCTCGGCCAAGCTCGACGGCTGCATCAAGCCGATCATCGTCCCGAACGCGGCCTGAGGAGGCCCTGGTGACCTACACCGCCGACAAGCCGCCCCTGCCCGAGACGGTCGAGCAGCTGAAGGCTCGCATCCCGGGCTGGGGCGCCGACCTCGACCCGGCCGACCGGCCCGCGGTGCCGCGCGAGCGCTTCGACCCGGCGGCCAGCGGCGCCCACTGGGACTTCCCCGAGCGCCAGCCCGAGACGTACCCGCGCGAGCGCTCGATCGAGCACGCGATGCTGACGCCGGTCTTCGGCACCTCGTGCCCGCCGAAGGGGCTCTCCGGCGTCATCCGCCGCTACTCCTACGCCCGCTTCAGCGAGGGCCGGGCCGCGCACTGGCTGCTGCTCATCGCCGCCGACCGCGTCGACTCGCTCGAAGGGGTCGTCAGCTCGATCGCCAGCGGGCGGCCCGACCTGCCCTTCCGCGAGACCGGGCTGCGCGGCGAGGTCTCGGCCCACGGCATCGCGTCGCGCCGGGGCCAGGGGCGCGTCGACAACGTCCACCAGCCGCTCGACGCCCTGGTCGTCGCCGGGCCGTGGGTGCTCGGCGTCGGAGCGGCCGTGGCTGCCGTACGCGCGGTGCGGCGCCGAGCGCGCGCCTGACCGGTTCCCCGGTGCGGGCTCAGGCGCCCGTGCGCACCCACGCGTCCTGGCGCCAGCGCACGACCAGCGTGACGGCGCGCGCGAGGAGGAAGGCTCCGAAGGCGAGCCACAGCGCGACCAGGCCGCCGCCGCGCGCGTGCACCAGCAGGGCGAGCGGGGCGTAGACGGCGAGGGTGACCAGACCGGCGCGGGCGAGGTAGGGACCGTCGCCCGCGCCGATCAGCACGCCGTCGAGCACGAAGACGACGCCGGCCAGCGGCTGGAGCAGCGCGACGACGGCCATCGCTGCGGCCAGCTGGTGGCGCACCTGCGGGTCCGAGCTGAACACCGGCCCGAGCACCGGGCTCAACGCCAGCGTCAGCACGCCGAGGGCTGCTCCGCCACGGGCGCCCCACACCAGCATCCGCGCTGTCACGGCGCGGGCCTGGTCCTCGCGCCCGGCCCCCAGCCACCGGCCGACCAGCGCCTGGGCGGCGATCGCGAGCGCGTCGAGCGCCATGGCGAGCAGGCCGAAGGCCGTGGAGGCGATCTGGTGGCCGGCGAGCGCCGGCTCCCCGCCCGGCGTGCGCGCCGCGACCCACGTCGTCAGCAGCATCGCCGCCCGCAGCGTGACGGTGCGCAGCAGCAGCGGCACCCCGGCTCGTCCGACGGCGCCGACCCCCGCCGCGTGCGGGCGCCAGGAGACGCCGCGCGCGGACGCAGCCCGCACGACCGGCACGCTGAGCACGGTCGCCATCGCGACCTGCACGACCGCTGTGCCGATCGCCGACCCGCGCAGCCCGAGGCCGACGGGGTGCACGAGCACGATGTTGAGCCCGGTGTTCGCGATGGCGGCACCGAGGCCGACGACCAGTGGCGTACGCGTGTCCTGCAGGCCGCGCAGCACGCCGGTCGCGGCGAGCACGACGAGCATGCCCGGCAGTCCCAGCAGCCCGATGCGCAGGTACGCGGTGGCGCCCTCCAGCGTCGCCCCGCTGCCTCCCAGCGCACGGACCGCCGCCCGTGCGAACGGCTGGCCGGCGACCGCGGCCACCATCCCGATGCCTGCCGCGAGCCACATGCCGTCGAGCCCGCGGCGCAGGGCGCCAGCGAGGTCACCAGCGCCCAGGCTGCGGGCGACCGACGCGGTGGTCGCGTAGGCGAGGAAGACGCAGACGCTGGCCACCGTCGCCAGCGCCGCGGCGGCCACGCCGAGCGCCGCCAGCGGCACGGTGCCGAGGCGTCCGACGACCGCGGAGTCGGCCAGCAGGAACAGCGGTTCGGCGACCAGGGCCAGCAGTGCGGGCAGGGCGAGCCGGACGACCTCGCGGTCCAGCTCGCGACCCGCAGCGCCCGACACGACCGCCAGCCTAGGGACCGTGCAGATTGATGTTGTCCACAGCCGGTGGATTTGCATCTGCGCAGGTGGGGAGCCGCGTGTCGCACCTTCGCCACAGTTGTCCCCAGCTCTGTGCACAGGTCCTGCACACGCCGGTGGGCGTGCTGTCCCCAGGCCGTCCCCAGGCTCGCGCACAGGGCTGCTTGATGCGACGGACGATCCTCCCTAACGTCGCTCGCGGTCGGGGAGCGTGCGGCCCTGTCAGTGGTCGGTAGTACACATGTTCGAGGCCGGTGCGGGACGCGCGCCAGCCACGGACGGCGAGGAGGAGCACAGCAGATGTCGGTCGCCGAGGTCTACATCGCCGACCCGACCGACGGGCGCAGCAACGACCGGCTGCCCCCGCAGAACGTCCCCGCCGAGCAGTCCGTCCTCGGCGCGATGCTGCTGAGCAAGGACGCGATCGCCGACGTCGTCGAGGTGCTGCGCGGCAACGACTTCTACCGGCCGGCCCACGAGCTGGTCTACGACGCCGTCCTCGACCTCTACGGCCGGGGCGACCCGGCCGACGCCGTCACCGTCGCCGCCGAGCTGACCAAGCGCGGCGAGATCGCCCGCGTCGGCGGCGCGACCTACGTCCACACGCTGGTCTCGATGGTGCCGACGGCTGCCAACGCCGGCTACTACGCGGGCATCGTGCGCGAGCAGGCGATCCTGCGCCGCCTCGTCGAGGCCGGCACCAAGATCGTGCAGATGGGCTACGCCGGCGACGGCAACGCCGACGAGGTCGTCGACCGCGCCCAGGCCGAGGTCTACGGCGTCACCGACAAGCGCGCGAGCGAGGACTACCAGCCGCTCTCCGCGATCATGGAGGGCGCGCTCGACGAGATCGAGGCCATCGGCTCGCGCGGCGGGCAGCTCGTGGGGACGCCGACCGGCTTCGCGGACCTCGACGAATTGACCAACGGCCTCCACGGCGGGCAGATGATCATCATCGCGGCCCGTCCGGCGGTCGGCAAGGCGCTCGCCCTCGACACCCCGCTGCCGACGCCGTCCGGCTGGACGACGATGGGCGAGGTGTGCGTCGGCGACCAGCTGCTGACCGCCGAAGGCCGGCCGACGACGGTCGTCGCGGCGACCGAGGTGATGGTCGACCGGCCCTGCTACGAGGTGCACTTCTCCGACGGGTCGGTCATCGTCGCCGACGCGCAGCACCAGTGGCTCACCGAGACGCGGGCCTCCCGCCGGTCGGCGCAGCAGGCGGCCACCGGCTACAACCGCTACCGCAACCAGCGGACCTTCGCCGAGGTCCGTACCACCGAGGACATCGCTCGTACGCTGCGCTGCCCCACCGCCGACCGCCGGCTCAACCACTCGGTGCGCAACGCTGCGCCGCTCGTGCTGCCCGAGCGGTCCCTGCTCGTGGCGCCCTACGTGCTCGGCGTCTGGCTGGGTGACGGTCACAGCGCGGCGGCCCGGTTCACCACAGCCGACCCGGAGATCGTGACCTACGTCGAGGGAGAGGGCTACGTCTGCTCGGAGCAGGCTGGGCTCAACTACGGCATCGCGCTCGCCGCCCCGGAGCGGCTCGTCGCCCGCTCGTGCGTCGTCTGCGGGGCGAGCTTCGTACCGAAGGCCCCTCAGGTCCGCTGCTGCGGCCAGTCGTGCGGCGGGAAGGCCCGCTTCGTCTCCGACCCGGTGCCTGCTCCTACGTGCTCCTCGTGCGGCGGCCCCTGCAAGGGAGTCCTCGGGCTCTGCGCGGCGTGCCGCGCGACCGAGGCATCCGTCCAGGCGCAGCTGCGCGAGCTGGGGGTCCTCGGCGACAAGCACATCCCGACCGACTACCTGCGAGCCTCGGTGCAGCAGCGGCGCGACCTCCTCGCCGGTCTCATGGACACCGACGGGACGGTGCTGCCCTCCGGCGTCCTGCAGTTCGCCGTGACCTGCCGGCGGCTGGCCATGGACTTCCGCGAGCTCGTGGTCAGCCTCGGCATGCGCTGCACCCTCACCACCAAGCGGGTCAAGGGACGGACGGCCGAGACCTCGACCGCCTTCGTCTTGACGTTCAGCAGCGACGAGGACGTGTTCCGGCTCGAGCGCAAGCGGTTGGCGCACAAGGAGCGAGGTGCTCGCCTCTTCCAGCGCCGTGACAGCCGCTTCGTCACCGAGGTCCGTCGCGTCGCGTCGGTGCCTGTCCGCTGCGTCCAGGTGGACGACGAGTCGCACCTCTACCTGGCTGGCGGGACGATGATCCCCACGCACAACTCCACGCTGGCGCTGGACTTCGCCCGTGCCGCGGCGATCAAGAGCCAGCTGACAACCGCTTTCTTCTCCCTCGAGATGGGGCGCAACGAGATCACGATGCGCCTGCTCTCCGCCGAAGCGCGCGTACCGCTCCACCACATGCGCACCGGCTCGATGACCGACGACGACTGGAACCGCCTGGCACGTCGCATGGGTGAGGTGTCCGAGGCGCCGCTGTTCATCGACGACTCGCCCAACATGACGATGATGGAGATCCGAGCGAAGTGCCGGCGGCTCAAGCAGCGCCACGACCTTCGCCTGGTCATCGTCGACTACCTGCAGCTCATGCAGTCGGGCAAGCGCGTCGAGTCGCGCCAGCAGGAGGTCTCGGAGTTCTCCCGCTCGCTCAAGCTGCTGGCCAAGGAGCTCGACGTGCCGGTCATCGCGCTGTCCCAGCTCAACCGTGGTCCTGAGCAGCGCACCGACAAGAAGCCGATGATGAGCGACCTGCGTGAGTCCGGCTCGCTCGAGCAGGACGCCGACATGGTCATGCTGCTGCACCGCGAGGACCTCTACGAGAAGGAGTCCCCGCGCGCGGGCGAGGCCGACATCATCGTGGCCAAGCACCGCAACGGCCCCACCGCGACCATCACGGTGGCCTTCCAAGGCCACTACTCCCGCTTCGTCGACATGCAGTCGTGAGCAGCTGAGCTCGGGTCGCCCGACGCCGCGCTAGCCGGGCTCGGTCCGCAGCTGCTCGGCGAGCTGCACAGAGGCCGCGATCTCGGCCCGCCGGATCGAGACGCTCTCGACGTTGAAGCCGAACGGCACGCCCAGCCGGCGGCAGAACGCAGCGAGGTCCGCTGCGGTGGCCGAGCAGTGGTCGAAGGACGCCGACAGCGGGTCGTCCGACCTCTCCATGTCGTTGCACATCCAGCGAGGGACGTCCACACCGAGCCACTGCAGGAACGCCAACGTCTTGAGCGACCCGCACACCGAGAGCGTGAAGACCACCGGGGCAGGTTCGAGGTCCCGGTCGAGGCAGGCGTAGAAGTAGTCCGATGCCATGCTCTTGGCCGCGTCAGCGTCGTAGACGACCTGGGTGACGAAGAACGACGCCCCGTCCTCCTGCTTGCGCAGCATCCGTTCGTGCTCCTGGCCGCTGCTCGTGTGCCGTTCAGGGATCGCGACAGCACCCAGGGGCAGCGCCGGGGACGTGCTGCGCCAGAGCGCGAGCGCCTCAGTGAGAGTGGAATGCACTGGTTTGGTTCGCGAGGACGAGCCGACGAACACCGTGCTCACCTGCCGAGGGTCCTGTGCGACGAGCCAGGACCGCAGGTCGGTCGGGTCGTACTTGCCCACGCACCGGTAGACGACGAGCGGACGGTCCCAGTCGGCGAGGTGGCGCGAGCAGAAGTCGCCGGGGTCCTGCGTCGGCAGGTAGGGGAACGGCCGCTCGTCAGGGTTGCGGTCGCTCTCGTCGTCGATGTCGTAGACGACCAGCGCGTCGAGGTCGAGCGGGCGGAGCCGCTCGATGGTGACATCGGCGATCCGCTGTGCCTCCTCGGGCGAGGCCGACCCCCGAGGTGGCGTGATGCTGAAGAAGAGCCTCTCGCGCTGCTGCGACGGGTCCACTGCTGCTTCCTCCCGGGCTTGCCAGCGGGCCACCCTACGCAGCGCGCGCGACAGGACCGCGCGACAGGGAGGCTGCCGCCGACCGGGTGACGGCGGTTCAGACCCGCCTGTGCCCCCGCCGACAAGACCTCCGAGGCGGTGGGACGACGCCGCACACCGCCCGGAGGAGAACAGACGTGCACCGCCGCCAGCGCCTCGCCCGCACCACCACGGCCGCCGCCGTGCTCGTGGCGGCAGCGCTCGCGACGGCACCGGCTCCGCTCGGTGCGGCCCCCGGCGCTCCGACCACCGGTACGAGCGGGGCCACCACCGGCACGGGCGCGACCACGAGCGTCGACGCGCTGATGGCGCGCACGGGCATCACGCGTACGAGCAAGCCGCGTAGCGTCGTCTCGGTCGGGACGCCGACCCTGCGCCCCGGCCAGCGCACGTCCTACACGGGCGTCGGGCTGAAGCCCGGTGCCGTCTCGATCTCCCTGGACGGGCGCACGAAGCTCGGCACGACCAAGGCCGACCGCGCAGGCAGGGTCCGCGGCTTCCTCACGGTCCCGAGGGCGGCGAAGAAGGGCCGGCACAGCCTCGTCTTCGTGTCCGGCAAGATCAAGCTGACCGTAGCCATCGCCGTCGTGGCTATGCCGGCCATGCCGGTCCCCGCCCCGCGCACGCCCACGATCCCTGCCGTCAGTGCGCCGGTCCCGACCGCCCCCACGACCGACCAGCCTCCGGCACCGACCGTCCCGGCCGAGCCCGCGGCACCCGCGCAGACCACTTCGCCCACCGTGCCGGTCCAGTCCCCCGTCCCGACGGTCAGGGTGACCCGCACCTACGCGTACGCGTACACGGCAGTCGAGAACGGCGTCAGCCACCCGGCCCAGGTCAGCGGCACCGAGTACTCCGACGGCACGGTCGTCGAGTCGGTGTCCTGGGACGGCGCCTACCACCACACCGACACCTACGCGACCGACGGCACGGTCACCACCACGTACCCCGACGGCCACCACGTCGTGAGCTACCCCGACGGCTCCTCCGACGTCTACGCCGTCGACGGCACGGTCACCCACCGGCCCGCACCGTCCGCGCACACGACGACCCCGCCCGCAGCGCTGGGGCACTACGCCTTCCTCTACAGCAACGGCTACGGCGGCGGGCACTGGAACGGGTGCCACGTCGTCACGTACCGCGTGAACCCGACCGCCCTGCCTCCCGGGTTCATGACCGACCTGGCCACCGCCCTGAGCAAGATCCACGACGTGACCGGCCTGAGCTTCCAGTACCTCGGTGCGTCGTCCTACGTCCCCTGGGGCAACGGCAGCGGCACGATCCCCGCCGCCGACGCGGACGCCGACCTGTTGGTCGCCGCAGCGGATCCGTCGGAGTCGGCGCAGCTCACCAGCAGCACCATCGCCCTCGGCGGCAGCAACTACCAGGTCCCGTCGGGGCGCGAGCCGCAGATCTACCGCGGCTTCTACCTCTTCAACACGCAGTACGACTCGCTGGCCGACGGCTTCGCGCCCGGCGTCGACAGCAAGGGCTACGTGATGCTGCACGAGCTGGGGCACGTCCTCGGCCTCGACCACGTCGGCGACGACCCGGGCGAGGTGATGTACCCCTACATCAACGGCGCGTCGTTCGACGGCGGCTACGCGAGCGGTGACCTCGCCGGCCTCCACGCGCTCTACGCCAACCCCTGCTTCTAGGTCACGTCCCGCCCACGCGCAGCACCTGGCCGAGCTTCTGCCGCCGCCGCAGCGACGACTCGACGACCACGAGCACCGCGACGCCGGCAGGAAGCAGCACGAGCGGCACGACGACGGTCCACGGGACGGCGAGCGCCGGGTCGCTCGGCTGGCCGGTGACCAGGCGCAGCGACAGCGACCTCAGGGCCGTACGCGCCAGCACCGTCCCCAGCACCGTCCCTCCGGCGGCGGCGAGGAGGGCGGGCGGCAGCAGCTCGCCCGCGACGGCCCGGCGCGCCTCGACCGGGCGCAGGCCGAGCGTCCGCAACCGGGCCAGGGTCTGGCCGCGAGCGGGGGCGGTGGCGGCCGCGCCGAGCACGAGGCCCAGCAGCGCGAGCGCCAGCATCACCGTCGCGGTGAGCTCGGCCAGGCGCAGCAGGGCCTGCGGCAGCGGTGAGGTCCGCCGCTCGTGCTGCACGGCCTCGCGCACGGTGATCGCAGCGTCGGGACCGGCCAGCCGGCGCAGCACCGAGGCCGCGCGGGGCCCGGTCGCCCACACCGTGTCGGGCGGGGCGTCGGCCCCGGCTGCTGCGAACGAGGCCGCGTCGACGACCACCAGCGGTCCACCGTCGCCCAGCGGCGGTGCACCGCCCACGACCTGGAGGGCCACCGGCTCGCCGTCCCACCGCAGGGCGAGCTTCCCGCGCAGCAGCGCGGGGTCCGCGGTGCGCACGAGTGCCGGCACCCGGCCGCCGGAGAGCCCGTGCAGCCGGGCCAGCTGCGGCGCGTCGGGCAACGGCGTGGTGGCCAGCAGCCGCTCGAAGGCGGGTGCGTCGGCCACCACGAGGCGCGCGCTGCCGGTGCTCGTGCCGCTCACCAGCGCGACGTCGGAGACCCGGGCGGGGACCGCGATGCGTACGCCGTCGCTCCCCGCCGCCCGCCCGGCGAGCGTCCGCACCGACGCCGACGCCTGCGTGTGGAGCTGCGCGTCGGCGCCGACCGCGAACCAGGCGCCGTCGGCCTGACCGCTGGTCTGCGTCGCGGCGAGGCACAGCGCGAAGCCGGCCAGCGCGCTGCCCACCGTCACGACCAGGAAGGGCAGCGGCCGCGCAGCGGTCGTCGAGGCGCGGGCGGCGACGACGAAGGGCACGGTGCGCGTACCTCGCCGCAGCCACCCGCGCGCCAGACGAGCGCCCAGCGGGAGCAGCCGCAGCAGCACGAGCGCGCCCGTCGCGGCGACCAGCGTGGGCGCGAGCGCCGGCAGCAGCGCACCGCTGACGTCGTCGGGCTCGACGGGCACGACGCCGCGCTGCCGGAGCGCCACGAGCGCGGCGGCGGCCGCGAGCAGGACGGCGACCTCGAGCGCACCCCGCCGCAGCTGGGCGGTGCGGGCGAGGCTGCGCCGGGCCGACCGGTTGGCCGGCGCCCGCCTGCCGCCCGTCGAGCGGGCGGCGGCGCGCACGCCGAGCAGTGGCGGAGCGAGCAGGGCGACGGCCAGCACCGGCACCGGCCAGGTCAGCGACGGCGGCCGGGAGCCGAGGACGCGGGCGGCCAGCAGCCCCGCCGCGGCCGCCGGCACGGTGACCAGCACCGACTCGACGGCGAGCTCGGCGAGCAGCCCGGGCAGCGAGGCGCCGCGGACCCGGAGGTCCGCCAGCGTGGCACGCCTGCGGCGGACGAGCTGCTCGGCCGCGAGCACGAGCACCAGGCTGGTCGTCAGCACGAGGCCGGCGAACAGGAGGGCGGCCTGCGCCGTCGCCGTCGCCACCCGCCGGCGCGCGCCGTGCAGCACCCGGTCGAGCTGGCTGCGCCACGTCGGAGAGCCGTCGTCACCGCCCCCGTAGCGCGCCTCGAGCCGCACGACCGCGCCGGCGAGGACTGTGGAGCTACCCCGGTCGAGCCGCGCCGGTGCCGGGGCGAACGACACCGCGCGGGTGAGGTAGTCGGAGTCGAGGGCGACGCGCGCGTCGGGCAGCGAGGTCGGCGACAGCAGCCCGCCGACCACCGTGCGGCGGACGAGCGCACCGACGTACGCCTGTGGCGCGAGCAGTCCCGGCGCCTGCTGCCAGGCCGGGTCGAGCGGGTCCACGGGCCGGAACACCCCGCTGACGCGGATGTCCATGTCGCGCTGGAGCGGGTCGCTGGCGTCGAGCCGGTCGCCGGGGCGGAGGTGCAGCGCCGCCGCCGTCTGCTCGGACACGCCCACCTCCACCGGCCACGGCCCGGAGTCGGGGGGCACGACGACGGCCGGCTCCCGGGCCGTCGTGCCCGGAGCAGAGCCCGCCGTCCAGCTCACCCGGGCGCCGCGCCCGCCCGAGACGTAGGCCAGCTGGAGCACGTCGCCCGCGCCGTGCCCGGACAGCTTGAGGTCCGCGGAGGTGATGCTCGCGGCGGGCGGCTGCAGCGCGGCGGCCAGGTCGCGAGGGATCTCGAGCCCGGCCAGCTCGACGCTGTCCCGGAGGGTCGCTGCCATGCCGGGGTCGCGCTGCTTGGGGTCTTCGGCGTAGTCGGGCTCGAAGGGGACGGTGTAGACGAGGTCGGCGTCCGCTCCGGCTCGCGCCACGAGGTCGCTCACCGCCAGGTCCGCCGCGTGCCCGACCGCGGGCGGCAGGCCCGCCGCCAGGGCGGTGCCGAGCACGACCACGGCACCCGCGAGCGCGAGCGGACCGCGGTCGGCGCGCAGCCGGCCGACGACGCTGGGCAGGTGCAGCCGCGGCAGCCTCACGACGCCACCCTCAGGTGCGCCGTGTCGGCCCGCCGGACCTGCACGCTGACGACCAGCGCGGTGAGTGCGAGGCAGCCGAGCAGCACGCCGCCCACGAGCGCGACCTCGGTGCCCCACGGCCACTGCTCGAGCACGGCCGGCGTGGGCTCGGCGCCGAGGTCGGAGCGGACCAGCCGGGTGGCGAAGGCCGCCGAGGTGACGGCGCCGACGACGGTGCCCGTGGAGAGCAGGAGGGCCAGCACCGCGCCGTGCTGGACGAGCAGCGCGGTGAGGATCGCGCGCCGGGGGAGCCCGAGCCCGCGCAGCCGGGCCACCTCGAGGGCTCGCGACTCGAGGTCGGCGGTCACGTGCAGGGTGGTGCCGACAAGCGCCAGCAGCACCGCCGCCACGAGCAGGACGCCCAGCGCGGCAGGCAGCACGACCCGCAGCGGTCCGCGCGCGAGCTCGTCGTCGAGCTCGCGGCGGCTGAGGACGTCGCCGATGTCGAGCGCCCGCAGCCGCGCCGCCGCGTCGGCCCGCTGGGGGTCGCCCACCCACCAGCCGTCGACCGCGGGGTCGAGCTGCCCCGCGCCGACCAGCGCCCGCGAGAGCAGGTCGGCGTCGGCCAGCAGCGCGATCCCGCCCGAGAGCGAGGGCACGTAGGGCACCTCGGCCGCGACGCGTACGCGGACCGTCGTCGCGCCTACCGTCACCGCGAGCTCGTCGCCCACCGAGCTGTGGATCGTCTGCAGCAGTCGGTGCGAGGCTGCGACGGGGACGACCTGCGGACGGTCGAGGGCCGTGGAGAGCACTTCCGCCCTCCCGTAGACCAGGCCGGGCACCGACACCGCCGCACGGGTGCGCACGTCGGTCGCCCCACCCGCGCTGGTGACCTGGACGCCGGCCGCGGTGACGACCTGCTCGCTCCCGGTCGATCGGTCGCTGCCGGTCGGGGCGGCGGACCAGCCGGTGGACCCGCCGGTCGCCCCAGGCAGGTGCACCGTGACGGACACGTCGGTGCTGGGCGGTGCGGGCCCTGCGTCCTGGTCCACCGTCTCGAAGCGCAGCGCGACACCGACCAGCTGGAGCCCCGGTGGCAACGGCACGTTGAGCACGAGCGGGTGCGGGGAGCCGTCGAGCCGGACAGGCGCAGCGTAGGTGAGCGTCCGCAGGCCCGTGGCGTCCTGGGTCAGCAGGCGGGGGGTCGCGCGCAGCTCGGCTCCGGCCGAGGCGGTGCCGCTGATCGTCACGCCGGTCGACGGGAGAGGCACTCCGACGATCCGGGAGGTGGGCCTCAGTCGAGAAGCGCTCGCAGCCCACGTCGTGCCGCGCCAGCGGCCGTCCCGGCGCCCGCGCAGCAGGGCGCCCGCGTGCGCGGTGTCGACGGCGAGCAGGCGGGGGGCCAGCCCCTGCTCGCCGACGAACCAGCCGACGGCGACGGGGCGGTCCGTGACCGGCGAGACGGTGCCGCCGGTCGCGGCGGCCACTCGCGCTCCCTCACCCGGCTCGGGCGGCGCCACCAGGCTCACCGAGGCGTCGGTGCCCACGCGGATGTCGGCCTGGTCGTGCTGCGAGCGCTGCCACGTCGAGCCGAACGACGCGCCGAACGTCGTCACGGCCGCGGTGAGCGCGAGCAGCAGTGCCGCGGCCACCGCGCGGGGCCGGCGGGCCGCCTCGAACGCGGCGAGCGGCAGGACGAGCGCGCGCGAGCGGCGCGCCAGCGCGTCGACGCCGCGCAGGGGCAGCGGCACCACCCGCAGCGCCACCACCGCACCGGCGAGCAGGCACAGGGCGGGGGAGACGACGCGTACGACGTCGGTGCGGGCGGTGCTCGCGGCGGGCTGGTCGCGCAGCTGCCAGACCCCCACGAGCGCCAGGCCGACCAGCAGCAGGTCGGCACCCGAGCGGGCCGCCAGGCCGCGCCGGCTCGGCCGCGTCGACGAGTGCTCGCCGCGGTCGCGGCGCAGCGCGGGCAGCACGAGCACGGCGGCGAGCGCGACGGCTCCGAGCACCACCGCCTGCAGCTGGGCGCCGTCGCTGGACGGCCCCGCAGCCAGGCCGGCGCGCTCGAGGACCGGGAGGTGCGTGAGCCCGGTGTGCGCCAGGGTGGACAGCGGCACGGCGACCACCGACGCGAGGGCGGCCAGCACCGCGGCCTCGAGCGCGGCGGTGGCCAGCAGCTGGCGCGGGCCGGCCCCCAGCGCCGCGAGCAGCTCGGTCTCGCCCGCCCGCAGCGCCGTGACGAGCCGGCCGGCCAGGCCCAGCGCCGTCGCCGTCAGCGCGATGCCGAGCAGCACCACGACCAGCACCACCGTGCGGGTGGCCGACTGCTGCGTCCGCGCCACCGCGAGGGTGCGGGGCAGCTCGGACGAGATGCGCTCGGCCGCCGGTCGCTGGCGCAGCGCGGCGGAGAGACGGGGGTCGGCGGCACTCAGCCGGGCGGACACCTCGGCGAGCCGCGCGCCCGTCACCCCCGTCAGCACCGGCGACGCCGTGACGTCGAGCCGGTCGACGGTGGAGCCGCTGGTCATCAGGTCGGGCAGGGCGACGACGAAGGGGCCGTAGGCCTGCGCCGGCTCGGTGCTGTAGCCGTCCTGGTAGGCGATCTCGACCCCCGCGCCGCCGAGCGGGTCGCGCTCCCAGCCGGCCGCGGGCCGCGGCCGGAAGGTGCCGACGACCCGCACGTCCACCGGCGAGACCGAGTTGCCGCCACCGGTCTCCGCACCGAGCGCGACGCGGGTCCCGGTCGACAGGTGGAGGGCGCGCGCCGTCGCCTCGGGCACCACCGCCTCGAGCGCACCGCCTGAGCCGCCGGCAGCGGGCCACCGGCCCGTGAGGAGGTCGGCGCGCTCGGTCAGGGCGTCGAGGGCCGAGAGGTAGCCCAGCTGCCGCGACCCGCTGCCGCCGTCCCCCAGCCGGCGCATCGCCGAGGAGAACCGACGGGTGCTGGTGGAGCCGAGCGGCTCGAGGACCCAGCGGACCACGCCGCCCGCACCGGAGGCGACGGAGGTCACGTCACCGCCGCGTACGCCTGTGGCGATGGCGGTGACGTCGAGCTCCTTCGGCTGCGCGCGGACCACGGCGACGTCGAGCGCGCGCTCCTGCGTGCGCGTGAGCAGCAGCGCGCTCACCCCCAGCAGCGTCGCGCCCGCTGTCACGACGGCGAGGACGGCGGCGAGCAGCGCGAGCTGGACGCGTGCCCGCAGGAGCAGGAGCCCGAGCACCGCTAGCCCGTGACCTGACCGTCGGAGATGCGCACGACGCGGTCGGCCAGCTCCATCATCACCGGGTCGTGCGTGGCGATCAGGGCGGTGACGCCCTCGGACTCGACCACCGCGCGCAGCAGCGCCATGATCTCGAGCCCGGTCTCCGGGTCGAGCTGGCCGGTCGGCTCGTCGGCGACCAGCAGGCGGGGTGAGGCGGCGAGCGCGCGGGCGATGGCCACCCGCTGCTGCTGGCCTCCGGACAGCTCGCTCGGCCGCTGCTCGGAGTGGTCGGACAGCCCGACGAGGTCGAGCAGCAGCGCGACGCGGCGCTCGCGGTCGGCCACGGGGGTGCGCTTCATGCGCAGCGGGACGCCGACGTTCTCGGCCGCGGAGAGCACGGGCACCAGCCCGAAGGTCTGGAAGACGTAGGTCACCGACTCGCGCCGCAGCCGGCTCAGGCCCTCCTCGTCGAGCCCGGTGACCTCGGTGCCGTCGACGCGCACGCTGCCCGCGTCCGGCCGGTCGAGACCGCCGATCACGTTGAGCAGCGTCGTCTTGCCCGACCCGGAGCGCCCGACCAGCGCCACCATCGTGCCGGCCTGCACGTCGAAGGAGACCTCGCGCAGCGCGTGCACGGCCCGCTCGCCGGACCCGAAGCTGCGCCGCACGCCCCGCACGGAGACCATCGGCTCCGCGACCACCTCGGCCGTCATGCGCCGGTGTCGGGGCGGATGGCCACCTGGTCGGTCTCGAGCGCGAGGCGCACCCGTCGGGTCAGCGCCAGCGCCTCGCGGTAGTCCTTGGGCACCTGTACGCGTCCGGCCCGGTCCATGATCGCGTACTCCTCCGCGACGACCCGGTGCTCGCCGTCGGCCCCGGTCGTCGAGCGCCGCAGCACCTCGCTGCTGGTGCGGCCGGCGCGGATGGCCACGGTCCGCTCGACCTGGCCGCTCACGTCCGGGTCGTGCGTGACCATGACGACGGTGACGCCCAGCTGCGAGTTCGCGGTGCGCAGAGCGCCGAAGACCTCGCCCGAGGTCTCGGTGTCGAGCTCGCCGGTCGGCTCGTCGGCGAGCAGCACCCGCGGCCGGTTGGCGAGCGCGACGCAGATCGCGACGCGCATCTGCTCGCCGCCCGACATCTGCGCGGGACGGCGCCGCGCGCAGTGCGCCACGCCGACCGACTCGAGCAGCTCACCCGTACGGCTCCTGCGCTCCCTGCGCGGCACGCCCGCCAGCGTCATCGGCAGGTCGACCATCTGAGCTGCGGAGAGGTAGGGCACCAGGTTGCGCGCCGTCTGCTGCCGGACCAGGCCGACCGCGTGGCGGCGGTAGTGCACGCGCTCCCTGCGCGACATCGACATGAGGTCCCAGGAGGCCACGCGCGCCCGACCCGCGGTGGGGGCGTCGGTCCCGGCGAGCAGCGAGAGCAGCGTCGACTTGCCCGAGCCCGAAGCACCGATGATGGCGACCATCTCGCCCTCGTGCACCAGCAGGTCGAGCCCCTGCAGCGCCTGCACCTCGATCGAGCCGGTCTGGTAGATCCGCACGAGGTTGTCGCACACGATGAGCGCGTCGTGGCCGAACTCCTGCTCCGGCCCGGCACGTCGTGCGCTCAGCGGCCCGTCGAGCAGGGACACGCGGATACCTCCAGGGACGTGGTCGGCCGCGCGCAGACTAGCCCGCGACCTGCTGGTGCCGCAGCGGTCGACACCGAACCGCAACCTGGCACCGGCGCGGCAAGGGCCGTGCGACGCTGGGATGCATGGCACCCGACCGCTCCGCGATGCTCGCTCTCTACGAGCGCTACCTCGCCTGCTGCAACGCGCACCGGGCCGACGACCTGGGCGAGTTCGTCTCGCAGCACGTGAGCGGTTCCGGGCCCGTCGACGGGCTGGCGGCCTACATCGAGAGCGTTCGTGAGGTCTACGTCGGCTTCCCCGACTACCGCTGGGAGGTGCAGGACGTGTTCGTCGACGGCCGCACGATCGTCGCGCGGCTGTTCGGCTCCGGCACGAACACAGGCACCTTCAGCGGCATCGCGCCGACCGGGCGGCGGATCCGCACGCAGGAGCTCGTCGTCTACCAGGTCGAGGACGGGAAGATCGCCCACTGCTGGGGCGACCTCCACCCGGTCGTCCGCGACGCGTTGTCGGCCGTCGTCAGGGCAGCTGGATGACGCCTGCGGTGATGGGGGCCTGCTCGCCGTAGGGCGCGCCCGTGATCACGAAGACGCCACCCGAGCGGCTCCACGAGCTCGGGCTGGTCAGCGGGATCGTGAAGCGGCTGTAGCCGCGCGGCATCGGCGTGCTCATGCGCTCCCACGCGCCGGGGTCACCGGCCGCCCGGTTGATGACGAAGTCGACGTCGTCGTTGCAGCTGACGATGATCGTGCCGTCCTTGCCGCCGTAGTCGGCCCACGAGACCGTGGGTGCCGAGGCCGGGGCGTGGCCGTCCTGGTCGAGCAGCTCGATGGACGGGGACGCGTCGAACTCCTCGGGGTCCCTCGCGAGCTTGTAGTGCACCGGGTAGTAGGTCGCGCTGACGCCGTACTCGTAGGTCATGATCCACAGGTGGTTCGTGATCTTCGCGACGGTCGTCATGCCCGGCCGCTTCGCGTAGTCCGTGCCCACCGCGTCGTTGACGACCGGACCCCAGGTGCGGAGGTCCTTGGTGGTCTGGTGCGCCAGCTTCTGGCCGTAGAGCGGGTCGCGCTGGTCGGAGTAGTAGCAGATCAGCCGGCTGCGGTGCAGCAGCAGGAACGGCTCCCACACCGGCGTGAACCCGTTCTCCGCACGTGGCGCTCCGCCCTCGGCGACCGTGCTGAGGAAGCTCCAGGTCTTGCCGCGGTCGGTGCTCGCCCAGAGGACGATGCGGGTGCTGTTGAAGTCGAGCGAGTTGCCGGCGCACAGGATCGCGCCCTGGGGCAGGCCGCCGAAGGGCCGCTGCAGCTCGTAGAACGACGGCTGCAGCCAGATCCTGCCCTCCTCGCCGCCCACCGTGCTGAGGTAGTGCCACGTGCGGCCGTCGTCCTCGCTGCGGTAGACCGGGAACCCGCCGGGGCTGCCGAGGCTGAACTGCTGGAAGGTCGCCAGAGTGGTGCGGGCCGTGCCGGTCTGCGGGCCGCCCAGGCGGATCGCGCGCGCGTAGGACGCGCCGGGCCCGTCGAACACCGTGACCGGGCCGAACGGCGTCTCGCCGTGCCGGGCCCTCGACCTCGCCGACGCCGCCGACGCGGGCGCCGCGGTCCCGAGCGACAGGCCGACCGCGGCTGCCGCAGCCGCGCTGCCGCCGAGGAACGCGCGGCGCGACACGGGGGTCGGTCCGGGCCTCGAGCCCTGGTGCTGCCCCGCCTCGACGGCCCTGGGGAAGCTCTGACGATCCTGCATGGGTCACCTCGCCTGTGAGATCTCCACCGCGACGCTGCGCGCTCGGGAGCACGCAGGTGAATCGTTTTCGAGCCCGGACGCTAGTGGCGTTGTGTGCCTGTGTCAACGGTCTCGTCCGGTTGGTCCGCCGGCTGCGACGAGCCCTCCCAGCGCGCGCGGCGCTCGTCGTCCGTCTGCTCCCACCACGGCGTACCACGCTCGCCGAGCGCGACCTTCGCGGCGTGTACGCGGTGGCGGGCCGCCCGCTCGGCCGCCTCGTCACCGGCGCGCAGGGCCTGGCCCACCGCGCGCCGCGCGCTCATGAGCTCCGAACGCAGGCGGGCGGCGACGTTGTCGGGCAGGAGCGGGTCGGTCGCCCGCCACCGGCGCCCGTCGATGACGACGTAGCGGCCGTCGTCCGTGTGCTCCACCTGCCGACCGGTCGCCATGCGCTGCTCCTACCCCGCCCGGAAACCGGCTGCACCAGCCGGCGGGTCCTGCCAGCACGGAGGGCGTGCGCCGTGACGACCGGATGATGCGCCCCTCCCCGGGGCCCTTCGGCGTGCGCTAGACCCACACCACCAGAGCCCCTGCTGCGCGGGGGCGGCGGTGTGCGCTCCCTCTCGGCGGGGCGGATCGGAGCACCGCCACGACGGCGCAGTCGTCCTACATCACCACGGCGATCCCCTACCTCAACGCGGCACCGCACCTCGGGCACGCGCTCGAGCTCGTGCAGGCCGACGTGCTCGCGCGCCACCGCAGGCTCCGCGGGCGAGAGGTGCGGTTCCTGAGCGGCACCGACGACAACGCGCTCAAGAACGTGACGGCGGCGGCCGCGGCGGGTGCCGGTGTGGCCGAGTTCGTGGCTGCGGGCGCGGAGCGCTTCGCCGAGCTCCGCGACGTGCTGGAGCTCTCCTTCGACGACTTCCTGCGCACCTACGACGGCGCCTACTGCCACGGGTGCGAGGCGTTCTACGAGGCGGCGGAGGCGCCGCACGGCCGGTGCCCCGAGCACGGCACCGAGCTCGAGCGGGTCGTCGAGTCCAACTGTTTCTTCCGGCTCTCCGCCCACGCGACTGCGGTGCTCGAGGCGCTGGAGTCGGGCCGCGTACGCGTCGAGCCGGCGACGCGCCTCAACGAGGTGCTCGCCTTCGTGCGCGGAGGCCTGCAGGACATCAGCGTGTCGTGATCCGCGTCCCGCAGCGGCGGGTGGGGAGTGCCCGTTCCGGGTGACCCGAGCCAGGTCGTCTACGTCTGGTGGGACGCCCTGGCGAACTACGTGACCGCGCTCGGCTACGGCGGCCCCGACGCCACTGCGTACCAGCAGTGGTGGCGGGACTCCACCGAGCGCGTGCACGTCATCGGCAAGGGCATCGTGCGCTTCCACGCGGTGCACTGGCTGGCCCTGCTGATCTCCACCGGGCAGCCGCTGCCGACCTCCGTGCTGGTGCACGAGTACTTCACGGTCGAGGGGCAGAAGCTGGCGAAGAGCTCGGGCAACGTGGTCGACCCGGCGGGCCTGGTCGAGCGCTACGGCGTCGACGCGGTGCGGTGGTGGCTGCTGGCCGACGTCGCCCGCACCGGCGACACCGACTTCACCGAGCAGCGCCTGCGCGACCGCTACGACCATGACCTCGCCCGGGCTGGGCAACCTCGTCAACCGCACGGTCAGCCTGCTGCACCGCTACCAGGACGGGCGCCTCGCGCCGGTGCCGCCGGGCGACGAGGCGGCGGGGAAGCTCGCGGCAGCGGCCGACGCCCTGCCGGCGGCCGTGGACCTGGCGCTCGACGCCTTCGACCTGCGGGGCGCTACCGACGCCGTGCGCGCGGTCGTCGACGCCGCCAACTGCGTCGCCTCCGTCGAGCGCCCGTGGGAGCTGGGCCGGGCCGCGGCGGACGGCGACGTCGCGGCCGGCGTGCACTTCAACGCCTTGCTGCACACGGTGGTCGGCGCCTGTCGACGCGTCGCCGTCGAGGTGGGGCCGTTCGTCCCTGGAGGCGCGGCGAAGCTGCAGGCCCAGCTCGGCGACGGCGCCGAGCTCCCCCCTGCGGCGCCGGTCTTCCCCCGGCTCGAGGTCTGGGACGACGCGGCACCGTACCCCGAGCCGACCGCCCGGCACCAGGGGGAGCGTCAACGGACATGTGAACGATAACAATCAGGTCACGGTGCCTTGACGGACTCGGATGTGAGCGCAAACATCCATCTCGACCAAGGCGTCGACGGAAGCGCTGTCCGGCAGGCCAGGCACTCCGAGCTGCGCCGCGGTTCCGCCGAAGGCAGCACCAGGCGGCCTTCTCCGCACCCAGCGCGTGAACCGTCGTCTCCCCATTCGTCCCACGTCCAAGGAGCTGAGCCACGATGGCTAGCAAGCGCACTACCGCCCTGTCCGCGTTGAGCGTCGCGGGGCTGGTCGCAGTCCTGTCGGGCTGCGGCGGCTCGAGCAGCCCGGCCGCGAGCGGCGGCGACAGCAGCTCCGCAGCGCCCGCTGCCTCGGCGCCCGCCGCCGCGGCCAGCGCCCCCGCGTCGTCCGACGCCGGCGCCTCCGCCCCCGCCGCCGCCGGCAGCGGCGAGGTCCCCGCAGCCATCAAGGCCGCTGGCGGCACCTCCGTGCTGCCGGGCACGCCCCCCAAGGGTGTCGAGGCGCAGTACGGCCCCCTCTGCAAGGGCTCCGACCTCGGCATCGGCAAGATCGACTTCGCCAAGGACACCATCGGCTGGGCCCAGTCGGAGAAGGAGGCGAACCCGTTCCGCATCGCCTCCACCAAGTCGCAGGTCGACGAGGCCAAGAAGCGTGGCATCAAGCTGCTCACCACGAACGCGCAGTCGAACGTGCAGCAGGAGAACAGCGACATCAAGGGCATGATCGACAAGGGCGCGAAGGCCATCATCTTCTCGCCGATCAACTCGACCGGCCTCGGCGACGCCATCTCCTACGCCAAGTCCAAGCACGTCGCGATGATCCCGGTCGACCGCAACATCACCGGTGTCGAGGGCTGCAAGGAGGTCGGCCCGCAGCTCGGCTCCGACTTCATCCAGCAGGGCCAGCGGGCCGCCGACGCCATGATCAAGGCGACGGGCGGGAAGGCGAAGCTCGCGATCCTGCTCGGTGCGACCGGCGTCAACGTCACCGACGACCGCACGACCGGCTTCCTCGACGAGCTGAAGGCCAAGAACGCCACGGGCATCGAGGTCATCTTCAAGCAGACCGCCGACTTCACCCGTGAGAAGGGCCAGACCGTCACCGAGACGCTGCTGCAGGCCCACCCCGACGTGAACGCGATCTACGCCGAGAACGACGAGATGGCGCTCGGCGCGATCACCGCCCTGCAGGACAAGGGCAAGAACGGCACGGACAAGGTCCACATCGTCTCGATCGACGGCACCAAGGGTGCGGTCCAGGCGATCGTCGACGGCGACATCGACGCGGTCATCGAGTCGAACCCGGCCTACGGCCCGGCGGCCGAGGACGCCCTCAACGCCTACGTGAACGGCGACGGTGCCCCCGCGGTCACCATCACCACCGACAACCAGTACGACAAGTCGAATGCGCAGGCTGCGATCGACAACGGCACCGCGTACTAGTCCTCAGCGGACCACGCGAGACCTGATCCACGCGAGACCAGAGAGCAGAAGAGGCGACGTGCCAGCAGACCCAGCACAGCAGCAAGCACCGACACTGTCGATCACCGGTGCGAGCAAGCGGTTCGCCGGCGTCGTGGCGCTGGACGACGTCTCGGTCGACCTCCGTCCGGGGGAGGTGCACGCCCTCGTCGGTGAGAACGGCGCCGGCAAGTCGACGCTGATCAAGCTGATGACGGGCGTGTACTCCCTCGACGAGGGGGAGCTCCGCTTCGAGGGGCAGCCGCGGACCTTCAAGTCCGCGCGTGAGGCGCAGCAGGCCGGGATCCAGACCATCTACCAGGAGGTCTTCCTGGCGCCCCAGCTCTCGGTGGCGCGCAACATGTTCCTCGGGCGGGAGCCGCAGCGCTTCGGCTCGCTGAACCTCGGCAAGATGAACCGCGACTCGCAGGAGATCCTCGAGCGCTACGGCATCGTGGCGGACGTCCGTCGTCCCCTGGGCGACCTCGGCCTGGGCGTGCAGCAGATGGTGGCTGTCGCCCGGGCCGTGTCCCAGGACGCCAAGGTCGTCATCATGGACGAGCCGACCTCGTCGCTCGAGCCCCGCGAGATCGACAAGCTGCTCTCGGTGGTCGCGCTCCTGCGCCAGCAGGGCGTCGCCATCGTCTACGTCTCCCACAAGATGGACGAGATCTTCCGCGCCTGCGACGTGGTGACCGTCCTGCGCGACGGCAAGCTGGTGTCCACCGACCCGGTGTCCGCCATGACACGGCGCACGCTGGTGTCGCGGATGCTCGGTCGCGAGGCGACCGACGTGGAGAGCGGACGTACGCAGCTGAGCGCCCGCGCGGTCGTCGACCGCGAGACCACGCCGGCCCTGCAGGCGCAGGAGGTGTCGCGCAAGCTCGTGCTCGAGGACATCTCGCTGACCGTGCACCCGGGCGAGATCGTCGGCCTGGCCGGCCTCCTCGGCTCGGGGCGCAGCGAGACGGCGCGCGCGGTGTTCGGCGCCATGCCCGTCGACTCCGGCTCGGTCGCCGTGGGCGGGGAGGTGTCGCGCCACCGCTCGCCGGCCGCGAGCATCCGGCGCGGCGTCGCGATGCTGCCCGAGGACCGCAAGGTCGAGGGGATCATCCCGGGGATGTCCATCCGGGACAACATCGCCCTGGCGGCCCTCCCGCAGCTCTCGCGCGGCGGCTTCATCAACCGGCGCAGGCAGGACGAGATCGTCGAGGTCTTCATGCGCCGCCTGCGGATCCGGGCCTCCGGCCCGCTGCAGCGGGTCAGCGAGCTCTCGGGCGGCAACCAGCAGAAGGTGCTGCTGGCACGGCTGCTCTGCCTCAACCCGAAGGTGCTCATCCTCGACGAGCCGACGCGAGGCATCGACGTCGGCGCCAAGGCCGAGGTGCAGGCGCTCATCGCCGAGCTGGCGGAGAAGGGCCTCGGGGTCATGCTCATCTCCTCCGAGCTCGAGGAGGTCGTCGAGGGCTCGGACACCGTCCTGGTCCTCCGTGACGGCGCCGCCCTCGGCACGCTCTTCGGGGACGAGATCTCCGAGGACAGCATCATGAACCTCATCGCCGGCGCTGCCGCCGACACCCTGGAGACGACCACGCCATGAGCACCGCACTCGCCCAGCGCCTCCCGAGGCTGAGCCGGCCCGCGTCCGGCGCGGAGCTCGCGCGCGACCTCGGCGTCTACATCGCCCTGGCGCTGCTCGTCCTCTACAACGTCTTCTTCACCCCCTACTTCAACCACTTCGACACCGTCCAGACGCTGATGGTCCAGGTGCCGGCCGTCATGATCGTGTCGCTCGGCATGCTCATGGTCATCGGCACGGGAGGCATCGACCTCTCCGTCGGCGCGACGATGGCGATCGCCGCTGCGGTCATGGGCAAGTTCGTCTCGCCCGAGTCGAAGAACGGGCTGCACACCGGTCTGACCGTCGCGATCGTCGCGGCGCTGCTCGCCGGGCTGGTCGTCGGCATCTTCAACGGCATCGTCGTCGGCGTGGGCGGGGTGCAGCCCATCGTGGCGACCCTCAGCCTGCTGGTCGGCGGGCGCGGCATCGCCCTCGTGATCACCTCCGGCGCCCTGATCGAGCTGTTCGTGCCCGGCCTCACCAAGCTCGGACGAGGGCGGGCGCACGAGATCCCCTACGTCTTCATCATCGCGATCGTGCTGGCGGTCCTCGTCGGCATCCTCGTCCGGCAGACCACGTTCGGCTTCCGGCTGCTCGCCATCGGCGGCAACACCCGGGCGGCCACGCTGGCGGGTCTGCCCGTGCGCCGCACGATCATCACCGTCTACGCGCTGAGCGGCCTGCTGGCCGCCGTCGCCGGCATCATCGCCACGGCGCGCACCCGTGCTGCAGACCCCTCCTTCCTCGGACTGGGCCTCGAGCTCAGCGCCATCACCGCGGTCGTCGTCGGCGGCACGGCACTCACGGGCGGACGGGTCCGCGTCCTCGGGACCATCGCCGGCGTGATCCTGATGCAGCTGCTCACGACCACGCTGACCGCCCACAACGTGCCGGACTCGGCCACCCAGGTGGCCGAGGCGGTCATCATCGTCATCGCCGTCTACATCCAGCGGACCAGCAGGAGCGCCGAATGAGCACGGCCAGCCCCCAGCACTCCGACGACCAGGTGGCCGCGGCCGTCCTGCCGCCGTCGACGGGTGCCGTGCACGACGCGACGAACGAGCTCGGCATCAGCGCCGGCCGCCAGCGCGCCCGCTCGCTCACCTCGACGCTGCTGCGCAGCGGCGCCCTCGTGGTCCTGCTGCTCACCTGCCTGCTCGCGGCGGTCTTCGACGAGGGCTTCGCCTCGGCCGACAACCTGCGCAACGTCGCGCTCGCGGCCTCGTTCCTCGGCATCATCGCCGCCGGCATGACCTTCGTCATCATCAGCGGCGGCATCGACCTCTCGGTCGGCTCGCTGTTCGCCCTCGGCGTGCTCGTCAGCGCGTTCCAGTCGAAGCACGGGTCGTTCGTGGCCATCGCGATCTCGCTCGCGTGCTGCGCCGCCGCCGGCCTGGTGCAGGGCCTGGTCATCGCCTACCTGCGCCTGCCGCCCTTCATCGTCACGCTGGCCGGCCTGACCGGCATCCGCGGGATCGTCTACTACATCACCGACGAGGGCAACACGGTCCCGCAGGTGCCGGGCAAGAAGTGGTTCGAGCACCTGGGCACCGGCAAGTTCCTCACGCTGGGCCTGCCCGTCTGGATCATGCTCGTCGTCTTCGCCGTGGGCTGGTGGCTGCTCAACCGCACCGCGTTCGGCCAGGCGGTGCAGACCATCGGCGGCAGCGACACCGCCGCCGAGCTCATGGGCCTCCCCGTCAAGCGCGTCAAGGTGCTCGTCTACGTGCTGAGCGGCTTCTGCGCCGGCCTCGCCGGCGTGCTCACGACCGCGCTGTCGGGCGGCGGGCAGGAGGCGCGCATCGGCGACTCCTACGAGCTGGTCGCGATCGCCGCAGTGGTCATCGGTGGCACGCTGCTCAGCGGCGGCGTCGGCTCGATGGCCGGCTCGCTGGCCGGGATCCTGCTCTGGTACGTCATCAACAACATCGTCGTGCAGGGCCTGCAGTTCAACACCTACGTGCAGCAGGTCATCAGCGGTGGCTTCCTCCTGGTGGTGGTGGTCCTCCAGACCCAGCTCGGCAGGCGGGCGGCAGGGGCGGTCCGTTGACGGCCGGCTGAGCCGGGCGGACGCTGGTCGGAGCCCGTCGTCCCTCGACCACGCACTGCTGGACCGAACGGGGGTGGGAGTCGATGGTCGCTGCACGCCGGTCGCCGACGATGATCGACGTCGCCACGTACGCCGGCGTCAGCTCGCAGACCGTCTCCCGCGTGATCAACGGCTCGAGCTCGGTGCGCCCCGCCACCCGGGCGCGCGTGGTGGCGGCGGTCGAGGAGCTGGGCTACCTGCCCAACGCCGCGGCCCGCGCCCTGGTGACGCGGCGCAGCCGGACCATCGGTGTCGTCAGCTTCGGCACGCGGCTCTACGGCCCGACCAGCATGGTGTTCGGGATCGAGCAGGCGGCCCGCGAGGCCGGCTTCTTCGTCAGCGTCGCGAGCGAGCCGACGATCGACGCGCTGACCCTGCGCCGCGCGCTGCACCGGCTCGGTGAGCAGGTGGTCGAGGGCGTCGTGGTCATCGCACCGCAGAAGCAGGCGCAGCTGGCGCTCACGCGGCTCAGTCCCGACGTGCCGGCGGTCGTCGTCGACGGCCACGACGTCGACGGGCCGCCGCGCGTGTTCGTCGACCACTTCTCCGGCGCCCGCGAGGCGACGCGGCACCTGCTCGCCCAAGGCGTACGCACCGTGCACCACGTCGCCGGTCCCTCCGACTGGGTCGAGGCGGAGGAGCGGCTCGAGGGCTGGTCGTCGGTGCTCCGCGAGGCCGGCGCCGTGGTGCACGAGCCGCTGCGCGGCGACTGGAGCGCCGCCTCCGGCTACGCCGCGGGACGCGAGCTCGCCCGCGACCCGGCGGTCGAGGCGGTCTTCGTCGCCAACGACCACATGGCCCTCGGGCTGCTGAAGGCGTTCGCCGAGGCCGGTCGCGACGTGCCCTCCGACTGCCTCGTGGTCGGCTTCGACGGCTCCCCGGAGGCCGAGTTCTTCCGCCCGGCGCTCACGACGGTGCACCAGGACTTCAGCGAGCTGGGGCAGCGCAGCGTCCACCTGCTCCTCGCCCAGATCACCGGCGGGCCCGCGCCGCTCGCGACCTCAGTGACGGCGGGGCTGGTCGTGCGGGCGAGCTCCGTACGCCGTGGTGCGCCCGCGCTGCTCGGAGGCGGCCCGTGAGCCAGCACGCCCAGCGCTACTCGCCCGAGCTCCGCGACCGCGCCGTGCAGATGGTCGCCGAGACGAAGACCAAGCACCGCTCCGACTGGGCCGCCATCGTCCAGGTCGCCGAGCAGCTCGGCGTCGGAGCGCCCGAGACCGTGCGCCGGTGGGTGCTGCACGCGGGCGCCTCGCCCGCCCGGCCCGCGACCCTGACCGCCGGCGAGGCCGCCGAGGTCGACGCGCTCAAGCGCGAGAACGCCGAGCTCGCCCGAGAGCGCGACGAGCTCAAGCACGCCAACCTCGAGCTCCGGCGCACGAACGCCGAGCTGCTGCGGGTCAACGGCATCCTGCGCGGCGTCGCGAACTTCTTCCTCACCGAGTCCGAGCGGCTCGAGCCTTAGCCCGCTAGGGCTGACCGGGCCCGCCGGGGACGCGGGCGGCCAGGACCGCGATGTCGTCGGAGAGGTGCGGCGTGACCCGGGCGACGAGCGTGCGCGCCAGCTGGTCCGGCGGCAGGTGGGCGATGCCGCCCGCCTCGCGCCGGAGCACGTCGAGGCCGTCCGAGAGCGAGGCGCCCGGGCGCTCGACGAGGCCGTCGGTGTAGAGCACGACGGTGGAGCCGGCCGGCACGTCGGCGGAGTGGTCGTGCCGCGGCAGGTCGGCCACGCCCAGTGGGAGGTCGGCGTCGCCGGCGAGGTAGGCCGGCGCTCCCTCGGCCGTCAGCAGCAGGGGCGGCGGGTGCCCCGCGTTCGACCACGTGAGGCGCCAGCCGGTCCGCTCCCCAGGGGAGAGCTGGGCGTAGACCGCCGTCGCCAGCTCGAGCGTGCCGAAGTGCTGCAGCAGGACGTCGAGCCTGCGCAGCACGTCCGAGGGCGCGGTCGCGCGGTCGGCAGCCACGGCGCGCAGCTTGTGCCGGACCGAGCCCATGGTGCCGGCGGCCTTGAGGTCGTGCCCGGCCACGTCACCCACCACCAGGGCCAGCCCGCCGTCGGGCACGCAGAACGCGTCGTACCAGTCGCCGCCGACCTGTGCGGCGTCGCCGGCGGGGCGGTAGGTCGTGCCGATCTCGACTCCGCCGACGCGGCAGGGCAGCACCGGGAGCAGGGCCCGCTGCAGCTGCTCGGCGCGCGCGGTGCTGCGCCGCAGGAGGTACGCGGTGTCGACCGCCGTCGCCGCCCGCCGTCCGAGGTCCGCGGTGAAGGCGACGTCTGCGGGAAGGAACGGGCGTTCGGGATCGGTGCGCACGAGCGTGACCGCCCCGAGGATCCGGCGGCGGGCCTTCAGCGGAGCGGTGATCGCCTCGGCGGCGCCCAGCAACGCGAACAGCGCCAGCCTCGCCGCCCCCAGCGGGCCCGGCGCCTCCGCCGGGTCGGCGAAGACGGTGGTGTGCTGCGTCGGTGCTCCTCGGAGCACCTGCGCGAGCGAGCCCTGGTCGAGCGAGCTGGGGTCGGGCAGGCGCCCCAGCACCGAGCGGCCCACCTGCTGCAGCGCAGGGTCGCGGTGCGTCAGGGCTGCGCGGTGCAGTCGTCCGGTGTCCTCGTCGACGACGTCGACCACGACCCAGTCGGCGAGCCGGGGCACCACCAGGTCGGCCAGTGCCTGGAGCGCGTCGGACAGGTCGGCGTCGGCGAGTGCCTCCGACACGTCGGCGAGCACGGCCAGGCGCACGTTGGTCTGCTCCGCGAGCACCGCGCGCATGTGCTGCACGTCTGTCGGCGCTGAGTCGACGGCCTGGAGGGCGACCACGCCGCCGACCGGCAGGGCGGCGATGACGGTGGGCGCGAAGGCCCACTCCACCGGCAGGAGGGTGCCGTCGGCGCGGATGAGGACCTCGTCGGCGCCGAAGGCGGGCCGGGTGCCGACCAGTGCAGCGAACAGCGCGCACTCCTCGCGGGGGAGCCTCCTGCCGTCGGGGTGCTGCGCGTGCAGGGTCTCGTGCAGCGGCTTGCCGAGGAGCTCGTCCTCGGTGTAGCCGAGCAGTCGGCCGGCGCTCTCGGTCACGCCCGTCACGGCGCCCTGCGCGTCCACGGCGAGCATGGCACCGTCCGCCGGCCCGAACAGCGCGGGGAGCAGGCCGGCCTCCACCGGCACTCGCGTGTCGCGCGTCTGCAGGCTGCCGTTCAGGCGCTGGGGGGCGCTGTCGTCGTGCATGGGGTGAGCACATACCCGGGCGAAGCGCCCTTCGACCCCGTGTGGGCCGACGTCGTGCCCAAGCCCCCCGCCGGGGTGGTCCTGCCTCGCGCTGTGCGCAACCGTCAGGGCCCGCGCGCCGCGCGGTGCGAGACTGCGGCGTGCGACGTACCCCTTTCCTGCTGGCCGGTGTCCCTGCGCTGCTTCCGGCGGTGGCCGGCTGCACCGGCTCGGGCGCTCCGACCGTGCTGCCGCAGCCGTCGCCGTCGACGAGCCCTGGTGCCGCGCCGACGTCCCCGCAGGCGTCCGCGGGGTCGCTGCACCTCGAGCCGACCCTGTCCGACTCGCGCCCGGTGCTGGACGTGGCCGGACAGCGCGGGTCCCGGGCCTTCTCCGTGCGCAGCTCAGCCACCGGTCTGGGCGTTGCCGCGCGCGTCGCCTGCTCCGGCGGGTCGGGGCGGGTGCGGCTCGAGCTCGCCCCTCGAACGGGTCCGTCCATGACCGTCGAGGGCCCCTGCGACGGGACGCCGTCCTCCTACCTCAGCGGGCACGCGCGGTCGGCGTCGGTCGTCGTGACGGCTCCGCGAGGCGTCCGCTGGTCCCTGCTCGTGGAAGACCTCGCGCCCGCCTGAGCGCAGCGGGGGTGGCGGACGCCGGTGTCGCTACGATCAGCCGCACGGCAGGCCGGCCGGACACCCGCGGGAGGCTCGAGGCATGACCGTGCAGGCGGGTGACACCTCGCTTGGCACCTCCCTCGACGTCGTGGCAGTGGTGGCCGCCGGGGGCGTGCTCGGCGCCGAGGCGCGCTACGCCGTCAGCCTCGCGGCCCCGCACGCCGCGTCCCAGTTCCCGTGGGCGACCCTGCTCGTCAACGCGCTGGGCTGCCTGCTCATCGGCGTCCTGATGGTGCTGGTGACCGAGCGGTTCCGTCCTCACCGCCTCGTCCGGCCGTTCCTGGGCGTCGGCGTGCTGGGCGGCTTCACGACGTTCTCCGCCTACGCCGTCGACATCAACCGCCTGCTGCTGGCCGGACGCCCGGCCGTCGCGCTGGCCTATGCAGCGTCGACCCTCGTCGCGGCCGTGCTGGCGGTGTGGCTGGGGGCGACCGCCACCCGGCGGCTCGCCGGTGCGACCGCGGGACGACCGGCGTGACCGCGCTGATGGTGGCCCTGGGCGCGGCGGTCGGCGCGCCGGCGCGCTACCTCACCGACCGCGCGGTGCAGCGGCGGCACCCGTCGCCGTTCCCCTGGGGGACGCTGGTCGTGAACGTGGTCGGGTCCTTCGTCCTCGGCGTGGTCGTGTCGGCCGGGTCCCGTGGGCACGAGGCAACGGTGGTGGCCCTGCTGGGCACCGGGTTCTGCGGTGCGCTGACGACCTACAGCACCTTCAGCTGGGAGACGCTGCGGCTCGTCGAGCGCGGCGAGGGTGGGGTGGCTGCCCTCAACGTGGTCGCCTCGGTCGTCGCGGGTCTTGTCGCCGCAGCGCTCGGGTGGGCCGTAGGCACCCCGCTGCGCTGAGCGGCGTCAGAGGGCCAGCGCCCACGGCACCGTCTCGGCGATCACGTGGCGGGCGTTCGCCGCGAGCGGCAGGTTAGTCTCGCGGTAGTAGGGCAGCTGGATCAGCGCCTGCGAGAGCGACCAGCCGGCGCTGCGGCGCCACGTCTCCTCGTCGACCTGCAACTGTCTGCGGAGCCGTGCGCGCAAGGGTGGTGTCAGGAGGTTCCAGGCGACACCCAGGTCCGTCGCCGGGTCGCCGCGCCCCACGCCACTGAAGTCCAGTACGCCGGAGAGCCTGCCGCCGCGGACCAGCAGGTTGCCTGCGGTGATGTCTCCGTGGACCCACGGGCCGGGCAGCTCGGCGGGCGGGGTGTCCCGCAGGACCGCCCATGCAGCAGCGACTTCCGGCGCGTCGACGAGGTCGGCGACCTCGTCGATGCACGACAGGACCTGGTCGTCCCGGTCGGCGAGCCGCACGCGGCTGCGCAGCGGTGCGGCGGCCGGGTCGAGGCCGTGGAAGTGGCGCAGGAACGAGGTGAGGTCGTCGACCAGCGCCGGACCGGTCGTCGCGGGCCCGGGGTTGTCACCAGCGACGTAGCGGCACACCGACCACGGGAACGGGTAGCCGTCGCCGGGCTCGCCGAGCGCGACCGGCTCCGGCACGTCGACGGGCAGGAGCGGCGCGAGGTGCCGCAGCCACTGCCACTCGTGGGCGATGCCCTGCGACACCGACGCGATGCGCGGGAGCCGGGCGACCAGGTCGGTGCCCAGCCGGTAGATCGCGTTGTCGGTGCCGGCTGAGGACAGGTGCGTGACCGGGAGCGCCGCCCACTGCGGGTGCTGGGCGGCGACCAGCCTGGCCACGAGAGCCTCGTCGGTGTCGACCTCGTCGGCGTGCATGCGCCCGGGCGCGGGCATCAGCGCGGACCGCGCCGCTCGTAGTCGCCGCGCGCGAGCGCCACCTGGTCGGCCGACGCCTCGAGCAGGTCGGCCAGCGCGCGCAGGTGGCCGGCGACCCCGGCACCCAGCGGGGTCAACGAGTACTCCACGCGCGGCGGGATGGTCGTGACCACGTCGCGGCGCACCATGCCGTCGCGCTCGAGCTGCTGCAGCGTCTGCGAGAGCATCTTCTCGCTGACGCCCTCGACCCGGCGGCGCAGGGCGTTGAAGCGGTAGGCCCCCTCGCCGAGCGCCAGCAGGGCGAGCGAGGCCCACTTGCTCGACACGTCCTCGAAGGCCGCGCGCGAGGTGCAGTCGCGGGCGAAGACGTCGCTGACCAGCGCCTGCTCCGGCCCCGGCTCGTGCTGCGTCACGGCTGCCATCGTACGGCGGGAATGCAAGGTACTTCCCCTCGGTTAGTGCCCAACGTCAGGTTAGCCATCACGGAGGAGAAGCCATGCCCACCTACGCCGTCACCGGAGCCAGCGGCCACCTCGGCCGCGAGGTCGTCGTCCAGCTGCTCGGCCGCGGGGTCCCGGCCGCCGATGTCGTCGCCGTGGTCCGCAGCCCCGAGAAGGCCGCCGACCTGGCCGAGCGCGGCGTGCAGGTGCGCCACGGCGACTACGACGCGCCGGACACGCTCCCGGCGGCGCTGGCCGGCGTCGACACCCTGCTGCTGGTGTCCGGCAGCGAGCCGGGCGGGCGCGTGCGCCAGCACACCGCGGTGATCGACGCGGCGAAGGAGGCCGGCGTGGGCCGCATCGTCTACACCAGCATCCTGCGCGCCGGCGCGACGTCGAACCCGCTCGCGCCCGAGCACGAGGCGACCGAGGAGGTCCTGCGCGGCAGCGGGCTGCCCTTCACCTTCCTGCGCAACGGCTGGTACACCGAGAACTACACCTCCCAGCTCGACCAGTACCTCGCTCGCGGCGAGATCGTCGGCGCCGCGGGCGACGGTCGGGTCGCCGGCGCCACCCGCGCCGACTACGCCGGTGCTGCAGTCGCCGCACTGCTGCGCGACTCCGACGTCGACGCGGTCTACGAGCTCGGCGGCCCGAGCTTCGACTTCGCCGAGCTGGCTGCGGCCGTGACCGAGGTGACCGGTACGCCTGTTGCCTACCGCGACCTGTCGGTGCAGGACTACGTCGCCGCCCTCCAGGCCGCCGGCCTCGACGAGGGCACGGCGGGCTTCGTCGCCTCGATCGACGAGGCGATCGCCAAGGGCGAGCTCGACACGGGCAGCACCGACCTGACCGACCTGCTCGGCCGTCCGGCCACCCCGCTGGTCGACGCGCTGCGCGCCGCCCGCGGCTAGCTCAGAGGACCGAGAAGCCCTCGGGCAGGGGTCGCCGTCCGGTCGCCGACAGCAGCAGGGCGGCGGCCCCGCCCACCTGGGCAGCGACAGCGGCGACCACGCCGAGCGCCTGCTCGGCAGCCGTGGCCGGCGGTGCCGCCTCGACACCCAGCGCGACCGAGAGGTCGCAGGTGTGCGTGACGAGCTCGAACGTACGCGTGGGCAGGTAGTCGCGCAGGCGCATCCCGCCCGCGAGCGTCGTCAGCAGCTCCTCGCCGGTGCACCGGCCCACCAGCTCGACCACGCGCTCGGCGAGGACGGCGACCGCTGCGACCGGGTCGTCGCCCAGCGCTGCGCCTGCTTCGCGCCCGCGCTCGGCCACGCCGGGCGCGGCCGCGGCCGCGCGGATGGCGGTGACGTAGCCCGCCGCCGTCTCGACCTCGACGCGCTCGGGCGGCACGGCGAGGTAGGACTCGACCGTGACGAACGAGCGGGTGGTGTGGCCGACCAGCGAGCGCAGGTCCCACTCGCCGAGGCCCGGCTCGGCCCACCGGTCGCCCACGAGCGCCGCCGTCACCACGAACCAGTGCGCCGCGTCGGCGTAGGCGGCCCGAGACTCGTCCCAGGGGAAGATCACCGGGCCAGGCTAGCGACGAGTCCGCGCCCTTCCCTCCGTCAGACCTGCGTGGCACGGTGTCGGCACACGCGCGGCACCGACCGGAGCTCGAGGAGGAGCGCATGGCGACGACGCTGGTGGCCATCGGGACGAACAAGGGGCTCTTCGTCGCCCGCAGCGACGACGACCGCGCCTCGTGGACGCTCGACGGGCCGCACTTCCTGATGAACGGCATCTACGCGGTCAGCATCGACACGCGCGGCGCCGTCCCGCGCGTCATGGTCGGCGCCGACAGCTCGCACTGGGGACCGTCGCTGTTCTGGTCCGAGGACCTCGGCGCCACCTGGCAGGAGTCGGCCAGCAGCGGCCCGCGGTTCTCCATCGACGACGGCACCTCCGTCGAGCGGCTCTGGTCGATCGCGCCGTCGCCCACGGAGCCCGACGTCGTCTGGGCGGGCAGCCAGCCCTCGGCGCTGTGGCGCTCCGAGGACCGGGGCGACTCCTTCTCGCTGGTCCGCCCGCTGTGGGACCACCCCCACCGGCCGAAGTGGGGCGCCGGCTTCGGCGGCCAGGCCATCCACACCGTCCTGCCGCACCCGCGCGACCCGGGCAACGTGCTCGTGGCGATGTCGACCGGCGGGGTCTACCGCACCTCCGACGGCGGCGGGTCTTGGGAGCCGGCCAACAGGGGCATCAAGGCCTACTTCTTCCCTGACCCGTGGCCCGAGTTCGGCCAGTGCGTCCACAAGGTCGCGCGCGATGCGGCCGAGCCCGACCGCCTCTTCGCCCAGAACCACCACGGCGTCTACCGCAGCGACGACGCCGGCACGACCTGGGTCTCCATCGCCGACCCCCTGCCCACGGACTTCGGCTTCACGATGGTGACCCACCCCCGGCGGCCGGAGACCGCCTACAGCTTCCCGATCGTCGCCGACGGCAAGCGCCTGCCGCCGGACGCGCGGTGCCGGGTCTTCCGCACCTCCGACGGCGGTCGCAGCTGGGAGGCGCTCAGCCGGGGGCTGCCGCAGGAGGACTACTACGGCACGGTCCTGCGCGACGCGATGACCACCGATGACGCCGACCCGGCCGGGGTCTACTTCGGCACCCGCACGGGTGCGGTCTACGCCAGCCGCGACGAGGGCGACTCGTGGACCGAGCTCGCCCGAGACCTACCCGACGTGCTGTGCGTCCGGGCCGCCGTGGTCGGCTGAGCCAGGCTCAGGCGGTGGTGGCGTCGCTCGGCGCGGCGTCGCTCGGCGCTGAACCGTCCGGCGCGCCGCCGGGCAGCTGGCCGGCTCCCGGTCCGTCGGTGGCCGACGACCCGGCGAGGACGCGCTCGGCGTACGCCGTGCCGCCGCTGGTCGACGCGATCGCGTGCACGAGCACCGTGTCGCCCGTCTGGAGGCTGGTGACGCTGACGGCCGAGCCGTCATCGAGCACCTGCGTCGAAGCGTCGACCGCGTAGGTCGCGGTCGTGCCGTCGCTGCTCTTGACGCGGAGGCTCGAGGCGGCGACCGAGACCACCGTGCCCGAGACGTGCGTCTCCCCGGCCATGCCGCCGCCGGGCCCGCCACCGCTGGGCAGGCCACCGCCGGGCGCGCCCAGCCCCGCGGACGTGCGCGTCGTGCTGCTCGCCGTGCTCGCCGCCGCGGAGTCGTTGC
The DNA here is from genome assembly GCF_003634695.1 of Motilibacter peucedani. Classification (NCBI taxonomy): domain Bacteria; kingdom Bacillati; phylum Actinomycetota; class Actinomycetes; order Motilibacterales; family Motilibacteraceae; genus Motilibacter; species Motilibacter peucedani. Next base: position 563,592 of record NZ_RBWV01000009.1, read on the forward strand.
CCTTCACCGCGGTGATCGCGCCGCCGCCGACGACCACGGCGAGCAGGGCCGCCGCGGCGGAGCCCACCAGCGTGCGCCGGGAGGCTCGCGGCCGGGCGGCCGGGGCAGGCGTACGCGGCTCGGGCCCGCTGCTCAACTGCTCACCCGGCTCCTGCGCGTCGGCGGGGTAGAACACGAACTCCGGGTGCTCGGAGGGCGCGTTCCTGTCGTGGGGGTCCATGTCGTCCTCGCAGCTGTCGTCCGGTGGCCGTCGAGCGGCCCGTGCTCCCAAGGTCGCCGCCCCGGCTGGAGAGGGGCTCGGCCTGCGCTGTGCGGCACCTGTGACCCGGGTCGGGCTGGCGGGAAGGACGAGCAGGTCGGGCCGTGCGGGTGCCGGCCCGGCACCTGCGACCGATCCGTCGGGCGTGCCCCGCGGCGAGGCTCGAAGGCATGCACCTCCGACTCCTCTGCGCGGGCCTCGCCGCCGCCACCACGACTGCCGCCTTCACCCTGCACCACAGCGCTCCTGCCGATCCGACCGCCGGGCTGACGAAGGAGATGTCGGCCCGTGTGGACGACGCCATGGCCGCGGCGCGGGCCGCAGGCGTACCGCTCCACATCACCTCCGGCTGGCGCAGCGCCGCCCACCAGCAGCGCCTGCTCGACGAGGCGATCGCGAAGTACGGCTCTGAACGTGCTGCCACGCAGTGGGTCCTGCCGCCCAGCGAGTCCGAGCACGTCGCCGGCAGGGCGGTCGACGTCGGGCCAGCGGCGGGATACCGCTGGCTGCAGCAGCACGGCGAGGCCTACGGACTGTGCCGCCGCTACGCCAATGAGCCCTGGCACTTCGAGCCCCTGGTCCGCCGCGGCGGCACCTGCCCACCCCTGGAGTCGCACCCCGCGGCGTGAGCCTCAGCGCAGGCCGTGGTCGTGGGCGAACACGACGACCTGCACCCGATCGCGCAGGCCGAGCTTGCGCAGGACCGCGCCCACGTGGGTCTTCACCGTCGACTCGCTGAGGAACACCGACTCGGCGATCTCGGCGTTGCTCATGCCCGACGCCACGAGCAGCAGGATCTCGCGCTCCTTGTCGGTGAGCGTGAAGAAGGCCTTGGGCGGCGGGGGCTTCGACGTGCCGAGCGAGCCGTCGAGCAGCAGCCCGAGGTCGTCGGGCGCCAGCACCGCGTTGCCGGCGTGCACCGTGCGGATCGCCGCGCGCAGGAAGTCGGGCGTCGCGTCCTTGAGCAGGAACCCGCTGGCGCCGTAGCGGATCGCCGTGGCGGCGCGGTCGTCGAGGTTGAACGTCGTCAGGACGATGACGCGTACGGGGTGGCTGCGTCGCGCCGCCGCCTGCGGCAGGAACAGCTGCCGGGTCGCCTCGACGCCGTCCATCTCGGGCATCCGGATGTCCATCAGCACGACGTCGGGCTCGAGGCGCTGGACCATCGCGACGCCGTCTTGGCCGTTGGCGGCCTGGCCGACGACCTCCATGTCGGGCTGCGCGTCGATGTGCACGGCGACGCCGGAGCGGAAGAGCTCCTGGTCGTCGACGAGCGCGACGCGGATCGGCTCGCCGGTCACCGGGCGGCCAGCGGGATGCGGGCGGTCGCCGTGAACGTGGCGCCCTCGCGGTCGTCGGTGCGCGCGACGTCGAGGGTGCCGCCGACGGACTCCAGTCGCTGCTTCATGCCGGGCAGCCCGCGCCCACCGCCGCTCGTGCCACCGTCCGGCGCCGTGCGGTTGCAGACCCGGAGGACGAGCGCGTCCTCGCTCCACTCGCGGTGCACGTCGATGGCCGACTCCTTCGATCCGTGGCGCAGGGCGTTGGTGAGCATCTCCTGGAGCACGCGGTAGGCCACCACGTCGCGCTCCCCGTCGAGCGCCCCGGGCACCCCCGACACGACCGAGCGCAGCTCGTGGCCGGTGTCGCGGATGCCGTCGGGCAGGCTGTCGAGCTCGCGCGGCGCGCCGCCCGTACGCGGTGCGTCCTCGAGGCTCGAGAGGACCTGCCGCACGTCGCCGAGCGACTGCCGGGCCGACGCGGCGATGGTGGCCATCGCCTGGCGCACGCGGTCGATCTCGTCGTCGCGGAGGTACTGCGCCGAGTCGGCCTGGGCCACGATCACCGCCAGCGAGTGGCCGACGATGTCGTGCACGTCGCGCGCGAGGTTGGCCTGGCCGGCGCGGAGCTCAGCCATCTCCTGGGCGCGGGCTGCTTCGGCCTCGGCGCGGCGACGGTCGACGTCGGAGCTGCGGTAGCGCTCGTCGAGGCGCAGCAGCAGGCCCAGCACCCACGGCGCGGCCAGCACGGCGGCGACCACGACCAGCGCGGCGGACTCGCGGCCCGACACCGAGTCGCGGACGGTGCGCGAGGTGACCAGCTGGTCGAAGGGGAAGCGCGCGTAGACCAGGGTTCCCCGGTCACGGGCGTAGACGAGCGCCAGCAGGGCGCCGGCGGGCACCGACAACCCGCTCAGCCACACGGTGACGTGCGCGCCGTAGCGGGCGGTTCCGTAGGCGACGACGAGCAGCGCCAGCTCGACGACCGCGAAGTCGAGGCCCTGCTGCACCTGCCAGCCCGCGGCGCACCAGCTCAGCGCCAGCGCCGCCCCGGGCGCGCGCCGGTAGAGCGCGGCGGCGAGCGCGACGAGGGCGACCAGCACGAGGCGTACGAGTGTGGTGCCGCGCCCGTAGACGTCGACCGCCCCGACCTCGACCACCCCGGCGAGCAGCGTCGCGAGACCCACGCCGACGCCCAGCCAGTGGACGCCGCGCAGGCGCGGCTCCCCCGGCAGGCTCATCGCACCAGGCTAGGCGGCACGGGCGAGCGCTGCGCTGACGAGCAGGTCGAGCAGGTCGGGGTAGTCGACGCCGGCCGCCGCGAAGATCCGCGGGACCTGTGAGTGGCGGGTCATGCCGGGCATCGTGTTGACCTCGTTGAGCACGGGCCCGTCGGCGGTGAGGAAGAAGTCGACACGGGCGACGCCCTCGCAGCCGAGAGCCTCGAACACCGCTGTCGCAGCAGTCGTCAGGCACTCCAGCTCGGCGGGGGAGAGGTGCGCCGGGATGACGAAGCGCGCGCTGCCGTCGTACTTCGCGGTCGTGTCGAACAGCCCACCCGGCGCCACCTCGATCTCGAGCGGTGGCCCGACCAGCAGCGATCCGTCGGCGCGGCGGAGCACAGCGACGTCGACCTCGCGGCCATGGACGACCGGCTCGACGAGCACACGGTCGTCGAGCGCCAGCGCCGCTGCGAGGGCCGGCGCGAGCTGCTCGGCGTGCTCGACGAGGCTGACGCCGAAGCTGCTGCCGGCCTCGACCGGCTTGACGACGACGGGGAGCTCGACCTGGGGCGCGTCGCCGGCGCGGACGAGCGCGCCTCCTGCGGTGCGCACGCCGACGGCCTCGGCCACCAGCTTGGTCGCCCACTTGTCCATCGCGAGCGCACCACTGCGTACGCCGGAGCCGACGAACGGCACCGCGGCCAGTACGCAGAGGGCGGCGAGCGTCCCGTCCTCGCCCCGCGGACCGTGGACGGCGGGGAAGACGACGTCGGTATGGGCCAGGCGGTCGAGGGCACCGGCCATGCCGCTCGCGAGCGGTGAGCCGTCGGACCCGAGCCAGCGCCCGTCGGGCGCGATGGTCAGGCAGTCGACGACGTAGCGGTCGTGGTCGAGCGCGGCCGCCACCGACGCCGCGCTGGCCAGGCCGACCTCGTGCTCGCAGTTGGCACCACCGCCGATGACGGTCACCCGTGTGCGGCTCACGAGCCCACCGCCGCGAGCGAGGCGGCCTCGACCGTCCGGCGCACCACGCGGGGGCCGACGCCGGAGACGATCTCGTGCGCGAGCGTCCCCGCCCAGCCCGCCCACTCTTCCGCCGTCGGCTCCCCGCGGTGCCCCGGCCCGAACACCGTCGCGACCTCCCCCGGCGCGACCGGGTCGTTCCCCACGTCGACCACGACCGAGTCCATCGACACCATCCCGGCGACGGGCCGTCGCCGTCCCCGCAGCAGGACCTCGGCGCGACCGGACGCAGTGCGCGGCAGGCCGTCGGCGTAGCCGACGGGGAGCAGGGCCAGCCGCGTACGCCGCTGTGTGAGCCAGTTGCGCCCGTAGCCGACGTACGTGCCGGCGGGCACGTCGCGCACGCTGACGACCGGAGCGGTGAGCGTCGCGGCCGGCTCGAGCGGCGTGCGCCCGGCCGGGTCGATGCCGACCAGCCCGGCGCCCACGCGGCACAGGTCGTAGTGGAGCGCGGGCAGGTGCAGCGTCGCCGCCGTCGCGGCGAGGTGGCGCCAGTGGGGGCGCAGGCCGGCGAGCCGCGCGACGGCGACCGCCTCCTCGAACCGGCGGCGCGCGCGCAGGTTGAGCGTGTCCCCTGGGGTGTCGGCCCAGCCGAGGTGGCCCATGACGCCGACCACCTCGACGTTGCCCGCCCGCTCGGCCCGCGTCGCCGCGAGGCAGAGGTCGGCCCACCGGCGCGGCGGGGCGCCGTCGCGGGCCATGCCGACGTCGACGTGCAGGTGGATGCGTGCCCGGCCTCGCCCTGCGGCTGCGGCAACCGCTGCCAGGTGCTCGGTCGACGGCACGGCGATCTCGACGCCCAGCGCGAGCGCCGGGCCGAAGTCGGCGTCGACCGGGTTGAGCCAGCTGAGCACCGGGGCCAGCAGGCCGGCGCGGCGCAGGGCGACCGCCTCGGCGACCGTGGCGACCCCGAGCCGTCCTGCGCCGTTGGCGAGGGCCGTGCGGGCGACTGCAGTCGCGCCGGCACCGAAGCCGTCGCCCTTCACGACCGCCATCAGGGTCGCCGGCGTGGCGGCGGCGAGGACACGGGTGTTGTGCGCCACCGCGCCGAGGTCCACGGTCAGCATCGGCGCGGCGCGCTCGGCAACTCTCGTCATGCCAGCGACGCTAGGAGCGGCGCTCCTCAGCCACCTCAGCCTCGAGTGCCGACTGCCGGCACCTCAGGGCCGCCGTGATCAGTCGCGCGGTGCCCGCATCCAGCTCAGCCGGCCGCGCCGGTGCAGCGGCTCGGTGCGCCAGTCGGCGGTGACGGTGCCGGCGGCTGCGTCGCAGACCAGCTGCAGGGTGTGCGGCGTCTCGAGGAAGGCGACGTCGACCGCCAGGGCGCCGTCCTCGCGCCACGCGCCGCTGGTCGCGAGCGGCACACTCTTCCCGTGGGCGGCGAGCGGTTCGGAGACCGCCCACCCGTTGGTGCCGAGCGGGACGCGGAGCTCGGTCACGGGCTCCTCGGGGCTGACAAGGAGCAGCTCCCAGCCGTCTTGGTCTCGTGTGAGTGCGACCGAGGCGAGGGGCGAGCCCGCTTCGCCGTCGGCGTGGAAGCCGTCCCAGCCCTCTTCGGCCGGCTCCGCGCTTCCCGTGACCGGCGGGACGGTGAGCGAGGCCATCCGAGCGGCCAGCGCGTCGTCGGCCTCCGGTGTGCCTGCGCCTTCGAACGCCGGGAGCAGGTGCTCCCACGCGAGGTCCATGAGCCCGTGGATGTCGCTGCCCTCGGTCGTCAGCGCGAGCACCGCGCCCTGCTCCGGCAGCACGATCGCGAGCTGGCCGTAGGCGCCGTCGGCGCGGTAGCCGTGCCGTGCGACCCAGAACTGGAAGCCGTAGCCCGCCTGCCAGTCGGGGTGGTCCTCGAACCCCTCGTTGGACACCTGGGAGCGCGTCGCCTGGGCGACCCAGCCCTCGGGCAGCAGGCGCTCGCCCTCCCAGACGCCGTCCTGCAGGTAGAGCTGGCCGAGCCGCGCGATCGCGTCGGTCGTCGCGTGCAGGCCCGAGTAGCCGAGCTCGGCCCCGGACCGGTCGCGCAACCACGCGACCTCGCCTATGCCGAGCGGGTCGAGCAGCCGCGTACGCAGGTAGTCGGTGAGCCCCTCGCCCGACTCCCGCATGACGATCGCGCCGAGGGAGTAGGTGCACGGCTGGTTGTAGGCGAAGACGCTGCCCGGCTCCTCCTCCGGCGGGGTGAGGAGGAAGCCGCGCACCATGTTGTCGGGGTCCCGATCCAGCGCTGCCTCGCGGCGCTCGCCGGTGTGGCCGCTGGCCATGGCGGCGACGTGGCGGATCTTGATCGCCCGGCTGCGCGAGTCGGTCACCTCGGCGTCGAGCTCGGGGAAGTGCTGGAGCACTGTGTCGTCGAGGTCGGCGAGGCCCTCGCCCACGGCGATGCCGAGAGCGCTCGAGGTGAAGCTCTTGCTGAGGGAGTAGAGCAGGTGCAGCCGGTCGGCGGAGTACGGCGCCCACCAGCCCTCGGCGACCACCGTGCCGTGGCGCAGCAGCATCATTGAGTGCGGCGAATTGTCGGACGCCTCGAGCGCGTCGACGAACGCGAGCACGCCTGCGGCGTTGACGCCCTGCTCGGAGGAACGGCTGCGGGGGAGGGGCGAGGGGCTCACTGGCGCATGCTAGGCGTCGCCTGCCGGCCGTCCTCAACCCTCGCACCTCTGCATCGGCGGTGAGGGCCGTTCGGTCGACGGTGCCGACCGTGTGGACCATCGTGGCGAGGATGCTGCCGCCGAGGCCCGGCCTAGCGCGTCCGCGCCACCAGGCGGTTGAGCAGCCGCAGTCCGCTCGGGTCGAGCATCCCCGATCCGCTGTCCCACAGAGCTCGTCCGCGGCAGCCGTCCAAGGCCAGGTAGACGTCGGCTTGCATCTCACCGAGCACTGCGTACGTGTGCACCGCGGCGCTGCACGTAGGCGCCCCCGCGTGGAGGCGCTGCACGAGAGTGGCGATGTCGCGCCGAGAGGAGGGTCCTGCAGCCGTGAGCTCCGGGTCGCCGCCGCCGCTGTCGGGGGCGACGTCGCGGTAGATGCAGACGCGCTGCTCGCCGAGCGGGTCGAGAGGCGCGGCCGTGGCTGCAGGCCTGTCTCGCTCTACCATGATCATGTTCTTCCATTGCTCGGCGCAGCCACTGTCGAGCGCCCGCTGCGAGGAGATCTGCCGCTCCCACACCGCGCGGACCTTCCGCAGGCGCAGGTGCTGATACGCCTGCACCGCGGCTGGGACGGGCGCGAAGCACGTGCCTCGCGGCTCCCGGGCTTCGACATCACCGAAGGGCGTCGTGAAGGTGACGAGCAGCGCGCCGTAGCCGATCGCCAGGCAGGGGCCGTGGCCGACGGGCCCATCCGGGTGCTGGTACGCGTCCACGAGCGTTCCCAGGCCGCCGACGACGTCGTAGGTCACCGTTTCCAGCCACAGGCCACGACTGCGGCGCCGCGCAGTGATCTGTCGGCACAGGTGGGCGCCGGTCACCGTGAGGTGGGCGGGGAGCGGCCGGTCTGCTGCACCTAGGTCCGGCATCGCGTTCGGGGAGGGGGTCGAGCGGCAGCTCAGGCTCCTCCCCTGTGGCACTGGTGGTGGCGACTGAGTCGCCGGTGCCGTCGACGCTGCTCCTATGACCGAGCTGCTCGGGGGCGTTGCCGGCGCACAGCCGGCGAGCAGCGCCAGGAGGAGAGCTGCCCCAGCCCGTCGCCTCATCCGACCCCTCCCGTCAGCAGAACGATAGGACGTACCGACGGTCGTCGCCGGTTCCCCGCACGAATGGACGGGCTCTGCCGGCGGGCATGGGCGGGCAGGTCCGGGGTATCCAACGGCACATGGACCGCGACGGTGCTTCGCCTTCGCCCTCTCGCACGGAGTCTCGGGCGGACGCACCGCGGGCCGGGCGGCGTGCGCCGTCGGTACGCGTCGGCGCAGCGTCTGCCGCTCTTGGAGTCGCGTGGATCGTTGTCGACCGCATCCTGACAGCGCGGTATCCGGACGACTGGGGTGGACCGAACGTCGGCGGAGGAGCGCTCCTCCTGCTGGCCTACGCGTTCATCGTGGCCGGCCTGGTCGGTCTCATCGGAGGGCTTCTCGAGCGGCGGCACTGACGACCATCGAACGTCGTCGACTCTCGCGATGGACGCTTCGTCCAGGAGACGCTCATGGATCTTCCGCACGAGCGAGTCCTCACGCGGAAGGCGGCCTGCTCGCGGGAAGGCGCCGACCCCGACGAGCGAAGCCCACACGGTGTCGACGAGCGCAGCGGCAGATGCGGACGGTTCAGCGGAGATGCCGGCTGATGACCTCCGCCAGTTCCGACGCCTCGAGCTCTCCAGTCGCTACGTCGAGGACCATGCGCTCGGCGTCGTCGACGTCCATGACGAGGTCGGTTCCGTTGAGCAGGCAGAACACTCGCGTGGCCGACCAGGCGAGGCGCTTGTTGCCGTCGACGAGAGGGTGGTTCCTTGCCAGGGAGTGCATCAGCGCTGCGGCCTGGTCCGGCAGGGTCGGGTACGCCTCGCGACCGAAGACGGTCGTGCGCGGACGGGCTGCCGCAGACGCCAGCATCCCGAGGTCGCGGACCAGCACGCCATCGACCACTCCGGCAGCGATCTCGAGCAGGTCTTCGGTGGAGAGGTGGTCGTACGGGCGGGTCGGTCCGGTCACCGGGCGAGGCGGGCGAGGAGTTCTGCGTCCTCGGTGCGGACACGGTCGATGGCTGCTCGCAGACGCGCGGGCCGGTCGGACACGTACTCGGCGATGGCGGAGCGGGCCACTTCCTGCATGGAGCGGCCTTCCTGCTCAGCGCGCTGGCGCAGAGCTTCGGCTTCCTGGTCCGTCAGTCGGAGGTTCATCGCCATGCGACCACGGTACCAGTCTGGTACCAATCTGGTGCGGCTGACGCGGACCGGGCGGGGCGTGCCTCGACGCCGGGCGGGAGCCGTCGGCCGGAGGGGGCGCGGGGACGTGGCGGCGCCGTGGAGCGTCACTCTCGAAGGTGGGTGGCGCAGGCACGCGACGAGACGGGGGAGCACAGGGTGCACGCTGCAGGGACCGAACGCGCGCACGAGGACGACGGCGTACCAGCTCCGGCAGAGGCGGCGTGGTGGGCCGGCATCGTGGTCGGCAACGCCCTCTCGGGCATACTCGGAGGGGTAGCAGCGGTCTTCGGCCTACTGCTCGTCGAGGGGCTGGCCCAGGAGTGGGGCCTCCAGCGCCAGGACCCGACGCTGTTCCGCGACGGCCTGAGTCCCTGCATCGTGGTCTTCATGTCCGTCGGTGCTCTCGACCTGCTGCTGACGGTGGGGGGCAACGTCGGCTGGCGCACCACGCGCCGGCGTGGCGGGCTCGCCGTGGCCGCCGCCAGCCACCTGGCGGTCGCTGGTGCGGTCGCACGGTGGTTGTTGGAGGGCATGCCTCACTAGCGGCGGGCGCCTTCGCGCGCGGGCAGAATGAAGTGTTTGCGGTCGACGAAGAGGAGCACGTCTGTGGCACAGCGAGGCCGGTCCCGGTCAGCCGGCGCGCGGCCCGAGCGCGTGACTCAGCGCCGTCCAGCCGGGCGCCGGGTCCAGCGCGGGCTCGTCGCTGTGCTCACCGAGGCGGCGCGCGAGGTCGGGAGCGCGGTGCAACGTACGCCGACCCGTCCCTCCGTGCGGACGAAGTTCCAGGTCGTGGCCCTGCTGGTGCGCGAGGAGCGGGCGCGCGTGATGGCGGACAGCGCCCTCAGCGAGTCGGCCCGTGCCGCGCAGGTCAAGCAGCTCGCCGGGATCGCGACGTCGCTCGCCAGGACCGCCACCCGCGACAGCTCGCTGCTGGAGCTGCTCGCCGAGGACGCCCAGCTCACTCCGGCCGGTCGCGCCCTGAAGGCGTCCGTGCTGCGGGAGGCCGGCCGCGAGCCGGAGGAGGAGCCGGCCCCCGCCGAGCCAGCCGCACCGACAGCTGAGAACCCCGTCGCGGTCGTGCCCAGGGCAGTAGTGTCCCGTCGCCTCGCGAACCCGTTCCTCGCGCCGGACCACGAGGCCGCCGCCGCGCCCGCGCCCGTCCGCTACTCCGTGCTCGCCGGCTGGGAGCTGCTCGAGCCGCTCTTCCGGTCCTTCGAGGAGGGCGGCGACGGCGCACCGGCCTGCATGCCGCTGCCGAAGCCGAAGCGACTGGTGAGGAACGGGCGGCACCTGATGCGCCACCAGGCGCAGGTCGTCGAGGCCGCGGCCGAGGGGCACCGCACCTTCCTGCTCGCCGACGAGCCGGGCCTCGGCAAGACCGCCCAGGCGCTGCTCGCGGCGCAGGCGGCCGACGCGTACCCCCTGCTCGTCGTCGCGCCGAACGTCGTGAAGGCGAACTGGGCGCACGAGGTCGAGCTGTGGACGCCGCACCGGCGGGCCACCGTCGTCCACGGCGACGGTGACGACCTGGACGGGTTCGCCGACGTCGTGATCGTCAACTACGAGATCCTGGACCGCCACGTCGGCTGGCTCGGCGAGCTCGGCTTCCGCGGCATGGTGGTCGACGAGGCGCACTTCATCAAGAACAAGCGGTCGCAGCGCTCGCAGCACGTCCTCGCCCTGTCCGAGCGTCTCCGCGCTCGCACCAGCCGGCCGCTCCTGATGGCGCTCACGGGCACCCCACTGGTCAACGACATCGAGGACTTCGCCGCCATCTGGCAGTTCCTCGGCTGGATCGACGACAAGAAGCCCGTCGGGGAGCTAGCGGCCGCCCTGGAGGCGAACGGGCTGACCCCCGCCGACCCGGGCTTCTACCCCGCAGCGCGAGAGAGCGTGATCAACGCCGGCATCGTGCGGCGCCGCAAGATCGACGTCAGCGCCGACATCCCGGCCCGTCGGGTCGCGGACCTGCCGGTCGAGCTGGAGGGCGCGGCCGCTCGTTCGATCCGGGCCGCCGAGACGGCGCTCGCCAAGCGGCTGGTCGCGCGCTACCACGCGGCTCTGGACGCGCGGGCCGACGGCGATGCCGTCGACGGGATCGACGAGGCGCTCGTCCTCCGGGTGGCCTCAGCTGAGCTGAAGGCCTCGAACGCGGCCGAGGGCGACAACGTCTTCACCATGGTCCGCCGCATCGGGCAGGCCAAGGCCGGGCTCGCCGCCGACTACACCGCGCAGCTCGCCCGCAACGTCGGCAAGGTCGTCTTCTTCGCCAAGCACGTCGACGTCATGGACCAGGCCGAGCAGACCTTCACCGAGCGGGGCGTCCGATTCGCCTCCATCCGCGGCGACCAGACGCCCAAGGCGCGCGCGGCCAACATCGCGGCGTTCACGGACGACCCCGATGTCTCGGTCGTGGTGTGCTCCCTGACCGCGGCGGGCGTCGGGATCAACCTCCAGGTCGCGTCCAACCTGGTGCTGGCCGAGCTGTCCTGGACCTACGCGGAGCAGACCCAGGCGATCGACCGCATCCACCGGATCGGCCAGACCGAGCCCGTCACGGCCTGGCGCGTCATCGCGGCGCAGACCATCGACGCCAAGATCGCCCAGCTCATCGACAGCAAGTCGGGTCTGGCTGCCCGTGCCCTCGACGGCGCGCCGCAGGACGACGAGTCGACCTCCACGTCGGTGCACCTCGACGCCCTCGTCTCGATGCTCACCGACGCTCTCACCGCGCGGGCCCTCTGACCGCGTCCGCGGATGCGGAATCGGGGAGGCCGAGGAGCCGCATCTGCGGCTATCATGCGTCCATGGCTGCCCTGCGCATCTCCGAGGCCACCCGGCTGCTCGGCGTCAGCGACGACACGCTCCGCCGGTGGGTGGAGGCGGGCCGGCTCGAGGCCAGGACCGACGAGGTGGGTCGCCTGGTCGTCGAGGGTGCCGAGCTCGCGCGCGTCGCCCGCGAACGCGCCGAGCGCACCGAGCTGCTCGAGGCCGGCCCGATCGTCAGCGAGTCGGCCCGCAACCGGTTCACCGGCATCGTCACGCGCGTGACCAAGGACCTCGTGATGGCCCAGGTCGAGATCCAGGCCGGTCCCTTCCGCGTCGTGTCGCTCATGAGCAGCGAGGCGGCGACCGAGCTCGGGCTCGAGCCGGGAGTGCTGGCCGTCGCGAGCGTGAAGTCGACCAACGTCGTCGTCGAGGTCCCGCAGCAGCGGGCGTGACCGGCATGCGCACCGCAGCACCAGCCCTGGTCGCCCTCGCGCTTCTCACCAGCGCGTGCGGCGGCTCGTCGTCACCCGCCGCGTCGAGGGCAGCGTCTTCCGCCGACCCGAGCGGCAGCATCACGGTCTTCGCGGCCGCGTCCCTGACCGGGGCGTTCACCGAGCTCGGCCAGCAGTTCGAGCAGGCCAACCCCGGCACGAAGGTCACCTTCAGCTTCGGCGCGAGCTCGACGCTCGCCCAGCAGGTAATCGCCGGGGCGCCGGCCGACGTCTTCGCTTCGGCGAGCCCGAAGAACATGGCGCAGGTGACCGACGCGCGTGATGCCATTAACGCGCGGACCTTCGCCACCAACGTCGCCGAGGTCGCCGTCGCGCCGGCGAGCAAGGCGAAGGTGACCGCCCTCGCTGACCTCGCCAAGCCCGGGATCAAGGTGGCGCTCTGCCAGCCGCAGGTGCCGTGCGGCGCCCTCGCGCAGACAGTGCTCGACAAGGCGAAGGTGTCGGTTCAGCCCGTCACCCAGGGGCTCGACGTCAAGAGCACCCTCGCCTACGTCACCAGCGGCGAAGCGGACGCGGCGATCGTCTACGCCACAGACGTACGCGCTGCTGGCGACTCCGTCGTCGGCGTCGAGGTGCCGGCCGCGCAGAACGCGAGCACCGCGTACCCCATCGCCACCGTCAAGAGCAGCAAGAACGCTGCGCTGGCAGCGGCTTTCGAGGACTTTGTCCTCTCGTCCGCTGGGCAGTCGGTGCTCGGCACCGCGGGGTTCTCGGCCCCGTGAGCGAGGGGGTTGCGACGCGTACGCTGCGGCGCGCCCCGCGCCTCGCGACCCTGCTCGTCCCGCCGGCGGCCCTGGCCCTGCTCTTCCTCGTGCTGCCGCTGGTGGGACTGCTGGTCCGCGCGCCGTGGCGCGACCTCTGGCCGCTGCTGAGCGAGCCGTCGGTGCGCCAGGCGCTGCGGCTCTCGCTGCTCTGCGCGTCGCTGGCGACCGCCCTCTCGCTGGTCCTCGGCGTGCCGCTCGCCTGGGTGCTCGCGCGGCTGCGGTTCCCCGGGCGGCGACTCCTGCGCGCACTGGTGCTGCTGCCGCTGGTGCTGCCCCCGGTCGTCGGCGGCGTCGGCCTGCTCTACGCGCTCGGCCGGCACGGTGTCCTCGGCGGCGCGCTGGAGTCGGTGGGTGTCACGCTGCCGTTCACCACCGCGGGGGTCGTGGTCGCGGAAGCCTTCGTCGCCATGCCGTTCCTCGTCGTGACGGTCGAGGGTGCGCTGGCAGCGTCCGACGAGCGCTTCGAGGAGGCCGCCGCGACCCTCGGCGCCACCGGCTGGACGACGTTCTGGCGCGTCACGCTGCCTCTGATCGGGCCGTCCGTGACCGCCGGCGCCGTGCTGTCCTTCGCGCGGGCGCTGGGGGAGTTCGGCGCCACCATCACCTTCGCCGGCAACCTGCCGGGCACCACGCAGACCATGCCGCTCGCCGTCTACATCGCGCTCGAGACCGACCCGCGTGCGGCCGTCGCGCTCGCGCTCGTGCTCCTGGCCGTCAGCGTCGCGATCCTGCTGGCGCTGCGGGAGCGCTACGTGCGGCCGAGTCCGCGGTGAGCCTGCACGCACGGGTCGGTGTCGAGCGCCCGGGCTTCTCGCTCGACGTCGCGCTCGAGGTGGCCGACGGCGAGGTCGTCGCGGTCATCGGGCCCAACGGCGCCGGGAAGACGACGCTGCTGCGGGCGTTGGCGGGACTGGTGCCACTCCATATAGGCCGGGTCGAGCTGGCCGGGCGGGTGCTCGACGACCCGGCCGCAGGCGTACGCGTCGAGACCCGCGAGCGCCGCGTCGGCGTGGTCTTCCAGGACTACCGGCTCTTCGAGCACCTCAGCGCCCGCGACAACGTGGCCTTCGGCCCGCGGAGCACGGGGATGCCGAAACGCGAGGCGCGGAGACTCGCCGACGCGGAGCTCACCCGGCTGGGCCTCGCCGACCTCGGCGATCGCCGGCCGCGAGAGCTCTCCGGCGGCCAGGCCCAGCGGGTCGCCCTGGCCCGCGCGCTGGTCACCGCCCCCGAGCTGCTCCTGCTCGACGAGCCGCTCGCCGCCCTCGACGCCGAGACGCGGACCGCCGTGCGCACGGTGCTGCGAGACACGGTCGCCGACTTCCGCGGTCCCGTGGTGCTGGTGACCCACGACCCGGTCGACGCGCTCACCCTCGCCGACCGGCTCGTGGTCGTCGAGGGCGGGCGCGTCGTGCAGGCTGGCGCGGCGGCGGCCGTCGCCGACCGGCCGGCCACCGCGTACGTCGCCTCGCTCGTCGGCCTGACGCTCTGCCGCGGGCCCGCGGTCGACGGCGTGCTGGCGCTCGAGGACGGTACGCGCCTGGTGACCGCGGACCCGACACGGCAAGGACCGAGCCTGGCCGTCGTGCGGCCGAGCTCGGTCCTGCTGACCCGCGAGCCGCCGCGGTCCAGTGCGCGCAACGTGTGGCAGCGGGAGGTCGCCTCGCTCCAGGTGCTCGGCGACCGGGTGCGTGTGACGCTCGCCGGCTCGCCCGCCCTGCACGCCGACGTGACGAGCTCCGCTGTGGCGGAGCTGCGCCTCGCCGCCGGCGACAGGGTCTGGGCGAGCGTGAAGGCGACCGACGTGACGGTCTACGCCGACTCGGCCGACATCGCGTAGACGAGCAGGAACGGCTGGTCCGGCAACGTGATGGAGACCGCCTGCTTGGTGGCGTCGACCGCGAGCCGGTCATGCCAGATGTGCACGGTCAGGCCGTCACCGCCGCCATCGACGTAGTAGCGCTCCGACGCGCTGAGCGCCGTGCCCTCGCCGAGCCGCGGTGCGCCCGCGGCCCAGTCGGTCGCGGCCAGCTGCACCGTAGAGGTCGTGCCGTCCGAGTAGTGGACGGTCGCCGGGCCGGTGAAGTCGCCGTTGTGCGCCGAGACCAGCAGGTCGAGAGCCGAGTACTTCGCCGGAGCCAGGGCGATCGTCTGCCCGTGCGTCGAGACGAAGTTCTTGGCCGTGCCGGTGGTGTCGGGGAAGCGGTAGGCGCCTCCAGCGGCCACCCCGACGCCGCCCGCCGGCAGCTGCTCGGCCGGGAAGCTCCAGCCACCGCCGTCGAAGTTGCCCTCGTTGCGGGCGTTCGCCGTCGCGACGCCGTCGACGTCGTAGGCCGACGACAGGTCCTGCGGGCAGTAGCCACCCGACTCGGAGCAGGCCCCGATGACCGAGAGAGTCGCCGTCCGCTCGACCGAGCCGCCCTGGGTGTCCTTGGCGGTGACGGTGATGCGGTAGTCGCCCTTCGGCGTGCCGGCCGGCACGGTGACCTTCAGCGGGAACTGCTGCGTGGCCGGCAGGTTGTCGGACTGCACGCGCGCCGAGCCCGTGGCCGGGGTGACGCTGAGCGGCGCCTGTGCCGAGGCCGCCACGGTGACGTAGGCCCGCCCCGGGGTGGTCGCGACCACGGAGGCGTTGACGTCGACCTGCTGGGCGCTCGTCCCGCCGACCAGCGTGGTCGACGAGGGCTGCAGCGCCAGAGCGAGGTGGTGCTGCGCCGAGTAGCCACCCACCAGCGACGGCGGGGCGGCGTTCTTCTTGGTGCCCCACGACGACGGGGTCGTCGCCAGCGTGTAGGACAGATCCTTGCCGGCCCGCAGGTCGGCGCTGGTCACCCAGGTCTGCTTGAGGTTGCGCCCGCCGAGCTGCGCCGACGCGATGTAGCGGGTGCTCGCCGAGCTGCCGGGGGCGGAGATGTCGAGCGAGCCCTTCGGGTACCACGACGGGTCGAGCGTGAGGTGCACCGAGTCGAAGATCGGCGTGCTCAGGCCCCACACGTCGCTGCCGGGCAAGATCGGGTAGAGCCCGATCGCCGAGAGCACGTGCCACGCCGACATGGTGCCGAGGTCGTCGTTGCCCGTCATGCCGGTCGGGCCGTCGGTGAACAGCGTGATCGCGGCGTGCACGACGTCGGTCGTCTTCGACGGCTGCCCGGTCCAGAGGTAGATGTAGGGCGAGTGCAGGTCGGGCTCGTTCTGCGGGTTGTACTTGTCCTGGTTGTAGTAGGAGTAGGCGCCGTTGACCCACACCTCGCGCGCCGTCTTCGCCGGGTCGGCCAGCAGCTGGTCGTAGGCGAAGAACTTGTCGAGCCGCCCGTTCGTCGCGTCGGTGCCGCCGATCAGGTCGACCAGGTCGGGCACGTCTTGCTGTGCGAGCCACATGTACTGGACCGCAGTGCCTTCGTGGAAGCCCAGGCTGTTGGCGGGGTCGTCGGGGCCGACGAACGCACCGTCGGCGTCACGGCCGCGGAACCACGACGTACGCGGGTCGAAGACGTTGCGGAAGTTCTGTCCGCGCGCGGCGTAGCGTGCGGCATCCTCGGTGTGCCCGAGGCTCTTGGCCATTGCCGACAGGGTGGCGTCGGAGAGCGCGTACTCGAGCGTCGCCGACGGGCCGTGCTGCAGGTCGTAGTCGCCCGGCTTGCCGACTGCGTCGGGCAGGTAGGGGACGTAGCCGTCGCGGAGGTACTGCACGTTGCCCGAACGGCCGTTGAACTGCGAGTCGGCCGGGGGCACGCCGTCGGCGTTCTTCTTGAGCGCCGCGTAGGCCTCTTCCTCGTGGCCCTTGAGCAGGCCCTGCTGGTATGCACTGGTGAGATACGCGGTGACCGGGTCCCCGGTCATGATGTTGGTCTCGACGGTGCCGTAGCCCCAGCGGGGGAGCCAGCCGCCTTCGGCGTCGATGCGCAGCAGCGAGAGCGCCATGTCGCGCGCCTGCTGCGGCGCCAGCAGCGAGAGCAGCTGCTGCTGGGTGCGGTAGGTGTCCCAGAGGGACCAGTTCTGGTAGTAGGTAAAGTCCTTGGCCTCGTGAATCTTCTGGTCCCAGCCGGTGTAGCGGCCGTCGACGTCGGTGCCGGTGTTGGGCGCGAGGAAGGAGCGGTAGAGCGAGGAGTAGAACGTACGCCGCTGCTCCGTCGTCCCGCCGGTGGTGCGTACCTGGTCGAGCCGCGACTCCCACGTGGCCTTCGCGGCCGCGACGACGGAGTCGAAGGTGCCGGAGCCCTCGGCGGCGAGGTTCTTGCGCGCGCCGTCGGCGTCGACGTAGGAGATCGCCGTCGTGGAGACGACGTCGTGGTCCGAGGTGGTGTCGAAGCGGAGGTACGCGCCGCGCCGGCCGTCGCCGCTCGACGACGTGCTGCCCGCGGTGACGGTGTCGCCGGCCCAGGTGCCGCTCGAGGCGAAGGGCCGGTCGAAGCGAGTGGTGAAGAACAGCGTGTAGGGCTTGGTGTCCTGGCAGAACCCGCTGCCGGTCACCCGCGTCTCGACCGTGTGGTCGTCGACGATGCGGACGCTGCTGTCGTGCACCGAGTGGAGCGCCTGGCCGGCGTTGACGAGGACGTCGGCCGAGGTGGTCGCCGGGAACGTGTAGCGCGCCCAGCCGGTGTGGGTGGTGGCGCCGAGCTCGGCGCGCACCGCGCCGGCCGGTGCCTGCAGGTCGACGGCGTAGTAGCCGGGCGACGCGGTCTCGGTGTCGTGGCTGTAGGGCAGCGCGTAGTTCGCGTAGTCGGTCGAGGTGACGTCGCCGGTCGTGGGCAGGACCGGCAGGTCACCGCCGAGGCCGCACCCGACGCCCGAGATGTGGACCATGCTGAAGCCGCGGATGCGGCCCTCGGTGTAGTCGTAGCCGGTGTTGTGGCCGGTGTCGGGGGACAGCTGCACCATGCCGAACGGCACGCTCGCCCCCGGGTAGGTGTTGCCCTCGTTCTGCGAGCCGATGAACGGGTTGACCAGGCTGGTCAGCGGCTCATCGGCGGCGGGCGCGGCGCTCGCGGCGGATGCCGTCGCGAGCGGCAGGGCGGGAAGGGCGAGGGCGACGAGGCCGACGAGGGCGCTCGCGGCTCTGGCTCGGTGCATGGGTCTCCTCGGGCAGCTGTGACCGTGTAGCCGGCTGCCCGAGCCGCGGAGGTGCGGCGGGGCGGGGACCGGCCCGGGCCACTCTGACACGGATAACGTTATCCGTGTCAAGATGCCCGCTTCTGACCGTTCCGTGAGCCGGGTGCGATCAGGCGACGACGACGACCCGCGTGCCGACACCGGCGAAGTTCCACAGCGCCAGGGCGTCGGCGGGGGCCTCGCGGATGCAGCCCGCGCTCAGCGGGCGGCCCAGCTGGGCGAGCCGCTGCTCGGGCCGGCCGCGCCGGTCGCGCGGGATCTCGTGGAAGCCGATGGCCGCGCCGGTGTGGATGCCGTGGGTGAAGCGCACCATGCGCCGCATCGTGGCGCTCGAGACCGCGCTGTGGGCGAGCGGCGAGCGCGAGTAGACGCGGTAGGTGCCCGGCCGCGGCTGCGAGGCCTGGCCCGACACCAGGTAGGTGCGCACGACCGTGCCCTTCGCGTCGACGAGCCAGACCTGCTGCGCCCGCTTGGCGTAGACGACGCGGCGGCCGCTGCCGCTGCGGGCCGGCAGTGCGGTGCGGGTCGGGGCGGGCGCACGGTCGACGTTGCGCGCCGGTGCTGACGCGGGCGGCCGGACTGCGGCCGGCGCGGCGGGGACGGCCGGCGCTGCGCCGTGGAGGTGGGCCGAGAGCAGGGCGGCCAGGAGGCCGAGGGCAGGTGCGGTCACCGGTGCTGTCCTCCTCGAGGTCACGGGGTCGTGCGGTCGTCGCCCACCCTAGGCGCCGCCGGAGTCCGGCCGCTCACTCCGCGCGTCCCGCACCGTCTCGACGTGCGGGCCTGCGATCCGGGGCAGGACAGGACGAGACAGGAGGGCGGCGCAGTGGTTGACGCGACGCGCGCGTTCAGCGGGTTCTCGGTGGACGACATCGACAGGGCCCGCGACTTCTACGGCCGGACGCTGGGCCTGGTGGTCCACGACCAGGGCGGCATGCTCGGCATCGACATCGGCGCCGGGAGCGTCCTCGTCTACCCCAAGCCCGGCCACCAGCCCGCGAGCTTCACGATCCTCAACTTCCCGGTCGACGACATCGAGAAGGCGGTCGACGACCTGGTGGCAGCGGGCGTGGAGATGCTGCGCTACGACGGGTTCGACCAGGACGAGCGCGGCATCATGCGCGGCGGCGGACCGTTGATCGCCTGGTTCGCCGACCCCGCCGGGAACGTGCTGTCGGTGCTGCAGGGCTGAGCGGCATGCTGAGGGCGTGACGGACGACGGTGGGACCGAGGACTGGGAGCAGCGCGTCGACGCGCTGTGGGCGCGGATCGAGTCCGAGCAGCCGGACGCGTTCCTGGCGCAGGTCGAGGCGCTGGCCGCTGAGCTGCCCGACGGCAGCGCACGCGCGGCGTTCGAGCGCGCCTGCGCGCAGGACTCGACGGGGCACCCGGACCTCGCGGTGCCGCTCTACCGCCAGGCGCTCGACGCGGGGCTCGTCGGCCTGCGCCGCCGGCGCGCGGTCATCCAGCTGGCCAGCTCCCTGCGCAACCTCGGCGACCCGGAGCAGGCACTGGCGCTGCTCGACGAGGAGGCTCAGCGAGGCGCCGACGAGCTCACCGGCGCCCTCGCCGCCTTCCGCGCCCTGGCGCTCGCCGACCTCGGTCGCGAGCGCGAGGCCGTCGCCGTCGCGGTGGGCGCGCTGGCCGCGTACCTCCCGCGCTACAACGGCTCCGTGCAGCGCTACGCCGCGGCCCTGCGGGGCGAGTGACGCGTACGCCGCAGCACCGCGAACCCGACCGCACCCCCTGCCAGCGAGTAGCCGCCCGTCACGAGCAGCTGGAGGGCGGTCGGCGTGCCGGAGATCGCGCCGGCGACCACGGCGCCCCCGGCACCGGCCGTCGTACGCAAGCCTGCTCCGAGGGTGAAGACCTGCGCGCGCACGTGCGGCGGTGACAGCGTCTGGCGGGCCGTGAACAGCGCCCCCATGAAGGGCCCGCTCGCCAGGCCCGACAGCGCGAAGAGCAGGCCGACGACCACGAGGGCGGGAGCCGTACGCGGCACCAGTGCCGCCAGCGCGATCGGTGCCGCCGTGGCGACGAGCCCGGTCATGACGACCGCCGGCGCGTGGCGGGCGGCCAGCGGCCGCACGGTCCAGGCGAGAGAGCCGAGCAGCGCCCCTGCGGCGACCGCCGTCATCAGCCACCCGCCCGCCGTGCGCTCGCCGACCGAGGTCGCCAGCACGGCGGCCACGACGGGCAGCGCGCCGTAGGTGACCATCTCGAGCGTGCTCGCCAGCGTCACGGTCGCCAGCAGCGGCGACTCGCGCACTGCCCGCAGCCCGGCGGTCATCGTCGGCGCTGCCTCGTGCTCCGGCCGATCGTGCCGGCGGCCGGTCGGCAGCGTCACGATCGCGAGGGCACCGAGGCCGGCGAGGCCCGCCAGCACGTACGTCGCGGCCTCCGGAGACACCAGCCCGCTGACCAGCGCGGCGACAGCCGGGCCGCCGATGCCGGCGATGTTGTAGGTCAGGGAGTCGAGGCCGAAGGCGCGCGGCACCGCGTGCTCAGGCACCAGGTTCGCCAGGTGACTGGTGAGCGCGCCGGTGAGCGCCGGGCCGCAGCAGCCGCCCGCGACGAGCACCGCGATGGTGACCGGGTGCGGCACCCGCCCGAGCAGGGCAGCCGTGGCCGCGAGGGCGACGGCGAAGCCGGCCGCACCGGCACCGGCGACGTGCTGCGGGCCGCGCGCCCGGTCGGTCAGGACGCCGACCGCCGGTGCGGCCAGCACGTGGGGCAGCATCAGCGCGCCGACGAGCAGGCCGCCCAGCCCGGCGCCGTGCCCGCTGTCGATGGCGAGCAGCACGAGGCAGACCCGCGCGCCCTCGTCGGCGAGCCTGCCCAGCCCCGCGCCGGCGACGTAGCGCGCGAGCAGCAGGGGTCGGACGACCTCGGCGGCAGGCGACGGGGCGAGAGGAGGCGCGGACACGCCCCCATCCTCCCCCGTGTCAGCCGGTGGCGATCAGGTGCTCGTCCCACGACCGGGCGGCGACCACCGGCACCGAGGGGACCTCGCCCTCGGCCTCGGTGCGACCGGTGGACAGCTCGCCGGCCTTGAGCGCGAGGGCCGCCTCGTGGGCGGTGATGCCGCGGGCGCTCATCAGGCGGGCGATCGCGCCCGACACCACCGCGGTGGAGAACGAGGTGCCCGACCAGCGCGCCCAGCCCGAGTAGTCGACCGCCGGCTGGTCGGCCTCGAGGGCGACGGGACCGGTGACGTAGGTGCTGAGCAGCCGGTGCCCCGGTGCCGCGAGGTCCACCCAGGGCCCGCGGTTGCTCCACGTGCTCCAGGTGGTCGACGAGGCGTCGTCGACGGAGCCCACGGCCAGCACCTGCTCGACCGCCGCCGGCCAGAACGGCTGCGGGGTGGTCGGGTCGTCGTTGCCGTCGATGTTGCCGGCGGCGGCGACGATCACCATGTCGGGGCGGATCCGGTAGAGGTCCTCGGCCAGCCGGCGCATCACCGTCTTCGAGGCGGCGTCGTCGGAGAAGCACCCGAGCGAGAGGTTCAGGACGTGCACCCCGCGGCGCGCCAGCGTCGTGGCCGCCTCGACGACGGCGCTGGTGAGGCCGTTGCCGCCCGAGTCGAGCGCACGCTCGAGCCACACGCTGGCCGCTGGGGCCTGCTGGAGCACGAGGCCGGTGACGAAGGTCCCGTGCCCGGTCTCGCGGCGCGACCTGGCGGCCGCCGCCTCGTCGGGACCGGCGTCGCCACGCCTGGACGCCGCGACGACCTGGCGGCGGGCCTGCGTCCCGGAGGACTCGAAGTCGTTCGGGGAGGCGAGGTAGGCGCCGTCGAGCCAGGGGTGCGCCCGCATGCCTGTGTCGACGACCCCGACGAGGACACCCTCGCCGGTGTCGCGCGCGTCGTCGACGGACCCGCCGAGCCGCGGCTCGAGCTCGCGCAGCGACGGCAGCGGGTGGTCCTCGCCACGCATGTCCATCGGTGCGCCCTCGACGGTGGGGGCGCCGACGACCGCCGTGGACATCGTCCGGTCGACGTCGACCCCCAGCGCGCCGCCGGCACGGAACTGCTCGAGCCGGTCGGAGGTCACCTCCGCGTGCAGCAGACCGCCGTCGCCGAGGGGTCGCCAGGTGTCGTCGGCGCCCACCACCTGCTGCGTCCGCGAGAGCTGCCGGTCGACGACGAGGACTCTGGGCATGGCGCTCCTTCGTGGAAGATCTTCGTGGCGCAGTGTGACGAAGTCCGCCCCACAAGTCGAGAGGAGCGTCGAGCGGCCCGCCTGATACGTCTCGGCGAGGACACGCTGCGTCACTTCGCCGGGCCGCACGGTCTGGTGGGACGGGGCCCCGGCCCGCTAGCCTGGCGCCGGAACCCAGCGGGAGGTCAGTGTGTCGGCGCGGGAGCTCGCCGAACAGGCGTCACGCACCTACCTGTCGGACCCCGCAGAGGCGCGCCGGTTGGCGACGGAGGCCCGGTCGCTGGCCACCGCCGGCCGCGACTGGGGCGCGGTGTCGGCCGCCGACCGCGTGCTCGGCCGGATCGCCGGGCACCTCGACGACAGCCGTACGGCCGACCTGCACTTCCGCTCCGCGGCGCGCACCGCCGAGCGCGCCGGCGACGACGTCGGGGCTGCGCGGGCGCGGTCCGACCTCGCCTACGTGCTCGTCCGGCAAGGTCGCAGCGCGGCGGCGCTGCGCGAGATCGAGCGCGCACGACCTCTCCTGGCAGGCAGCGAGCCCGGCGAGCTGCTCACCACCGAGGCCCTGGTGCTGCGCTCCCTGGGCCGGTGGCACGAGGCGCTCGACGTCCTCGGCCGCGCGGTCGACGCGATCCGTCGGGCCGGCGACCAGCACGAGCTCGCTGTGGTGCTGGCGAACCGGGCGGTCCTGGAGCTCGTCCGCGGCGAGCTGGCGGGCGCCCAGCGCGACCTCGAGGAGTCGCGCGGACTGCTCGCCGGCCTGGGCGACGACCTGCACCAGGTGATCCTGACCCACAACTTCGGCTACCTCGCCGCCCTGCGCAACCAGGTGCCGGAGGCCCTGGCCCACTACGCAGCCGCGGAGGCGGGCTACGCGCGCCACCGGGAGGTGCCCCCGGAGCTCTGGCGCGACCAGTGCGAGCTGCTGCTCGCCAGCGGGCTGGCCGCGGAGGCGCGTGAAGCGGCTGAGAAGGCGGTGGACGCGGCGGAGCGCCGGCTCGAGGCGGGCGAGCTGGCGGAGGCGCGGCTGCGTCTCGCCCAGGCCCAGCTCGCCGAGGGCGACCCGCACGCCGCCGCCGCGCACGCCGAGGCCGCCACTGCCGCCTTCCGGCTGCAGCGCCGCACCGGCTGGGCGGCTCTCTCCCGGTGGGTGGAGCTGGAGGCGCGCCTCGGGCTGGACGCCGCGAGCGTGACCGACGTGGAGCTGCGGCGAGCGGCCGTGCAGCTCGAGCGCGCGGGCTGGTCGTCGTACGCGCTCGACGCCCGCCTCCAGGCGGCCCGGTGCGCGCTGGAGCGGGGAGCCCAGCGCCGCGGCCTCGACGACCTCGAGCGGCTGCGCGCCCTGCGCCGCGCCGGCGGGCCGGTGTGGCACCAGCACCTGGGCTGGCACGCCGAGGCGCTGCTGCGCCGGCACCGCGGGGACCGTACGGGTGCGCTGCGTGCCGCCGTGTCCGGCCTGGCGCTGGTCGACGACTACCGCGACAGCCTGGGCGCGACCGACCTGCGGGCGGCCGCCTCCGCGCGCGCGGCGGCGCTCGCCGACCTGGGCCTCCACGTGGCGCTCGACGACCGGCGTCCCGAGGTCGTGCTGCAGTGGGCCGAGCGGACGCGGGCGGCGGCGCTGCTGCGCCCGAGCGTGCGCCCGCCCGCCGACCCGGAGCTCGACGCCGAGCTGGCCCAGCTGCGGCAGGTGATGAGCCTGCGCCGCGAGGCGGTGCAGGGCGGCCGCGCGGACCCCGCCCTGGTGGAGCGCCAGGTCGCGCTCGAGCGCAGCATCCGGGCGCGTACCCGCACGGTGTCCGGCGCCGCCGGCGAGCCGGTCACCCGCGTCCCCCCGCCCCGCCGGCTCGTCGAGGCGCTCGGCGACGCGGCGCTGGTCGAGTACGCGAACGCCGCCGGCCGCCTCTACGCCGTCACGCTGGTGGCCGGACGGCTGGAGCTGACCGAGCTCGGGCCGGTCGTCGCGGTCGAGCGCGAGCTGCACCACGCCTTCTTCGCCCTGCGCCGGCTGGTCCTCGGCTCGGCCCGGGCCCAGGAGTCGGTCGAAGCCTCCGGCGAGCGGCTGGACGACCTGCTCGTGCGGCCGCTGCTGCCCCAGCTCGGCGACCGTGACCTGGTGGTGGTGCCGACCGACCCGCTGCACGCCACGCCGTGGTCGCTGCTGCCCTCGTGCCGCGGCC
Organism: Motilibacter peucedani; assembly: GCF_003634695.1. Classification (NCBI taxonomy): domain Bacteria; kingdom Bacillati; phylum Actinomycetota; class Actinomycetes; order Motilibacterales; family Motilibacteraceae; genus Motilibacter; species Motilibacter peucedani. Next base: position 587,722 of record NZ_RBWV01000009.1, read on the forward strand.
GGTCGCTGACCGTGTCGCCGAGCGCGACGGTGTGGCTGGAGGCGCGCCGCCGATCGGCGTCCGGAGGGCGGACCGTGCTGGTGGCCGGCCCCGACCTCGAGCACGCCGAGAGCGAGGTGGCCGTGCTCAGCCAGCTGCACCCCGACGCCGAGGTGCTCGTCGGCTCCGACGCCACCGCCGCCCGCGTGCTCGCGGCGATGGAGGGCGCCGACCTCGTGCACGTCGCTGCCCACGGCCGCTTCCGCGGCGACAACCCGCAGTTCAGCTCGCTCGAGCTCGTCGACGGCCCGCTCACCGTCTACGACATCGAGCAGGTCCGTCGGCCGCCGCTGTCGGTGGTGCTCTCGGCCTGCGAGGTCGGCCGCAGCTCGGTCTCGGTCGGCGACGAGCTGCTCGGCCTGGCGGCGGCGATGCTCTCGCTCGGGGTCCGCTCGCTGGTCGCGCCGCTGCTGCTGGTGCCCGACGCGGAGACGGAGCCGCTGATGATCGACCTGCACCGCGAGCTGGTCGCGGGGCGCAGCCCGGCGGCGGCGCTGGCGGGCGCTGCGGGCCGCGCACTGGGCCGCTCGGGCGCCGACGCCGCAGCAGGCTCGGCGTTCGTCAGCTTCGGTGCGTGACGCACGTCACACTGGTCTGGACGCGCCGCGGTGTATCTCTCGGTGCGTCACCCGCTCATGACAGGCAGAGTGCGACCCGCCGGCGGTGCCCCCGCCACCACCGGCTCGCGCACCGGCAGGAGGAACCCATGACCGACGAGCACGACGTCGCCGACCTCGTCCGCGCGGCGCGCGACGGCGACCAGGCAGCGTGGGACGCCCTCGTCGACCGCTACGCCGGCCTGGTCTGGTCGGTCGTGCGCGGCTACCGCCTCGCCTCCGACGACGCGTCGGACGTCTTCCAGACGGCCTGGCTGCGCCTGGTGGAGCAGCTGCCCAGGCTGAGGGAGCCGGAGCGCGTCGGTGCCTGGCTCGCCACGACGGCCCGCCACGAGTGCCTGCGCGTGCTCAAGTCGCGCACCCGCGAGACGGCCACCGACACCGACGTCCTCGACCTGCGCACCGACGACGACAGCGCCCCGCCCGGCAGCGACCTGCTGCGGGCGGAGCGCGACTCCGTGCTGTGGCAGTGCTTCGAGGCGAGCTCCGGGCCCTGCCGCCAGCTGCTGGGCGTCCTCATCGCCGACCCGCCGCTGAGCTACCTGCAGGTCGCCGAGACGCTCGGCATGCCGGTCGGGAGCATCGGCCCCACCCGGCGGCGCTGCCTCGAGCGGCTGCGCCGCCAGCTGGTGGAGGCGGGCGTCGATGCAGAGGCCTAGCGCATCCCGAGGACCCCGACCAGCCCGAGCGAGCGAGAGGAGCGGTCGATGAGCGACCGAGAGCCCGACCTCCACGAGGTCGGACCGGAGCCCGGCGCCGACGACCTCGCGCTGCTGCAGGACATCGCCCGCCTCGCGGCGCGCCGCGACCCGGTGCCTCCGGCCCTGGTCGCGATGGCCAAGGCGAGCTTCACCTGGCGCACGGTCGACGAGGAGCTCGCCGAGATGGTGTGGGACTCCGCGGTGCAGGCGGGGGAGGGTGCACTCGTCCGCAGCGCCGCCGCCGGCGTACGCCTGCTGACGTTCGCCACCCCGCACCTGACGCTCGAGCTGGAGGTCGTCCAGACGGGCACCCGGCGCCGGCTGGTGGGCGAGCTCACCCCGGCGACGGGGGCGCGCGTGGTCGTGGAGCACGACGGCGGCACCAGCGAGGACGTCTCCGACGAGCACGGCCGCTTCCTCGTCGACGACGTGCCGGCGGGCCGCATCAAGCTGCGCTGCGTGCCCGCCGACGGCGCCGGCGCCGCGCTGGTGACCACCTGGATGGAGGTCTGAGCCGTCGCCCGGACCTCCGTCCAGCGGAGCTCGGCTCAGAGCGTGCCGGTGGTGACGTCGCCCTGCTCGTGGAGCAGGCGGTCCCAGGTGTCCCAGCTCATGGTGAACGAGCCGTCGTCGCCCCAGTCGGGCCCCCAGCTGTTGACGCAGCGGACCGTGCGCGCCTCGACGTCGATGCCGTGCACCTCGAACTCGTGGCCGCCGCGGACGCTGCCCGCGATCTCCACGAGCCCGTCAGCCGCCGGCTTGTCGAAGCCCTCGTACCAGTTGACCCCGGTGATCACCGGGGTGAGCACCAGCGCGCGGAGCGCGTGCTGCAGGCCGAACGCGTGGGAGTACGCGGTGAGCCAGCCCGCCTCGCGCGCCGCCTTCATCGCCGCGAGCCCCGAGCTGCCGGTGTCGTCGGGCGGGTAGACGCCCCGGAACCGGTCGAGGTGGGTGGCGCGGGCGTAGACCGCCACCGCGTCGTCCTCGTCGAGCTCGCGCCCCGGCCGGTAGAACGGCTCGGTCATCAGCAGGCCCACGGTCGCGTTGCCCGTGCAGCTGCCGAGCTGGCCCTGGTCGAAGGGCGGGCAGTGGCGCCGGTGCAGCGCGCTCACCAGCGCCGGTGCCTCGCGCGCGACGAAGTCCCGGCTGCGGGGGTCGTGCCGCACGTGGCGGCCGAGCCGCATGCCGGGGACCACGTCCTCGTGGATCACGACCGTGTCGAGCTCGTGCCCGCCGCCCTGGCCGGTGCCGTCCATCATCCGTCTCCTCTCAGTGGTGACCTGACGAGGAGGAGAGCGTCGGGAGGGGTGCGCTGATACGGGGTGCGCTAGGCCGGCACCCCGTCGGCCGCCGCCCGCAGCGCCGCGATGTCGAGCTTGCGCATGCCGAGCATCGCCTGCATCGCGCGCTGCGCCCGCTCGGGGTCGGGGTCGGAGAAGACCTCGTCCATGCCGTCGGGCACGATCTGCCACGACAGGCCGAAGCGGTCGCGCAGCCAGCCGCACTGGCTCTCCTCGCCGCCGTCGGTGAGCTGCTCCCAGTAGCGGTCGAGCTCGGCCTGGTCGGCGCAGGTGACCTGGAAGGACACCGCCTCGCTGAAGCGGAACTGCGGGCCGCCGTTGATGCCGACGAAGCGGTTGCCGTCGAGCTCGAACTCGACGGTCATGACCGAGCCGGCCTGGCCCGGCGCTCCCTCGGGGTAGCGCGCCACCGAGCGGACGCGCGAGTTCGGGAAGACCGAGCAGTAGAACTCCGCCGCCTGCTCCGCCTCGGTGTCGAACCACAGGTTGGGGATGATCGGACCCAGCACGACGTGCTCCTCTCGCGGGGGTCGGGCCGGCCGGCCCGGCCGTCACAGCCTTGCTCACGTGGAGACGCGGCGGAGGGCACCGACTGGTCGGCGGGAGGGCGAGTGGGCCCAGTCACACCGGCCCTCGCTTGACGCCCCAGGCCCCTTAGGTCAGGCTTACCTAAACGGAACGAGAGGCGGCGGAGTGTTCGGCAACTACCTGATCGGCCTGCGCGAGGGCCTCGAGGCCTCGCTCGTCGTCAGCATCCTCATCGCCTACCTCGTCAAGGTCGACCGGCGCGACCGGCTCGTCGCCGTCGGCGGCGGCGTCTCCGCCGCCATCGCCGTGAGCGTCGCGTTCGGCGCGCTGCTGACCTACACCTCCACCTCGCTGCTGTCCTCCGGCGCGGCGCAGGAGACCTTCGGCGGCACGCTGTCGCTGGTCGCGGTCGCCTTCGTCACCTGGATGGTCTTCTGGATGCGGCGCACCGCCCGCAGCATGAAGTCCGAGCTCACCGGCCGGCTCGAGTCCGCGCTCGCGCTGGGCGGCGTCGCGGTCGCCGCCACCGCCTTCCTCGCCGTCGGGCGCGAGGGCCTCGAGACCGCGCTGTTCTTCTGGTCGGCCGTGCAGGCCGCCGGGTCGACCGCCTCGCCCGTCGCCGGCTTCACCCTGGGACTGCTCACCTCCGTCGTGCTGGCGTGGCTGCTCTACCGGCACTCGGTCAAGCTCAACCTCGCGACGTTCTTCACCTGGACCGGCGCCGGTCTGATCGTGGTCGCCGCCGGCGTCGCCGGCTACGGCGTCCACGACCTGCAGGAGGGCGGCGTGCTCGGCGGTCTGAACACGCTGGCGTTCGACGTGCGCCAGCAGATCCCGCCGACGAGCTGGTACGGCACGCTGCTCAAGGGCGTCTTCAACTTCAGCCCCGACACCACGGTGCTCCAGGCCGTCGCCTACCTCGCCTACCTCGTGCCGGTGCTCACCGCGTACCTCTGGCGCCCGCGGCGCACCGCGGCCCCCGCCGCCGCGTCCGCGAAGCCCGCTGCCGCCCCCACCACGACCCGCCTCGCCCCGAGCGTGCTGCAGGAGTCCACTCGATGATCCGCCTCTTCCCGAGCGTCCCGACCCGGGCGCTCGCGCCGAGCGCTGCCCTCGTCGCCCTCGCCCTCGCCCTCACCCTCTCCGCCTGCGGCGGCTCGTCGAGCGACGCCGCCGCCTCGTCGTCGGGCGGCTCCGGCGGCACCGCCGCCAAGGGCCAGAAGGTCTCTGTGGAGGCGAAGGACGAGAGCTGCACGGCGTCGGCCTCGGAGCTGCCCTCCGGGCGGCACACGTTCTCGGTCAAGAACAGCGGCGGCGACGTCACCGAGTTCTACGTCTACGCGCCGGGCGACCGCATCGTCGGCGAGGTCGAGAACATCGGGCCCGCCATCTCGCGCACCCTCACCGTCGACCTGGCGCCGGGCAGCTACGAGCTGGCCTGCAAGCCGGGCATGGTCGGCAAGGGCGTACGCGCTCCGCTCGTCGTCAGCGGCGCGAGCGCCAGCGCGGAGCCGCTCGACGCCCAGCTCACCGAGGCCGTCAGCTCCTACCGCACCTACGTCGAGACGCAGGCCGCCGCGCTGCTCGCCACCACCACGCCGTTCGTGGCTGCGGTGAAGGCGGGAGACGCGGCGAAGGCCCGCGCGCTCTACTCGCCGGCGCGGCTGCGCTACGAGTCGATCGAGCCCATCGCCGAGTCGTTCGGCGACCTCGACCCGCTCATCGACATGCGCGAGGACGACGTCACCGCCGGCACCCCGTTCGTCGGCTTCCACAAGCTCGAGCAGGACCTCTTCAAGACCAAGGACATCGGTGCCTCCGGCCCCACCGCCGACGCCCTGCTGGCCAACGTCGAGAAGCTCGTCGCGCTCATCCCCAGCGTCGAGATCACGCCGCTCACCATGGCCAACGGCGCCAAGTCGCTGCTCGACGAGGTCGCCAAGAGCAAGGTGACCGGCGAGGAAGAGCGCTACTCCCGCGTCGACCTGGTCGACTTCGCCGGCAACGTCGAGGGCGCCAAGACCGTCTACACCCAGCTGCGCCCGGCGCTCGAGGCGCGCGACGCGTCGCTGGTCAAGACCCTCGACACCCGTTTCGCGGCGCTGCAGGACCTGCTCGGGACGCACGCGTCCACCAAGGGCGGCAAGGGCTACGTCGCGGGCAGCGGCTACGTCTCCTACGACGCGCTGACCCCGGCCGAGGTCAAGGCGCTCGCCGTCGAGGTCGACGCCATCAGCGAGCCGCTCGGGTCGATCCCCGCGGCCATCACGGCGGCATGACCCCCGGCCACCTCTCGCGGCGCTCGCTGCTCGGCCTGCTGGGCGGCGGCGCGGCCGCCGTCGGCGTGGGCGGAGTGGGCGGAGCCGCCGTCGCCCGGGCCACCGAGACAGGCGACGACGACTCGGGCACCGTCGCGTTCCACGGCGAGCACCAGGCCGGCATCACGACACCGGCGCAGGACCGCCTGCACTTCGCCGCCTTCGACGTCACCACCACCAGCCGCGACGAGCTCGTCGCGATGCTGAAGGAGTGGACGGCTGCCGCCGAGGCGATGTGCGCGGGGCGCGACGTCGGCGAGGGCGGCACCGCCGGCGGGCCGGCGCAGGCGCCCCCCAGCGACACGGGCGAGGCGTTCGGGCTGCCGGCCGCCAAGCTCACGATCACGGTGGGCTTCGGGCCGAGCCTGTTCACCGACGCGCACGGCAAGGACCGCTTCGGCATCGCGGCCCAGCGGCCCGCGGCCCTCGCCGACCTGCCCGCCTTCCCTGGCGACGCGCTCGACCCCGAGCGAAGCGGCGGCGACCTCTGCGTCCAGGCGTGCGCCGACGACCCGCAGGTGGCCGTCCACGCGATCCGCAACCTGGCCCGCATCGCGCGCGGGAAGGCCAACGTGCGCTGGTCGCAGCTCGGCTTCGGCCGGACCTCGACCACCTCGACGAGCCAGTCGACCCCGCGCAACCTGATGGGCTTCAAGGACGGCACCAACAATCTCAAGCTCGAGGACGCCGGCGCCCTGGCGAAGTCGGTCTGGGTGGCTCCGGGCGACGGTCCGGACTGGATGGCCGGTGGCAGCTACCTCGTCGCCCGCCGCATCCGCATGCTCATCGAGCCGTGGGACTCCACGCCGCTGGCCGAGCAGGAGCGCGTCATCGGGCGCACCAAGGGCACCGGCGCGCCGATCGGGCGCGAGAAGGAGTTCGACGCGCTGGACCTGGAGGCCACCGGGCCCGACGGCTCGCCGCTGGTCGACGAGAAGGCGCACGTGCGCCTCGCGCACCCGAGCACCAACGGCGGCGCCGAGCTGCTGCGTCGCGGCTACAGCTTCACCGACGGCACCGACGGGCTCGGCCGCCTCGACGCGGGGCTGTTCTTCCTCGCCTACCAGCGCGACCCGCGCGCGCAGTTCGTGCGCATCCAGACCTCGCTGGCCGGTCGCCACGGCGACGCCCTCAACGAGTACATCCAGCACAACGGCAGCGGGCTCTTCGCCTGCCCGCCCGGCGTACGGCCCGGTGGCTGGTGGGGCGAGGGGCTCTTCGCCACCACGTAGGCTGGGTTTCATGACCAGTCTGGTCGGGTTCCCGGACCCGGTGAACGAGACCTCCGCCCGGGTCGTCGCCGGCGGTGTGGTGGCGCTCTCGACGGCCACGATCGCGCTCGACCAGCCGTGGCTGCTCGCCCCGCTCACCTACGGCTTCGCCGCCCGCGTGGTGGCGGGCCCGCGCTTCAGCCCGCTGGGCCAGCTGGCGACCCGCGTCGTCACCCCGCGCATCCGCGCCGAGCACCGCTTCGTGCCGGGCCCGCCCAAGCGCCTCGCGCAGGGGGTCGGGCTCGCGGTGTCGGCCTCGGCGCTCGTGCTCCACTACGGCTTCGGCCGGCGGCGGGCGGCCTACTCGGTGCTCGGGGTGCTCGTGGCCGCCGCCAGCCTGGAGGCCTTCGCCGGCTTCTGCGTCGCGTGCCGCGCGTTCCCGCTGCTCATGCGCGCGGGCCTGGTGCCCGAGGGCACGTGCGAGCGCTGCGCCGACATCTGGTCGCGCCCGGCCGTCACGAGCGGCTGAGCGGCTGACCCCTCAGCCCGCCGGGCGCTCGCGCGCCGGGAGCCGGGAGACGACCGCGGCGTACGACCCGTCGACCGCCTCGAGCAGCTCGTCGCGCGGGATCGCGCCGTCGAGGCGCAGCCGGTTCCACCCGTAGCGACCGGTGTAGGCGGAGGCGGTCGCGTCGTCGGGGTAGCGCGCGAGCCACTCGTCGGCCTCCGCCCGCGTCGCGCCGCACTTGAGCGCGACCGAGCCGGTGTCGGGGCCGCCGAGGAACGCGAAGATCTTCGGCCCCACCTTGACGACGGTGTCGTCCTCCCACGGCTGGTCGAGCCACGCACCCGGCTTGCGCAGGCAGTGCTCCAGCAGCTCGGCGTGGGTCAGACCTGCCACGCCTCGCACGATAGCGACCGGCCGGCCTCCAGGTCGACCACGAAGACCGAGCCGTGCGGTGCGGCGTCCTCGTGGCGGACGTCGGCGCCGTTGGCCTGCGCCAGCCCGCGCACGATGTAGAGCCCGAGCCCGGTGCCCCGGACTGCCGCGGCGTCGCGCTCGGCGCGCGCCAGGCGCTGGAAGAGGCGGGGACGGAACTCCGCGGGCACGCCGGGGCCGCGGTCCTCGACGCGTACGCGCACCCGCCCGTCGCTCGACCCCACCGCCACGCGCGTGGCACCACCGCCGTACTTCCCGGCGTTCGTCAGCAGGTTGACGAGGATCTGCTCGAGGTGGCCGGGGTGCGCCTCGACGGTGGCATCGAGGTCTCCGACCAGCTCGGCGCCGACCGCGCCGGTCGCGGCGACGGCCGCGGCGACGTGGTCGCGCAGCCGCAGGGTCGAGCGCTGGGCGTGCAGGCTGCCCGCGTCGATGCTGACCATGGCGAGCACCTCGCGCACGATCTCGTCGAGCCGGCCGGCCTGGCGCCCGATGACCTCGAGCGCCCGACGCCGGTCGGCCTCGTCGAGGACGTCCCAGGAGTCCCCGGCCAGCTCGGCGTAGCCGAGGATCGAGGCGAGCGGGTTGCCGATCTCGTGGCCGAGCATCCCGATCAGGTCGAGCTTGAGCGCGTTGGCCTCCTCGAGCGCGCTGTTGCGCGACGCGAGCTCGGCGGCGGCCTCGTCGCGGGCGCGCTCGGCGGCCTTGCGGTCGGAGATGTCGGAGACGACCTCGATCAGGTGCTTCGGCAGCCCGTCGGGGTCGCGCACCAGCGAGCTGGTCGTGTGCACGTCGAGCCAGCTGCCGTCGGCGCGCCGCAGCCGCGTCTCCGCGCTGGAGGAGTCGCGGTCGCCGGCGAACAGCCCGGCCACCTCGGCCCGCGCGGCAGCCAGGTCGTCGGGGTGCAGGTAGTCCTCGTCGCGGGTACCCACGACCTGCTCGGCCGGTCGACCGACCATCTCGGCGAAGGCGCGGTTGACGTCGAGCAGCGTGCCGTCGAGCGCGCGCACCGCCTGACCGGCGGCGGAGGAGTCGAACTGGGCGCGGAACCGCTGCTCGCTCTCGGCGAGCGCGCGCTCGGACGCGCGCGCCGCGGTCACGTCGGTGGAGACCTCGAGCACGGCGACCGGCGAACCGGCCGCGTCGCGCTGGAGCACCTGCCGGCTCAGCACGGTCACCGTGCGCCCGGCGGCGGTGAGCTGGGCGAGCTCACCGGTCCAGCTGCCCGTCTCGAGCAGCGCCGCGGTCAGGTCGCTGACGCTGCCGCCGGCCGGGAACGAGGTGGCGAGCAGCCGGTGGGCGACCTTGCCGACGGCCGCGGCCTGCGGCCAGCCGTAGGTCGCCTCGGCGCCCGCGTTCCACCAGCGGACGGTGCCGTCGAGGTCGCGCACGACCACGGCGGCCGGGATGAGCTCGAGCAGGCGGGCCTGGCGCTCGAGCTGGGCCTGGGTGGTGCGCGCGGCCGTGACGTCCTCGACCTGCAGCACCGCGTACAGCGGCCGGCCGTCGTCGTCGCGCACGGTCGCGAGCCGCAGCGACACCCACAGGTGCGACCCGTCCTTGTGGACGTACCTGCGCACGCCGGCGGCGGTGTCGGTCTCGCCCTCGAGGATCGCGCGCAGGGCCGGGGTGGTGGCCGGGACGTCGTCGGGGTGCTGGAGGTCGCGGTAGCTCATGCGCGAGAGCTCGGCGCCCGACCAGCCGGTGATGGCGCACATCGCGGGGTTGACCTGGATGTAGGTGCCGAGGTCGGTGGGGTCGAGGCTGACCAGCGCCATGCCCAGCGGCGAGTTGTCGAAGGCCAGTCGGAACCGCTGCTCGGAGGCCTCGAGCGCCTCGAGCGTGGACTCGGTCTCCTGGAGCTGGCGGCGGTGGCGGGCGTAGTCGTCGGCGTGGCGGAGGGCGGAGCCGAGGCTCCCGGCCAGCAGCCCGAGGTGCTGGGCGTCGGCGTCCTCGAAGGCGTCCGGCCGGCGCGCGGAGACCTTCAGCGTGCCGATGACCCGGTCGCCCGAGCTGAGCGGTGCCACGAGCATCGAGCGGACGCCCTGCCGCGCGCACGTGACCCGGTCCGCTCGCGGGTCGGTCGCGGCGTCGGCGCAGTAGGCAGCCGCGCCCGCCGCGACGACGCTGCCGCTGAACGAGCCGGAGGCCGCGAGACGGGTGCCGACCCACTCCTGCAGAGAGCCGGCGGCCACGGCGCAGACCAGGTCCGCGCCCTCGACGAGCTCCACCGCCGCGCCGTCGGCGGCAGGGAAGGTCTCCACCGCGCGGCGCGCCACGAGGGCGAGGGTGGCGTCCCTGTCGTTGGCGGCGGCCGTGACGTCGCGCTGGACGTCGAGGGAGTCCTGCAGCCTCTCGACGAGCCGGGCCTGCGCGGTCACGTCGTGCACGGCGCCGTAGACGACGCCGACCTCGTCGACCGCGCTGCGCACCGCCATGTGCCACGGGGTGCCGTCGGTGCGGCGGCTGCGCTGGTGCAGCTCGGCGGGCGTGCCGGGCACGCTCGCGGCCACCTCGCGCAGGTGCTCGACGAGCCGGGTGTGCTCGGCCGGGTCCAGCAGCCGCTCGAGCAGCGCGGTCGGCTCCGGCTCGCCTGCCCGGTCGCTGCCGTGCAGGGCGTAGAGCCCGTCGGACCACCAGGCCTCCCCGGTGATCGGGTCCCAGGTGAACGTCCCGACGCCGGCCAGGGCCTCGGCGTCGCGCACGCGGCGGGTGGCGCGCTCGACCGCGACGCTGACGTCCTCGTCCGGGCGCGCCCGCACGGGCGCCGCCGCTTGCCGCGGGAGCGGGGACACGAAGCTCACGCGTCTGCTTCGACGCTCTCCGCGCGGACTTGAGGACCGGGCGGCAGGATCAGCGGCGTACGCCTGCGGCCCGCTCCTGCTCCGGGGCGGGCCAGCGCGGCACTGCGCGCAGGTCGGTGCCGAGCCGGGCGAGGCGCCGTCGGCGCCGCACGCGGGCGGCGCGGGTGGTCGCGAGCACTCCTGCTGTCGTCACGGGTTCCTCCTGGTCCTGGTGCGTCGCGGGCCGGGGTCGTCCGGCCACGAGGTGCGACGTCCGGCGGCGGGACGGCTCCCCTCCAGATGCCCGTCCCGACGCCCGCGTCGGTGGACCAGAGACGGTTCGAGCCGGCGTGATACACGCGGAGTGAGGAATTCTGCCCGGAACGGGCCCGTGGGCGCCTCGACGTTTGCGCTGCGTAGCGACGGGAGACGATCTTCATGACCAGAGAGGAACTCCCATGCCGGTGCTGCTGATCGTCGCCCTGATCTTGTTCGTCGTCTTCGGCGGGCTCGGCTTCGTCGCCCACGTGCTGTGGTGGGGCCTGATCATCGCCCTCGTCGTCGTGGTCGTCCACGCGCTGACGGGCCGTCGCTCGGTCTAGTCGCGCTCCGTCAGCACGCAGGCGCGCAGCAGGTCGAGCGCGCCCTCGATCGCTGCGTCGTAGGGCTCGCGGCTGCCGGCGGCACGCGCCTCGACGTACGCCCCCTGCACCACCGCGACCAGCGTGGCCGCCGTGCGCTCAGGTGACAGCGCGGGCGACAGCTCGCCGCGCGCCACTCCCTCGGCCAGCACCTGGGCGATCCGCCCGCGCTGCCAGGCGATCGCGTCGGCGACGGGCGCGCGCAGCTCGTCGTCGGCGACCACTTCGGGGTCCTGCGTCATGCGCCCCACGCGGCACCCGCGCAGCGCGTCGCGCTCGAAGCGCAGGTAGGCCTCGACCCGGGCGTACGCCGTGCCCTCTGCGCCGAGCAGCTGCTCGGCGCGCTCGCGCACCTGCTCGGTGGTGAGCCGCATCGCAGCGACCGCGAGGTCGTGCTTGCCGGAGAAGTGGTGGTACATGCTGCCCTGACCGGCGCCGGCCCGCTCCTGGATGGCGCGGGGGCTGGTGCCGACGTAGCCGCGGTCCCAGAGCAGGTCCTGCGTGCTCTCGAGCAGCCGGGTGCGCGTGTCCATCGGACCACCGTACGCGCAGGTACAGGCTCCGTGTTACTCCCTGGACGTCTGTACCTACTAGTAGGTACCGTGCCGGTAGCGCTCCGGGGAACCCGCCCCGGTGCAGACCGGAGAGGGACCACCGCATGAGAGTCGCCATCAACGGCTTCGGCCGCATCGGCCGCAGCATGCTCCGCGCCTCGCTCGCCCGCCCCAGCGACCTCGAGGTCGTCGCCGTCAACGACCTCGGCGACGTCGAGACGCTCGCCCACCTGCTGCGCTACGACACCGCGAACGGGCCGCTGTCCGTGCCGGTCGAGGTGTCCGGCGACACGATGGTCGTCGGGGACTCGAAGATCCGCGTGCTGGCCGAGCGGCGCCCGGCCGACCTGCCGTGGCGGGAGCTCGACGTCGACGTGGTCGTCGAGTCGACCGGCGCCTTCACCTCGGCCGACGCCGCCCGCGCCCACCTCGACGCCGGCGCCCGCAAGGTGCTCATCTCGGCTCCGGCCAGCGGTGAGGACCTCACGATCGCCTACGGCATCAACTCCGACCAGTACGACCCCGAGCGCCACCACGTCGTCTCGAACGCCTCGTGCACCACCAACTGCCTGGCACCGCTGGCGAAGGTGCTGCACGAGGCGGTCGGCATCGAGAGCGGCCTCATGAACACGGTCCACGCCTACACCCAGGACCAGAACCTGCAGGACGGGCCGCACAAGGACCTGCGCCGCGCCCGTGCAGCGGCGGCCAACATCGTCCCGACCACCAGCGGTGCGGCGAAGGCGATCGGGCTCGTCCTGCCCGAGCTGGCCGGCCGGTTGTCGGGCTTCGCGCTGCGGGTGCCGGTCGTCACCGGCTCCATGACCGACCTGACCGTCACCACCTCGCGCGACACCACCGTCGAGGAGGTCAACGCCGCCTTCCGTGCCGCCGCCGAAGGTCCCCTCGCTGGGATCCTGCGCTACAGCACCGTCCCCCTCGTCTCGAGCGACATCGTCGGCAGCCCGGAGTCGTGCATCGTCGACGCGCCGCTCACGGCGGTCTCCGGCCGCACGGTCAAGGTGCTCGGGTGGTACGACAACGAGTGGGGCTTCTCCAACCGGCTGCTGGACACTGTGGCGCTGATCGGCGCCTAGCCCCTCGGCGCTCAGCTGCTCGGCGCCTGGGCCTTATGGGCGCGGCGGCGTCGCGCACGCGGTGGCGGCGGCACCTCGCTCGAGGCGCGGATGCTCAGGCTCACCGGCAAGATGATGTGCTGCCGCTCGCGCTCGGGCTCGGCCAGCCGGGCGAGCAGCAGGTCGACCGCCGTGCGGCCCAGCCCCTCGAGGTCCTGGTTGACCGTGCTCACCGGGTGCGCGAGCAGCTCGGCGTTCTCGAGCGAGTCGAAGCAGAACACGGCCAGCTCGCCGATCGCGGGGCCCAGCTGGCGCAGCACCTGCCAGGAGATGACGTTGTTGCCGGTCACCAGCGCCGTCGGCGGGGCGCTGCACCGGCGCATCCGGTCGAGCGCGTCGGCGACCATCTCGGGCCCGGCCTCGCCCGTCGTGACGCTCGCGTCCTCGACGGCGAGGCCGGCCTCCTGCAGGCAGCTGCGGAACGCCTCGGCGCGCAGGCGCCCGGTGTAGATGCGCTCGCTGTCGCCGATGTAGGCGATCTCGCGGTGCCCGCGCGCGAGCAGGTGCTCGACCGCGGCGCGGATGCCCCCGGCGTTGTCGCTGACGACGGAGTCGGCGGGGACGTCCTCGAGCGGCCGGTCGACCGCCACGACCGGCAGGCCGGCCTCGACCTCGGCCACGAGGTACGGCGTGGCAGCACCGATCGGCTCGACCATCAGCCCGTCGACGCGCCGCTGGCACAGCGACTCGATGACCTGCGCGTAGAGCGCCGGGTCGTCCTCGGTCGACGCGGCCAGCGTCATGAAGCCGGCCGCCCGCGCAGTGTGCTCAGCCGTGTGCTCCCACATCCCGCCGGTGCCGCGCAGTGCGGCACCGATGGTCTGGCTCGAGCCGCGGCGCAGCTGGCGCGCGCGCTCGTCGGGCCGGTAGCCCAGCCGCGCGATGGTGCTGTGCACCCGGCCGGCCATCTCGGCGTTGACGTTCGACTCCCCGTTGACGACGCGCGAGACCGTACGCAGCGCCACCCCCGCCTCGCGGGCGACGTCGCGCATCGTGGGCCGCCGCTCCGGCGTCCGTCGTGGGGTGCTCACGGACGGGAGCATAGGCGCAGGTACGCGTCCGCGGTTGTGCTTGCGGAGCAGTGCTTCGAGAGGGTCTTGACATGGACGGCGGTTCGCGCCACAGTCGCGGTATAACGTTATCCCGTCGGTCGGGAGAGACCCGCCGACACCGGCCCGCGTGCACGCGGGCCGGAGCAGAGCGATGTCGCGCACGCCCACCGCACCAGGGCCTCGACGCAGTGCCCGCCCTGGTCCAAGACCACGCACCGCCGCGTGAGTAGGGACACACATCCGATGCAGCGCAAGATCTTCCTCCTGGCCGCCGCCGCTGCCGTGGCAGCGACGACCCTCACCGGCTGCGGGGGCTCGAGCAGCCCCGGCAAGGCCGCCGCCCAGAGCGGGCAGGGCGGCGGGACGACCGGCACCATCAAGATCGCCTACCAGCGCTTCGGCGAGAACCGCATCATGGACAACTTCCTCGCGGGCGTGAAGACGGAGTACGAAGCCGCCAACCCCGGCAGCAAGGTCGAGCTCGACCCGATCGTGGCCTCGGAGAACGACTACTACACCAAGCTCGCGCTGATGCTGAAGTCGTCCAAGACCTCGCCAGACCTCGTCTACGAGGACACGTTCCTCATCAACTCCGACATCAAGGCGGGCTACCTCAAGCCCCTCGACAGCTACCTGTCCTCGTGGGACCAGTGGTCGCAGTTCGAGGAGAGCGCGAAGGGTGCGGCGAAGGGGCAGGACGGCAAGACGTACGGCGTCCCGGACGGCACCGACACCCGCGCGCTCTGGTACAGCAAGGACATCCTCAAGAAGGCCGGCATCCCGGTGCCGTGGCAGCCCAAGACGTGGGACGACGTGCTCACGGCGGCGCGCGCGGTCAAGGCGAAGGTGCCGGGGGTGACGCCGTTCAACATCTACTCGAGCAAGGCGGCGGGCGAGGCCTCCACGATGCAGGGCTTCGAGATGCTGCTCTACGGCACGGGCGGCACGCTCTACGACGACGCCTCCAAGAAGTGGGTCGTGGGCAGCCCGCACTTCGTCGACTCGCTGAAGTTCGTCAAGACCGTCTTCGACGAGAAGCTCGGGCCTGACGCGCAGGACGCCACGGACGCCCAGCTCAGCGACAAGATCCAGCAGCAGTGGCTTCCCAACGGCAAGCTGGCCATCGCCCTCGACGGTTCCTGGATCACCGGCAGCTGGCTGCCCACCGGTGGCAAGCCGTGGCCGCAGTGGAGCGAGGCGCTCGGGCAGACGCCGATGCCGACGCAGAAGGGCCAGGCGCCGGGCAGGATCAGCCTCTCCGGCGGCTGGACCTGGGCCATCAGCGCCAAGTCCGACCACGCCGACGCGGCCTGGAAGTTCATCCAGGCGGCGCAGACGGAGAAGAACGCGGCGAAGTACGCGGTGGCCGCCTCCCAGATCGCCGTCCGCAAGGACGTGGCGGCCGACGCGAGCTACACCGCTGCCAACAGCAAGGCACCGGTCTTCTCCGAGGTGGTCGCGGTGACGAAGTACCGGCCGGCCTACCCGGAGTACCCGCAGATCTCCAACCAGATCCAGGTCGCGATGGAGTCCGTGATGACCGGCCAGTCGAGCCCCGAGGACGCGGCGAAGGCCTACGACGAGTCGGTCAAGGGCATCGTCGGTGACGACGGGACGACCACCCAGTGAGTGTCGCGCACCCTCGCGCCGACGCCTCGCAGTCGCGGCGTGCGGTCGCCAGGGCGCTGCCCCTGGCGCCCGCCACGCTGCTGCTGCTGGTCTTCCTGGCCGGGCCCATCGTCTGGTCGGTCTACGGCGCGTTCACCAACACGGCCCTGAGTGGTGCGGGCGCGGCGAACTCGCACTTCATCGGCCTGGACAACTTCCACAAGGCCTTCGACAGCAGCGCCTTCCGCAACTCGGTGGTGCTGACCCTGGTCTTCACGTTCCTGTCGGCCATCGTCGGGCAGAACCTCGTGGGCCTGTGCCTCGCTCTGCTCATGCGCGCGGGCAGCAAGGTGGTGCGCACACTCGTGGGCGCGTTCGTGGTCGGCGCGTGGGTGATCCCCGAGGTGGTCGCCGGCTACATCTGGTACGCGTTCCTCGGCAAGGACGGGTCGCTGAACGCGTTCTTCGACTCCGTCGGGCTCGGGCACCAGGCGCTGCTCTTCAGCCACCCCATCGTCGCGGTGTCCATCGCGAACATCTGGCGGGGCACGGCCTTCTCCATGCTCGTCTACTCCGCCGCACTGTCCGAGGTGCCTCGTGAGCTGGAAGAGGCCGCGGAGGTCGACGGTGCGAGCGGCGCCCGGAGGCTGTGGAGCGTGACCCTGCCGCTGATCCGGCGCTCGGTCACCACCAACCTGATGCTGATCACGCTGCAGACGCTCTCGGTCTTCGGCCTGATCTACACGATGACCAAGGGCGGACCAGGCACCAAGAGCCAGACGCTGCCGCTCTACATGTACGAGCAGGCCTTCAGCTTCGGCCAGCTCGGCTACGGCACGGCGCTCGCGCTGGTGATGCTGGTGGTGGGCGCGGTCTTCTCGCTGGTCTACCTCCGCGTGCTGAAGACGGAGATCTGATGGCCACGACGATGAGCCGGCCGGTCACCGCGGCGGCCGCGCCCCGCTCCCGGACGATGCACGCGCGCTCGCGCGCGCAGAAGGCCGTGGTCAACCTCGTGCTGCTCCTGATCGGCGCGATGTTCGTGGTGCCGCTGCTGTGGGTGCTGCTCGCCTCCGTCAACGCGGACGCCGGCCTGAGCGTCAGCTGGCCGGGGCATCCGAGCCTCGACAACTTCAAGGCCGTGCTCGACGAGGAGACGACGTTCCGGCCCATGCGCAACGGGCTGCTGCTGTGCGGTTCCGCGGCGGTCCTGACGCTGGTCGCGTCGACGCTCGCCGCGTACCCGCTCTCGCGCTACGACACCCGCTACCGCAAGCCGTTCCTGCTCACCATCCTGTTCTCCACCGGGCTGCCCATCACCGCGATAATGGTGCCGGTCTACGGGCTGTTCGTGCAGATCAACCTGGTCGACACCCGCATCGGCACGGTGCTCTTCCTCGCCACGACCGGCCTGCCCTTCGGCATCTGGCTGATGAAGAACTTCATGGACGGCGTGCCCGTCTCGCTGGAGGAGGCGGCCTGGACCGACGGCGCCTCGAGCCTGCAGGCACTGCGGTTCGTCGTCCTGCCGCTGATGTGGCCGGGGCTCGCGGTCGTCGCGATCTTCACCTTCATCGGCATGTGGGGCAACTTCTTCGTGCCCTTCGTCCTGCTGCTCTCGCCCGACAAGCTGCCGGCCTCGGTGAGCATCTACACGTTCTTCAGCCAGTACGGCCAGGTCGCCTACGGCCAGCTGGCGGCGTACTCGCTCATCTACGCGCTCCCGGTGGTGCTGCTCTACCTGCTGCTCTCGCGCAAGCTCGGCGGCGCCTTCACGCTCGGTGGCGCGGTCAAGGGCTGAGCACCGCCCTCCCTCTTCCCCGCACGACAGACGACAGGACCCCTCCATGCACGACGACCACGTCCACGTCGAGAACCGGCTGCGGCGCGCGCTGCGCGAGCGCATCCTCCCGGCGGTCCACCCCGTGTCCGAGCCGCTCGAGGTCACGGCCTGGCACGTCGAGGGCGAGCCGGTGCCGGTGGCCGACGCGCTGGGCGCGACCTACGAGCCCTTCCCCGTGGGCTCGAGGTGGGGCTCGCCGTGGGCGACGTCGTGGCTGCGCGTGCGGGGCACGGTGCCGGAGTCCTTCGCCGGGCGGCGGGTGGAGGTGCTCGTCGACCTGGGCTTCGACTCGGGCGGCCCGGGCTTCCAGGCCGAGGGCCTCGCGCACACGGCCGACGGCGTACCGGTCAAGGGCATCTCACCGCGCAACGCCTACGTGCCGGTCACTCCGCGCGCCACTGGCGGCGAGCGCATCGACCTGCTGGTCGAGGCGGCCGCGAACCCGACGGTGCTGCCCTGGTCGGCGGACGACACCGAGTCGGCGTTCGTGCCGACGACCTACGGCGACCGGCCCAGCGGGCCGGCCGACCCGCTCTACGTGCTGCGCCGCGTCGACGTGGCCGTGCTCGACGAGGAGGTGATGGCCCTCGCGCTCGACCTGCAGGTGCTCGAGGAGCTGATGCTCTCGCTGCCGTCGAGCGAGCCGCGGCGGGCCGAGATCCTGCGGGCGCTGGAGCGCAGCCTCGACGCGCTCGACCTGCACGACGTGGCAGGCACGGCGGCGGCGGCCCGCGAGCAGGTGCGCGACGTGCTGTCCCGCCCGGCCAACGCGAGCGCGCACCGCATCTCGGCGGTTGGCCATGCGCACATCGACAGCGCGTGGCTCTGGCCCATCCGCGAGACCAAGCGCAAGTGCGCGCGTACGTTCGCCAACGTCACCGCGCTCGCTGCCGACTACCCCGAGCTGGTCTTCGCCTGCTCCTCGGCGCAGCAGTACGCATGGGTCAAGGAGCAGCAGCCGGCGATCTTCGCGCGCATGCAGAAGGCCGTCGTCGACGGCAACTGGGCGCCGGCCGGCGGCATGTGGGTGGAGTCCGACGCCAACATGCCGGGCTCGGAGGCGCTCGCCCGCCAGTTCGTGCAGGGCCAGCGGTTCTTCCGCGAGGAGTTCGGCGTGGAGTGCGAGGAGGTGTGGCTGCCCGACTCCTTCGGCTACACCGCCGCCTTCCCCCAGATCGCCCGGCTCGCCGGCGCCCGCTGGTTCCTCACCCAGAAGCTGTCGTGGAACGCGACCAACAAGCTGCCGAACCACACGTTCTGGTGGGAGGGGCTCGACGGCACCCGGGTCTTCACGCACTTCCCGCCGGTCGACACCTACAACGCCGAGGTCGTCGGCGCCGAGCTCGCCCACGCGGTGAGCAACTTCGCCGACAAGGGCGGGGCCACGCGCTCGCTCATGCCCTTCGGCTACGGCGACGGCGGTGGCGGACCCACCCGCGAGATGCTCGAGCGCGCGCGCAGGTTCGCCGACCTCGAAGGTGCCGCGCGGGTGCAGGTGCAGAGCCCGCACGACTTCTTCACCGCTGCGGAAGAGGAGTACGCGGACGCCCCCGTCTGGTCGGGCGAGCTCTACCTCGAGCTGCACCGCGGCACCTACACCTCCCAGGCGCGCACGAAGCGCGGCAACCGCCGCTCGGAGCACCTGCTGCGAGAGCTCGAGCTGTGGGCCACGACCGCTGCGGTGCGCGCGGGGGTCGACTACCCGCACGAGGCGCTCACGAAGGCGTGGCAGACCGTGCTGCTGCACCAGTTCCACGACATCCTCCCGGGCTCGTCGATCGGCTGGGTGCACCAGGAGGCCGCAGAGACGTACGCAGCGCTGCGTACCGAGCTCGAGTCCCTGATCGCTGCCGCCGTGGAGCCACTGACCTCGGGGAGCGCGGCGGTGCTGAACGCCGCACCGTTCGCGCGGGCCGAGGCCGTCGCCTCTGCCGATGGTGGTGTGGTGTGGGTCGAGGCGCCCGCACTTGGTGTGGGCTCGGTGGTGGAGTACTCCGGCACTCCGGTCACGGTGACGTCCGAGGACGGCGCGACCGTCCTCGACAACGGCGTCGTGCGCGTGTCGGTGGACTCCCGTGGCCTGATCACGAGCGCGGTGGATCTGCGCACCGGCCGAGAGGCTCTGGCGCCCGGGTCCGCCGGCAATTTCCTGCAGCTGCACCCCGACCACCCGAACCAGTGGGACGCCTGGGACATCGACCCGCACTACCGCCGGGTACGGTCCGACCTGACCGACGCCGTCGCGGTGGAGGTCGTCGGGAGCGGGCCGCTGGTCGGCAGCGTCCGGGTCGAGCGGCGCTTCGGCAGCTCGAGCGTCGTGCAGGTCATCTCGCTCGCAGCAGGGTCGGCCCGGATCGACATCGACAACGAGATCGACTGGCACGAGCAGGAGAAGGTGCTGAAGGCGGCGTTCCCGCTCGACGTGCGCGCCGAGGTGTCGAGCGCCGAGGTGCAGTTCGGGCACGTTCAGCGCCCGACGCACAACAACACCAGCTGGGAGGCGGCGCGCTTCGAGATCTGCGCCCACCGCTGGGTGCACGTGGGCGAGCCGGGCTACGGGCACGCGGTCGTCAACGACTCGACCTACGGCCACGACGTGACCCGCACGACCCGCCCTGACGGCGGCACGACGACGACCGTGCGGCTGAGCCTGCTGCGCGCGCCGCGGTTCCCCGACCCGCGGGCCGACCAGGGGCAGCACTCGCTGCGCTACGGGCTGGTCGTGGGCGCGAGCGTGGCCGACGCGGTGGAGCACGGGTACGCGCTCAACCTGCCCCTGCGGGTGGTCGGCAGCGGCTCTGCCGCCGCCGCGCTGCCGCCCCTGGTCGAGGTCGAGGGCGACGGGGTCGTCGTCGAGGCGGTCAAGCTGGCCGAGGACGGCTCCGGCGACGTGGTCGTCCGCCTCTACGAGTCGCTCGGCGGGCGGGGCTCCGCCGTGGTGCGCCGGGGCTTCGAGGCGGGCGAGCCGGCCGTCGTCGACCTGCTGGAGAGGCCGCTGCAGGACCCGGCGCTGTCGCCCGAGGTCAGCGCCGTCGAGGGCGGCGTGCGGCTCGCGCTGCGCCCGTTCCAGATCGCGACGCTGCGGTTCGCCCGGCGGGGGTGAGGTGAGCGGACGGGCGCCTACTGCTCCCCGTTGAGCGCCCGGCCCGCCACCTCGGCAGCGTTGCGGAGCGCGTGCGCGAGCGCGTCGCGCTCGGCCCGCAGCGAGCCGAGCTGCTGCTCGAGGCTCTCCTTCTGCGCCTGCGCGCTGGCGTTGAGCTGGCTCATGGCCTGCTCGGTCTCGTTGCGCGTGCGCGCGGCCTGCTCCTCGGCGGCGGAGCGCACCTGCTCGGCGGAGGTCTCGGCCTCTCGGCGGATGCCCTCGGCGTCGCGGCGGGCGGCCTCGAGGATCTCGGCAGCCTCCTGCCGGGCGCCGTTGACGGCCTCCTCGGCGGTGCGGGTGGCGGCCGTGAGCAGGTCGAGGGCGCGCGAGACGTCGGGCGTCGGCATGTCGGTGGAGGAGGTCACCGTCGAACCGTAGACCGTGGGGCCGCCCTGCGCGCAACCCCCTGGCGAGGTCCTGCCGCTCAGCGCCGCCGGGTCGTGCGCCGGCGCCGGGGGGCTGTGCCGAACAGCGAGCGCGCGATCTCGCGCCCGGCCGCGCTGGCCGCCGAGCGGGCGAAGGACCTGAACACCGACGAGCCGAGGATGCCGCCGAGCGCGCTCTGCTCGTGCTGCTCGGGCCGGCGCTCCTCGTGCGGCTCCCGCGGCTGCTCCCGCGGCGGCTCCGGGGCCGGTGGCTCCTCCCGCTCGGTCGCCGGCTCCGGCGCGACCTTGGCCAGCAGCCGCTCGTAGGCGGAGTCGCGGTCGACCGCCACCGCGTACTCCGCCGCGATCGGCGACGCGGCCACCGCGGCCGCGAACGCCGTCGGCTCGAGCGGGCCCATCAGCGAGCGCGGCGGCTGGAGCCGCGTCCGCGCGACCGGCGTCGGCGACCCGGACTCCGAGAGCACCGTCACGACGGCCTCGCCGATCCCGAGCGCGGGCAGCAGCTCGTCGAGGTCGTAGCCCGAGCGCGGGAAGGTCGACACCGTCGCCTTCAGCGCCTTGGCGTCGGCCGGGGTGAAGGCGCGCAGGGCGTGCTGCACCCGGTTGCCGAGCTGGGCGAGCACCTCGTCCGGCACGTCGGTCGGCGACTGCGTGACGAAGAAGATGCCGACGCCCTTCGACCGGATGAGCCGCACGGTCTGCGCGATCGCGGCGAGGAACTCCTTCGACGCGTCGCGGAAGAGCAGGTGCGCCTCGTCGAAGAAGAAGACCAGCTTGGGCTTGTCGACGTCGCCCACCTCGGGCAGGTCGTGGAAGAGGTCGGCCAGCAGCCACATGAGGAAGGTCGAGAACAGCGCGGGCCGGTCCTGCACGCTGGGCAGCTCCAGCACGCTGACGACGCCGCGGCCGTCGGGCGCCAGGCGCAGCAGGTCGGCGGTGTCGAACTCCGGCTCGCCGAAGAACGCGTCGGCGCCCTGGTCCTCGAAGCCGACCAGCTCGCGCAGGAGCACGCCGGCCGTCGACTTGGCCAGCCCGCCCAGCTCCTTGAGGTCGGCCGCGCCCTCCTCGCTGGTCAGGTGGGTGATCACCGCCCGCAGGTCCTTGAGGTCGAGCAGCGGCAGCCCCGCCTTGTCGGCGAAGTGGAAGACCAGGCCCAGCGAGGAGCTCTGCACGTCGCTGAGGCCGAGCACCTTCGAGAGCAGGACCGGCCCGAAGCTCGTCATGGTCGCGCGCAGCGCGGCCCCCTGCCCGACGCCGCCGAGCGCGTAGAACTCGGCGGGGTACGCGGTGGCCGCCCACT
Source organism: Motilibacter peucedani (assembly GCF_003634695.1). Classification (NCBI taxonomy): domain Bacteria; kingdom Bacillati; phylum Actinomycetota; class Actinomycetes; order Motilibacterales; family Motilibacteraceae; genus Motilibacter; species Motilibacter peucedani. The sequence continues at coordinate 609,822 of NZ_RBWV01000009.1, forward strand.
CGAGGCCGACGTCCTTCGCGCGCGTGGTGACGCGCTCGCTGGTGGCGCCGGGCGCCGCGATGCCGCTCACGTCGCCCTTGATGTCGGCGAGGAAGACGGGTACGCCCGCGGCCGACAGCTGCTCGGCCATCAGCTGCAGCGTCTTCGTCTTGCCGGTGCCGGTCGCGCCGGCGACCAGGCCGTGCCGGTTCATCATCGAGAGCGGCAGGCGTACGTGGACGTCCGGATGGCTCGTGCCCTCGGTCACCAGCGCCCCGAGCTCGACGGCGGGGCCGTCGAACGCATAGCCGTCGCGTACGGCGCTGACCAGGTCGTCGCTCATGGCGAGAGGCTACGGGGTATGGGCTAGCATGTCTGCGGTCGCGGGCTCAGGCGCGCGTCACGCGGGTGTAGTTCAATGGTAGAACATCAGCTTCCCAAGCTGACAGTGCGGGTTCGATTCCCGTCACCCGCTCACTCCTTCCCCTCGCAACGCGGCCGGCCGACGGCGCAGGTGCGCCGCCGGCCGGGTCCGGACAGGGTCGAAGTCGAAGGCTGTCAGTAGCGGAACGCCGCGACCAGGGTGCTCAGCTCGGTCGACATCCGGGCCAGCTCCGCGGTCGCCTGCTGCGACTCGGTCACGCCCTCGCTGGTGATGTGCGCGGCCTCGGCCACGCCGACGATGCTGCTGGCGATCTCGTCCACGCCGGTCGCCGCCTCGCTCACCGAGCGGTTCATCTCGCCGGTCGTCGCGGTCTGCTCCTCGACGGCGGAGGCGATGGTCGTCTGGAAGTCGCTGATCCGGCCGATGACGGCGGAGATCTGCTCGATCGCCGTGACCGCGTTCTCGGTGTCGGCCTGGATGGCCTGCACGCGGTTGGCGATGTCCTCGGTGGCCCGCGAGGTCTCCTGCGCGAGGTCCTTGACCTCGCCGGCGACGACAGCGAACCCCTTGCCGGCCTCGCCCGCACGGGCGGCCTCGATGGTGGCGTTGAGCGCCAGCAGGTTGGTCTGCTCGGCGATCGAGGTGATCACCTTGACCACGTTGCCGATCTCCGCGCTCGACTCGCCCAGCTTGCCGATGGTGGCGGTGGTCACCGCTGCGAGGGTGACGGCTTCCCCAGCCACGCGGACGGCCTCGTTGGCGCTGTGGGAGATCTCCGAGATGGAGGCACCCATCTCCTCGCTGCCGGCGGCCACCGTCCCGACGCCGCGCGACACCTGCTCGGTCGCCGCCGACACCGCCTGGGCCTGCGCCGCCGCCTGCTCGGCAGACGCCGCGATCTGCATGGTGACGCCGTTCATCTGCTCCGAGGCGCTGGCCAGGGATCCGGCGGAGCCGTCGATCGTCGAGACCGTGCTGCGCAGCTTCACCATGGCCGTGTCGAGCGCGCGGGCCATCTGGCCGACCTCGTCGTTCGTCGTGAGACCGACGTCCTGGGTGAGGTCGCCCTCGGCCAGCGCCTCGGCTACGGCCTTCACGCGGGAGATGGAGCGGACGAGCGCGCGGGATATGGCGATGCCGAGACCCAGGGCCGCGAGGACACCCAGCAGCAGCAGGACGATCGCGCGGGTGCGGTTCGACGTGTAGGTCGAGTGCGCCGCGGCCGCGTTCTTGCTCGCGTCGCCCTGCTCGGCGGCGCGGATGTCCTCGAGGTCCTTGGTCAGGCGCGCGATGAAGGGGCCGGCGAACTGGTCCCGCGCCTGCTCCCAGGCGGCCATGTCGTTCGCTTGGCCGGCCGGGAAGAGCTTCGTGCGGGCCACGTCGAGGTAACCGGACCACGCCTGCTTGAGGTCGTCGATCGTCTCGGGCTTCGCGGCAGGGTGGGCCGTGGCGTAGAGCGCCATGCTCTTGTCGAAGTCCTGCGCGTCCTGCTGGGCGGCAGTGATGTACTTCTGCATCGACGTCTCGTCGGTGCTGATGGCCTGGTTGGCGTAGTTGAGCCGGGTCCGGATCACCGCACGCTCGACCTGGCCGACGGCGACGACGGACATCACGTTGCTCTTGTAGATCGTGTCGGCGCTGCTGCTCGTGCTGCTCAGCGCGCTGATGCCGGTGACGCCGACGGCCACGGCGGCGACGAGGCCCGCCGACACGGCGGTGAGCACCTTGGCGCCGACCGGCAGGTCTGCGAGGCCGCGGCGACCGCGGGCTGCGCTGGAGTACGACATGGATGTCCCTTCTACGTGCCGCCACGCTCTGACGGCCCCCGGACACTGTCGACACTGCATCGCTGGAGTTGAGCGTGGTGCCTCCCCGATGCGGACGTCAGGGGTCTCGGAAGCGCGCGAGGCCCCGCACCCGGGCGCGGGTGCGGGGCCTCGACGTCGGCGCGGTGCGCCGAGCGCCCTACGGGACCAAGGGGTCCGGGGTGAGCGACCCGGCCACCACAGCGGAGTAGCCCGAGGTGTTGCCCTGGGCGTCCTGAGCGGCGACGCGGTAGTAGTAGACGCCGCCGTCAGCGGGGGTGTCGGCGTACGACTCCGCGCTGGCGTAGACCGTGGTCACGCCGGTCGCGAAAGTCGAGTCCGCCGAGCGCTGCACGACGTAGCGGCTGCGGTCGTCCTCGGCCGCCCCCTGCCAGGACAGGTAGACCTTGCCGCTCTCGGCGTCACCGTAGGCCTGGAGGTCCGACGGATCGCTCGGGGCGGTGATGTCGGTGCCCGTCGTGACGGAGACCACGCGGGTGGTCGCCGACTCGAGGCCGTGCGCGTCGACCGCGACCACGCGGTAGTAGAACCGGTCCGTGGTCGACGGGGTGAGGGTGAGGGTGGTAGCCGACCCGGCGTCCGACGTCATGGTCGGACCGCCCGTGAAGTCCGGGTCGTTGCTGATCTCGACCCGGTAGCCCGTCGCTGACGCTGACGCGTCCCAGCTGAGGGTGACGCTGCCGGTGATGACCTGGTACGCGTTCCGGTCGACCGTGACGTGGAAGCCGTTCGGCGTCGCCGGCCCGGTGACCGACAGGGATGACACCACGCTGGACCACGCCCCGACGTTGCCCGCGGCGTCCACGGCCGCGATGCGGAAGTAGAGCGGGTTGTCCGGGGACACCCAGGTGCTGTCGTGGTAGGTCGTGCTGGTGGTGGTGGACTCGTTCCACTGCTGGGCGGGGAAGGACGGGTCGTCCGACTCCTGGACCACGTACTTCGTGACCCAGACGTCGTCCTGCGCCGGGGCCCAGGTCAGCGTGTAGCCGATGTCGGAGCTGCCGTCGTTCCACGCGGCGATGGCTGCGCCGGTGGTGACCGACGGGGTCGCCTGGTCGCCGAGCGACGCGGCAGTCGTGGCCGACCACGCGCTCACATTGCCGCGCGCGTCGACCGCCGCCGCCCGGTAGTAGTAGGTCGCCGTGTCGCCCGCAGCGAGGAAGTCGGCGTAGGAGTTGCCGACGAGCTGGCCGCCACCGGCTGCGAGCTCGGTGAGCGCGACGGCGTCGTGGAAGTCGGCGTCGGTGGCGCGCTCGAGCACGTATCCGGCGGCGGTGACGTCGGTCGGGCCGATGCGGTCGCTCGTGGTCGGCCACCACAGGTCGATGCGTTCCTGGTCGGGGACGAGCTCGGCGACGACCTCGCTGGGGATCTCCGGGGCGTCGAGGTCGGCAGCGGTGCTGGCGGCGACGACGGAGTTGGTCTGGTCCGACCGGTTGCCGGCCGCGTCCACCGCCCAGACGCGGTAGTAGTAGACGGCGTCGTCGCCGGGGTGGTCCACGTAGCTGGTGCCCGTCACGTGGCCGAGGGCCACGGTCTCGGCAGGGTCCGAGAAGTCGGGGAGCGTGGAGCGCTCGACGTCGTAGGACACGGGCAGGCCGCTGTCGTCGGAGGACGGTGCCCAGACGACGGTGACCTCGCCGGTGCCGCCGGCGCGCTCGGTGGCGTGGGCCGTCACGAAGGAGACGTTGTAGGGCGAGAGCGTGTCGACGTACGGTGCGGTCGGCTCCGGCGCCGGCGCGTCGGTCGGCTCGGGGTTGGCGGCGGGCGCCGGCTCGGTCGCGGCCGGGACCTCGGGCTCTGGTGCAGCCGCGGGCGCCGGGGCGGCGGGGGCCGGAGCGGCGGGGGCCGGAGCGGCGGGAGCAGGAGCGGGGGTCTTCGGGGCCGGGGCGGGAGCCGTCGGCTTCGGAGCTGCGGGGGCCGGCGCCTTCGGGTGGCCGGTCACGTTGTCGCCCGCGCCGCGTACGACGGTGTCGCTCTTGTCGGCCGCGACCCGGTCCTTGCCCGCACCACCATCGACGGTGTCGACGCCGGCGCCCGTGGCGATCCGGTCGTTGCCCGCACCGCCGGCCACGCGGTCGTTGCCCGCGCCTCCGTTCAGTGTGTCGGCGCCCGCGCCGCCGTCGATGCGGTCGTTGCCTGCGCCGCCGTCGACCCGGTCGTTGCCCGCTCCGCCGACGAGGACGTCGTCGCCCGCGCCGCCGAAGATGGTGTCGTTGCCCGCGCCGCCGTCGAGGCGGTCGTTGCCGGCGCCGCCGGAGATCCAGTCGTCGCCCGCCCCGCCGAACGCCGAGCCGTTGACGCAGATGATGTCGTTGCCGCCGAAGCCGTAGACGGTGGACCCGGCACCGCGGGCGAGGATGACGTCGCGCCCGGAGGTGCCCTTGACCACGACACCGGCCTTCGAGCTCTCGATGGTGGCGGTGTGGCCGTTGCAGGCGTGGCTGGCGAACGGAGCTGCCGCCGCGTGGGCAGCCGGTGCGCCGGCGAGGACGAGCGCCAGGGCGGCCGTCGTGCCCGCAGCGAGCCGGGCAGTGGTGGATGGCATGGGGCTGGGCGCTCCTCGGGACAAGGGCGGCGCTCGATGCGCCGCACCTCCGTATCGGTGCCGTGGGCAAAGATCGGATGAGAACGCTCGAACTGGTGCGATCACCTCGCGAACCACTGCCCGGGCCGACCGGCCCGGAGGAGCATCGTCGCCGACGTCGTGTGCGAGTCCTTCTTTGTCCACAGAGGTTTCTCTTCAGCGCCCGACGTTGTCAGTGGTCTCCCGTAGTGTCGTCGGCATGGCAGTGGTGAGCGGTGGTCTGGGAGTGCGCGACGTCGTCGCCGTGCTCGCGGAGCTGCACTCCTCACTCGTCGACGTGGTGCCCGAGGTCGGCGGTGACGACCTCGTCGAGCTCGAGCGGGCGCGCAGCCTGCTCGACGCTGTCAACGCCCGACTGCTGGCCGCCTTCGACGCGAGCAAGGAGTTCCGCACCGACCTCTCGCCGTCGGTGGTCGCCTGGCAGCGGCGTCATCTCCGCCTCGACGCCGGCGAGGCGCAGCGCCGGCTGAAGACGGCGCGGCTGCTGCGCGACCTGCCCGACACGCCGCCGCGCTGGGCGAGGGGCGCGTCAGCATGCGCCACGTCGAGGAGATGGAGCGGGCCGTGCTGGGCGTCGGCGTGCCGGTGCTGCAGGAGGCCGAGCCGGTGCTGCTCGAGCTCGCGGCCCGCGCCGAGCCTCGGCAGGTGCGGCTGGCCGCCAGCCGGCTGCGCGACGTGGCCGACCCGGGCGAGACCGAGGTCGAGCGGTCCGAGCGGCTGAGGGCGTCGCGCTACGTGCTGCTGACCCGCGGGTTCGAGGGCTGCTGGACCTCGAGGGCCGGCTCGACCCGGCCGACGGCCAGCTGCTGCGCGAGGCGGTCACCGCGCTGTCGGGGTGGAAGCCGCTGCCCGACGGCTCTCCCGACCCGCGCACGGAGCCGCAGCGGGCCGCGGACGCGCTCGTCGAGCTGGCGTCGCGCACGCTGGCCACCGGCGACGTGCCGCAGGTCGCGGGCGTGAGCCCGCACGTCACGCTCGTGCTCGACCTCGAGACGCTGCGGGGCGAGACGCGCTGCCTCGACCCGAGCCCGACCGGCCCCGGCGCGCCGCGCGTGACGCCGTCGAAGCTCGCGGCGGCGCTCGGCCGCTCCTTCGGTCGCGCAGCCCTCGAGCGACTGGCCTGCAGCGCCGACATCACCCCGCTGCTCATCGACGGGTTCGGCCAGCCGCTCGCGCTCGGCCGCTCCTCCCGCCTCGCCTCGCCGCACCAGATGAAGGCGATGTGGGCGCGCGACGGCGGCTGCGTGGTGCCGGGGTGCGGCAGCCGCTTCGTCCAGGCCCACCACATCCAGGAGTGGTTCGCCCACGACGGCCCCACCGACGTCGACGAGATGGTCCTGCTCTGCGAACGCTGTCATCACCTCGTCCACGACGACGGCTGGGTGGTCGAGCACGATCCCGAGCGGTGGGGCCGCATGCGCTTCCGACATCGCACCCGAGGGGTGACGGTGCCGGCAGTCCATGCGGTCGACCGCGAGCCCGGGGCGACGATCCCGCTGCCGAGGCAGGGCGGGGTGGGCGAGCACGGCGTCCTCGACGGTGGGGAGGGAGCGACCTGACAGCCGAGGCGCGGGCATGCCTCGAGCCGCTAGGTTGTTGAGAGGTCAACGACCAGAGGAGTGGACCATGGAGCTCGGCGTCACCACGTTCGCGGAGACCTACCCGACCGGCCCGTCGGGCGAGACGCCGACGCACGGCGAGCGCCTGCGCGAGGTGCTCGAGGAGGTGGAGGTCGCCGAGCAGGTCGGCCTCGACGTCTACGGCGTCGGCGAGCACCACCGTGCCGACTTCGCCGCCTCCGCGCCTGCGGTCGTGCTCGCGGCGGCCGCGGCGCGTACCTCCCGCATCCGGCTCACCAGCGCGGTCACCGTGCTGAGCTCCGCCGACCCCGTGCGCACCTTCCAGGACTTCGCCACCCTCGACCTGGTGTCGGGCGGCCGCGCCGAGCTGATGGCGGGGCGCGGCTCGTTCACCGAGTCGTTCCCGCTGTTCGGCTACGACCTCGCCGACTACGACGCGCTGTTCGAGGAGAAGCTCCAGCTCCTGCTCGCGATCCGCGACAACGAGCGCGTCACCTGGTCGGGCTCCTTCCGCCCGGCCCTCACCGACCAGCCGGTCTACCCCAGGCCCGAGCAGCGCCCGCTGCCCGTGTGGGTGGCGGTCGGCGGCAACCCCGAGTCGGTGGTGCGCGCGGGCGTGCTCGGCCTGCCCATGGCGCTGGCCATCATCGGCGGGTCGCCCAGCGCGTTCGCGCCGCTCGCCGACCTGCACCGCCGCGCGCTCGAGCACGGCGGACACCCGGCCGGCAGCGCGCCGGTCGCGGTCCACGCCCACGGCTACGTCGCCGAGAGCATGGAGGACGCCGAGCGCGACTTCTACCCCGCCTACGCCCGTGCGATGACCCAGCTCGGCCGCGAGCGGGGCTGGCCGGCCATGTCGCAGCGCTCGTTCCGCGCGATGGCCGGACCGGAGGGCTCGCTCGTCATCGGCAGCCCCCGCCAGGTGGCCGACAAGATCCTCACCATGCAGGAGCAGCTCGGCATCGAGCGGTTCATGCTCCACATCAGCGTCGGCACGCTGCCCCACAAGGACGTGCTGCGCGCCATCGAGCGCCTGGGCACGGAGGTCGCGCCCCTCGTCGCCGCAGGCTAGTCGCACCGCCGCCGCTCAGTCGTGCCCGCGCGTGATGTCGAAGTGCTGGTAGTCGCGGAAGCTCGCGCCCCAGTGCCACCCCTGCCCGGCGAACGCGCGCACCACCGCGCCGCCGGGCACGATCGAGGCGGGGGAGCGCCGCGTACGGTCCGCGAACCACGCGTGCGGCCAGGTCCCGTTGCGCGCGACGTCGGGGTTCTCGAGGGTGTTGAGGTCGATCGCGATCCCGTAGGAGTGCGGGCTGCGCCGGCTCTCCTGCCCCACGACCTGCCGGCAGTTGAAGCCCGAGGAGTTGTCCGCGGCCATCGAGGCGTAGTCGTCGGCGCCGCGCAGGCTGCGGTTCCAGCCGAAGCGGTCCTCCCGGGCGAGCGAGCGGATCGGGTACCCCGCGGCGTAGAGCGCGGTGAAGATCCGCCGCACCTGCCCGACGACCCGCGTCGCGACGACCAGCTCGCCGCGGTGCCGGAACCCGTCGAAGCCGTAGTAGTTGAGCGTCAGGTAGCGCAGCCCCGAGCGCCCGACCGGGCACCCCTGGTGCCAGGTCGCGCCCACCATCTCGCCCCAGACGGCGTCCGGCACGGCGCTGACCCGCAGGTCGAGCCCCCGCGTCGTCGCCCTCGGCTGCACGACCGCGGCCACGGCCCGGTAGGGGACGGGGGGCTCAGGCACCACCGCGTACGCCGGGGTGACGGTGAGAGCGCGCGTCGCGCTGACGGTGCCGAGCGCCTCGGGCACCGGCGCGGCGGCGACCCGCCACGCACCCGTCTGCACCGCGGGCACGGCGAACGCGGCGGCGCCGCGGGCGTCGGTGCGCCGCCGCTGCACCGTGCGCCACGACTGCCCCGCGCGCTGCTGGAGGAGCAGCGTGCCGGGCACGGGCAGCCCGTCGGAGGTGGTCCACGTCGCGACCGGGCGCCACGTGGTGTCGGACCGTACGCTGCGGCGCGCGCTCAGCGCGAGCGTGCTGGGCGCCGGCTCGGTGAGGACGGGGAACGTCGCGCTGGTCGCCGACGGCGACGCGCTGCGCAGCCGGTAGAGGTTGGAGCCGGCCGGCACGAAGCGGATGGACACCGCGCCGCCGGCGTCCGTGGTGCCCTCGGCCACGGCCGTCCAGGTCTCGGCGTCGCCGGGCCGCCGCTCCAGCACGACGACCACGCCCGCCGGCGCGTCGGCGTGCAGCACCGCGGTGACGACGGTCGGCACGCCGCGGTGCACCAGCGCCGGGGCCGCGACCGTGTCGATGACGGCGTCCTGCGCCCGCGCGGGCCCCGCGGGCAGCAGCACCCCGACGGCGACCGCCACCGCGGCCGCCACCAGGCGCGTGCCGCCCGGTCCTCGTCCTGCTCGCACCCGTCGACCTCCTCCGGCCACCACACAACCCACCCGTATGGCCGCAGCGCCGCCCTCAGAGCCCTCCGACCACAGCCGATTGACAGTGAACGGCAACCGACGGAACGGGCCAGCACATGACACGCGTACATGGATGGGGGCGTTCGTCGACCCCTGCCTGCGCGCGTGCAGGCCGGCCGCTCGACGAGCCCACCACAGACGTACCGGACACCCTCGAGACGGTGGTCCGCCTGGCGGCCCTCGTGTGCGCCGCGCCCCACGCGGCGCTGCTCGCCCGGCGCGACGACGGCTCGTACGCCGTGCTCGCCTCGACGGGGACCGCGCCCTCCGCTGGCGCCGCGCAGGTCGAGGTGCCCCTCGCGCCGGTCGCCGGTCTGCCCGGCGCCGCCCTGGTCGTCACCACCCCAGCACCTCCTGAGCTCTCGGGCCCGGCGCTCGAGCTGCTGGCCGTCCAGGCGCACCAGCTACTCTGCGAGCGACGGGCCGCCGCGGCGTCCGCGGTGCTGCGCGAGGTCCTCGCGGCCGCCGCGTCGGCCCGGACCCCTGCCGAGGCGCTCGAGTGCGCGCTGGGGGCGGTCTGCACCTTCGCCGGCTGGCCGGCGGGCACCGCGTACCTCGTCGACCAGGGCAGCGGCGACGACCGCGCCGTCGCGTCGTGGGCGTCGGGCGAGCCCGCCGCCGGGCCGCTGCGGAGCGTCCCGGTCCTCGAGGGCGGGACGCAGGTCGGGCGGCTCGAGCTGTCGACCGGCGCCGCGACGCCGCCCGACGCCGAGCTCGACGGGCTGCTCGCGCAGGTCGGGGTCGCGCTCGGCAGGGTCGTCGAGCGCCAGCGGGCCGCCGCCGAGCTCGCCCACCGCGAGGAGCGGCTGCGCCGCATGGTCGACTCCGCAGGCGTGGCGTTCTTCTCCGCCGACGCCGCGGGCCGCATCACCGCCTGGAACGTGCCGGCGCAGGAGCTCTTCGGCTGGCCCGTGGACCAGGCGCTCGGGAGCGCCCTGGCCGACGTCCTGCTGCTGCCGGGCCTGGCAGCGGACGGCGTGCAGGGCTGGCTCGCGTCCCGGACGAGCGTGCCCGCCGACGAGCCCGTCATCGCGGCGGCACGCCACCGCGACGGCTCCCCGACCCCGGTCGAGATGGTGGCGTGGGCCACCGGCGAAGGCCCCCGCGTGGAGCTCAACGCCTTCGTGCGCGACATCACCCACCGCCACGAGGTCGAGCGGCTGGTGCAGGCCGACCTCGAGCGCAAGGAGCGGCTCGTGGAGGAGCTGCGCGGCGTCGACCGGTTCGCCAACGACGTGGTGACGACGGTGTCGCACGAGTTCCGCACGCCGCTCACGAGCATGCTCGGCTACCTCGAGCTGCTGTGCGACGACTCCTCCGCACTGGCACCGCTGCACCAGGAGGCGCTCTCGGCGGTGCACCGCAACTCCCACCGGCTCAAGCGGCTCGTCGACAACCTGGTCACGGTCTCGCGACTCGACGCGGGGGAGGCCGCGAGGGTCTCCACCGACGTCGACCTCTCGGCGACGGTCGCCGAGCTCGTCGAGGAGCAGGCCGCCGCGGCGCTCGCGAAGGGCGTGCTGCTCAGCGCGCACGTCGACCCGCACGTGGGCGTCGAGGGCGACAACGACCTGCTCGACCGGCTCGTCTCCAACCTGGTCGGCAACGGGCTCAAGTTCACACCCGCCGGCGGCTCGGTACGCGTGTCGCTGCGTCGCGAGGGCGCCTGGGCGCTGCTGCAGGTGCGCGACACCGGCATCGGCATCGCGCTCGAGGAGCAGGAGGCGGTGTTCCAGCGGTTCTACCGCGCCGCCGACGCCGAGGCCCGGGCGATCCAGGGCTCGGGCATCGGGCTGGCGATCGTGCGCGAGGTCGCAGCGGCGCACGAGGGGTCGGTCACGCTGGTGTCGCAGCCGGGGGCCGGGACGACCGTGACCGTACGGCTGCCGCTGGTCCCGGCGATGGCCGGGACCGCGGCGGAGCAGTAGGCGGACGCCTACCAGACGTCGTCGGCGCCGACGGGGGTCGAGCGCTCGACGGCGTTGATCAGCGCGGAGGCGATGAAGGGCTTGGTCAGGTAGGTCGCACCGACCTCGCGGCCGCGGGCCACGTCGTGCTCCTGCACACGGGCGCTGAGGAAGACCACGCGCACGTCGGAGCCGCCGAGCCCGCGCAGGGCCTGGACCAGCTGGAAACCGTCCATGCCCGGCATGCTCACGTCGAGCACCGCCACCTCGGGCAGGCCGCGCTCCTCCACGAGCGCCAGCGCGGCGTTCCCGTCGCCCACCGCGACCACCCGGTGCCCGGCGGCCTTGAGCCGCATCGACACCAGCCCGCGGATGTCCTCGTCGTCGTCGACGACCAGCACGCGTGCCATCTCTACCTCCTGAGCTCGGCTGGAGATGCTCCAGCTGTCGCTGCACCTTCGGAGCGGGCCGCGGACGACCTGAGCACGGAGCCGGGTCTGTGGAGAACGCCTGCGGCATCCACAGCGACCTGGCAGTGTCGCCACAGGCAGGGCCAGAAGTGGGTACACATCCTCAGGGACGGACGACCCGGTGCCGATGAGAGGTGGACACCGGACTTTCGCCGGACGTTCGCACAGAGGGAGCAGCCTGGTGCTGATGGCAGCAGACGCAGTCGGCCGGTCGGCCACGCCCGGCGTGCGCCCGCGTGCGGCACGCCTGCGCACCCCGCTGGTCCGCAAGCTCGCCGGCGTCGCCGTCGTCGCCGCCGGGGTGTGCGCCTCGGTCGCCGGGCTGCAGCGCGTCCCGGCCTTCTCCCTGCTCCCCGCCGTGCTCGGCCTGTCGGCCTTCGTGATCGGCAAGTACGTCTTCTGCCCCCTGCGCTGGCAGGCGCTGTCGGTCTCGGAGCACAGCACGGCGTGGTTCGTCCGCGCCTTCGCCGAGGCCGAGCTGCTCGGCCTGTGCACGCCCGGCCACGCGGGCGCCGACCTCTGGCGGGTGCGCCGCCTCGAGCGCACCGGTCGCCGTCGCGCCTGCGCCTTCGGCGAGGTCGCCGCCGACCGGCTGGTCGGCTCGGTCGGCATCGTGGCCTTCGCCCTGCTCTCCGGCACGACGCTGCCGCGTCCCCTGCTCGTCGGCGCCGTCGGCGGCCTGCTCGCCGCCGTGGCGGCCGTCGCCGTGCTGCTGCGCGCCCGCCCCGGCCTGCGCGAGCGGGTGCCCTCGCTGCCCGGTCCGCGCCGGCTCGCTGCGGCCGTCGCCTACAGCCTGGGCTACCAGGCCTCCGTGCTCGTGATGCTGGTCGGCGTCGTGGCCGCGGTCGGCGCCTCGGTCGACCCGCTGCAGCTCGCCGGCGTCTTCGCCGCCAGCCAGCTGGCGGGCGTCGTGCCCGGCCCGCAGGGAGCCAGCCCCAAGGACGGCGCGCTCGCCTTCGGCATGGTCGCGCTCGGCGTGCCGCTCGAGGCGGCGCTGGGCGCCGTGTCGCTCAAGGCAGCGCTCGCCTGGGTCCCCGGCCTGGCGCTCGGCAGCACCGCCTTCCTGGTCAGCCGCGCCTCCGTGCGCCGCGCCCGCACCGCCGTGGCCGCGCTGCCGCACCCGGCCCTGCCGGCGATCCCCGCCCTGCCGCACCCGACCCTGCCGAGCCTCCCTGCGCTGGCCGCCCTGCCGCACCCCTCGCTCCCCGCCTTCGCGCCGCTCGAGGGCGTCGTCCCCGACGGCGTTCCCGCGCTGGGCGCGGCCGCCGCGTGACCAGCGGCGCGAGCGGGCGCCGCGTGCTCGCGGCCGCCCACCGCGGCGGCAACTCGGTCCACGCCCTGGAGCAGGCGGCCGACAGCGGAGCCGACATCGTCGAGCTCGACGTCCAGCCCGGGCCGCGGCTCGAGGTGCGCCACGCCCGCGACCTCGCGCCCCTGCCGCTGCTGCTCGACCGCGGCCGCCTGCGCCGCGGGTGGGGCCCCAGGCTCCACCTCGACGAGGTGCTCGACGTCGTCGAGGAGCTCCTCCCGCCCACGACCCGGCTGCTCGTGGACCTCAAGGGCACGTCGACCTCGATCGGCGCCGAGCTCGCCGCCGTCCTCGAGCGGCGCGGGCCGAGCCCGCGCGCGGTGCTCGTCTGCGGCCGGCACTGGCCCGCTCTCGACGCCTTCGCCGGCCTGCCCCAGGTCGGGGTGATGCTCTCGGCCGGCAAGCCCGGCGAGCTCGCCCTCCTGCGCCGCCGGCTCGCCGACGGCACGCTCGTCTCAGGGCGCCCGCCCGCCGGCGTCTGCCTCTCCCACACGCTCGTCGACGCACCGCTCGTGCGCGAGCTCGAGGCCCAGCTCCCGCTCGTGCTGTCGTGGACGGTCAACCGGCGCACCCATCTCGACCGGGTGCTCGAGGCCGGCGTCGGCGGGGTCATCACCGACCGGGCCGACTTCCTCCGCGAGCTCTCGGGCGTGCCCGCCGGGCGCTGAGCCCGAACACCCTCCCGGGTCAGTGTCGCAGTGCGAGCCGCCGGGTAGGACCCAGCGCGACAGCGCGTCGGGAGGTCCCTCCCGCGCGCCCCTTCGCAGATGGAGGAACTCCCCATGGGCATCGGCATCGGCATCCTGCTCATCGCCGCGGGCCTGATCCTCGCCCTCGCCGTGGACGCGACGGTCTCCGGGCTCGACATCCAGGTCGTCGGCTGGATCCTCGTGGCCGCCGGCGTGCTCGGGCTCGTGCTGGAGCTCGCGCTCTTCGCGCCGCGGCGCCGCTACCCCGGGGCCGTGGCCCCCGACGTGCGCGAGCGCACGGTCTACCAGGACCGCCCCGTCGTCGAGGAGCGCCGCGTCTACGACGACCCGCGCTACTAGGGGCCGGCGAGCGGCACGACCGCTCAGGCGGGGGCACCCAGCAGCGGCAGCACGAGCTCGCCGGGTGCGCCCGCGACCAGCCGGACGGGCACGCCCCAGTCCTGCTGGTGCACGTGGCACGCCGGGTTCTCCCCGGCGTCGTCGCACGCCGCGGCCGTGGCGGCGACGTGCAGCACGCCGTCGCCCGCCGAGGCGTCGAGCTCGAGGGTCCGCACCAGCTCGCTGCCGCGGCCCTCGCCCGAGCGCAGCAGCCCCGGCGGGGTCGACGAGACCGAGAGCCGCGTCGCGGGGCCCCACCTCTCGTCGAGGTGCTGGCCCGGAGGCGGGACGAAGACCACCTCGAGACGTACGCTGCCCGCCCTCAGTTCGGTGGGCGGGCGCTGCGTCCGCGACCGGGCGCCCATGACCTCCGTGCCTCCGGTGAGCTCCACGGCGCGCACCCGGTGCGCGGCCGACTCGACGACCCGCACCCGGTCGCCGTCGACGAGGACGTCGGAGGGCTCCGCCAGCCCGGTCGCCACGGTGGCGACCGTCCCGCCAGACCCGTCGGGCGACCAGCGCCGCAGGGCGCCGTTGAACGTGTCGGCGACCAGGACGCTGCCGTCGGGGCACGCAGCGACGCCGAGCGGGTGCTGCAGCAGCGCCGAGCCCGCCGGGCCGTCGACGTGGCCGAAGTCGAACAACCCGGTGCCGACCACCGTGTCCACCTCGTAGCCGCCGGCAGCGGCCCGGCGCAGCCGGCGCAGCGCCGAGGACTCGCTGTCGGCGACCCACAGCAGCTCGGCGTCGGACCCGAGCGCCGAGAGTCCCGACGGCTGCGAGAACCACGCCTGCCCGGCCGGCCCGTCGACGAGGCCCTCGTTCGTGGTCCCGGCCGCCACCTGCACAGCGCCCGTGCGCGGGTCGAACGTCCAGAGCTGGTGGATGCCGGCCATGGCCACCCAGAGCCGGTCGTCCCACCAGGCGAGGTCCCACGGCGAGGACAGGTCGCCGGTGCCGGAGCCCTGCATCCACTGCCGGCCGGACCCCGCGACGGTGACGAGCTCGCCGCTGGGCAGGCGCAGGCCGCGCAGCACGTGGTTGACCGTGTCGGACACCACGACGTCGTAGCCCGCCGCGGCGGCGACCTCCTCGGGCAGCACGCACAGCCCCTGCGGCTCGGCGAGCTGCGCGTCCGCCGGCCCGCCGTCTCGCAGCCCGCGCGTGCCGCTCCCGATGCGGCGGACGACCTCGCCGGCGTCGTCGAGCACCACGAGGCCGTGCCGGCCGGAGTCGCTGACCAGCAGCCCGCCGCCGAGCCGCTCGGGCAGGCGCACCGCCTTGCCGGGGAAGCGCAGCTCCGTGTTCGCCGGGGCTGTCGGTACCCACGGGCCTGCGCCGCGCCGCAGCGTGCCCCGCCGCTCGTGCTCGGCCACCTGCTCGGTGAGGATCCGGTCGAGCGCATGGGCGTGGCCCTCGCCGGCCAGGTGCGTGACGACGTAGCCCTCGGGGTCGACGAGCACCAGCGTCGGCCAGGCGCGCACCGCGTAGGCCGACCACGTCGTCATCGCCGCGTCGTCGAGCACCGGGTGGTGCACGTCGTAGCGCTCCACCGCTGCTGCGACCGCGTCGGCGTCGGCCTCGTGGGTGAACTTGGGCGAGTGGATGCCGAGCACCACGAGCTCGTCGCTCCACCGCTGCTCGAGCTCGCGCAGCTCGTCGATGACGTGCAGGCAGTTGATGCAGGCGAAGGTCCAGAAGTCGAGCAGCACGAAGCGCCCGCGCAGCTCGTGCAGGGTCAGGGGCACGCCGCCGGTGCCGATCCAGGTGCCCCGGGCGAGCTCCGGTGCGCGCACCCGCGCGCGGCCGCCGCTCACAGCCGTCGGTCGCGCAGGACGGGGAACTCGGCCCGCGTGGTGGCGACGAACGAGAGGTCGATGTCGGCGACCAGCACCTGCTCGGTGTCGTCGGCCTCGGCGACCACCTCGCCCCACGGGCTGACGACGACCGACCGGCCGCCGAGCGCGACGCCGCGCTGGGTGCCGGTCTGGTTGCAGGCGACCAGCCACACCTGGTCCTCGATCGCGCGGGCCCGAGCCAGCGTCGACCAGTGCCCGATGCGCGCCGCGGGCCAGGACGACGCCATCACGACGAGCTCGGCCCCGAGGTCGACCAGCGCGCGGAAGAGCTCCGGGAAGCGCAGGTCGTAGCAGGTGGCGAGCCCGGCGACCGTTCCCGCCACGGCTGCGGTGACCGGGCCGGGACCTGCGCCCAGCACAGCCGCCTCGCCGGAGTCGAAGCCGAAGCGGTGCACCTTGCGGTAGGTCGCGAGGGTCGCGCCGTCGGGCCCGAGTAGGACCGCGGTGTTGTAGAGGGTGCCGTCGTCGGCGCGCTCGACGACGCTGCCGCAGTGGAGGTACGCGTCGGCCGCCCGCGCCGCGTCGGCGAGCACCGGGACCACCGACCCCGGGAGCGGCTCGGCGCTCGACGCCCACTCGCGCGCGTTCCACGCGCCCTGCGCCCACAGCTCGGGGAGCACGACCAGGTCGGCGTCGCCCAGACCGGCCACCGTGCCCGCGACCTCCTCCACACGCTGTGCGAGCGGCGCGGACAGGTCGCCGCCGAGCTGGACCAGGGCCGTGCGCATCCTCCGATCCTGCCAGCAGCCGGTCACCACGAGTGACCCGCCTCTGGACGCCGGGGGGCCCGACGGGCCACAGTGGCTGCACGCACAAGCTCCGGCCACGGAGGCCGGGGCGCAGCCGAGGAGCACACCAGGCATGAACGACTTCGACGAGCGCAGCTCGGCGATCGACGACCTCACCGGCGACTACGCGTTCGACCCGGCCCACACCCGCATCGGGTTCGTGGCCCGGCACGCGATGGTCACCAAGGTCCGCGGCACCTTCACGCAGTTCGAAGGCTCGTTCCACCTCGACGCCGCCGACCCCACCCGGTCGTCGGTGCAGCTGGCGATCCAGGCCGACAGCATCGACACCGGCCAGGAGCAGCGCGACGCGCACCTGCGCACCAACGACTTCCTCGACGTGCCCAACCACCCGCAGCTGGTGTTCCAGAGCAAGGAGATCAAGCCGGTCGACGAGGACGTCTACTCGGTGACCGGCGACCTCACCATCAAGGGCGTCACCCGCCCGGTGACGCTCGAGGTCGAGTTCACCGGCAGCGCGAAGGACCCCTTCGGCAACATGCGCGCGGGCTTCGAGGGCCGCACGACGATCAACCGCACCGAGTGGGGCGTCAACTGGAACGCGGCCCTCGAGACCGGTGGATTCCTCGTCAGCGAGAAGGTCGTGCTCGAGATCGACGTCTCCGGCATCAAGCAGGCCGACAGCGCCGGCTGAGTCCACAGCGGGCCACCGGAGCCACTGCGTACCCGTTGGCTCAGCGCGAGAGCCACGCCTCCGCGACCTGGACGAACAGGTCGTTGGCCTCGCGCTCGCCGATGGTGACGCGTACGCCGTCGGCTCCGTAGGGCCGCACCGACACGCCCACCGCGTCGCAGGCGGCGGCGAACTCCGCGCTCCGGTCGCCGAGCCGCAGCCAGACGAAGTTGGCCGAGCTGTCGGGCAGCGTCCAGCCCTGCCGGCGCAGCGCGGCCGTCACGCGCTCGCGCTCGGCGACGAGCGCCTCGACCCGCTCGAGCAGCTCGTCGCGCGCCGCGAGCGACGCGATGGCTGCGGCCTGCGCGAGCCCGCTCACGCCGAAGGGCACGGCGGTCGCGCGCAGGGCGGCCGCGACCGGAGGGGCGGCCAACGCGTACCCGACGCGCAGGCCGGCGAGCCCGTAGGCCTTCGAGAACGTACGCAGCACCGCGACGTTCGCGTGCTCGCGGAAGGCGGCCACCCCGTCGGCCGCGTCCGCGTCGCGGACGAACTCGGTGTAGGCCTCGTCGACGACGACGAGCACGTCGGAGGGCACGGCGGCGAGGAACCTGGCGAGCGCGTTGGTCGCGATCGTCGTGCCCGTCGGGTTGTTGGGCGTGCACAGCAGCACCAGCCGGGTCCGCGGTGTGACGGCGGCCAGCATCGCGTCGAGGTCGTGGCCCTCGTCGGCGGCGAGCGGCACCGGCACGGCGCTGGCGCCGGAGATCTGCACGACGATGGGGTAGGCCTCGAACGAGCGCCAGGCGAAGACGACCTCGTCGCCCGGCCCGCAGGTCGCCTGCACCACCTGCTGCAGGACGCCGACGCTGCCGGTGCCGGTGGCGACGCACTCGACCGGCACGGCGTGGAACGCCGCGATCTCGCGCACCAGCGCGGCCGCCGACATGTCGGGGTAGCGGTTGACCGAGCCGACCGCCTCGCGGAGGACCTCCTGCACGCTCGCGAGCGGCGGGTAGGGGTTCTCGTTGCTCGACAGCTTGTAGGCCGGGCGCCCGTCCGGGGCGACGGCCGGGCGGCCCGGGACGTAGGCGGGCAGCGCGCTGACAGCGTCGCGCAGCTTCGGGGCGGCGGGAGTCGTCACGCCGCGAGCCTAACGGGGCTCAGTCGCCCGTCGAGCCGTCGATGCACTCGCGCAGCAGGTCGGCGTGGCCGTTGTGGCGCGCGTACTCCTCGACCATGTGGCTGACGATCCAGCGCAGCGAGAAGCGGCCGTCGCGGCCCCGGCTGCGCACGTCGTAGCTGGTCTCGGCCGCGACGAGCCGGCGCGAGTGCTCGCACTCTGCCTCGAAGCGGGCGACCACCTCGGCGGCCGGGGTCGAGGCGAGGTCGTCGAAGTCGTCGTCGGGCGCCTGCTCCGAGTAGTAGACCGGCTCCACCTGCTCACCGGCGAGGGCCCCGCGGAACCAGCCGCGCTCCACCTCGGTCAGGTGCCGCAGCAGGCCGAGCAGCGAGAGCGACGACGGGGGCACCGGGCGCCTGGACAGCTGCTCCTCGGTCAGCCCGGCGCACTTCCCCAGCAGCGTGGCCCGGTGGTAGTCGAGCCACCCCTCGAGCATCGCGCGCTCGTCGAGGTCGGCGTCGGGCGCCGGCTCGGTGCGGGCGGGGGCTGCGGCGAGGGGGAGCTCGGTCATGGACGTGGAGTCTGGCAGGGCCTAGGACTCCTCCGCCCGCACGACGTGCATGACCGCGTTGACCAGCGCGAGGTGGGTGAACGCCTGCGGGAAGTTGCCCAGGTGCTTGCCGGTGCGGGGGTCGAGCTCCTCGGCGTAGAGCTGCAGGTCGCCCGACAGCGAGAGCAGCTTCTCGCAGAGCCGGCGGGCGCGGTCGACCTCGCCGATCTCGACGAGGGCGGACACCAGCCAGAACGAGCAGATCGTGAAGGTGCCCTCCTCGCCGTGGAAGCCGTCGTCGGTCTCCTCCGGGCGGTAGCGCAGGACCAGCCCGTCGACGGTGAGCTCGTCGGCGACCGCCAGCACCGTCGCGCGCAGCCGCGGGTCGTCCTGCGGGAGGAAGCGCAGCAGCGGCGCGAGCAGCACCGAGGCGTCGAGCGCGTCGCTGCCGTAGCGCTGCACCAGCACGCCGCGCTCGTCCAAGCCGTGGGTGAGCACGTCGTCGCGGATCTCGTCGGCGAGCGCCGACCACTCCTCGGCGCGCTTGGTCTGCTCCAGCATGCGCGCGATGCGTGCGCCTCGGTCGAGCGCGACCCAGCACATGATCTTGGACGAGACGAAGTGCTGCGGCTCGCCGCGCACCTCCCAGATGCCGCGGTCGGGCTCGCGCCAGGCGTCCATGGCCCGCTGGGTGAGCGCCTCCATCAGCGGCCAGATGCGCTCGTCGATGTGCTCCTGCACCTTGGCGTGGAGGTAGACCGAGTCGAGGATGGCGCCCCACACGTCGTGCTGCACCTGGTCGTAGGCCGCGTTGCCGATCCGCACCGGTGAGGCTCCCGCGTAGCCCGGCAGGTGGGGCAGCTCGCGCTCCGGGAGCTCGGCCTCGCCGCCGATGCCGTACATGATCTGCACCTCGCCGTCGCTGGTCGCGACGTCGAGCAGGAACGAGAAGAAGTCGACCGCCTCCCAGTCGAAGCCGAGGGTGTACATCGCCCACAGCGCGAACGTGGAGTCGCGGATCCAGGAGTAGCGGTAGTCGTAGTTGCGGCTGCCCTGCGGCGTCTCCGGCAGCGAGGTCGTCGCAGCCGCCATGATCGCGCCGGTGGGTGCGTAGGTCAGGCCCTTGAGCGTGAGCGCGCTGCGCTGCAGGAAGCTGCGCCACGGGTGGTCGGGGAAGTTGCCGCGCGCCAGCCAGTGCTGCCAGTGGTGGGCGGTCCACACGAGCTTGTCGTAGGCCTCGGCGAAGGTCCGCGGCGGCACGGCGCCGTGCCACGACATCGCGACGAAGCGCTCCTCGCCCTCCTTGAGCAGCGTGCGGGCGGTGGCCAGCCCGCCCTCGAAGCCGAGCCGCATGTCGCTGGTGAGCACCAGCTCGAGGTCGGTGCCCTCGGCGCGGGCGACGCCCTGCGAGTAGTCGTCGCCGGTGTAGGACCAGACCACCGGCACGCGGCCGTAGTCGGCGACCGGCTCGCAGTCCATCACCACCTGCACCTCGCCCGAGGCGCAGCGCACCGTGCGCAGCAGGATGTGCTCGGCGTCGTAGTCGGTCGGCGGCCGCTTGTGGGTGCCCGAGCGCTCGTGCTGGTGGTGCCAGGGGCCCATGACGAGCACGTCGCGCACGATCAGCCAGCCGGTCGAGGTGCCCCAGCTGGTCTCGAGCACCATCGTGCCCGGGAGGTAGCGCCGTGCGTCGGGCACCGTGCGGTCGCTGGGCCCGAGGCCGAACGCGCCCGCGTGCCGGCCGAGGATCGCGCCGAAGACGCTCGGTGCGTCCATCCGCGGCACGCTCATCCACTCGATCGCGCCGCTGGGGGCGACCAGGGCGGTGACCTCGCCGTCGGAGATGAAGCCGTAGTCGCCGATCGGGGGGAAGGCGGAGGTCGACGGCCCGCTGGCCGGGGGAGTCGCCTCCTGCGTCACGTCGTCCGGCTGTGCCGGCTCGCCGTCGGTGTCCGTCGTCGCCACAGGGCTCCTCCCTCTCGCGGGCACCGTACCCCCGGAGCGGCGGGAGGGCGCGCGCGGCGCGGCGTCGAACCGCGAGGGGCCGAACCACCGCGTCGCGCCCACGGGCTCAGCCCTTGACCGAGTCGTCGTCCAGGCCGTCGAGGAGGTCGGCGCCCGGCCCGCCGTGCAGGCTGTCGTGGCCGTCGCCGCCGAAGAGGTGGTCGTCGCCGGCGCCGCCGTGGATGGTGTCGTCACCCGCACCACCGCAGACCACGTCGTTGCCGTCGCCGCCTTGCACCTTGTCCTTGCCGCCGAGCGCCACGATGACGTCGTCGCCAGCGGTGCCGGTGATCCTGTCGTTGCCCTCGGTGCCGACGATCGTCGCGACCTGCCCGTCGCAGCGCAGCAGCGTCACCGGGCCGCCCGGATCGGTGACGATGCCGTTGGCGGTGAGGTCGGAGTCGCCACGGACGCCGTCGACCAGGTGCAGCGTCACGGTGTCGCCCGAGACGGTCGCGCCGGTGCCGCCCGCGAAGGAGAAGTCGTACCAGGCAGGGGTCGGCGCGCCCGGTCGCGGGCCGTGCTTCCAGTACGCGTCCGGTGCCGTCCCCGGCGGCAGCAGCAGCTGCACCGTGGCGGTCGGACTCGCGGTGACCGAGAAGCTGAAGGCGCCGACCGGCAGCCGCACGCCCGCCGGGGCGCCGGGTGCGGGCGCCGTCGTGTGCACGTCCTGGAGCACCGAGCCCGGGCTGGCGACGAAGGTGACGTAGCCGGCACCGTTCGCCGCCGGCAGCGAGGCCACGCCCGGCTGCAGCCGGTCGGGGATGCCGTCGCTGTTGCCGTCGCCGCCGTGCGGTGCGCCGTCCTCGGTCGCCGGCGAGACGCCGTCGCCGTCGCTCGGGGGCTGGTACTCGTAGGCGCCGAGGTCGCACCGCGGCGTACCGTCCAGGTCACCGTCGACCGGTCGCGGCTGCTGGCGCGCGTCGTGCGTGCCGCAGTCGAAGAAGGTCGCGGACGTGCCGGACACGTCCGCGTCGATCGCGGGGCTGCCGGAGAGCAGGGCGTGGGTACGCGGCAGACCGCCGTTCGCGCCGAGCGGGCCGAGCCGCGGGTCGAGGGGCGCCTCGCCCGTGCCGCTCTGGATCGTGCTGTGGTCGCCGAAGATCGTGTCGCGGATGACGCAGCTGTCGCTGAGCACCCCGAGCAGGTTGTCGCGGTGCGAAGTCATCCGGAAGGTGGTCGGGCTGTAGCAGTCGGGTCCGTAGCCGCTCTGGAAGCGGTCGCGGTTGTCGGTGTTGCCGGCGATGACCGAGTTGGCGACGTTGACCTGCGCGACCGGCCCGAGGTTCATGATGCCGCCGCCGAAGCGGTCCGGCTCGCCCGAGCCGCCCGGCCGGTTGGCCTCGTTGCCGGTGATCGTGCTGAAGCTGATGTCGAGCACCGCGTCGTCGCTCACGTTGCGGATGCCGCCGCCACCGCCCCAGACGCGGTTGCCCGAGACAGTGACGCCCACGAGGTCGGCGTGCTTGAGGTTCGACAGGCCGCCGCCGCGCGTCGCGACGTTGCCCGCGAGGGTGGTGTCGGTGAGGGTGAGGCTGCCGTTGTTGAAGATGCCGCCCCCCTGCGAGGTCTGCCCTCCGCCGCCCTCGGGCAGCGAGTTGTCGCGGACCTCGCTGCGGCGGACGTCGAGCACGCCCCAGTTGCTGATGCCGCCGCCGAAGACGGACGAGGAGTTGTCGCGCACGACGCTGTCGCTGAGCGTCACGCTGGCGCCGGCGTTGACGTAGAGCCCCGCGCCCGGCACGCCGACGTCGCTGCGCCCGTTGCGCAGCGTCAGTCCCGTCACGCTCACGATCGGGCCGTGGCCGGTGCCGACGCGAGGCGCCAGGCAGGCAGGAGTGTCGAGCAGCGGTGACCCGGCTGTCCCCGCCAGGTGGACCCCGCGGTAGGCGCCGGTGGTGCCGGAGTAGCGGAGCACCTGCCTCGTGCCGAAGCTCAGCACCAGCAGGTCGCCGTCCTCGGAGAAGACCAGGTCGGTGGGCCGGTCGAGGCCGCCGGAGCCGGCCGTCACGAACGTGCTCTGGTAGGCGCCGGTCGTGGCGTCGTACTTCAGCACGCGGTCGTTGGCCCAGCTCGAGACGTAGAGCGAGCCACCGCGTACCACCATGCCGCGGGGCGTGTCGAGGCCACCGGAGAAGGGCGCCACGAGCGCACCGAGGTACGCGCCGGTGCCCGCGTCGTAGCGCAGCACCGCGTCGCTGCCGGCGCTCGTGACCAGCAGCTCGTTCCCGCGGAACAGCAGGCTGTTGGGGTTGGCGAGACCGCCGGACCTGGCGGGGACGACGACGTCGACGAACGCGCCCGTGAACCGGTCGTAGCGCAGCACCCGGCTGGCGACGTAGTCGGTGACGTAGAGGTAGTCGCCGTGGAACTCTGCATCGGTCGCACCGCCGAGGCCGCCGGACCCGTTGGCCACGAAGACGCTCTTGGGAGCGCCGGTGCGGCCGTCGTAGCGCACGACGCCCGTGGAGAAACCGGTGACGTAGACGTCGCCGTCGTTGCCCGGGGTGACGGCACCGGGGATCGAGAGCCCGCCAGCGCCGGGGCTGACCAGCGTGCCGTTGCGCTGGCCGTTGCGGTCGACGCTCACCACGCTGTTTCGCGCACTGTCGCAGACCAGGAGCTCCGCGGTGCGCACCTCGAGCACGCTGTCGTGGTGCTGCCCGTCGAGCACCGTCGTCGCGGCACCGCCGGGAGCGTTGAGGAAGAGCGAGTCCTCCACCCGCAGGGCGCTGTCGAGCAGGTAGGTGCCCGGGGGCACGGTGACGGTGTCCATGCCCGGCAGGGCGTCGGTCTGCTGCACGGCAGCTCTCAGCGTGCAGGCACCTCCCGCTGCGGCGCAGACGCCGTCGCTCAGGTCGGCGTCCGGGAGGTCGGCGGTGCTGGTGACCGTGACGGTGGTGGCGAGCGCCGGTGTGGCACCTATGACCACAACGGCGCTCGACACGCCACCTAGTACCAGTGCGGCGCTGACAGTCATGGCGAGGCGGCGACGCCCCCGCGAGTTCTCCCCCATGCTGGCACGGTCGTCCTGGCCGGCGTCGAAGTCAAGGGTCTGCCGGGCAGGCGTAGGTTCGGCCCGTGGCAGCTCCCGAGGACCCGGTCCGGACCGTCGCACCGATCGCGCCCGTTGCACCGAGCAGCGACGCCCACGTGCGGCTGCGGCCGCTCGGCCTGCGCGAGGTGGCGCTGACCGGCGGGCCGTGGCTCGACTGGCAGTGGGCCAACCGCGACGTGACAGCGCCGCACGAGTTCGAGTGGCTCGAGCGCGACGGCACGGTGGACAACCTGCGTCGCCTGGCCCCCGGCGCCACCGGACCCGAGCGACGCGGCTTGTGGTTCACCGACCCGACCTCTACAAGGCCCTCGAGGGAGTGGCCTGGGAGCTCGGGCGTGCGGACTCGCCGGCGCTCGCAGCGCTCGTCGACGAGATGGCCGGCGTCATCGGCGCAGCGCAGGGGCCCGACGGCTACGTCAACTCCTTCGTGCAGGCCGGGCTCGACGTGCGCTGGGACGACCTGGTGAAGAGCCACGAGCTCTACTGCATCGGGCACCTCGTGCAGGCCGGCATCGCGCACCGCCGGGCGACGGGCAGCAGCTCGCTGTTCGACGTGGCGGTCCGCGCGGCCGACTGCGCGGTGCGCGACTTCGGCGGCGGGCGCCGGCGCGACTCCGACGGCCACGAGGAGGTCGAGATGGCGCTGGTCGAGCTCTTCCGCGAGACGGGGGAGCGCGCCTACCTCGAGCTGGCCCGCCAGTTCCTCGACGACCGCGGCTACGGCCTGCTCGGCACCGACGGCCACTTCGAGCCCGCCTACTTCCAGGACGCTGTGCCCGTGCGCGAGCAGACCGAGGTCGTCGGGCACGCGGTGCGCGCGGTCTACCTGATCGCCGGCATGGTCGACGTCTACGTCGAGACCGGTGACCAGACCCTGCTCGACGCAGCGGTCGCGCAGTGGGAGTCGATGACGGCGCGCAAGGCCTACGTCACCGGGGCTGTCGGCTTGCGCGTCGAGGGCGAGGCGTTCGGCGACCCCTACGAGCTGCCGCCCGACCTCGGCTACGGCGAGACCTGCGCCAGCATCGGCGTCGTGATGGCGTCGTGGCGGCTGCTGCTCGCCACCGGCGAGGCGCGCTTCGCCGACGCGGTCGAGCGGGCGCTGCACAACCTGGTCGCCGCGTCGACCTCGGTCGAGCGGACCGGCTTCTTCTACAGCAACCCCGCCCAGCGCCGGGTGCCCCACGAGCCGGCGCCGACCGACACCCGGCCGACCCGCGCGGCGGCTCCGGGCACCCGCCCGCCGTGGTTCGAGTGCGCGTGCTGCCCGCCGAACGTCCTGCGCACCATCGCCTCCCTCGGCGCCTATGTCGCCACGTGGTCGCCCGCCGGCGTGCAGGTGCACCAGTACGTCCCCGCCACCGTCGCCGCCGACCTGCCCGAGGGGCGCGTCGAGCTCGAGGTCGCCACCGCGTACCCGCTCGACGGGGTCGTCGACGTGCGCGTCGTCACCTCGCCCGACGAGCCCTGGGAGTTGCGGCTGCGCGTGCCCGCGTGGGCGGGCGACGGGGCGCGGCTCGAGGTCGACGGCGAGGGGCGCGCCGCCGGAGGGCCGGGGTACGCAGCGGTGGCCCGCCGCTGGGAGGCGGGCGAGCGCGTACGCCTCGTGCTCCCCGTCGCCCCGCGCCTCACGGTGGCCCACCCCTCGGTCGACGCCGTGCGCGGCCAGGTCGCCGTCGAGCGCGGCCCGGTCGTGCTCTGCTTCGAGTCGCCCGACCAGCGCGGGCTCGACCTCGAGCGCGTCGAGCTGCTCGTCGACCGCCCGCTCGAGGAGGAGACCGTCGAGCTGCTCGGCCAGCGGGTCGTGCGGGTCCGGGCGAGGGGCGTCCAGCGCGACGACAGCGGCTGGGCGGGCTCGGGCTGGGCGACGCTGGGGCAGGAGCCGGCCGGCGCGGCCCGCGAGGTCGAGCTCGTGGCGGTGCCCTACGCGCTGTGGGCCAACCGCGGGCCGTCCACGATGCGCGTCTTCGTGCCCGCGCGGCGCGGCTGACCCGACCACCCGTTAGGGTCGCTCGCGTGATCCTGTCGGACGGCACCATCCGCCGCCTGCTCGACGAGGGCCGGCTCGTGGTCGACCCGATCGAGCCCAGCCAGGTGCAGCCGGCCAGCGTCGACGTGCGGCTCGGCGCGGAGTTCCTCGTCTTCCGCAACCACACCGCCGAGGTCATCGACCCCTACGCGCGGCGCAGCGACCTCATGCAGAAGATCGCGGTGGGCGAGGGCGACGCGTTCGTGCTCCACCCCGGCGAGTTCGTGCTCGGCACCACCCTCGAGGCGATCGGCCTGCCCGACGACCTGGTCGCCCGGGTCGAGGGCAAGAGCAGCCTCGGCCGGCTGGGCCTGCTCATCCACGCGACCGCCGGCTTCGTCGACCCCGGCTGGAAGCGCGGCCAGATCACCCTCGAGCTCTCCAACGTCGCGACGCTGCCGATCAAGCTGTGGCCGGGCATGCGGGTCGGGCAGCTCTCCTTCCACACCCTCGACGCGCCGGCCGAGCGGCCCTACGGCCACCCCGACCTGGGCTCGAAGTACGTCGGCCAGCAGGGCCCGGTCGCCTCGCAGTACGAGCAGAACGCACGCAGCTAGCTCTCGTCGGAGAGCTCCACGACCACCGGCGCGTGGTCGGAGGCGCCCTTGCCCTTGCGCGCCTCGCGGTCGATCCAGGCGTCCGTGACCCGCGTGCGCACGGGCTCGCTGGCGTAGACCAGGTCGATGCGCATGCCGAGGTTCTTGTGGAACATGCCGGCGCGGTAGTCCCAGTAGGTGAACGGGATGTCGTACTTCAGCGCGCGCGGCACCACGTCGCCGAGGCCCAGGTCGCGCAGCGCGGCGAGGGCGCCGCGCTCGGGCGGGGTGACGTGCGTGGAGTGCGTGAAGGCCTTCGGGTCCCAGACGTCGGCGTCGGTGGGCGCGACGTTGAAGTCGCCCATCACCGCCAGCGGTCCGGGCAGCTCGGCGGCCACCGCGTCGCGCAGCGCGTCGAACCACGCCAGCTTGTAGGCGTAGTGCTCGTGCCCCGGCTCCCGGCCGTTGGGCACGTAGACCGACCACACGCGTACGCCGCCGCACGTCGCCGACACCGCGCGCGCCTCGCGCACGTCGGGGGTCGGGAAGCCGGGGTCGCTGGGGAGGCCGCGGCGTACGTCGTCGATCCCCACGCGTGAGAGCAGCGCCACGCCGTTCCACCGACCCTCGCCGTGGGCGGCCACCTCGTAGCCCAGCGCCTCGACGCCCGCGCGCGGGAATGCGGCGTCGTCGCACTTGGTCTCCTGCAGGCACACGACGTCGGGCGCGACCCGCTCGAGCCACTCGAGCATCCGGGGCTCGCGGGCCAGCACGGAGTTGACGTTCCAGGTGGCGATGCGCACGGGGCCAAGCATGGCGCACCAGCGCTGGGCGCACCCGTTCGGCCAGAATGGCGGGCGTGACGGTCCTGGTCGTGCAGCACAAGCCGGTGGAGGGGCCCTACCGCCTCGGGCAGGCGCTGGTGCGCGCCGGGCGGGCGCTCGACGTGCGCCGCACCTACCTCGGCGACCCCGTGCCGGCCGACGCGTCGAGCCTGAGCGGGGTCGTCGTCATGGGCGGGCCGATGGCCGCCTACAGCGACGAGGGCTTCGCGAGCAGGACGGCCGAGCTGGCGCTGCTCGAGGACGCGCTCGACCGCTCGGTCCCGGTGCTCGGCATCTGCCTGGGCGCGCAGCTGCTGGCCGTCGCCTCCGGTGGCTCTGCGGTGCCGGGGCACGGGCTCGAGGTGGGCTGGGGCGACGTCGAGCTCACCGAGGCCGCAGCCTCCGACGAGCTGCTCGGCAGCCTGCCGACCCGGCTGCGCACCCTGCACTGGCACGGCGACACGGTCGTCCTGCCGCCGCAGGCTGCCCACCTGGCGCGCAGCGCGGCCTACGAGAACCAGGCCTTCCGCGTCGGCGCGGCCGCCTGGGGGCTCCAGCCGCACCTCGAGCTCGACCGCGCCGGCGTCGACGCGTTCTGCACGGAGTTCGCCGACGAGGCGCCCGGCCCGCTGGGCGAGGAGATCCGCGAGCGGGCGCCGGAGGCCGTCGCGGCGCTCGCGGGGGTCGCCGAGGTGGTGTTCGGGCGGTTCGCGGCTCTCTGCCGCTGAGGCAGGCGAGGGCTCTGCCGCTGGCCCTCAGCCGTCGAGCAGGCCCGCGGTGACGGTCGGCCAGCTGCCCTCGGGCGGCGCCGGCCGGCGCAGCAGGTAGCCCTGGGCGGCGTCGCACCCCAGCTCGCGCAGCGTCGCCAGCTGCTCGGGCGACTCGATGCCCTCGGCGGTCGAGCTCACTCCGAGGCTGCGCGCCAGCGAGATGATCGCCTGCACGATGCGCCGGTCGCGCTCGTCGCGGTGGACGCCGGCGACGAAGGTGCGGTCGATCTTCAGGCTCTGCGGCTCGAGCTCCTTGAGGTAGGCCAGCGAGGAGTAGCCCGTGCCGAAGTCGTCGATCTCGGCGCTCACGCCGAGGTCGCGCAGCGTGTGCAGGCAGGAGATGGAGGTCTCGGGGTCCTGCATCAGCGTCGTCTCCGTGATCTCCACTCCCAGCGCTGAGCCCGGCAGGCCGAACTCCTCGAGCAGAGCGCGTACGTCGTCCTCGAGCCCGAGCGCGAGGTGCGCCGGGCTGACGTTGACGAAGACGCGGCCGGTGGCGCCGGCGCGGCGCCAGCGCGCCGCCTGGGCGCAGGCGGCGCGGAGCACCCACCGGCCGATCGGCAGGGTCAGCCCCATCGACTCGGCGACGTGGAGGAACTCGCCCGGGCCGACGAGCACGCCGTCGCGGCGCCAGCGCAGCAGCGCCTCCGCGCCGGTCACCTCGCCGGTGCGCAGCGACACGATCGGCTGGAAGTGCAGCTCGAGCACGTCGCCCGCAAGGGCGGCGTGCAGGGCCTGCATGAGGTCGAGCCGGCGGCCCGAGGTGTCGCCGTGGGACCGGTCGAAGGTGGCCAGCTGACCGCGCCCCCGCTCCTTGGCGAGGAACAGTGCCGCGTCGGCTTCCGAGAGCAGCGTCGAGGAGTCGGTGCCCGGGCCTGCGACGGCCAGGCCGAGGCTCGCGCTCTGGCGCAGGGTGCGACCCTCGACGAGCACGGGCTCCTCCAGCGCCCGCAGCAGGCGGCCGGCGATCACGGAGGCCTCGTCGGCGGAGTGCAGCTCCTCGCAAAGGAGCACGAACTCGTCGCCGCCGAAGCGGGCGAGGGTGTCCTCGGGCCGGATCGCGGCCGAGAGCCGGGCGACGACCTGCACCAGCAGGGCGTCGCCGAAGCCGTGGCCGTAGGTGTCGTTGGCGAGCTTGAAGTGGTCGAGGTCGATGAACAGCACGGCGAGCACGCCCGGGTGACGGGCGGCGCGGGCCACCGCGTGCTCGAGCCGGTCGGTGAGCAGCGCCCGGTTGGGCAGTCCGGTGAGCGTGTCGTGGGTGGCCTGGTGGGCTGCTTCGACCTCCGCGTTCTTGCGGTCGGTGACGTCGTCGTAGGTGATGATCACGCCGCCGCCGGACCGTGGGACGACGATGCTGTGCCACCAGTGCTCGTCGGTGCCTGCCGGGCGGGCGTGCGTGTCGGCCTCGTAGCGGCCCAGCCTGCCGCGCAGGACGGCCTCGATGCCGTCGGCGAGGTCGACCAGCCCGGCGTTGGCGGTCGCCTCGCCCACCGAGCGCATCGCGGCGGCGTAGCGGCCCTGGTGGTGGTCGAGCAGCTCGAGGAATCGCGGGGTCGCGGCGCTCGAGTCCATCAGGGCCCGGTTGGTGAGGTCGACGACCCCGTGCTCGTCGAGCGTGAGCACCAGTACGGGCAGGGCGTCGAGGACCTCGCCTGCTCGCCGGGCGACCTCGGCGCGGGCCTCCTCGGCCTCGCGCTGCAGCGCGGCGGCCTCCCGGCCAGCCAGCGCCAGCTGGCAGTTGACCACGTGGAGCGAGACGCGCGCCGCCAGGAAGCGAGCGAGCTCGAGGTCGGCCTCCGTGAAGGCCGCCTGGGCCGCGTTGCGGTGGAACGACAAGGTCCCCCTCACCAGGCCGTCGAACATGATCCGCGCGACGACCATGTGCTGCCTGGTGGACGCGGAGCCCTCCGCCTCAGCGGCCGCCCTCTCCAGGGGTCCGAGGGGCTCGTCGGTGGAGATCAGGTCACCGGTCTCGAGCGCGCGGGCCAGCACCGGCGGGACGTGGTCGGCGCTCCACAGCCGGCCGGGTCGCGTCGCGGCTCCCCGGCCCGGCGGGGCGTAGGCCGAGGCGCCCACCGCCCCGGTCGCGACGTCGCGCAGGAGCACGAAGCTGGCCTGCCCGGTGATGTCCCGGCTCGCCTCGGCGACGGCGCGGGCGACGACCTCCATGTCGGGCGCCTCGCGCTGCAGCTCCACCAGCCGGTCGGCCAGCCCCGAGAGCACGCGTTCGCGGGCGTAGGCCTCGGCGAGCCGCTGCTCGGCCGCCGCCCGCTCGGCCGCCTCCCGAGTGGCCGCCTCGAGCAGGCGTGCATTCTCAAGCGGCAGCGTGACGGCCTCGGCGAGGGCGAGCAGAGCCGCCTCGTCGTCGTCGTCGTAGGGCTCGGCGCCGGCCGGCCGCGCGCACAGCAGCACGCAGCGCGAGCCGTCGCGGCTGGGGACCTGCAGCCCGAGCTGGTGGGCGCGACCCTCGGTCCCCCAGAGGGCGACCAGCGGTGCGGTCGGGAGGTACGGTGCAGCCACCCGCCGCACGACCGGCTCGTAGCGGAGGGCGGTCAGCGTCCCCACCAGCGTGGCCGAGCCGCCGCGCAGCCGCTTCGCCGAGGCGTCGAGCGCCTGCCTCGCCGTGGCGTCGGGGTGGCCCAGGCCGACGTGCTCGCACACGGAGGACGTGGGGTCCAGCAGGACTGCGGCGCTCGCCTCGCCCACGAGCTGAGCGGCCGCGTCGGCGACCACCGCCGCCACCTCGTCGAGGCCCGCCGCGCCCATGACCCGCGTGGCCACCGTGGCCAGGACCTCGGCGCGGCTCGCCGCTGTGCGCATGGGCCCCCGCCACCTTTCCCCGGGGTGACCTGGCAGGCCACCACCTCAGAGGTGGCCGTAACGTACCCCGGTCCGTGCGCTTCGCAACGAAGAACCGGGGGACGTGTCCCGCGAGCCGCTCAGCTGCTGACGTCGTTGAGGTTGGCGGGCGTCGTGCCGGTGGCCTTCGAGTACCAGACCGCTGCCTGGCGGCTCGCGGCCAGGCGGGCCAGGCCGATCACCGCGCCCGAGAGCAGCGCCCAGCCGACGGCCTCCACCCACTCGACCTCGGGGTCCTCGGGGTTGGCCGGCGGCTCGTTGCCCGTCGTGAGCTTCCAGCCGGTGGTGACCAGCTTGCGGGCCGCCCAGGCGGCGCCGACCGCGCCTCCGGCGGTGAGCACCTTGAGCCCGATGCCCGCGTCCTGCTTGCTCATGGTCGTCCTCGATCCTCGCTGTCGCGCCTGGTCGCTGTCTGCGCCCCATCCTGCCCGCCGGCGGGCGCGAGCACGCCCGCGGGGGCAGTGACGCAGGAGACGCAGGAGAGTTGAGCCGGG
Source organism: Motilibacter peucedani (assembly GCF_003634695.1). NCBI lineage: Bacteria > Bacillati > Actinomycetota > Actinomycetes > Motilibacterales > Motilibacteraceae > Motilibacter > Motilibacter peucedani. The sequence goes on from NZ_RBWV01000009.1 coordinate 640,966, forward strand.
TGGAATCAACTCGGCTTGACGTCCGTTGGGACTGTCGGGAAGCATTGAGCCAGCAGGGCTCAACTGTGGTCCGACCCAGCAACTACCGGAGGTAACCCCATGGCTCGTGCCGTCGGCATCGACCTCGGGACGACCAACTCGGTCGTCTCGGTCCTCGAGGGTGGAGAACCCACCGTCATCGCCAACGCCGAGGGCGCCCGCACGACGCCGTCGGTCGTGGCGTTCGCGAAGAACGGCGAGGTGCTCGTCGGCGAGGTCGCCAAGCGCCAGGCCGTCACCAACCCCGACCGCACCATCCGCTCGGTCAAGCGCCACGTCGGCACCAGCTGGACCGTGGACATCGACTCGAAGAAGTACACCCCGCAGGAGATCAGTGCCCGCGTGCTGCAGAAGCTCAAGCGCGACGCGGAGGCCTACCTCGGCGAGAACGTCACCGACGCGGTCATCACGGTGCCGGCCTACTTCAACGACTCCCAGCGCCAGGCCACCAAGGAGGCCGGCGAGATCGCGGGTCTCAACGTCCTGCGCATCGTCAACGAGCCGACCGCGGCCGCCCTGGCCTACGGCCTTGACAAGGGCGAGAAGGAGCAGACCATCCTGGTCTTCGACCTCGGCGGTGGCACGTTCGACGTGTCGCTGCTCGAGATCGGCGACGGCGTGGTCGAGGTCAAGGCCACCTCCGGCGACAACCACCTCGGCGGTGACGACTGGGACCAGCGCGTCGTCGACCACCTGGTCGAGAAGTTCCGCGCGGCGCAGGGCATCGACCTGGCCAAGGACAAGATGGCCATGCAGCGCATCCGCGAGGCGGCCGAGAAGGCCAAGATCGAGCTCTCGAGCTCGCAGCAGACCTCGATCAACCTGCCCTACATCACCGTCGACGCCGACCGGAACCCGCTGTTCCTCGACGAGACGCTGACCCGCGCCGAGTTCCAGCGCATCACCGGCGACCTGCTCGAGCGCACCAAGGTGCCGTTCCGCAACGTCCTGCGCGACGCGGGCATCCCGGTCGACAAGATCGACCACGTCGTGCTCGTCGGCGGGTCGACCCGCATGCCGGCCGTCGTCGACGTCGTCAAGGAGCTCACCGGCGGGCGCGAGCCCAACAAGGGCGTCAACCCCGACGAGGTCGTGGCGATCGGCGCCGCGCTCCAGGCCGGCGTGCTCAAGGGCGAGGTCAAGGACGTCCTGCTGCTCGACGTCACCCCGCTGTCCCTCGGCATCGAGACCAAGGGCGGCATCATGACCAAGCTGATCGAGCGCAACACCACGATCCCGACCAAGCGCTCGGAGATCTTCACCACGGCCGACGACAACCAGCCGTCGGTGCAGATCCAGGTCTTCCAGGGCGAGCGGGAGATGGCCTCGGCCAACAAGAAGCTCGGTATGTTCGAGCTCACCGGCCTGCCGCCGGCTCCGCGCGGCGTGCCGCAGATCGAGGTCACCTTCGACATCGACGCCAACGGCATCGTGCACGTCGCGGCCAAGGACCTGGGCACCGGCAAGGAGCAGCGGATGACCATCACCGGCGGCTCCGCCCTGCCCAAGGACGACATCGAGCGCATGGTGAAGGACGCCGAGGCCCACGCCGAGGAGGACCGCAAGCGCCGCGAGGACGCCGAGGTCCGCAACACCGGCGAGTCGCTCGTCTACCAGACCGAGAAGTTCCTCTCCGACAACGCCGACACGGTCCCCGCGGACCTCAAGGGCGAGGTCGAGGAGGCCCTCGGGTCGCTGAAGTCCACGCTCGAGGGCGCCGACTTCGAGGCGATCAAGGCGGCCACCGACCGGGTGGCGCAGGCCAGCTCCAAGCTGGGCTCGGCGATGTACGCCAACGCCCAGGCATCCGGCGAGGCCGGCGCGGGCGCCTCGGCGGGCGGCGCGGGTGCCGGTGCCCCCGGGGCCGGTGCCGACGACGTGGTCGACGCCGAGATCGTCGACGAGGACGACCAGCGGTGAGCGAAGAGCTCCGGCCCGACCAGGAGCCGGTGGTCCGCGACAAGCGGCGCATCGACCCGCAGACGGGAGAGGTCCGGGAGCCGGCGGCGACGCCGGCTCCGGGGGCCGTCCCCGCGGGTGACGCCGCTCCTGCGGAGGGCGCCGGTTCCGACGACCAGGCCGGCTCCGACGCCCAGGTGCTGCTCGAGATGCAGCTCGCCGAGCGCACGGCCGACCTGCAGCGCCTGTCGGCGGAGTACGCCAACTACCGCCGGCGCGTCGACCGCGACCGCGAGGCGGTGCGGGAGACCGCGCTCGCCTCGGTGCTCACGGCGTTCCTGCCGGTGCTCGACGACATCGACCGCGCAGCGGCGCACGGCGAGCTGGTCGGCGGCTTCAAGGCCGTCGCCGACTCGCTGAGCGCGGCGGTCGAGAAGCTCGGGCTGGTGCGCTTCGGCGAGGTGGGCGACCCGTTCGACCCCACCGTGCACGAGGCGCTCATGCACGAGCTGTCGGCCGAGGTCACGCAGGCCACCGCGGTGCAGATCCTGCAGCCGGGCTTCCGCATCGGCGAGCGGGTCGTCCGCCCGGCGCGGGTGGCCGTCGCCGAGCCCGACCCCGGCGCCTAGCCGCACCACCGCCGCCTCTGCTCCCGCCAGCGGAGGCGGCGGGGCGGTGGGAGCAGCACTGCAACCACGACCAGCACGACCCGCACGACCCGCACGGACCACAGAGGGAGGAGACGCCGGGTGAGCACGAAGGACTTCCTGGAGAAGGACTACTACAAGGCGCTCGGCGTCGCCAAGGACGCTCCGGCCGACGAGGTCAAGAAGGCCTACCGCAAGCTCGCGCGCCAGTTCCACCCCGACGCCAACAAGGGTGACGCCGGTGCCGAGGAGCGGTTCAAGGAGATCTCCGAGGCCTACGACGTGCTCTCCGACCCGACCCGGCGCAAGGAGTACGACGAGGCGCGCTCGCTGTTCGGCAGCGGGGGAGCGGGTCGCTTCCGCGCGCCGGGCGGGGCGGGCCCCGGGCCCGGATTCGACCTCGGTGACATCTTCGCCCAGGCCGGCGGCGGCTCCGGCGGGCTCGGCGACGTGCTGGGCGGGCTGTTCGGCGGCGGCGGGCGACGGGGCGCCGGCCCGCGCCGCGGCTCCGACGTCGAGTCCGAGGTGCGCATCAGCTTCGTCGAGAGCGTCGAGGGCCTCACGGTCCCGCTCCGCATGACGAGCGAGAAGCCGTGCCCGGCCTGCCGCGGCACCGGCGGGCGCGACGGCGCCCTGCCCCACACCTGCCCGACCTGCGGGGGCAGCGGCCAGACCAGCGTGGGCGGCGGCTCCGGCTTCGCCTTCGCCGAGCCCTGCCGCACCTGCAAGGGCCGCGGCCTGGTCGTCGACGACCCGTGCCCGGTGTGCTCGGGCTCCGGGCACGCCGCGGCCAGCGAGGTCATCAACGTCCGGCTCCCGGCCGGCGTCAAGGACGGCGCACGCGTGCGGCTCAAGGGCCGCGGCACTCCCGGCGAGCGGGGCGGCCCGGCCGGCGACCTGCTCGTGCTCGTCCACGTCACGCCGCACCCGGTCTTCGGCCGCGACGGCGACAACCTCACGCTGACCCTCCCCGTCACCTTCGCCGAGGCGGCGCTGGGAGCCGACATCCGCGTACCCACGCTCGCCGGCTCGACCGTCACGCTCAAGGTGCCGGCGGGCACCGCCAACGGACGCACGTTCCGCGTGCGCGGCCGCGGCGCTCCGCGCAAGGACGGCACCAAGGGCGACCTGCTCGTCACCGTCTCGGTGGCCGTGCCGGCCAAGCTCTCCGACGACGCCCGCGCCGCGCTCGAGGCCTTCGCTGCAGCGACGGCCGGCGACGACCCGCGCGCGGCCCTGCTCTCCGCCGCCACCCGGAGGTGATCGACGTGCAGCTCGAGGACGGTGCGCCCGTCTACGTGATCTCGGTGGCGGCCGAGCTCTCCGGCCTGCACCCGCAGACGCTGCGCCAGTACGACCGGCTCGGCCTGGTCTCGCCAGGCCGGGCCGCCGGGCGAGGGCGCCGCTACAGCGCCCGCGACATCGCCGCCCTGCGCGAGGTGCAGCGACTGACCGCCGACGGGGTCAACCTCGCGGGGGTCAAGCGCATCCTCGAGCTCGAGCTGCAGGTCGACGCCCTGCGCTCGCGCGTGCAGGAGCTGCAGCAGGAGCTCGACGGCGCGCTCAGCTCGGCCGAGGTGCGCGCCCGGCAGGCGGCCTACGAGGCCACCCGCGCCTCGCGGCGCGACCTCGTGCCCTTCGCCCGCGAGACCGCCGCCCTGGTCGTCTGGCGCCCCGAGCCCCGCTAGCCCGCGCCGCCCACCAGGGGCGCGCGCTGCTCACCGACGGCGCGGCCGCTCAACGGGCGCGCGCCACGGGCAGCGGCAGCGTCGCCCACACCGCCTTGCCGGTCGGCGTGGGCCGGATCGCCCAGCGCTCGGCGAGCCGCGCGACCAGCTGCACGCCGCGCCCGTGCTCGTCCTCCGGCGTCGGCCGCATCAGCGTGGGCGCCGAGCTGGTGCCGTCGCTGACCTCGAGCACCAGGGAGCGGGGAGCGCGCCGCACCCGCAGCACCACCGGGCTGCGCCCGTGCACCAGCCCGTTGGTCACCAGCTCGCTCACCAGCAGCAGCGCGACGTGCTCGGTGTCCTCGTCCACGTCCCACTCGCGCAGCGAGCGCCGCACCGCCCGTCGGGCCACGCCGACGGCCGCCAGGTCGTCGGGCACGGGCACCGTGATCGCCCGGAGCTCGCTGCTCGGGTCGACCTGCACGAGCAGCACCGCGACGTCGTCGTCGGGGCCCTGCGGCAGCAGCCGGCCGACCAGCTCGCGCGGCGTGCCGGCCTGCAGCTCGCGGGCGGTCGCGCCCAGCGCCTCGGCGAGCGAGTCGATGCCCGCGTCGATGTCGCTGTCGCGCCGCTCGACCAGCCCGTCGGTGTAGAGCGCGAGCACCGCGCCGGGCTCGAGCAGGATGCGGTGCTCCGGCGGCGCGCCCGTGGCCGTGCCCAGCGGGGCGCCGGCGGGCGAGTCGAGCCGCGCGACCGTGCCGTCGGCGGCCCGCAGCAGCGGGGGCAGGTGGCCCGCGTTGGCCCAGGTCAGCGCGTGGTCGTGGGGGTCGTGGACGGCGTAGACGCAGGTGACGATCTGGTCGTCGCCGAGGTCGCGCACGACGCCGTCGAGGTGGGCGAGCACGTCGCCCGGCGGCAGGTCGAGACGGGCGTAGGCCCGCACGGCGGAGCGCAGCTGCCCCATCACCGCCGCCGCCCGCACGCCGCGGCCCATCACGTCGCCGAGCACCAGCGCCGTGCGCCCCGCGCCCAGGTCGATGACGTCGTACCAGTCACCGCCGACCTGCGTGCCCTCGACGCCCGCCCGGTAGTAGGCCGCGACGGTCAGGGTGTCGGCGCGCACGTCGGCAGCGGGCAGCAGGCTGCGCTGCAGCTCGTCGGCGATGCTGTGCTCGCGAGACGCGGCCTCGGAGCGCGCAGCCGCGTCGGCGAGGGCGCGCTCGGCGGCCCGCTGCTCGCTGACGTCCTGGTTGCTGCCGCGGATGCGCGTCGGTGCGCCGGTCTCGTCGTGCTCGACCTCGCCGAGCGTGCGGTAGGTGCGCACCTCGCCGTCCTGGCCGGTGATCCGCACCTCGTAGTCGATGGGCGATCCGTTCGCGGTCGCCGCCTCGAGCACGGTGCGCACGTGGTCGCTGTCGTCGGGGTGGACGCGCGCCGCGACCAGCTCGGCGCCGCCGGGCCGGGCGAGCTCCTCGCGGGTGAACCCCACCTGGCGGGCGAACTCCGGCGAGGCCGTCACCGCGAGGGTGGCCAGCTCGACCTCCCAGCTGCCCACCTGCGCCAGTCGCTGGGCCTGGTCGAGCAGCTCCTGGCTGCGCTCGAGCGCGCGGCGGGTGCGGCGCACCCGGTCGAGCTCGAGGTTCGCGCGCACCCGGGCGAGCAGCTCGCGCCCCGAGAACGGCTTGACGAGGTAGTCGTCGGCCCCGGCCTCCAGCCCCTCGACCGTCGCCTCCTCGCCGGCGCGCGCGGACACCATGACCACCGGCACCTGCGCGGTGAGCGGGTCGGCTCGCAGGGCTGCGAGCAGGCCGAAGCCGTCGAGCGCGGGCATCATCACGTCGGTGAGCACCAGGTCGGGCGCCGCCTGCCGGGCCAGTCCCAGGGCCGCCGCGCCGTCCTCGGCGACCAGCACCCCGTGGTCGGGGGCGAGCAGCCGCGCCATGTAGTCGCGCATGTCGGCGTTGTCGTCGGCGACGAGCACGCGCGGCCGGGTGCCGCTCTCCGTGTCAGGGGTACGCGGGCGGTCGCGACCCGGCGTCGCGCCGCCGCCCGCGGAGCTGTCGTCACGGGCGTCGAGCCAGCGCAGCGCCTCCGCGAGGAAGCCGCGGGCGCTGCGCTCCGCCGCGCCGGTTCCCGCCTCGGTCGCGGTGCCGAGCGTGCCGTCGGAGCCGCCGGCCTCGTCGCCGCGGCTGGCGGGGATGCGCACGGCGAACGTCGAGCCGCGGCCCGGCTCGCTCTCGAGCGAGACCTCGCCGGAGTGGGCGGCGGCGAGCTCGGCGATGAGGGCGAGCCCGATGCCCGAGCCCTCGTGGCTGCGCGAGGCGGCGCCGGCGACCCGGTTGAAGCGCTCGAACAGCCCGGCCTGCCGCTCGGGCGGGATGCCGGTGCCGGTGTCCTCGACCTCCAGCACCACGAAGTCGCCCTCGGCGCGCAGCCGCACGCTGATCCGGCCCTCGAAGGTGAACTTGAGCGCGTTGGAGAGCAGGTTGAGCACGATCTTGGCCCACATCTCGCGGTCGACCAGGACCGGCGAGCCCAGCGGCGGGCAGTCGACCTCGAGGCTGAGCCCCACCCGCTGCACGGCGACGGTGAAGGTCGCGGCGAGCTCGGCGGTGTAGGCGGCGAGGTCGACGGGCTCGAACTCGGCGTGCAGGCTGCCGGCCTCCAGGCGGGAGAAGTCGAGCAGCGTGTTGACCAGCTTGAGCAGGCGCTCGCCGTTGCGCTCGACGATCTCCATCCGCTCGCGCTGCACCGGGTCGAGGGGGTGGCGGGAGTCGGCCAGCGCGTCCTCCGCCGGCCCGAGCAGCAAGGTCAGCGGGGTCCGGAACTCGTGGCTGACGTTGGTGAAGAAGGCGGTCTTGGCGCGGTCGAGCTCGACCAGGCGCTCGGTGCGCTCGCGCTCCTGCTGGTAGGCCCGCGCGGTCGCGAGCGCCGACCCGAGCTGGTCGGCGAGCAGCTCGACGAAGCCGCGGGCGTCGGCGTCGACGGGCCGGTAGGGGTTGAGCCCCGCGACCAGGAAGCCGTGGGCGCCCGCGGAGCCCTGCTGCCGGAACGGCAGGAGCAGCGCGTGGGACGGCGGGCGGTCCCATGCGCCGGTGGGCAGGTCGGCGAAGCGGTCGGCGAGGTCGTCGAGCGTGACGACCTCGCCGTCGAGCACCCGCGCGAGCGGCCACGGAGCGTGCGTGTCGTCGAGGCCGAGCACCGCGGGCGCGGCGGGGTGGCCGGCGGCAAGGCCGGTAGAGGCCGCGAGCACCGCGGAGCCGGAGTCCTCGGCGAGCTGGTAGACCATCGTGAAGGGAAGCTCGCGCGGGTTGGCGGAGAGCTGCGCGCTCGCGGCCTCGAGCACGTCGGCCTCGCTGCGCAGTGCCGTGACGTGGGCGCCGAGGTCGCGCACGGTGGCCAGGCGCCGGGCGCCGATCACGCGCTCGGTGTCCTCCGACACGACGCACAGCATGCCGACGATGGCGCCGTCGTCGTCGGTCAGCGGGCTGTAGGAGAACGTGTGGTAGGTCTCCTCGCGGTAGCCCGAGCGCTCGAGGAACAGCAGCAGCGCCTCGTCCCAGGTGGCCTCGCCCGTGCCGGTCACCGACTCGATGCGCGGGCCGATCTCCGGCCAGATCTCGGCCCAGACCTCGCTGGCGGGCCGGCCGAGCGCCCACGGGTACTTCGCGCCGAGGGTGTCGCGGCGGTAGGCCTCGTTGCAGAAGAACGTGAGCTCCGGTCCCCAGGCCATCCACATGGAGAACCGCGACGAGAGCAGCACGCGCACGACGCTGCGCAGGCTCTGCGGCCAGTCCTCCGGCGGGCCGAGCGGGGTCGACGCCCAGTCGACGCGGGCCAGGTCGCGGCCCACCTCGCCGCCCGCGGAGAAGACGGCGGGGAGCTCTGGTCCGGAGGCGTCCGTCCCGTCGACGCGGTCGGGCGCCTGGCTGGTCATGCCGTCGAGTATGGACGAACCGGTCACGGGCGCAGCGCGGCCTTCACTGCCGCGACGGACACCGGCGCCATCGACAGCTCGTCGACGCCCAGGGCGACCAGGCGGGCGGCTGTCTCCGGGTCACCGGCCAGCTCGCCGCAGACCGCGACGCGGCACCCGCCGCGGCGCGCCCCCGCCACGACCTGCTCGAGCGTCCGCCAGACCGCTGTCGCGTCGGGCCGGTAGAGCCCGGCGACCTCGGGCAGGGTGCGCTCGGCGGCCACGAGGTACTGCACCAGGTCGTTGGTGCCGACGCTGACGAAGTCGACGACGGCGGCCAGCTCGTCGACCGCGAGCGCCGCGGCGGGGACCTCGACCATGACGCCGAGGGCGGACGGCAGCGCGTACGCAGCGCCCTCCGCCTGCAGCTCGGCGCCCGCCCGCTCGACGACGTCGCGGAACGCCTGCGCCTCGTCGGCGAAGGTGACCATGGGCGCCATCAGCGCCACCTCCGAGGCGGTGCTGGCGGCGGCGCGCAGCACCGCGCGTACCTGCGTGCGCAGCACCTCTGGGTGGGCGAGCCCGTGCCGCAGGCCGCGCTCGCCGAGGAAGCCGTGGCGCACCGGGTCCAGCCGCAGCGCCGGCAGCTGCTTGTCGCCGCCGACGTCGAGCGTGCGCACCACGACCGGTGCGCCGTCCAGCGCGGCGAAGACCGCGGCCAGCCCGGCCGCCTGCTCCTCCTCGCCGGGCAGCTCGGCGCGGTCGAGGAACATCAGCTCGGTACGCAACAGCCCCACCCCGTCGGCACCGGCCTCCCGCGCGGCGCGGGCCTCCGCGACGCTGGCGACGTTGGCGCGGACCTCGACCCGCCGGCCGTCCGGCAGCACCACCGGGGCAGCGGCGGCGGCCTGCGCCTCGTGGCGCTCGCGCTCCGCCGCAGCCCGGCGCTCGTGCGCCTCGGCGACCGCCGCCGGGTCGGCCGGTGCCGTGAGCCGTCCCGCCGTCCCGTCGAGCACAGCGGGCACCCCGGCCTCGAGCCCGAGCACCGCGCCACCCAGCCCGACCACCATGGGCAGCCCGAGCCCGCGCGCGAGCAGGCTCGCGTGCGCCGTGCGAGCCCCGCCCGCCGTCGCCACCCCGGCGACGCCCGCCTCGGCCAGCTGCGGCACCTGCGAGGGCAGCAGGTCCGCTGCCACAACGACCGCGCCGGCCAGGCGCTCGGCCGGCGGGAGGGCCGCGTCGAGCGAGGGGTCGAGCAGCGCCAGCACCTGCAGGCCGACGTCGAGCACGTCGGCCGCCCGCCCGGCCACCACCTCGTCGCCGCCCGCCAGCACCGCCCGGGCGTCGCCGACCACGCGCCACCAGGCGCTGGCAGCTGACGCGCCGCCGGCCACGAGCTGCTGGGCCGTCCCGGCGAGCGCCGGGTCGGCGAGCAGCGCGCGGTGCGCCTGCACGACGTCGTCGCTCGAGGCGGCGAGCCGGGCGTCGAGCGTGCGCAGCGCCTCCTGCAGCCGTGCCCCCTCGGCCGCGGAGTGGGACCCGATCTCCGCCGCGGTGCGCTCCGGGACGTGCGGCTCCTCGCCACCCAGGTGCACCAGCGGCCCGGCCGCCACTCCGGGCGAGGCGGCGGTGCCGGAGAAGTCCGGCCCGGTCGACGCCGCGTCGCTCGTCCTGCCGGGCGACGGTGCCGGCTCCGGCGGCCCGTCCAGCTCGCCGAACCCCTGCTCCACCAGCTCGGCCACGGTGCGGACGGCGGTCGCGGCGTCGGGGCCGGAGACGCGTAGGTCCACCTCGTCGCCGCCGCGCAGCGCGAGCCCCACGACGCCGAGCACGCTGCGCGCGTCGACACCCGGCCCGCCGGGCCGGCCGAGCGTCGTGCGCGCGTCGAGCCCGGCCAGCGCCCGGGCCACGGCGGCGGCCGGCCGCGCGTGCAGGCCGAGCGGGTTGACCAGCACCAGCGTCGTCCGCTCCTCGGCGTCGTCCCCCGCCTCGGGCGCGGCGCCCTGCGCGAGCCCTGCCGCTGCAGCGACCACCTCCTGCACGCCGGCACGTCCCTGCGCGGCCACGGCCGCCGCCAGCGTCCCTTCGACGAGGGGCGCGTCGACCACGGTGACGAGCCGGCGCACGTCGTCGTCCAGCAGCTCGAGCGCGGTCTCGGTCGTCAGCAGGGCCGAGCCGAGGTCGTAGGTCACCACGACCCCGGAGGCGTCGGCCGACGCCTGCTCCAGCGCGGTCAGCACCCGGTCGAAGCTCGTGCCCACGCCGCCGTCGTCGGTGCCGCCGGCGGGCAGCACGAGGACGTCCGGTGCCATCTGCCGCGCCAGCTCGGCCACGCCGTCGGCGATGCCGGCGACGTGGGAGACGACGACGAGGCCGACCCGCGCGACGACGCCGTCCGCCACCGTCACTGCCCGGCGACGGAGGCGAAGGCGGCGAACAGCATCGCGGTGGAGGTGGCGCCCGGGTCCTGGTGGCCCGCGCTGCGCTCCCCGAGGTAGCTGGCCCGGCCCTTGCGCGCCACGAGCGGCACGGTCGCGGCTGCCCCGTCCTGCGCCGCGGCCGAAGCCGCCGCCAGGACCGCGGAGACGTCGCCACCCCCGTCGAGCGCCGCCTGTGCCGCCTCGACGGCCGGCGTCCAGGCGTCGACCATCGTCTTGTCTCCCGGCTCCGCCTTGCCCCGGCTGACGATGCCGTCGCGGGCCGCGACCAGCAGCGCCACGACGTCCTCGGCGCCGAGCTGGTCCTTGCCGGCCACGGCGGTCGACGCGCGCAGGAAGGCCGTGCCGTAGAGCGGCCCGGACGCCCCGCCCACCTTGCGGATCAGGGTGGTCGCCACGGCCTTGAGAGCGTCGGCCGGAGATGCGGGCGGCTCCGCCGCGAGCGCCTCGAGGGCTGCCGCGAGCCCGCGCGCCATGTTCTCGCCGTGGTCGGCGTCGCCGATGGCCGAGTCGAGGTCGATGAGGTACTGCCGGTTCTCGGTGACGACCGCGCCGAAGCGCGTGACGGCGGCGACCACGTCGGCCGTGGTCAGGGAGTCCGTCACGGGCGTGCTCACGCTCCCCAGCGCAGCGCGGCGGTGTGCACGGGCGCGTCCCAGAGCTCGACCATCTCGTCGTCGAGGCGCAGGAGGCTGACCGACATGCCCTGCATCTCCAGGCTGGTGATGTAGTTGCCGACCAGGCGACGCTCGACCGTGATGCCGCGCTCGCGCAGCACGGCCTCGGCGTGCCGGTAGGCGATGTAGAGCTCCAGCAGCGGCGTGCCGCCCATGCCGTTGACGAACAGCAGCGCCCGGTCGCCGGAGGCGAACGGCAGGTCCTCCAGCACCGGGGCGAGCAGCCGGTCGACGATCGCGTCGGCGGGCTCGAGCGGCAGCCGCTCGCGGCCCGGCTCGCCGTGGATGCCGATGCCGATCTCCATCTCGCCCTCGCCGAGCTCGAACGTCGGCTTGCCCGCGTGCGGGACCGTGCACGAGGTCAGCGCCATGCCCATCGAGCGGACGTTCGCGTTCACCCGCTCGCACAGCGTCCGCACCGCCGCCAGGTCGTCGCCGCGCTCGGCGGCCGCGCCGACGATCTTCTCGATCAGCACGGTGCCGCCGACGCCGCGGCGACCGGCGGTGTAGAGGCTGTCCTTGACGGCCACGTCGTCGTCGACGACGACCGCGGCCACCTCGATCCCGTCGGCGGCGGCGAGCTCGGCGCCGGTCTCGAAGTTGAGCACGTCGCCGGTGTAGTTCTTCACGATGTGGAGCACGCCCGCCCCGCCGTCGACCGCCTTGGTGGCGGCCTCGATCTGGTCCGGCGTCGGGGAGGTGAAGACCGCGCCGGGGCAGGCGGCGCTCAGCATGCCGCGCCCGACGAAGCCGCCGTGCAGCGGCTCGTGGCCGCTGCCGCCTCCGGAGACGACGGCGACCTTGCCGGGGACGCCGCCGCCCTTGCGCACGACGACGGCCGGGTCGAGCCGGACGTCGATGAGGTCGGCGTGCGCCAGGGCCATGCCCTGCAGCGCCTCGGCCACGACGTCGGACGGGTCGTTGATGATCTTCTTCACGCACGCCTCCACGGTGAGACAGCGCCCACGGCCGCGGGCTGGTGATCACGTCCTACCGGATCACCGGTGCCCTGGCCAGGGTGCAGCGTTCGGCAATGCCGACGCCTGTGCGCAGCCGTCAGTCGAGCGCGTGGTCGCCGTAGGCCGTGACCGACAGGAAGCGCACCGGCAGCTCGACGAGCTCGTCGGGCCCGTGGGCGCCCTCGCCGTCGAACTGCAGAGCGTCGCCCGGGTGCAGCGTGTAGCGCGCGTCGCCGTGGCCGTAGACGACCACGCCCTCGAGCATGAACAGCAGCTCGGTGCCGGGGTGCTGGAACAGCGGGAAGACCTCGCTCGACTCGGTGAGCGTGACGAGCACCGCCTCCATGCGCTTGTGCGGCCCGCGCAGCGCCCCCAGCAGCTCGTAGTGGTGTCCGACCCGGCTGCCGCGGCGCACGATGCGCGCACCGGAGCCCGCTGGCACGTAGACCGCCTCGCGCTCGCTGTCGACTCCTCGGAACAGCGCCGTGACCGGCACCTCGAGGCCGGCGGCCAGCCGGCCCAGGGTCGTCAGGCTGCACGAGGTCTGCGCGTTCTCGATCTTCGACAGCATCGCCTTGGAGACGCCCACCCGTGCGGCCATGTCGGCGACGGAGAGCCCGGCGGCCAGGCGGTAGGTGCGCACCTGCCGGGCGATGGCCGCCTCGAGCTCGCCGGGGGCCGACTCCTGCGTCACGAGGCTCATCGTGCCGCAGCCCCTGCCAGGTGGGCGGCGAGGGTGAAGCGCTCCTCGCGGGGCGGTACGCCGGTGGCGAGGTCCGCCGCCAGCTCCCCGACCAGCGGCGCGAACTTGGCACCGTGCCCGGAGCACGGCGAGCACACGACGACCGAGCCCTGCCGGTCGATGACGAAGTCCTCGTTCGCGGTGTTCGTGTAGAGGCAGGTCGTCTCCGACGACGGCTGCGGGTTGAGGCCGGGGAGCCACCGGCGTACGTAGTCGACCGTCCGCTCGCGGGCGGCGTCGAGCACCACGCCGTCCCGCGTCGTGGCGCTCGTGGGCACCGACCAGTCGTGCTCGGCGACCTTGCGGGCGTCGCCGGGACCGCCCGACCGGCCGCCGGGCAGGTGGTAGACGCCGCGCTCGCCCTTGTGGATGACGACGGGGGTGTCGGCGGCCAGCGTCGTGCGCTCGAAGTGGAAGACCTGCTGCTGGTAGACCGTCAGCGGCGGCAGGGGCACGAGCCCCCGCAGCAGGTCGGGCATCCACGCGCCGGCAGCGGCGACGACCCGCCTCGCAGTCACCGGTCCCAGTGGCGTGGTGAGCTCCGCACCGCCGGCGTCGGCGTGGATGCGGGTCACCGCAGCACCCGTCACCACCTGCGCGCCGTGCGCCGCCGCACCGGTGAGGAAGGCGGCGACCGCGCCCTCGGCATCGACCGTGCCCGCCTGCGCGTGGTGCAGCACCGGGCCGTCGAAGACGAGGCCCGGCCAGCGGGTGGCTGCCTCGTCGGCCGGCAGCAGCTCGCACGGCACGCCCGCGCCGCGCAGCGTCTGCGCGAGGGTGTCCGGGTCGCGGCCCCCGCCGTGGTCGAGCCCGCCCACGAGGCGCAGCAGCGACGTGCCGGTCGTCTGCTCCAGCTCGCGCCAGAGCTCGAACGCCTCGCCGGTCAGCCGCACCCAGAACGGGTCGGGGTAGGCGCGGCGCACGATGCGCGCGCTTCCCGACGAGCTGCCGCCGGCGTGGGCTGGCTGGTGCTGCTCGAAGAGCACGACGTGCAGCCCGCGGCGCGCCGCGGCCCAGGCGGTGGCGGCGCCCATCAGGCCACCACCGACCACTGCGACGTCGTAGGCACTCACAGGCCGGTGCCCGGGACCCACGTGGTGCCGGCGAGGGGCACTCGTGCCATGGCCGCCGCCTCGATGGTGAGGGCCACGAGGTCCTCCGGCTCGAGCGAGCGCAGGTGCGACTTGCCGCACGCTCGGGCCAGGATCTGCGCCTCCATGGTCATGACGCGTATGAAGTTGGCCAGCCGGTGCCCGGCGAGCTCGGGATCGAGGCGCGCGGCCAGGTCGTCGTCCTGGGTCGTGATGCCGGCCGGATCGCGACCCGCTTGCCAGTCGTCGTAGTAGCCGGCGGCCGAGCCGAGGGCGCGGTAGTCCTCGTCGTACTCCGGCGAGTTGTCGCCCATCGCGATGAGCGCCGCCGTGCCGATCGCCACCGCGTCGGCTCCGAGGGCCATGCACTTGGCGAGGTCTGCGCCGCTGCGGATGCCGCCCGAGACGATGAGCTGGACCTTGCGGTGCACGCCCTGCTCCTGCAGCGCCTGCACCGCCTGCGGGATCGCGGCCAGGGTCGGGATGCCGACGTGCTCGATGAAGACGTCCTGCGTCGCCGCTGTCCCGCCCTGCATGCCGTCGACGACGACGACGTCCGCGCCCGACTTCACGGCCAGGTTGACGTCGTAGTAGGTGCGGGTGGCTCCCACCTTGACGTAGATCGGCTTCTCCCAGTCGGTGATCTCGCGCAGCTCGCGGATCTTGATCTCGAGGTCGTCGGGCCCGGTCCAGTCGGGGTGCCGGCAGGCGCTGCGCTGGTCGACGCCGACGGGCAGGGTGCGCATCCCGGCCACCCGGTCGGTGATCTTCTGGCCGAGCAGCATGCCGCCGCCGCCGGGCTTCGCGCCTTGGCCGAGCACGACCTCGATCGCGTCGGCCCGCCGCAGGTCGTCGGGGTTCATGCCGTAGCGCGACGGGAGGTACTGGTAGACGAGCTGCTTGCTCTGACTGCGCTCCTCGGGCGTCATGCCTCCGTCGCCCGTGGTCGTCGACGTGCCGACCTCGCTCGCGCCGCGCCCGATCGCCTCCTTCGCCCGCCCCGACAGGGCGCCGAAGCTCATGCCGGCGATCGTCACCGGGGTCGAGATGTGCAGCGGGTACGTCGCGTGCCGGTCGCCGAGCACCACGTCGGTGTCGCAGCGCTCGCGGTAGCCCTCGAGCGGGTAGCGCGACATGCTGGCGCCGAGGAAGAGCAGGTCGTCGAAGTGCGGGACCGGCCGCTTCGCCCCGCCGCCGCGGATGTCGTAGATCCCGGTGCGCGCGGCGCGCTGGATCTCGGCGATGGTCGCGCGGTCGAACGTCGCCGACTCGCGGAGCACGGGCGCTGGCTGGGACATCAGTAGGCACCTGCGTTCTCGACGTGGAAGTTGTAGAGGGTGCGGGCCGAGCCGTAGCGGCGGAACGTCGCCGGGTCGGCCTCGATGCCCGCCTGCTCGAGCAGGTCGGCCAGCTCGGCGAGGTGCTCGGCGCGTACCTCCTTCTCGACGCAGTCGGCGCCGAGCGACCGTACGCGCCCGGCGACGTAGATGCGCGCCTCGTAGAGCGAGTCGCCGAGCGCGTCTCCCGCGTCGCCGCACACGACGAGCCGGCCGGCCTGGCCCATGAAGGCGCTCATGTGCCCGACGCTGCCGCCGACCACGATGTCGACGCCCTTCATGGAGATGCCGCAGCGGGCGGAGGCGTTGCCGTGGATCGCGAGCAGGCCGCCGTGGGCGGTGGCTCCCGCCGACTGCGACGCGTCGCCCGTCACGACGACGCGGCCGGACATCATGTTCTCGGCGACGCCGACGCCCACGTTGCCCTCGACGACCACCTCGGCCTGCTGGTTCATGCCGGCGCAGTAGTAGCCGGCGTGGCCGGCGATCTCGACGCGTACGGGTGCGTCCAGGCCGCACGCCACGTTGTGGGCGCCCTCGGGGTTGAGGACGCGCCAGAGCGGCGCAGGGTCGGGTGCGTGCAGAGCGCTGTTGAGCTCGCGGACGCTGGTCTCGGCGAGGTCGACGAGCGTCGCAGTGGTCTGCTCTGGTGCTGTCATCGTCGCCACGTGTAGACCTCTTCCGGCTCGGGCTCGAAGATGCGGGCTGCACCGATGCCGGGCAGCTGGGCCAGCGCGCGGTACTCCGACGCCATCGCGACCCACTGCTCGGTCACGGCGAGGATCGCGGGCTTGCAGGCGATGGCGTCGCGCACGACTGCGAACGTGTCGGCCGTGGTGACGACCAGCGTGTAGAAGCCGTCGAAGGTCTCGCACAGCAGGCGCAGCGACTTCTCGAGGTCGTTGCCCTCGGCCATGCGGGCGGCGAGGAAGCGCGCGCCGACCTCCGAGTCGTTGTCGGAGTCGAACACCGCACCCTCTGCGATCAGCTCGCGCCGGATCGTCGCGTGGTTGGCGAAGGACCCGTTGTGGACCAGGCACAGGTCGTCGGCCACGGAGAAGGGGTGGCTGTGAGCGGAGGTCACCGCCGACTCGGTCGCCATGCGCGTGTGCGCCAGGCCCTGCCAGCCCTGGCGGCTGCCCAGCGCGATGTCGACCGCCAGCTGGTCCGGGTGGCCGGTGCCCTTCAGCACCGCGAGCTCGTGTCCCCGGCCGATGACGGTCGCCTCGGGGAAGGCCTGCCGGGCCAGCAGCTCGAGCTCGGCAGGTTCCCTGCTGCCCCGCACGACCGTCGTCTCACCGGCCACGACGGTGCTGAGGTCCGCGTCCGCCGCAGGGTCGTCGACGCCCAGCAGCGACACGGCCGACAGACCGGGCGGCGTGAGGTCCGGGTCGCCGTAGAGCGCGACGCCGGCGGAGTCGGGCCCGCGCTCGCAGACCTGGTGGAGCATGGCCGCCATCAGCGAGCCGAGCTGGGGGTGGAGGGCTGGGTCGAACAGCTGCAGCCCGGCGATGCCGCACATGGGCGGTGGGGTCCTCTCGGTGGACGGAGCGGGTCAGACGGCGGTCAGGTAGCGGTCGATCTCCCACGGGCTGACGGCGCCGT
The DNA here is from genome assembly GCF_003634695.1 of Motilibacter peucedani. Taxonomy (NCBI): domain Bacteria; kingdom Bacillati; phylum Actinomycetota; class Actinomycetes; order Motilibacterales; family Motilibacteraceae; genus Motilibacter; species Motilibacter peucedani. Next base: position 657,983 of record NZ_RBWV01000009.1, read on the forward strand.
GCCAGTCGTAGAACTCCTCGCGCTTGAGCTCGGCGTAGTAGTCGCTCACGCCGGCACCGGGGTCGACCGAGTCGAGCACGCCGCGCAGCACCGGGCTGGCCTCGAGCGCGGCGACCGCGTCCAGCAGCGTGCGCGGGAGGCTGTGCGGCGCCGCAGTGCCCGGGGCACCCGGATCGAGCCCGCGCTGCACGCCGTCGAGCCCGGCGCCCAGGGCGGCGGCCGCGGCGAGGTAGGAGTTGGCCGACCCGTCCCCGGCGCGCAGCTCGACGCGGTGGGCGTCGGGGACGCGGACCATGTGGGTGCGGTCGTTGCCGCCGTAGCTCGCCTGCCGCGGCGCCCAGGTGGCGCCCGACGCGGTCGTCGTTGCGCCGGTGCGCTTGTAGGAGTTGACGGTCGGCGCGATGAGCGCGTGCAGCGCCGGGGCGTGCTCGAGCAGGCCAGCGACGAAGGAGTACGCGGTGGGCGAGAGCCCGAGGCCGTGCGGGTCGTCGCCCGTGCCCGGGAAGAGCGCTTCGCCCTCGCGCCACAGCGACAGGTGCAGGTGCATCCCGCTGCCCGTGCGGTCGGAGAAGGGCTTGGGCATGAACGTGGCCGTCATGCCGCGCTGCTCCGCGAGCACCTGGATGACGTAGCGCAGGGTCACGACACGGTCTGCAGTGGTCAGCACGTCGGCGTGGAGGAAGTTCTTCTTGAACTGGCCGTTGCCGTCCTCGTGGTCGCTGGCGTAGGGCGACCAGCCGAGCCCGGCCATCACGTCCGACACCGTCGTGAGGTGGTCGAGCATGCGGGTCAGCCCGCGGGCGTCGTAGCACGGTCGTGCCGCGTCGTCGCGCGCGTCGGCCGGCACGAGCGAGCCGTCGCTGGCGCGGTGGACGAGGAAGTACTCGATCTCGGCGCCGGCGACCAGCTCGAGCCCCTCGCGCCGGGCGCGGTCGATCATCGAGCGGAGGATCACGCGCGGCGCGTAGGCGTAGGGCCGGCCCTCGACGTGCGGGTCGCAGTGGACGATCGCCAGGCCGGGGCGCACGCTCGGGATGGGCGTGTAGGAGCGCACGTCCGGGACCGCGACGATGTCGGGATCGCGCGGCTGCTGGCCCATCGCACCGGCGGCGTAGCCGGCGAAGCCGACCCCGTCGGCCTCGAAGGCGTCGGCAGCGGTGACGGGCACGAGCTTCGCGCACGGCTTGCCCGTCAGCGTCGTGAACGTCGCGAGCAGGAACCGTACGCCGTCGGCCGCCGCCCGCTCGGCGAGGCTCGGTCCTGCTGCGGGCGCCGGGCGGTCCGCGCCGTCGAGGGTCGAGCCGTCGATCACGGGTGCGTCGAGGGAGAGGGTCACGAGTTGCCTCCGGTCCACCATCAGGAGCCGATGTCTCCTGACAGTGAACCGGTGGCGGATGTCCGGCGTGTTACGCCGACGTGAGATCCGCCGGCGTCAGCTGAAGTCCCGACCCACCCGCCAGAAGCACAGCCCGCACAGCAGTGCCGAGGCGAGGAGGAGCAGCCCGGTCTCGCGCAGCTGCAGCGCCCAGAAGTGCGAGGCCGGCTGGATCACCACCAGCTGCCGGTAGCCCTCGTTGCGCAGCCGGGTGAAGCAGGCCTGGCGGGCCGCGTCACCACCCTGCTGCGCGGTCCGGGTGACCGGGCCGCTGGGCGGCGGGCCCTGCGACACGTCGGGCGGCGGGCCGCCGCCGCAGTCGAAGACCCACGCCGGCAGCGACTGCACCACCGAGCCGGTGCCGTCGACGGTGTCGCTGGTGAGCTGCCAGTCGCCCGAGCCCGCACCGTCGACCACCAGGCGGGTGATCGACGAGGCAGGGTCCCGGGGCCCGTCGCCGCGGGCCTGTATCCCGGCGAAGTTCTCGGCCGTCACGACCAGTGTGCGCCGCTCGGGAGCGACCAGGCGCGCCCGCAGCTCCATCGGCACCAGCACCTGCACGACGGCGACGAGGGCCAGGGTGAGGCCCATCGCGAGGACGCTGCGCCGCAGCAGCAGGCCGAAGGTCGCCCCCACGGCGAGGGCGAACAGCGCGTAGCCGACCGGGACGATGCCCCGCGTACCGAACAGGACCGGGTCCATCCGCGGCGCGGAGAACCGGCCGGCCCCGTGCCCGCGGGCGACGGCGAGGTCGATCGGGTGCGCCCACCAGCCGACCGCGAAGGTGAGCACCGCCGTCCCGGCCGCCACCAGAGCGGCGGCGACGGCGAGCTTGGTCGCCAGCCACCGCGTACGCGTCGTGCTCTGGGTCCACGCCAGGCGGAACGTGCCGGACTCCAGCTCGCGGGCGAGCAGCGGCGCTCCCCAGAACGCACCGACGAGCCCCGGCAGCAGCAGCAGGAGGAGCCCGCCGACGACGTAGAGCAGCCGCTCGGTGCGGTCGAACTGCAGCTGGGACAGGAAACCCGCCCCGGCGCTGCTGCGCAGGTCGCGGATGCGCGGGCCGGTCGCCCCCACTGCCACGAGGGCGACGAGCGCCGCGGCGGCCAGGACGGCAGCCTGCGTGCGCAGCTGGCGCCAGCTCAGCCAGGTCATCGCAGTGCCTCCAGTGCTGGGGTCGGGGCGGCGCCCGGGCGGGCCTCGGGCGCCATGTAGGCGAGCACCAGGTCCTCGAGCGTCAGGGAGTCGACCGCCCACACGGGGTCGAGGACGGGGCGCTCGGTCCGCACGATGAAGCTGGACTGCCGGTCGGTGTGCCGCGCGGAGACGACGTGCTGGTCGGCCGGCAGCGACGCGGCGTCGCGGCGGGGGCCGGTGAGGCGCACGTGCGTGGTGAGCAGGGTGTCGATGTCCCCGGCGACCTGCACGCGCGAGTCGACGAGGACCACGACGTAGTCGCACGCCCGCTCGACGTCCGAGACGACGTGGGACGAGAGCACGACGCTGAGCTCCTGCTCGGCGACCGCCTCCATGAGGTCCTGGAGGAACTCCCTGCGCGCCAGTGGGTCCAGGCTCGCGACGGGCTCGTCGAGCACGAGCAGCTCCGGCCGCTTGGCCACCCCGAGGGTGAGCGCCAGCTGAGCGCGCTGGCCGCCGCTCAGCCGGCCGGCCCGCTGCGCCGGGTCGAGGCCGAGCCGCGAGACCCGGCGCTCGGCGAGCTCCTGGTCCCAGGTGCCGGCGTTGAGGCGCGCCCCGAGGCGCAGGTGGTCGGCGACGCTGAAGGCGGCGTACGTGGGGGTGTCCTGCGCGACGTAGCCGACCCGCGCGAGCTGGCCGGCGTCTCCTGCGGGCGTCCCGCCGAGCACGCGGATCGCGCCGGTCGTGGGACGCAGGAGTCCCACGGCGAGGTTGAGCAGCGTGCTCTTGCCGGCGCCGTTGGGCCCGACCAGCCCCACCACGCGCCCCGCGGGCACCTCGAGCGTGCAGTCGGTCAGCGCCCAACGCCGCCGGTACCTCTTGCCCAGGCCCTCGGCCTGGAGCACGGCAGTCATGCGATGTCCTCCTGTGCGGCTGATCGGACGGTGCTGCGGAAGAGCGCCTCGATCGACTCGTCGTCGAGCCCGGCGCGGCGGGCCTTCGCCAGCCAGCGCGCCAGCTCGTGGCGCAGGGGACCGTGGGCGGCGAGGCTGGTGTCGGTGAGCGTGCGGGTCACGAACGTCCCGAGGCCCGGGCGCGGGCTGACCAGGCCGTCGCGCTCGAGCTCGCGATAGGCCTTGAGCACGGTGTTGGGGTTGATGGCCAGCACCGCGACGACGTCCTTCACCGTCGGCAGCTGGTCGCCCTCGCGCAGGATGCCGAGCCGGAGGGCGTGGCGCACCTGCTGCACGATCTGCAGGTAGGGCGAGACGCCCGAGCGGCCGTCGAGGTGGAACTCGATCATCGCCACTCCATTGCACTAGATGAATAGCACAATAAGACTCCCGTCCCCGGTGCGGCGTCAAGGGCCTCGTGCGCAGCGGGTTCGCTAGCGTTCGCAGCGGGTCGGCGCGGAGCAGTGCCGCCGTGAGGGAGGAACGCCCGTGGACCGCCGCTTCCAGCTCGACACCTCACCGGTCGCGCACCCCGACGCGGTGCTGCAGGGGGACACCTGGCGCATCACCGTGCTGGCCGAGGGTCTCGTGCGCCTCGAGTGGGCGGCCGACGGTCGCTTCGAGGACCGCGCGTCGGTGCTCGCCCTGCACCGCGACCTGCCGGTGCCGGAGTTCACCGTCACCGAGACCCCGCAGGTGCTCGAGGTGACGACCGAGCGGTTCCGGCTCGTCTACGACCGCGGGCCGTTCAGCCCGTCGGGGCTGAGCCTCCAGGTGCGCGGGAACATCTCGAGCTACCACAGCGTCTGGCGCTTCGGTGAGCCCGCGGGCGACCTCGGCGGCACCGCCCGCACGCTCGACATGGCCGACGGCCGACTGCCGCTCGGGCCCGGCGTCGTGTCGAGGTGGGGCGTCGCCGAGCTCGACGACTCGGCCTCGCTGCTGCTCGACGACGACGGGTGGGTGGCGCCGCGCGACGGGAGTCGCATCGACGTCTACGTCTTCGCCTACGGCCGCGACCACCAGGCCGCGCTCGATGCGTTCTACTCGCTGTCGGGCCGGCAGCCCGTGCTGCCGCGGTGGGCGCTGGGCAACTGGTGGAGCCGCTACAAGGCCTACACCGCTGATGAGTACCTCGCGCTGCTCGACCGCTTCGACGAGGAACGGCTGCCGTTCTCGGTGGCTGTGCTCGACATGGACTGGCATCCCGTGGCATCGGTCGACCCGGTCCACGGCAGCGGCTGGACGGGATACAGCTGGAACCGCGAGCTCTTCCCCGACCCGCGCGCCTTCCTGGCCGAGGTGCACCGCCGCGGCTACCGCGTCACCCTCAACGTGCACCCGGCCGACGGCGTACGCGCCTTCGAGGACGCCTACGCGGACCTGTGCCGCGCGCTCGGGCGCAACCCCGACAGCGGCTCGCCGATCGCCTTCGACGTCACCGACCCCGACTTCATGACCGCCTACTTCGACGTGCTGCACCGCCGGCTCGAGGACGACGGCGTCGACTTCTGGTGGGTCGACTGGCAGTCGGGCCCGTTCTCGCGGGTGACGGGCATCGACCCGCTGTGGGTGCTCAACCACTTCCACTTCCTCGACAGCGCGCGTGACGGGGGGCGGCCGCTGACGTTCTCGCGCTACGCCGGACCGGGCAGCCACCGCTACCCCGTCGGGTTCTCGGGCGACTCGCTCATCACCTGGGCCTCGCTCGACTTCCAGGCGGAGTTCACGGCCACCGCCAGCAACATCGGCTACGGCTGGTGGAGCCACGACATCGGCGGACACCTCTTCGGCGTGCGCGACGACGAGCTGGCGCTGCGGTGGTTCCAGCTCGGCGTCTTCTCGCCGATCCTGCGGCTGCACTCGTCGAGCAACCCCTTCCTGGTCAAGGAGCCGTGGAACTTCGGTGCCGAGACGGCCGCGGCGATGGGCGACGCGCTGCGGCTGCGCCACCGGCTGGTGCCCTACCTGCACTCGATGAACCACCGCGCCGCGACCGAGGGCATCCCGCTCGTGCGACCGATGTACTACCTCGACGGCTGGGCGCCGGAGGCCTACTCCGTGCCCAACCAGTTCGAGTTCGGCTCCGAGCTCGTGGTCGCGCCGATCACCTCACCGCGCGACCCGGTGACGCTGCGCGGGTCCGTACGCGCGTGGCTCCCGCCCGGCACGTGGGCCGACCTCCTCACGGGGCTTGTCTACGACGGCGGGCGCGAGCTGGTCCTGCACCGCGACGACCGCTCGGTGCCCGCCCTGGTGAAGGCCGGCGGCATCGTGCCGCTGGCCGCCGAGGACGACCTGCGCGCCGACCGCAACCCCGAGCGGTTCGAGGTCGTGGTGGTGCCGGGGGCCGACGGTGCGTTCGTGCTCGTCGAGGACGACGGCACGGGCAGCAGCACCGAGACGATCCCGACGGTGCGCACGCCGCTCGTGTGGGACCAGTCCGCCGGCACGTTGACGATCGGCCCGGCGGAGGGCGCCACTGGCGCGGTCCCGCCGACGCGCACCTGGACCGTCACCCTGCTCGGCGCCGACGACCAGACCGGCCGGCGCAGCGTGACAGTGGCCGACGCGCCCGTGGACGCGGCGGTGACGGTGGCGTTCGAGCCGGGGCTGCAGCCGCGTACGTCTGCGGTGCGCGAGCGCCTGCTCGACCTGGTCGACCGGGCGCAGCACCCCTACGAGGACAAGAGCGCGATGTGGGCGGTCCTCGAGTCGGAACTGCCGCCCGCCGCCCAGCTGGGTGCGCTCCAGGCGCAGGGCGTCACCGGCGCGCTGCTCTCCGCCGTCACCGAGCTGCTCACCGCCCGGGCCTGACCGCCCCGGAGCCGAGCCCCACGACGTCGTGGTCCCTGGTCGCCGCTCCCGGGCCACGGAGCACCACGATGTCGTGGTCCCGGGCGGTCGCCAGAGGGCCATGGGGACCCACGACGTCGTGGGAAGTTGAGTGGAATGGGCTCAACTCTGGGTACGTTGGACCTGGTGAAGCCCGACCCCCGACCGCATGGAGTGCACCCCAGACCATGGACACCAGCTCGCTCACCACCCGCAGCCAGGAGGCCCTCACCGACGCCGTCCGGCGTGCCGCCACCGCCGGTCACGCGCAGGTCGAGCCCGTCCACCTGCTGCTGTCCCTGCTCGAGCAGGCCGACAGCGCCGTGCCCCCGCTGCTCCAGGCGCTCGGCGTCGACCGCGCCGACCTGCACGCCAAGGCTGAGGCGATCACCGCCCGCATGGCGAGCGCCACCGGTGCGAGCGTCAACGCGCCGCAGCTGGGACGCACCACGTACGCCGCCCTCACCGCCGCCGGCGAGTCGGCCCGCGCGCTCCACGACGACTTCGTCTCCACCGAGCACCTGCTCGTCGGCCTGGCGCAGGCCGGCGGCGAGGTCGCCTCGCTGCTCCAGGGCGTCGGCGCGACGCCCAAGGCGCTCCTCGACGCGTTCGAGCAGGTCCGCGGCTCGCAGCGGGTGACGAGCAAGGACCCCGAGGGCACCTACCAGTCGCTGGAGAAGTACGGCGTCGACCTGACCGCCCGTGCCCGCAACGGCGAGCTCGACCCGGTGATCGGCCGCGACTCCGAGATCCGGCGCGTCATGCAGGTGCTCTCGCGCCGCACCAAGAACAACCCCGTGCTGATCGGCGAGCCCGGCGTCGGCAAGACCGCCGTCGTCGAGGGGCTCGCCCAGCGCATCGTGGCGGGCGACGTGCCTGAGAGCCTGCGCGGCAAGCGGCTCGTGGCGCTCGACCTCGCGGCGATGGTCGCCGGTGCGAAGTACCGCGGCGAGTTCGAGGAGCGGCTCAAGGCCGTGCTCGGCGAGATCCAGAAGTCCGAGGGCCGGATCGTCACCTTCATCGACGAGCTGCACACCGTCGTCGGTGCGGGCGCGTCCGGCGAGGGCGCCATGGACGCCGGCAACATGCTCAAGCCGATGCTGGCGCGCGGCGAGCTCCGGCTGGTCGGCGCCACGACCCTCGACGAGTTCCGCGAGCACATCGAGAAGGACCCCGCTCTGGAGCGGCGCTTCCAGCAGGTGCTGGTCGGCGAGCCCACGGTCGAGGACACGATCGGCATCCTGCGCGGGCTGCGCGGGCGCTACGAGGCGCACCACAAGGTGGTCATCAGCGACGCCGCGCTGGTCGCGGCCGCGACCCTCTCGGACCGCTACATCACCTCGCGCTTCCTGCCCGACAAGGCGATCGACCTCGTCGACGAGTCGATGTCGCGGCTGCGCATGGAGATCGACAGCAAGCCGGTCGAGATCGACGAGCTGCAGCGCGCGGTCGACCGCATGCGCATGGAGGAGATGGCGCTCGAGCGCGAGGACGACCCCGCGTCCCAGGAGCGGCTGGCGGCTCTCCGCGTACGCCTCGCCGACGAGAACGAGCGCCTCACCGCGCTCAACGCCCGCTGGGCGCAGGAGAAGAAGGGCCTCAACCGCGTCGGCGAGCTCAAGGAGCGGCTCGACGCCCTGCGCGGGCAGGCCGAGCGCGCCCAGCGCGACGGCGACTTCGAGACCGCCTCGCGGCTGATGTACGCCGAGATCCCGGTGCTCGAGAAGGAGGTCGACGAGGCCGCCGCCTCCGACGTCGCCCGCGAGGCGATGGTCAAGGAGGAGGTCGGGCCCGACGACGTCGCCGACGTGGTCGCGTCCTGGACCGGCATCCCGGCCGGCCGGCTGCTCGAGGGCGAGACCGCGAAGCTCCTGCGCATGGAGGACGAGCTGGGCCGCCGGCTCATCGGCCAGAAGGCCGCCGTGCGGGCGGTGTCCGACGCCGTGCGCCGGGCACGGGCCGGCGTCTCCGACCCCGACCGGCCGACCGGCTCGTTCCTCTTCCTCGGCCCGACCGGCGTCGGCAAGACCGAGCTGGCGAAGGCGCTGGCCGACTTCCTCTTCGACGACGAGCGGGCGATGATCCGCATCGACATGAGCGAGTACGGCGAGAAGCACTCCGTCGCCCGCCTGGTCGGCGCGCCTCCCGGCTACGTCGGCTACGAGGAGGGTGGCCAGCTCACCGAGGCGGTCCGCCGTCGGCCCTACTCCGTGGTGCTGCTCGACGAGGTCGAGAAGGCGCACCCGGAGGTCTTCGACATCCTGCTCCAGGTGCTCGACGACGGCCGGCTCACCGACGGCCAGGGCCGCACGGTCGACTTCCGCAACACCATCCTCGTGCTGACCTCGAACCTCGGCTCGACCTACCTGGTCGACCTGACCCTGCCGGCCGAGGCGAAGAAGAACGCGGTGATGGACGTCGTTCGCGGCACCTTCAAGCCGGAGTTCCTCAACCGGCTCGACGACGTCGTCGTCTTCGACCCGTTGGGCACCGAGGAGCTGACGCGCATCGTCGACCTCCAGGTCGCCGCGCTGCAGCGGCGGCTCGAGAGCCGGCGCCTCACGCTCGACGTGACCCCCGCCGCCCTCGAGTGGCTGGCGATCGCTGGCTACGACCCGTCCTACGGTGCGCGCCCGCTGCGCCGGCTCGTGCAGTCCTCGATCGGCGACTCGCTCGCCCGGGCGCTGCTCGCCGGCGACCTGCGCGACGGTGACACCGCCGTCGTGGACGTGGCCGCCGACGGCAGCGGCCTGAGCGTCACCCGGGGCTGAGCCGGGCTGTGGGACCGCTGGTCACAGCGGTCCCACAGTGGTGCCACACCGGCACGACAGCAGCGGCCCCGAACGTGGGGGGCATGACCACACCAGCCCTCTCCGACGCCGCCGCCGTCCGGCGCTCGACGGTGCCCAGCCCGCCGGTGCTCGACGTCGTCGTCCCCGTCTACAACGAGCAGGACGACCTCGAGCCGTGCGTACGCCGCCTGGTCGCCTACCTGCGCTCCTCGCTGCCGTTCACCTTCCGCGTCACGGTCGCCGACAACGCGAGCACCGACGCCACGCTCGCCGTCGCGGCGCGCCTCGCCGGCGAGTACGCGGAGGTGCGCGCCGTCCACCTCCCCCAGAAGGGCCGCGGGCGCGCGCTGCGCTCGGTGTGGTCGGGGTCGGACGCCGAGGTCCTCGCCTACATGGACGTCGACCTCTCGACCGACCTCAACGGCGTCCTGCCGCTGATCGCCCCGCTCGTCTCCGGGCACTCCGACGTCGCGATCGGCACACGGCTGTCTCGCTCGTCGCGCGTGGTCCGCGGCGCCAAGCGCGAGCTGATCTCGCGCGCCTACAACACGATCCTGCGGCGTACGCTCGCGGCCGGCTTCAGCGACGCGCAGTGCGGCTTCAAGGCGGTGCGGCGCGACGTCGCCCAGCGGGTGCTGCCGCTGGTCGAGGACCCGGGCTGGTTCTTCGACACGGAGCTGCTCGTCGTGGCGCAGCGCGCCGGCCTCCGCATCCACGAGGTGCCCGTCGACTGGGTCGACGACCCCGACAGCCGGGTGGACATCGTCTCGACCGCGGTCGCGGACCTCAAGGGCGTCGCCCGGCTCTCCCGCGCCCTGGCCACGGGCTCGCTGCCGATCGCCCGGCTGCGCGCCGAGCTCGGTCGCGGCCCGCTGCAGGTGCCCTCGGCGGTGCCCGGCGTGCCGCGCGGCATGGCCGCGCAGCTCGCGCGGTTCGCCGCCATCGGCCTCGCGAGCACGCTCGCCTACGTCGCCGTCTTCGCCCTGCTGCGCGGTTCCATCGGCGGGCAGGCCGCCAACGTCGTCGCCCTGCTGCTGACGGCCGTGGCCAACACCGCGGCCAACCGCCGGCTCACCTTCGGCGTCACGACGAGCGAGGGCACTCTCGTGCACCAGGCGCAGGGACTGGTGGTCTTCGCGCTCGGCCTGGGGCTCAGCAGCGGCGCGCTGGCGCTGCTCCACTCTGCCGGCGGAGCGTCCGGCTCTGTCGAGCTCGTCGTCCTGGTGGCGGCCAACCTGCTGGCGACCGTCCTCCGCTTCGTCCTGCTGCGTGCGTGGGTCTTCCGTCAGGCGCCGACGGCTGTGGCGTCCTCCAGCACGCGCGAGGAGCCGGTGTAGACGTTGAGCCCGTCACCGCGTACGAAGCCGATCAGCGTCATGCCCGCCTCCTCGGCGAGGTCGACCGCGAGCGACGACGGTGCACTGACGGCGGCGAGCACGGGGATGCCGGCCATCCAGGCCTTCTGCGTCAGCTCGAACGACGCGCGGCCGCTGACCATGAGCACCGTGCCGCGCAGCGGCAGCAGGTCGTGCGTGAGCGCCCAGCCGACCACCTTGTCGACGGCGTTGTGGCGGCCGACGTCCTCGCGCATGCAGAGCATCCGGCCCTCGGCGGTGAAGAGCCCAGCGGCGTGCAGGCCGCCCGTGCGGTCGAAGACCTTCTGCGCCGCGCGCAGCGCGTCGGGCAGGCTGGTCACCAGTCCGGCGGTCACCTGCACCGGGTCGTCAGCCACTGCGTACGCCGTGCTGGTGCGCACGGCGTCGAGGCTCGCCTTGCCGCACACGCCGCACGACGAGGTCGTGTAGAACGCCCGCTCGACCGACGGGTCGGGCGCGGCGACGCCGGGCGCGAGGGTCAGGTCGAGCACGTTGTAGGTGTTGAGCCCGTCCTCGCCCGCGCCGTCGCAGAAGCGCATGGAGGACAGGTGCTCGGGCTTGGTGACCACGCCCTCGCTGACGAGGAAGCCGGCGGCGAGGTCCATGTCGTCGCCCGGCGTGCGCATGGTGACGGCGAGCGCGCGGCCGCCGACACGGATCTCCAGGGGCTCCTCGACGACCAGGGTGTCCGGGCGCTCGGTGCGGTGCTCGCCCCGCAGTCTCACCACGGGGCGGCGGGCGGTCACGCGGCTCATGTCTCCAGCGTCGCACAGGGGCGCCGACCCCGCGGCGTAGCCTGCACGGCGGGATCCACCACGAGGAGGCAGCCGTGAGCAGCGGCCTGGAGCAGCAGCTCCGCACCGACCTGACCGAGGCCATGCGGGCGCGCGACGAGCTCACCACGTCGACCCTGCGCATGGCGCTGACCGCTGTGCAGACCGAGGCGGTGTCGGGCAAGTCCGCGCGCGAGCTGACCGACGCCGAGGTCCTGCAGGTGCTGACCCGCGAGGGCAAGAAGCGGCGGGAGTCGGCCGAGGCCTACGACGCGGCGTCGAGGCCAGAGCTGGCCCAGCGCGAGCGGGCCGAGGGCGAGGTGCTCGCGCGCTACCTGCCGACGCCGCTCACCGACGAGGAGGTGGTCTCGATCGTGTCGGCGGCCATCGCGTCCTCGGGCGCCGAGGGCATGAAGGCGATGGGTGCGGTGATGAAGCTCGTGACGCCGCAGACGACCGGCCGCGCCGACGGTGGGCGGGTGTCCGCCGAGGTTCGGCGGCAGCTCGGCGCCTGAAGACGTACGTTGTCGCTCATGACGCTCGAGGCGACCTACCGGCTGACGCAGTTCGCCCACGGCGGCGGGTGCGCCTGCAAGATCCCGCCCGGTGAGCTGGAGGACGTCGTCGCGGGGCTGCTGCGCCCGGCGGTCGCCTCTGAGCACGAGCTGGTCGTCGGGCTCGACGACGGCGACGACGCGGCGGTGGTGCGCGTGCGCGACGGTCTCGGCATCGTCGCCACGGCCGACTTCTTCACCCCGGTCGTCGACGACGCCTACGACTGGGGACGCATCGCGGTCGCCAACGCGCTGTCCGACGTCTACGCCATGGGCGGGCGCCCGCTCGTCGGGGTCAACCTGCTGTCGTGGCCGCGCGACGTGCTGCCCTTCGAGCTGGCGCGCGAGGTCCTGCGCGGCGGGCTCGACGTGGCGAGCGAGGCCGGCTGCCACGTCGGCGGTGGGCACAGCGTGGACGACCCCGAGCCGAAGTACGGCATGGCGGTCACCGGCCTCGTGGACCCGGGGCGGCTGCTGCGCAACGACGCGGGCGCGGCCGGGCTTCCGCTCACGCTGACCAAGCCGCTGGGCATCGGCGTGCTGAACAGCCGCCACAAGTCGACCGGCGAGCGCTTCGAGCAGGCCGTCGACGCGATGACCACGCTGAACCGCGCTGCGTCGGAGGCGGCGCTCGCCGCTGGTGCGGTGGCGGCGACCGACGTCACGGGCTTCGGGCTGCTGGGCCACCTGCACAAGCTGGCCCGCGCCAGCGGGGTCACCGCAGTGGTCGACTCCGCGGCGGTGCCCTACCTGGACGGCGCCCGCGAGGCGCTCGCGGACGGGTACGTCTCCGGCGGGACCCGCCGCAACCTCGACTGGGTGCGCCCGCACGCCGACCTCGACGGGGTGCCCGAGGGCGAGGCCCTGCTCCTCGCCGACGCCCAGACCTCCGGTGGGCTGCTGGTCGTCGGCGAGGTGCCGGGCTACCCGGTGGTGGGTGAGCTCATCGCTCCCCGCGAGGGCGTCACCCTCGTCGTGCGCTGACCTTGCCACCGCTGCGGCCGTTGCGCGAGGGCGCACCGGCGGTGCCGCTCGGGTCCGAGCCGGCGCTCGCGGCAGCCCCCTCGGTGTCGCGCAGGTAGAGCCACCAGTAGGCACAGGCGACGAAGATGCCTGCTCCCACCAGGTTGCCGAGGAACGCGAAGACCCAGTTGTCGAGGATCGCGCCCCAGCCCATGCCCGGGACGCCGGCCCAACGGGCAGCGGGGAGGAAGAACATGTTGGCGATGACGTGGTCGAAGCCGAGGGCGACGAACGCCATGATCGGGAAGAAGATGCCGAGGATCTTGCCGCCGATGTCGTCCGCCGCCATGGCGAGCCAGACCGCCAGGCACACCAGCCAGTTGCAGCCCACCGCGCGCAGGAAGATCTGCCAGTTCGTCTCGGTCACGGCCTTGCCGGTGGCGATGCCCGCCAGCCGCGTGTAGGTGGAGGCGCCGGCGCTGCCGGCCTGGCTGTGCACGGTGCCGATGACCCCGGTCTTGACCGCGAGGAAGTAGGCGACGAACAGCGAGCCGAGCAGGTTGGCGACCAGCACGACGGCGAAGTTGAACGACAGCCGGCCGATGGTGACCCGCTTCTGGAGCACGGCCATCGGGACCAGCGCCATGTTGCCCGTCAGGAGCTCGGCTCCGGCGAGGACGACGAGGATGAGCCCGAGGCTGAAGACGGCGCCCGTGATGAGGGAGATGATCCCGCCCCACTGGGCCTTGTCGAGCCCGGCGGTCACCACGATGGCGAGCAGCCCACCGAAGGCGATGTAGGCACCGGCGAGGAATCCGCCGACCAGCATGCGATCAGGCGTCAGCAGTGCCTTCTTCTCGCCGCTCGCCACTGCGGCGACGGCGATCTGGTCAGGGGTCTTGTAGGGCATCGGCGCCTCCGTGTCGTGGCGGGGCGCCGAGGTGCGTCCCGCGGGGCTAGCGGTCCGAGCGCGCGGGGCGCCCCTGCTGGAGCCGCTCGCGTTGTGGGACCACGACGTACTTCGGGTCCTTCGTCGACGCGACGCCTGCGTAGAACACGCCGAAGCGCGTCAGGAGGGAACCCGCGAGCAGGGACGTACCCGCCAGGGCGGAGATCACTCGTGATCGCCGCCCGAGCACTGCGCCCGCCGCGCCCGCGACGGTGAGCGCGCGGGCGGCACGCAGCTGGCGGCCGGGCCGGTCCTCGCGGTAGGGCTCGCTGAGCAGGCCGTGGGAGTGCTCGACCAGGTGCGTGCCGGCGAGCTCGGCCGCCGCACCGAGGACGGCTGCCCGCCGGGCGCCGCCGGCCTGCGCGGTAGGCGCGAGCACGAGGCCCATGCCGCCGCCGCTGGCCAGCGCACTGCCGGCGAAGACGAAGGGCAGCTCGCGGTAGACCTCGTGCCACGACGGCACGGCGGTGTCGGCGAACAGCACGGCGGTGTAGGTGGCGAGCGCCGGCGCGACCGCAGCCGCACCGAAGCCCGCAGCGCTGCCCGCGGGAGGCAGCACCGTGCGGAGCAGACCGAGCGGCCCGCGCCGCGGCAGCAGCGGCGCGGCCTCGGAGACGGCGGCGGCCCCGGCGAGACCGCCGTAAGCGGCGAGGATCCACGTTCCCACCGACATCGGCGACGTCGGCTTGGCGACACGGAGCATGTTGTAGAAGCGCTCCTTGCGGCCGAGGTCGTTGATGAGGAAGTACGTGCTGGCGAGCAGCGCTCCCATCGACGTCACGCGACCGGCGCGGCGCAGCGCAGGCGCGCCGGTGACGTCGGCACCGGCTGCCACGAGGGAGGAGCCGGCAGCGAGGCCGCCGGTGAACAGGTAGATGGCGATGTCGTGCGTCCACACGGGCGCCTTGAGGATCGGACGCCCGTAGTAGGAGCGGAACTCCGCCTCGGGGACCATGACGCTCTCGTCCTGGCGGCGCCCGCGGCCGCGGCGGCCACGGCCCTTGCCCGAGCTCCACACCGGAGCGGTGACGGCGGCGTCGGGGCTGCCCGCGTGGACGGGGTCGCCCGCGGCACCCTGCTTGCTCATCGGGCGGACCGCCTGCCGAGGAAGGAGAGCACGGCGCCGGCCACCATCATCGCGGCCGCTGCGCCGGCGTGCTTCCACATGTCCGGGAGGTCTCGCGTGGTCACCACCGGGTCCGGCGGCAGGCCGTAGACCTCGGGCTCGTCGAGCAGGAGGAAGAACGCGCCGTCGCCGCCGACGCCGTCGTTGTCGTCCTCGCCGTAGAGCCGGGCCTCGGTGACGCCGGCTGCGTGCAGAGCCTCGACCCGCTTCTCGGCCCGGTCGCGCAGCTCGACCAGCTCGCCGAACTGGATCGACTCGGTCGGGCAGGCCTGCGCGCAGGCGGGCGTCTGGCCGGCGCCGAGCCGGTCGTAGCACAGCGTGCACTTCCACGCGCGGCCGTCGTCCTCGCGCTTGTCGATGACGCCGTAGGGGCAGGCCGAGACGCAGTAGCCGCAGCCGTTGCAGATGTCCTCCTGCACCACGACGGTGCCGAACTCCGTGCGGAACAGCGACCCCGTCGGGCAGACGTCGAGACAGGCCGCGTGCGTGCAGTGCTTGCACACGTTGCTCATCATCAGCCAGCGGAAGTCGGAGCGGCCCTCGACGCCGGTCTCGCGGCCGGGTGGCTGGGAGCCCGGCATGCCGAGGAACGCCTGTCCCACACCGGCCTTGTCGGCCGCCTCGGCCGCGGCCTCCGCGACGGGGATGCCACCGGGGACGGCCGTGCCGAGCTTGTCGGTGTCGAGCGACCGCACGCCCGCGGCCACCACGTCGAACGCCGGCCCGGCCGCCGACGGGCCGGTCGGGGTGTCGGTGAAGGGTGGGGTCTTGCGGCCCAGCGGCAGCGGCTGCTCGATGAAGGCGACCGCGCGCCACGAGTCGGCGCCGAGCCCGCCGGTGTTGTCGTAGGAGAAGCCCAGGAGGTTCAGGCCGTCCTCGGGGACGGCGTTCCACTCCTTGCAGGCCACCTCGCAGGCCTTGCACCCGATGCAGACGCTGGTGTCGGTGAAGAACCCGACCCGCGCCGGCGGGTCTTCGTAGCCGGCGTCGGCTGCGGGGTCGAGCGGACCGTAGAGGCTGTTGGCCGAGACCACGTCAGACCTCGCCTTCTGTGATGGCTTCGGCGAGGGCTGCCTCGTCGGCGGCCCGGTCGGCCTGGTCGGCCAGCAGGTGGGTGGTGGCTGCCACGGTGCCCGTCTCCTCGTCGACACGGCCGCGCAGCTTGTAGTCCTCCATCAGCGCGAGGACCGCGGGTCCGCGCGGACGGCGCCCCGGGCGTACGTCGCACGTCCCGGCCTTGCACTCCTGGATGTGGACGTTCGGGTCGAGCGTCAGGTGCGGCAGGTCGTTGACCACGTCGCCGGTGGTGAGACCACCTGGTCCCCAGTGGTAGGGCAGCCAGATCTGGTGGATCGTCTGGTTCTGCACCCGCAGCGGGGTGAGCCGGTCGGTGATGAGCACCCGCGCCTCGATGACGGCGCGCACGGTGATGACGTGCGCCCAGTCGAGGTGCGAGAGCCCGCGCTCGGCCGCCAGCTCCGGCGATACCTCCATGAAGAGCTCGGGCTGGAGCTCCGAGAGGTAGGGCAGGAACCGGCTCATGCCGCCCGCGGTGTGGTGCTCGGTCAGGCGGGAGGTCGTCCAGACGTAGGGGAAGACGCCGGAGCCGTACTCCGGCGGGCTCGGGTGCATCTCGTTGAAGCTCGCGGTGTAGATCTCGCGGGTCGGGTTCTGCTGCTGGGTGTAGACCGAGTTGCGGATCGGCGACTCGCCCGGCTCGTAGTGCGCGGGCAGGGGCCCGTCGAGGGCACCCTTCGGCGCGTAGAGCCACGCCTTCCCGTCGGCCTGCATGACGAACGCGTCGTCGCCGGCCAGCGCGTCAGGACCGCTGGCGCCCTGCTCCGGCTGGAAGTGCGGGTGCTTGGTGGCCTGGAAGTCGGGGACGTCGTGCCCGGTCCAGGTCTGCTCCTCCTCGTCCCACCAGACCAAGGCCTTGCGCTCGCTCCACGGCTTGCCGTCGGGGTCGGCCGAGGCGCGGTTGTAGAGGACGCGACGGTTGGCAGGCCAGGCCCAGCCCCACTCGCCGGCGAGCCAGTTCTGCTCCTTGCCCGGCTTGCGGCGCGCGGCCTGGTTGACCCCGTCGGCGAAGACGCCGGTGTAGATCCAGCAGCCGCCCAGCGTCGAGCCGTCGGCCTTCATCTCGAGGTAGGAGCTCAGCGGCTTCTTCGTCGCGACCTCGTAGCCGTTGATCTCCATGAGGACGGCCTCGGCGTCGGGGTCCTGCTTCTCGCCGATGAGCGGGTAGTCCCAGGTGACGTCGAGCAGCGGGCGGTCGCGCGGGTCCGTGGAGGCAGCCAGCTTCTCGCGCATCTTGCGACCCAGGTGGTAGATGAACCACAGGTCGCTGGTGGCCTGGCCCGGCGCCTCGACGGCCTTCTCGCGCCACTGCAGCAGCCGCTGGGTCTGGGTGAAGGTGCCCTCCTTCTCGACGTGCGTCGCCGCGGGCATGAAGAACACCTCGGTGCGGCACTCCTCGGGCACGATCTCGCCGGTCTCGATCTCGGGCGCGTTCTGCCAGAACGTCGCGCTCTCGATCATGACGAGGTCGCGCACGACGAGCCAGTCGAGGTTGGCCAGGCCGAGGCGCTGGGCGCGCCCGTTGGCGGAGCCGACCGCGGGGTTCTGGCCCAGCAGGAAGTAGCCGAAGATCTTCCCGCCCTCGATCATGTCCATGACCTGGCTGTAGGTGCCGTGGTCGGCGTTGATGCGGGGCAGGTAGTCGAAGCCGTAGTCGTTCTCGGCGGTCGCCTTGTCGCCGAACCAGGCCTTCAGCAGGTTGATGATGTAGGCGTCGGCGTTGCCCCAGAAGCCCTTCTGGTTGGCGCCCTTGATCTCGTCGATGTAGTGCTCGAGGTCGCTGTGCTCGTCGACGTGCGGCATCGAGAGGTAGCCCGGCAGCAGGTTGTAGAGCGTCGGGATGTCGGTCGATCCCTGGATGCTGGCGTGCCCGCGCAGCGCCATGATGCCGCCGCCCGGGCGGCCCATGTTGCCCAGCAGCAGCTGGAGGATCGCGCCGGTGCGGATGTACTGCACGCCGGTGCCGCGCTGGGTCCAGCCGACGCTGTAGACGAGCGCAGTCGTACGCTCGCGGCCGCTGTTGGCCGTCCAGGCCTCGACGACCTCGTCGAAGAGGTCGGGTGAGACGCCGCAGACCTCCTGCACCATCTCGCGGGTGTAGCGGGAGAAGTGCCGCTTGAGGATCTGGAAGACGCAGTGCGGGTGCTGGAGCGTCTCGTCCTTCTGCACCTCGTGGCTCTCGAGCGCGGGCCCGCCGGAGCCGTGCTGCTGACCCTTCTCGGAGGAGCTGGCGCGGTCGGTCTCGTGGCCCTGCCCGCCATCGGAGTCCTCCTTGCCGGCGTACTGCCACGACGTCGTGTCGTAGGAGCGCCTCTCCTCGTCGAAGCCGGAGAACAGCCCGTCGAGGTCCTCGGTGTCCTGGAAGTCCTCGCTGATGATCCACGAGGCGTTGGTGTAGGCGCGGACGTAGTCCTCGAACCACAGGTCGTTGCTGAGGACGTGGTTGATCACGGCCCCGAGCAGCACGATGTCGGTGCCCGTGCGGATGGGCACGAACGTGTCGGCGAGCGCGCTGGTGCGCGTGAAGCGGGGGTCGATGTGGATGACCTTCGCGCCGCGCGCCTTCGCCTCCATGACCCACTGGAACCCGACCGGGTGGCACTCGGCCATGTTCGAGCCCTCGATGACGATGCAGTCAGCGTTGGCGAGGTCCTGCAGGGAGGTGGTCGCGCCGCCGCGACCGAACGAAGCACCCAGACCGGGCACTGTGGCGGAGTGTCATATGCGGGCCTGGTTCTCGACCTGGATCGCGCCCATGGCCGTGAACAGCTTCTTGATCAGGTAGTTCTCTTCGTTGTCGAGCGTCGCGCCGCCGAGGCTCGCGATGCCCATCGTGCGCCGCAGCGTGCGGCCCTGGTCGTCGGTCTCCTGCCAGCCGCGGCGGCGGGCGTCGATGACGCGGTCGACGATCATGTCCATCGCCGTGTCGAGCTCGAGCTCCTCCCACTCCGTGCCGTAGGGCTTGCGGTAGAGGATCTGCGTCTGGCGCAGCGGGCCGTTGACCAGGCTCTCGCTGGCGGCGCCCTTGGGGCAGAGCCGGCCGCGCGAGATCGGGCTGTCGGGGTCGCCCTCGATCTGGGTGACCCGGCCGTCCTTGACGAACACGCGCTGGCCGCAGCCGACCGCGCAGTAGGGGCACACCGACTTGGCGACCTTGTCGGCGGTCTCGGTGCGGGCGGTGAGCGTCTTCGACCGGTGCGACTGCGACGCGGCGCCGCGACCCAGCGGGTCGTCGCCGGTCAGCTGCCGGTAGACCGGCCAGCCCTCGAGGAAGGTGCGTACGCCCACGCCGTCTACCTCCCTGTTCCGTGCGTGCTCAAACGTCGGAGCTCGCACCATAACCCCACCACTCGCCCCGCGCACCGCGTGCCCCGCACGACGGCCCGGCGCGGCGCTAGGACCGTGACGATGGCCATCGTGCCGACGGGGGAGGGTGCCGCGTACGGTGGCGGCGCGCGGGGAGGCGTCTGCGTTCCTGGTGGGCGTCCCGGTCTTCAAAACCGGTGAGGGCGAGCAGCTCGTCCTGGCGGGTTCGATTCCCGTCCGCCTCCGCTCGCGCGCCCGTCGGTGGGCGTTGTTAGGTTCGGCGCGTGGACGACCCGCGCCGCCGCGTACCCCGCACCGACGCGCTGCTCGGCGACCCCCGGCTGGCCGAGGCCGCCGACCGCCTGGGGCGCGCGCGGGTGAAGGCCGCGGTGCAGGAGCAGCAGGGCGCCGTACGCGCCGGTGCCCCCGCGCCCGACGACTGGGCCGCCGCCGTGCTGGCCGCGCTGCCGCGGACCGCGTCGTCGCTGCGACCCGTGCTCAACGCGACCGGCGTCGTCCTCCACACCAACCTGGGCCGCGCCCCCCTCGGGCCGGCCGCGGTCGAGGCCGTGGCGGCGGCCGCCGGCTACACCGACGTCGAGTTCGACCTGACCACGGGTGCGCGCGCCCGCCGTGGCCGCGGCACGCTCGCGGCGCTGCTCCGCGCGGTGCCCGACGCCGAGGACGCGCTCGTCGTCAACAACGGCGCCGCCGCGCTGGTGCTCGCGACCACCGCGCTCGCTGCAGGGCGGGAGGTCGTGGTCAGCCGCGGCGAGATGGTCGAGATCGGCGACGGCTTCCGGCTGCCCGACCTCATCGCCTCGACCGGCGCGCGGCTGCGCGAGGTCGGCACCACCAACCGCACCCACCTGCGCGACTACGACGACGGGGTCGACGAGGACACCGGCTGCGTGCTCAAGGTCCACCCCAGCAACTTCCGGGTCGAGGGCTTCACCAGCTCGGTCGAGGTCGACGCGCTGGCCGGGCTCGGCGTGCCCGTCGTGGTCGACGTCGGCAGCGGCCTGCTCGCCCCCGACCCGCTGCTGCCCGACGAGCCCGACGTCGCGAGCGCGCTGCGCGCCGGCGCCGACCTGGTGACCTGCAGCGGCGACAAGCTGCTGGGCGGCCCGCAGGCCGGCCTGGTGCTCGGCCGTCGCGGCACGGTCGAGCGGCTGCGCCGCCACCCGCTCGCCCGCGCGCTGCGCGTCGACAAGACGACGCTCGCCGCCCTGGAGGCGACGCTCGAAGGCCCGCTGACGCCGGCGTGGCGGGCGCTGCGCACCTCCTCCGACGAGCTGCGCCGACGCGCCGAGTCCCTCGCCGCGGCGTTGGGCGGCGGCGAGGTCGTGCCGAGCGCCGGGGCCGTCGGTGGCGGCGGCGCGCCGGGGGTCGAGCTGCCGGGCTGGGCGGTGGCGCTGCCCGAGGTGGTGGCGCCGCGGCTCCGGGCCGGCACCCCGCCCGTCGTCGCCCGCGTCGAGGGTGGCCGCTGCCTGGTCGACCTGCGCTGCATCGAGCCGGCCGACGACGCGGTGCTCGCCGGCGCGGTGCGCGCCGCGGTGGAGGGCTAGCCGGGTGCGCGTCGTCGCCACGGCCGGGCACGTCGACCACGGCAAGTCGACGCTGGTCCGCGCGCTCACCGGCATGGAGCCAGACCGCTGGGCCGAGGAGCGCCGGCGCGGCATGACGATCGACCTGGGCTACGCGTGGACGACGCTGCCCGACGGCGAGACCGTCAGCTTCGTCGACGTGCCTGGCCACCAGCGCTTCCTCGGCAACATGCTCGCCGGGCTCGGGCCGGCCCCCGCGGTGATGTTCGTCGTGGCCGCCGACGAGGGCTGGCGGCGCCAGTCCACCGAGCACCTCTCGGCAGTCGACGCGCTGGGCGTGGAGCACGGCCTGCTCGCGGTGACCCGCTCCGACCTCGCCGACCCGGGCCCGGCCACGCGCGAGGCGCTCGAGCACCTCGCGGCGTCCAGCCTCGGCAGCGTCGAAGCGGTCGCGGTCTCGGGGGCCACCGGCGCCGGCCTCGACGAGCTGCGGGCGGCGCTGGCCCGCACGGTCGCCCGTCTGCCGTCGCCCGACACGACCGCACCCGTACGCCTGTGGCTCGACCGCGCCTTCACCGTCCGCGGCGCCGGCACTGTCGTCACCGGCACCCTGGCCGCCGGGCGCGTCGCCGTGGGCGACGAGCTGGAGCTCGGGGGCCGCACCTACGCCGTGCGCGGGCTCCAGAGCCTGGGCGAGACCCGGACCTCGGTCGAGGCGGTGGCTCGCGTGGCCCTCAACCTGCGCGGGCTCGAGCACGACGACGCGCGGCGCGGCATGGCAGTGCTCACGCCTGGCGCCTGGCGGCTCGCGACCGAGCTGGACGTGCGGCTCACCGTCCCCGCCGCCGAGCTGCCCGGCGAGCTGATGCTCCACGCCGGCACGGCGGCGGTCCCCGTGCACGTGCGGCCGCTCGGGAACGACGTGGCGCGGCTGCGGCTGGCGCACCCGCTGCCCCTGCGCGCCGGTGACCGCGCGCTGCTGCGCGACCCGGGTGAGCACCGCGTCGCTGCCGGCGTCTCCGTCCTGGACGCCGAGCCGCCCGTGCTGCGCCGGCGCGGTGCCGCGGCCTCGCGCGCGACCGCACTGTCGCAGGGGACTCCCCACTTCGTCGCTGAAGTGGCACGCCGTGGTTGGTTGAAGCGGTCCGACGCCGAGGCGCTCGGGATCGTGCCGGTCGAGGACGCGTCGGTGCTCGAGCTCGGTGAGTGGTACGTCATGGGCTCCGCGCTCGCGGCGTGGCGCGACCAGCTCGTCGCCCGGGTCCGCGAGCACCAGCGCAGCCGGCCGCTGGAGCCGGGACTGCCCGAGGGGGAGGCCGCTCGCGGCCTGCCCGACCGCGCCCTCCTCCCGGTGGTCGTGGGAGCGGCCGGACTGGAGCGCGCGGCGGGCCGCGTGCGTACCCCTGGCTACCAGCCGTCGCTGGGGCCCGCCGAGGACGCGGTGCGCCGCCTCGAGGAGCGTCTGCGCGCCCACCCCTTCGACGCGCCGGAGGTGCCGGAGCTCGCCGCGCTGCGGCTCGGGCAGCGCGAGCTGGCGGCCGCCGAGACCGCGGGCCGGCTGCTGCGCGTCGGCGGCGACGTCGTCCTGCTGCCGGACGGCCCGGCGCGCGCGATGCGGGTGCTGGCCGGGCTCGAGCAGCCGTTCACGACCAGCACGGCGCGCCAGGCGCTCGGGGTGTCTCGGCGGGTGGCGGTGCCGCTGCTCGAGTGGCTCGACGCCCGCGGCTGGACGCGCCGCGGCGAGGGCGGCGTGCGGCAGGTCGCCCGCTGAGTGACGGGCCCGCTCACCGGGAACGACCAGCGCGTGAGCCTTCCGCAGGAGCAGCGCCTGGACGACACCATCCGTACGCTGCTCGACGCCCGCGCGCCGGGCGCCACGATCTGCCCGTCTGAGGTCGCCCGTGCGGTCGGCGGCGAGCAGTGGCGCGGGCTGATGGACGCTGCCCGGGCCGCGGTCGGCCGACTGGTCGCGAGCGGCGAGGTCGACGTCACCCAGCACGGCGAGGTGGTCGACCTGGCGTCGGCCAGGGGTCCGGTCCGCATCCGGCGCCGCTGACCGGGCCCGGGCTGCACGGGTAGCGTTCGCGCGGTGCAGGGCTTCCGCCGCGACCGGCTGACGTGGGTCGCCTACGTGCTGCTCGCCTGGTTCGCCTACCTGCAGGCAGCCCCCGGCCTGGTGATCGCCCACCTGCGCGACGAGCTCCACCTCAGCTACTCGACCGGCGGGCTGCACGTCGCGGCGTTCGCCACGGGCACCATCCTCGCCGGCGTCGTGGGTGTGCGGCTCGAGACGGCGGTCGGCCGCGGCCGGCTGCTCTGGTCGGCCACCCTGCTGATGTCCGTCGGCGTCGTAGGACTGACCGCGGGACGCGTCGCCACGGTGACCGTGGGTTCGGTGCTGGTGATGGGCGTCGGCGGGGGCCTGCTGCTGGTCGCGATCCAGGCCGCGCTGTCCGACCATCACGGCGAGCTCCGCACCGTGGCGCTCACCGAGGCGAACGTGGCTGCGAGCGTCGCCTACGTCGTGCTGATCGGCGCGCTGTCCCTGACCGCCGCGCTGCACGCCGGCTGGCGGCTGGCCCTGCTCGTGCCGCTCGCGGTTCCGGCGGTGGCGTGGTGGGGCAACCGGGAGCTCGCGATCGTGGCGCCGCCGCCGTCGCGGCTGGCGGCGGGCTCGCTGCCGCGGGTGTTCTGGCTGGCGGCGACCATGATGTTCTGCACCACCGCGGTCGAGTGGTGCATCGCGGCTTGGGGCGCCAGCTTCGTCGAGGACGCGACCGACGTCAGCGCGGACACGTCCGTCGCGCTGATGGCCGGCTACTTCGGTGGCGTCGTCGTCGGTCGCACCCTCGGCAGCGGCCTGGCGCGGCGCTACGACCCGGCCCGCCTGCTGGCTCTCGCCATGGGCCTGACCGCGCTCGGCTTCGCGGTCCTCTGGCCGGCGGGCTCCCCGGTGCAGGCGCTGCTCGGGCTCACCCTGCTCGGCGTGGGGCTCGGCAACCTGTTCCCCATGGGGCTCTCGGTGACGGTCGCCCTCGCACCCGACCGGTCGGCGCTGGCGAGCAGCCGGGCCGTGACCACGACGGCGGCAGCAGTGCTGCTCGCGCCGCTCACCGTGGGCACGCTGGCCGACGCCACCTCGCTCGAGGCGGCGTTCGGCGTCGTGCCCGTGATGCTGGCGCTGTCGGCGGTGCTGCTCGCCACGCTGGCGAGGGTGCAGGCTCGGCTCAGCTCTGCGCCGGCGCCTTGACCGCAGTGGCGGGGTCGCCGTCGAGTGCGTCGGCGAGCACCGGCACGAAGGTGTCGAGGAAGGCGGGGATGCTGAGGACGCTGGCAAAGCCGGCCTCGGCTCCCACGACGAGGTCCGACATGGGTATGTCGCGACCCTCCTTGCTGACGCGGAGCCCCTTGAACACCTTGCTCGATTGCAGCTTCGAGATGGCGGACGCATCGGTCGAGAGCAGCACGAGTGCGTCGGTGTCGAGGAGGTCGAGCCGCTCGGTGCTCACCTCGGCGTAGAACTTGTCGCCGGCCAGGGTGAGCAGCTGCTGCGGCACCGTCGTCCCGAGCGCCTTGAGGATGCGGCCGCGCGAGTCCTGGTCGGTGTAGGCGTAGACCAGCCCGTTGCCGAGCGCGCCGAAGACGGCTGTGGCGCCGTCGAACTCCGGGTGCGCAGCCTTCGCCGCGGCGAACTGCGCCTCCACGCCGTCCACCAGCGCCTGGGCCTCGTCCTGCTTGAACAGCGCCTTGCCGATGATGAGCTGTGCCTCCTGCCAGGGCGTGCCGTAGTCGACGTACTGCTTCGGCTGGGCCAGCGTCGGCGCGATCTTCGACAGGGTCGCGTAGTCCTTCGCCGTCATGCCGGACGAGAGCCCGACGATGAGGTCGGGCTTGAGAGCCGCGACCGCCTCGGGATCGATCTCGGCCGCCGACAGCACCGTGGGCTTCGCGCCACCGAGCTTGTCGTGCGCCCACGGCCAGGTCGCATCGGGCTGGTCGCCGTACCAGTCGCGGATGCCGACCGGCACGACGCCGAGCGCCAGCACCGGGTCCTGGTCGGTGAAGCCCACGCTGACGACCCGCTTCGGCGGCGCCGGGATGGTGGTGGTGCCGTACTTGTGCTCGATGGTGACCGGTCCCGCGGCGGCCGCCGGAGTCGCGGCTGCCGGTGCGGCGGAGGGGGAGCTGTCGCCGCACGCGGTCAGCGCGGCCAGCGAGGCGATGACCGCGGCGACGGTCAGCAGGCGCCGTGCGGTTGCGCGGCGGGATCGGGGTGAACGGGCCATGGGAGCGCCTTCCAGGGTGCACGAGGGAGGACCACCGGCGGTCCGCCGGTGGTCGAGGGGAATGGGACAGGGGTCAGTCGGAGTCGGGTCGTCTCCGCGGGCAGCCGGAGCAGTCGGCGCCGCCGGGGGTCTTGTAGGCGAAGCAGCACACCGAGCGCGGACGCTCCGCGTGCGACTCCCCGGCGAGCGCGTCGCCCAGTGCGTCCGCCGCGAAGCAGCTCACGGCCCGTGCGCCTCGACGACCTCGCCGGGCCCAGACCGCAGCGAACCACCGGGTGTGCGCGGCCAGCTCGTCGTCGAGCCGCGAGCGCAGTGCTGCGGCGCCGGCGACGACCTCGGCATCAGGGTGACGGGCGTAGGGATCGTCGGGCAAGCACGCGAAACACCCTGACAGCAGGCACAACCCGGTCGGCCATCCACCAGGTGCCCACTGGACCGCGAGGTCCGCAGGACCGAGACGTGGTACGCGGTGGATCGTCGCGAACATCGCGCCGGCCGCCATGGCGACGCCGCGGAGGTACCAGCCGAGCACGTACGACGGTGCAACCGTCGCGTCGACAGCTGCACCGAAGTACGCGTCGAGCCGCTCCTGCGCACCGCGGACGAGCGCGTCCAGCCGCGCGCCGTCGAGCTCGGCGAGCAGCGTCCAGCCGTCTCCGACGGGTTCCCCACAGTGGAGGAAGGCCTGCTGCGCCTGCGGAAGTCGGAACAGGCAGGAGGCCAGGGGAGGGGCGTCGAGCGCGAGCGAGGCTGTCACGGCGCCACCACGCCGGCGGCGGCCCGAGAGGGGAGCGGGACCACGAGTGGCGTTCCTGCCACCGGGTCGGTCATCACGTGCACCGGCAAGCCGAAGACCTCGCGCACCAGGTCTTCGGTGACCACCTCGGACGGTGCGCCGGCCGCCACGATGCGACCGTCCTTCATCGCCACGAGGTGGTCGGCGTAGCGACAGGCCTGGTTGAGGTCGTGCAGCACCATGACGACCGTGCGCCCGTCGCGCCGGTTGAGCGAGCTGACGAGCTCGAGCACGTCGACCTGGTGGGCCATGTCGAGGTAGGTCGTGGGCTCGTCGAGCAGCAGCAGCCGCGTCTCCTGCGCGAGGGTCATCGCGATCCAGGCGCGCTGGCGCTGCCCGCCCGACAGGGCGTCGAGATCCCGGTCGGCCAGCAGCGTGAGGTCGCACAGGGCGAGCGCCTCGTCGACCGCTTCCTCGTCCTGGCGCGACCACTGCTGCCACCAGCGCTGGTGCGGGCTCCGGCCCCGGGCGACGAGGTCGCGCACGGTCATGCCGTCGGACGCGGTCGGCGACTGCGGCAGCAGGCCGAGCACCTGGGCGACCCGGCGCGTCGGGACGGTGGTGATGTCCCGGCCGTCGAGCAGCACCGCGCCGGAGCTCGGGGCCAGCAGCCGGGCGAGAGCACGGAGCAGGGTGGACTTGCCGCAGGCGTTGGCGCCGACGACGACCGTGACGCGCCCTCCAGGGAGGACCAGGTGGAGGTCGTCGACGACCACGCGGTGGTCGTAGGCGAGGGTCAGGCCGCGCGCCTCGAGGGAGGGTGCGCCTGTCGAGCCGTAGGAGTCCACGTCAGAGCCCCTGCACCTGGCGCGAACGGCGCAGCAGCCACACGAGCACCGGCGCTCCCGCGACGGCGGTCACGACGCCCACCGGCGGGTCGCCGACCGGCCCGCGGTGGGCGACGAGGTCACTGAGGGCGACGAGCGCCGCTCCGGTGGCGGCGGACAGGACCAAGGGGACTCCAGGAGTGCGGCCCAGGCGGCGCGCCACGTGCGGTGCGACCAGGGCGACGAAGGCGACAGGGCCGGCGGCGGCGGTGGCGAGGGCCGCCAGGCAGACCGAGACGAGCGTGGCCAGCAACTGGACCGTCGTGGTCCGCTCCCCGAGAGCACGGGCGGTGTCGGGGTCGAGCTCGAGCAGGCGGACGTGGCGGGCGAGCGCCCACGTGACGGGGAGCAGCAGCACGAGGCCCAGCGCGACCGGCCGCACGTCGGCCCAGCTGCGTCCGTTGAGGCTGCCGGTGAGCCAGGCCGTGGCCTGCACGGCGTCGTTGACGCCGGCCCGCACCAGCAGCCACGACGTGACCGCCGACAGCAGGGACGCGAACCCGATGCCGACCAGCACGAGCCGCGCCCCGCCGAGACCTCCGGGGCCGCCCGTCGCGCTGACGACCAGGACGAGCGCTGCGGCACCGAGCCCGCCGGCGAGCGCGGCGCCCGACACGGGGAGCCAGCCGGGTGAGCCGAGCACGATGCTGGCGACCGCCGCGGCGGCGGCGCCGGCGGTGACGCCGAGGACGTCGGGACTCGCGAGCGGGTTGCGCGACACCGCCTGCGAGAGGGCGCCCGAGACACCCAGGGCCGCGCCGACGCAGAGCCCGGCGACCGTGCGGGGGAGCCGGATCTCGTTGACGACGAAGGAGGCGCCCGGGTCGCCGCGGTGCAGCACCGCGTCGGCGACCGTGCCCACGCCGATCGGGTAGTCGCCCGTCGTCAGCGCGAGTCCGCCTGCGGCCAGTGCCACCAGCGTCAGCAGGCCACCGGCGACCAGTGCGCCCGTGTCCAGGCGGACGGAGACCCGCGGATGGGGCCGCGCGACCAGTGCCTTCACAGCGAGGCCAGTCGCGGCCGGCGCACGAGCGCGACGAAGAAGGGCGCGCCCACGAGCGCGGTGACGATGGAGACCTGCACCTCGCCGGGCCGCGCGACGACGCGCCCGAGCACGTCGGCGACCACGAGCAGACCTGCACCTACCACTGCCGACAGCGGCAGCAGGGCACCGGAGTGGAGCCCGGCCAGCCGCCGCGCCACGTGCGGCGCGACCAGCCCGACGAAGACGATCGGGCCGGCGGCCGCGGTCGCCGCACCCGCCAGCAGCGTCGCGGCCAGGAGCGTGACTGCGCGGGTACGGCGTACGTGCACTCCCAGCGAGCGCGCCACGTCCTCACCGAGCGCCAGGCGCGAGAGTCCGCGCTGGACACCGGCGGCCAGCGCCGCGCCGAGCAGGACGAAGGGCAGCACCGTCAGGGTCACCGACCCGTCGCGGCCGGCCACCGAGCCGGTCTGCCACAGGCGCAGCGAGTCGACCGACTGCGAGCTGCGCAGCACCAGCGCGGTGGTCAGCCCCGTGCAGGCCGCCGCCACCGCAGCGCCGGTCAGCGCGAGCGTCACCGGCCCACCGCCGCTCCGCCCGCGCGAGCCGAGCACGTGGACGGCGGTGGTCGCCACGCCCGCACCCAGCAGGGCGAGCCACACGTAGGCGTCGAGGGAGGTCAGACCCGCCGTCACTCCCAGTGCCACAGCGAGCGCTGCGCCGGCGTTGACGCCGAGGAAGCCCGGGTCGGCGAGCGGGTTGCGCGTGAGCGACTGCAGCAGCCCCCCGGCGACGCCGAGGGCGCCGCCGACGAGGAGGGCGAGCAGCGTACGCGGCACCCGCAGCCCGCGGACGACGGCCGAGGCCTCGCTGCCGTCCGGATGGAGCAGCACCCGCGCCACCTCGCCCGGACTGATCGAGCGGGTGCCGACCGCCAGGCTCGCGGCCGTCGCGGCCGCGAGCACCACCACCAGCAGCAGGACCACGGCGCCGGTGCCGAGGGCGCGCACGGACGGCGTGCTCTCGGCGGGCAGCGCGCGGGTGGTGACGGACGGCGGCACGGGTCTCCTCGAGGTGGCGGAGCAAGGTAAGGCTTACCTAACCACACCGACCGGACGTGGAGCCAGTACCCGTCCGTGGCGGGTCAGGGCTGCCAGGCCACCAGGTGCTCGGTCTCCCGCGCGGCCTTGCGCACGCCACCACGCTCGTCGAGCCAGCCGCCGACCACACCGACCACCGGCAGCTTGCCGAGGGCGCGGAAGGCGAAGGCCCCCCGCGGGCGCTCGTCGAACATCCCCTGGACGGCGAGGAAGGTCGACCCGAGCCGCCAGAGCGTGCGGCCGGCGCGCTTGGCGAGCGCGGGCTGGGGAGCCGGGTCGGGCGTCGGCGCGTCGAGCTGCTCGAGCGGGTCGTCGGCACCGGGCTCGGCGGCGGCCCACTCGGTGACCGCCGCGGCGGACTCGCCCCGTTCGAGGGCCCGGGCGAACAGCACCCGGGCCAGCAGCGGCACCCAGTCGTCGGGGTCGGTGACGCCGTGCTCCTTGGCGACCGCGCAGACGGCGAGCCCTTCGGCCGACGCGCCGAGGGCCGCCTGCAGCGGCAGCCGGTCGGCGGCGGCGCCGGCCACCCGCGGCGTCGCCGCCACCAGTCCGGCGACGGCGGCGATCCGGGAGACCCACCAGTCCGAGCGCTTGGTCGGCGGCAGGTCGGCCCAGCCCGGCGAGGCGGGCGAGGTCCGGCCCAGCACGGCGGTGGCGGCCGCCCCGCGCGCCCGGTCGAGCAGCGAGGGGTCCTCGTCCTGCACGCCCCAGCCGAGCCAGCGCTCCGGGTCGTCGAGCACGTGGGCGGTGAGCCCGGCGTAGGTCGAGAGCACCCGGCGCAGCCGGTCGTCGCTCACCTGGGGCATGCGGTCTCCTCGCTGGGCGGGCTGTGTGGACACGGGGCTGGCGCAGGGTCGGGTGCTGTCTACCCGTTTCGCCGGTCCCGGCGCGGGTGCGGCCCTTAGGGTGACGCCTCGTGGAGGACCCGCACCCCGTCGCGCCGGCGCTCGAGCTGGCGGGGGTGCGCAAGACGCACGACCCCGACGGCACGCCCGTGGTCGCCCTGCGCGGGGTCGACCTGCGCGTCGAGCGCGGCGAGTTCGTCGCCCTCATGGGCCCGTCGGGCTGCGGCAAGTCGACGCTCCTGCAGGTCGCCGCCGGCCTCGAGCCCGCCGACGACGGGTCGGTGCGCCTGGCCGGCGAGGAGCTCGTCGGCCTCTCCGAGTCGGCCGGCGCACGGGTGCGCCGGCGGCACGTCGGCTTCGTCTTCCAGTTCTTCAACCTGCTCGAGGGCATGAGCGCGCTCGAGAACGTCGCGCTGGCCGCGCTCGCGGCAGGTGCCGGCCGACGGGCGGCCGACGCGAGGGCCCGCGAGCTCATCGACCTGCTGGGCCTGCTCGACAAGGCCCGCCGCCCGCCCGCGGCTCTCTCGGGCGGCCAGCGCCAGCGGCTGGCCATCGCCCGGGCCCTGGCCAACCGCCCGACGCTGCTGCTCGCCGACGAGCCGACCGGCGCGCTCGACTCCGCGGGCGCCCAGGAGATCCTCGAGCTGTTCGGCCGCCTGCACGAGCTCGGCCAGACGATCCTGCTCGTCACCCACAGCGCCGAGGTCGCCGCCGGCGCCGACCGGCTGGTGCTCATGCGCGACGGGCTCGTCGACGCACCCGTGCGCGAGGCGGCACCGTGACCGCCACGCGGCCGCGTACGTCCCTGGCGCTCGCGGGCGGTGCGCTGGTCGTCGCGACGGCGGCGGCCCTTGCCGCGGTCGACGCAGTCGCCCACGACGGGCGCACGGCGGTCGTCGTCGTCCTGCTCGTCGCGTCGGCGGTGCCGCTGGCCGGCGCCGCGCTGCCCGGGCGCGCGGTGCACCGGTGGTTCCGCCACCTCTACCCCGCGGCGCTGGCGGGGACGGCGACCGCCGTGGCCGTGCTCGCCGGCACCGCCGTGCTCGTGCTCGCCCACGGCCGCCTGCCGCGGGCCGCCGAGCGGCCGCTGGTCTGGAGCGCTGCCGCCGGCCTGCTCGCCGCCGCCCTGGTGGGCGCGGTGGTCGCGACGTACGCGTCGCAGCTGCTCCGCCGCGCCCGCTCGGGCATGCGCCGCACGCCCGACGACGTGCTGCGGGCGCTGGCCGAGGGCGGCGAGGGCACCTCTGGCGACGACCTCCTGCAGCAGCTCGTGGACTCGGTGCGCCGGGCCTTCGAGCTCGACTTCGCCGAGGTGTGGATCGGTGACGGGCGCGTGCTGCAGCGGGCGGCCGCCTCGCCGGCGAGCCTGCCGGGGCCGACGACCCTGACCGACGCCGAGATCGCGGTGCTCTCGCGGGCCGACGTCGCGGGCGAGGGGTGGCTGCGGCTGTGGCTGCCCCGGCTGCTCGAGGGCCGCGAGTCGGCGCAGCTGCGCCTCAGCCCCGCCCGGCACGAGGGCGAGGTGCTCGGCCTGCTGACGGCGGGGCGCTCGGCCGGGTCGCCCGCCTTCGACGAGGGCGACGACCGGTCGTTCGGCGACCTCGGCCGCCGGCTCGGCATCCTGTTGAGCAACCGCGCGCTGGGCAGCCTGCTGCGGGCCACGCTCGAGGACCTGCGCAGCGCCAACGCCGACCTGCGCCGCTCCCGCGCCCGCCTGGCCTCGGCAGGTGATGCCGAGCGCCGCCGCATCGAGCGCAACCTGCACGACGGGGCGCAGCAGCACCTCGTCGCCCTCGCCGTGACGCTCGGGCTGGCCCGCGACCTGGTGACCGAGGACCCCGCCGGGGCGGTCGACCTGCTCGAGGAGGCCGTCACCGAGGTCAAGGCCACGGTGCAGCAGGTGCGCGACCTCGCGCACGGCATCTACCCGCCGCTGCTGGTCGAGGCGGGGCTCGGCCAGGCGCTCTCGGCAGCGGCCGGGCGGGCCGCGCAGCCGGTGGTCGTCTCGGCGCGGGGCGTCGGGCGCCACCCCGGCCCGGTCGAGGAGGCGGTCTACTTCTGCTGCCTCGAGGCGCTGCAGAACGCCGCCAAGCACGCGCCGGGCTCGCGCGTGACGCTCACGCTGTTCGAGGACGCCGACCGGCTCGGCTTCGAGGTCGCCGACGAGGGGCCGGGCTTCGAGCCGGCCTCCGTCGTGCCCGGCCACGGCTTCGCCAACGTCGCCGACCGGCTGGGCGCGATCGGCGGGCGCGTCACCTGGACCTCGGCGCCCGGTGCCGGCACGACCGTGCGCGGCGAGGTGCCGCTGCCCGTGCCGCAGGAAGCCTGACGCCGTGACCGGCCTGCCCTCCCCGGGACTGGCCTGGGGTGCCGTGCTCGCCGTCGCCCGCCGCGAGCTGCGCCTGCGCTGGGTGGCCCTGGTGGCGATCGGCGTGCTCGCCGGGCTCGCCGGAGCGGCCGCCGCCGGCGGGGTGGCGGTCGCCCGGCGGACGACCTCGGCGCACTCGCGGCTGATCGCCGCCTCGGGCCAGGAGGACGCGCGGATCCTGTCGTTCGGCGGGCAGTCGACCGCACAGGTGGCAGCGCTCCCCAGCGTCGCCGCGTCGTGGTCGAGCAGCGCGGTGGTCGCCAAGCTGCTCAGCGGCAACCTGGCCTACGTCGGCATCGTCAGCGGCCCGCCGCGCCCGCCCGGGCTGATCACCCCGGTGGTGCTCGAGGGCCGCATGCCCCACGACGACGACCCGGGCGAGGTGGCGGTCGACCGCGCCTACCTGCGCGCCTTCGGCTTCCACGTCGGCGACACCCTGCGGCTGAAGGCGCTGACGCGTCAGGAGGTCTTCGACTTCGACAAGGGCTTCGGCGAGCCCGACGGGCCGGCACTCTCGCTGCGCGTGGTCGGCTCGCTGCTGCTGCCCTCGTCGGGCAACGGCATCGGGCCGGCCTGGGCGTCGTCGGCGTTCAACGCCCGCTACGCCGACCTCTCGCCGGGCGGCACGCAGTTCCTCCGCCTGCGCCCCGGCGCCGCCGTGTCCGAGCTCGAACGCGAGCTCGCCCAGGTCAGCTCCGACGCGCCCGCGGACGCAGCGGAGTTCGGCCCGCTGCGCGTGGTGACGCCCGAGAGCACCGACGACCCCAGCGTCGCGGCCGCCCAGCGTGCGGCGGCGGTCGGGCTCGGTACGTTCGCGGCCGTGGCGCTGCTCGCCGGCCTGCTCGCGACCTGGCAGGGGCTCGCGCGGCACTGGGCCGCCGGCGGCGAGGACCAGCGCGTCGAGGCGGCGCTCGGTCTGACCGCGGGCGAGCGTGCCCTGGCCCGTACGCTGCCCGCCCTCGCCGGCGCCGCCGCCGCAGGTGCCCTCACCGTCGGCGGCACCCTGGCCGCCGGCCTGCTCGAGCCGGTCGGCCGGCTCGCCGACGTCGAGCCGGCTCCCGGTTGGCGTCCCGACCTCGCCGTCGCGCTGGTCGGCGGCTGCGTCGCGGTGCTCGTGGTCGCCGCGCTGGCCGGCGCGAGCGCCTGGCGGGCGGGGTCGGCGCCGCAGTCGTCGGCGGCCGGCACGTCGACCGTGCGGGGTGGCGTCCTCGCGCTCGTGCGCCCGGCCTGGGCGCTGGCCGGCGGCGCCTTCGCCACCCGGCGGGCGGCGGGTCGCACACGCGTACCCGTCCGGCTCACGTTCGTCTCCGCGGGCCTGGCCGTCGCCGGCATCGTCGCCAGCGCCACCTTCGCCGCGAGCCTGCACCGGCTCGACTCCACGCCGGCGCGCTACGGCGTGTTCGCCGACTTCTACTACGCCGACGCGCAGCCCACCGACCTCGTGCGCCTGGCCGCCGACCGGCACGTCGGGACGCTGGTGCTCGAGCGGGCCACGACGGTCTCGGTCGAGGGCCGGTTCGCCACCGCCTACAGCGACGAGGTGAGGAAGGGCGACCTGCACGTCACCACGCTGGAGGGGCGCGAGCCGCGTACGCGTCGGGAGGTCGCGCTCGGACCCCGCCTCGCGGGCGACCTCGGCGCCCGGGTCGGCAGCACCGTCCGGCTCACGCCTCCGGGCGGGCGGCCGCTGGAGTTCCGGGTCGTCGGGCTGGTGCTCTACCCCGACCAGCAGGCGGCGCCGCTCGGAGAGAACCTGCTGCTCACGACACCCGGGCTCACCGACGCGCAGACCTCCCCGCCGACTCTCGGCGCCTACGTGGAGGCGGCGCGCCCGGCCGACCTGCCGGCGCTGTGGGCCGACTACGGGCGGACCCTGGAGCTGACTTCCGCCGGCCAGCCCGAGCAGGTCAGCAACGTGACGGGTCTGGCCGGGGTGCCGACCGCGCTGGTCGTCTTCCTCGCTGCGCTCGGCGCCGGCGCGCTCACCCACGCGCTCGTGCTGCTGACCCGCCGCCGGGCCCGCGACCTGGCGGTGCTCCGGGCCCTCGGGCTCGCCCCGCGCGAGGTGGCGCTGACGGTGGTCGCGGCCGCGCTGGTCATCGCCACGGCCGCACTGGTGGTGGGCGTGCCGCTGGGCCTGCTCGTCGGCCGGGTCCTCTGGTCGCAGACGGCCGGCACCGTCGGCGTGGCGACCGACACGGCCTGGCCAGGAGTGGCGCTGCTCGTGCTGGTGCCGGCGGCGGTCACCGGCAGCGTGCTGGTCGCGCTGCTCACCGCCCGCCGGGTCACCTCGCAGCGGGCGTCGGTCGCCCTGCGCGAGGAGTGAGGCGTCACTCCGTCGCGGCGCGCAGCTCGGCGAACAGCTCGGCCAGGGCCGGCAGCGTGAAGTGGGCGTTGAGCCCGCTGGGGTTCGGCAGCACCCAGACGGCCGTCGGCCCGATGCCCTCGGGCTGCAGGCCGAGGGCGGCGCGCGGCCGTGCGAACGCGGTGCGGTAGGCGCCGACGCCGAGGACGGCGAGCGTACGCGGTGCCAGGTCCGCCACCCGTGCGCGCAGCGCCTCGCCGCCGGCCGCCAGCTCCTCGCGCGTCAGTTCCGCCGCCGTGGCCGACGCGCGCGGCACGACGTTGGTGATGCCGAGCCCGAGAGGCAGCAGGAGGTGCTGCTCGGCAGGGGAGAACAGCCTCGGTGTGAAGCCCGAGAGGTGCAGTGCGGGCCAGAACCTGTTGCCCGGCCGGCCGAAGTGCGTCTGCGACCACGCGGTCCACAGGCCGGGGTTGATGCCGCAGAAGAGCACGCGCAGCCCTGGTGCCGCCACGTCGGGCAGCGTCGCGCCCTCGAAGGCCAGCAGCTCTGCCCGCGACGGGCTCACGCGACCGGCCGGTGGGCGCTCCAGAGCTCGTTGAGCAGGGGCGCGGCGAGCTCCTCCTTCGACACGTAGGCAGCGGCTCCGCTCGTCGACACCTCCGCCGGCAGGTCGGCGCGGGCGTAGGTCGAGCAGAGGAAAACCACGGCCGAGGGCACCAGCTCGCGCAGCCGCGCGGTCGCCGCCACCCCGCCCATGCCCGGCATGTGGATGTCCATCAGCACCAGGTCGGGTGCCAGCTCGACGGCGAGCTCGACCGCCTGCTCGCCCGACTCGGCCTCGCCCGCGAGCACGAACCCGCTGGCACGGCGCAGCATCCCGGCGGCTGCGAGCCGGAAGGGCCGCTGGTCGTCGACCACCAGGACGCGGACCTCGGAGCCGGTCATGACGCCCGGCCGCTGCCCTCGAGGTAGACCAGCACGGCGCTGACCCGGCGGTTGAGGTCCTTCTCCTCGGTCAGTCCGAGCTTGCTGAAGATCGAGTTGGTGTGCTTCTCGATGGCCCGCTCGGTGAGGAACAGGTCGCCGGCGATCGCGGCGTTGCTCTTGCCCTGCGCCATGTGCCCGAGCACCTCGCGCTCGCGGGCCGTCAGCGCGTGCAGCGGCGACCTCGCGGGTGCGCTGCTCGCAGCGACCAGGCGCTCCACGACGGTGGGGTCGATGACCGATCCGCCCGCGGCGACCGTACGCACCGCGTCCGCCAGCTCGCTCACGCCCGCGACGCGCTCCTTCAGGAGGTACGCGCGTCCGGCCGAGCCGCCCTCGAGCAGCCGCAGCGCGTAGGCCGCCTCCGCGTGGGCGCTGAGCAGCACCACGCCGACCCGCGGGCGCTCGGCGCGCAGCCGCTGCGCGGCCCGGATGCCCTCGTCGGTGCCGGTCGGGGGCATGCGGATGTCGGAGATGACGACGTCGGGGTCGTGCTCGGCCACGAGCGCGAACAGCGAGTCGATGTCGGTGGCCGTGCCGACCAGGTCGAGGTCGTCGGCCGCGGCGACCAAGCGGGTCAGTCCCTGGCGCAGCAGGGCGTTGTCTTCCGCGAGGACGACGCGGATCGGCGAGGAGCTCACCCGCACACCGTAGGGGAGCCGGCGCCCCACGGCAGTGGTGCTAGCGCCACTTCAGCTCGGCCAGTCAGCACCGTGGGCAGGCGGCTCCCGGTCCAGCACCGTTGAGAGCGTCCGCACCGGCCACCCCGGCCGGTGCCGAGCAGGAGGAGCACCACCGATGTCCAGCAGCACCTACGCCGAGTCCCTCGCCAGCGGCAGCACCAGCCGGCTCGTCCCCACCCCGGCCGCGTCTCCCGAGGAGCGGCCCCTCGACCGTCCCCGCCGCGCGCTGTGGGCGTGGTCCGGCATCGCGGCCGGCGTCGCCGGCGCCGCGGCGACCTTCCTCGGCCCGCAGACCTCCAGCGAGGACGTGACCTCCGGCGGCGCCGAGGCCGTGTGGCGCTCGCTGCACGACCAGACGACCGTACGCATCGGTGCCTCCGTCGGCTTCCTGGCCACCGCACTGCTCCTCGTCTTCGCGGTCGGCTTCAGCCGGTGGCTCGAGGAGCACCTGCCCTCGCGCAGCCTGGTCCCCGCCGCCGTGCGCATGGGGCTGACCGGCTCGGTCGGCGCGCTCGTCGTGTCCTACGGCTTCAAGGCGATGCTCGCCGGCGGCATGCCCGGCGGCATCGACCACGCGATGTACACCCACAGCGACGTGTCGGCCCTGCTCATCATCACCGGGCAGATCCAGTGGCTCGGGTGGATGGGTGTGGCCTTCGCGCTCGCCGCGACTGCCGCTGCGGTCCTCCGTGGCCGCGTCCTGCCGCTCTGGATCGGCATCCTCGCTGCCCTGAACTCCCTGGCCGTCGCGGTGATGACGCTCGCGTTCGCGCTGCCCTACTCGGCCGGCGTCCTCTCGCCCATCGTGCTCGCCCTGCTCGGCGTCACGCTCGTCGCCTCCCGCAAGGCGCAGCGATGACCCCGGCCATGGTGGTCAGGTTCGCAGAGGTGCGAGCTTCTCGAGAGCTAGAGCGAGCGTGTCGTCGCGCTTGCAGAATGCCCATCGCACGAGATGACGACCCCGCTCGGAGTCCGCGTAGAACACTGCCGACGGGATGGCTACCACGCCGTACCTCCTCGGCAGCGCACGACAGAACTCGACCCCGTCGTCGAACCCCAGCGGACGAATGTCGGTCGTGACGAAGTACGTCCCGGCCGGTGTGAAGACCTCGAGGCCGAGGTCGCGCAGGCCGGCGCACAGCAGGTCGCGCTTGCCCTGGAGGCTGTCGCGCAGCGCGTCGAGCGGCGGCTGCCCCAGGCGCAGGCCGGCTGCGACGGCCGGCTGGAAGGGCGCACCCGAGGTGTAGGTGAGGAACTGCTTCGCGGTGCGCACGGCGGTCACCAGCTCGGCCGGCCCGGTGACCCACCCGACCTTCCAGCCGGTGACGGAGAAGGTCTTGCCGGCCGACGACACCGACACCGTCCGCTCGCGCATCCCCTCGAGCGTCGCGGGCGGCACGTGGGCCCGGCCGTCGTAGACCATGTGCTCGTAGACCTCGTCGCTCACGACGAGCAGGTCGTGCTCCACCGCGACGGCGGCCACGGCCGCGACCTCCTCCGGCGAGAGCACCGCGCCCGTCGGGTTGTGCGGGCTGTTGAGGAGGATCAACCGCGTACGCGGCGTCACGGCCGCACGGAGCGCGTCGACGTCGAGGGCGTAGGACGGCGGGCGCAGCGTCACCGGAACCAGCACCCCGCCGGCCATCGCGACGCTCGCGCCGTAGCTGTCGTAGAACGGCTCCAGCGCCACCACCTCGTCGCCGGGCTCGACCAGGGCGAGCATCGCCGCGGCGATGGCCTCGGTGGCACCGGTCGTGACGAGCACCTCGGTGTCGGGGTCCCAGCTCAACCCGTAGCAGCGCAGCTGGTGCTCGGCGACCGCATGGCGCAGCTCCGCGGTGCCGGGCCCGGGCGGGTACTGGTTGACCCCGCTGCGGATCGCCTCCACCGCGGCCTCGAGCACCTCGACCGGACCGTCGGTGTCGGGGAAGCCCTGGCCCAGGTTGACCGAGCCGGTCTCGACCGCGAGCGCGGTCATCTCGGCGAAGATCGTCGTTCCGAGCCCGTGCAGCCGGCGCGCGAGAGGTGCCACGGCCGCCACTCTCGCACGGCGAGCCACGGGTGGCAGAGTCGCGGTCATGCCCACAGCCCTGGTCACCGGAGCCTCGTCCGGCATCGGCGCCGCCTTCGTCGAACGCCTCGCGGCGCGCGGCTTCGACCTCGTGCTCGTCGCTCGGGACGCGGCGCGGCTGGAGATCCGCGCTGCGGAGGTGCGCGACGCGTACGCGGTGGCCGCCGAGGTCCTGCCCGCCGACCTCTCCGACCGTGAGCAGCTGCGGCTCGTGGAGGTGCGGCTCTCCGACCCCGAGCGGCCGGTGGACCTGCTCGTCAACAACGCCGGCTTCTCGCTCGGCGCCGACTTCGGCGAGAGCGACGTGCGCGACGAGGAGCGGCTGCTCGACGTGCTCGTGCGCGCGGTGGTGGTGCTGTCGAAGGCGGCGCTGCCCGGCATGGTCGAGCGGGGCGGGGGAGCGGTCATCAACGTCTCGAGCATCGCCGGACTCCTGCCCAACGGCACCTACTCCGCAGCCAAGGCCTACGTCACCTCCTTCACCGAGGGGCTCGCCACCTCGCTCGCCGGCACCGGAGTGCGCGTGCAGGCGCTGTGCCCCGGGCTCACGCACACGGAGTTCCACTCGCGTGCGGGGCTCGACCTGCGGCGCGCGCCCTCGTTCGTGTGGACCACTGCCGAGCAGGTCGTCGACACCAGCCTGCGCGACCTCGACCGGGGCCGGCTGGTCAGCCTGCCGGGCTGGACCACCGCGGTCTTCGCCCGCGTCGCGCCGCTGCTCCCGCGGGCCGTGCTGCGCCAGGTCCGCCGCTCCTGACGACGTCGTGGTCCCCCATCGCCCTATAGCGGCGACCAGGGACCACGACGTCGTGGAGCCCAGTCGCCCTATAGCGGCGACCAGGGACCACGACGTCGTGGGGGGCTACTGCTGCGTACGCGGCGGCCGGAGCATCCCGCGCAGCGGCAGCTCGGTGGTGAGCCAGGCCAGCGCTCCGACGCCGATCGCCACGGCCGGCAGCAGCCACACCGGGCCGGCGGCCCACGGACGGCCGAGGAACGCGATGCCCAGCAGGGCCAGCGGCACGGTGCTCAGCAGCAGCCCGGCGACCAGCGCCCCGAGACCGGCCAGGCCGGCCTCGGCGCGGAGGACGCTGCGTACCTGTGCGGGTGTCGCACCCAGCCGGCGCAGCAGCGCGACCTCCTCGCGCCGCTGGCCGGTCGCGGCGACCATGCGGTTGGCGATGCTCAGGAGCAGGTAGGCCAGCAGCACGACCACGGTCGCCAGGTTGAGCTTGCTCGACGCCGAGGACTCGTCGCGTGTGTCGGCACCACCGGCCGGCCCAGCCGGGGTGACCGTCGCACCGGGCACGCCCGCGACCGCCTGGGCCAGGGCGCCCCGGGTCGCGGGCGACCCGTCCGTCCGCAGCAGCACCCGGTCGGTGAGCGGCGAGGTGCGGTGGCCGCGTACGAGGTCGGCCGACACCGCGACCGGCCCGAAGCCGAGCCCGCGGTCGTAGAGGGCGACCACCCGGGCCGAGACCGGGGTGCCGTCGCCGAGGACGAGGGGCACCTGGTCGCCCACCCCGACGTCCTGGGCGTGGGCGGCGTGCACGTCGAGCGCCGCGGTGTCGCCGCGCAGGTCGTCGAGGCTGCCCTCGGTGACGCCCAGGTCGAGCACCGACGAGGGGTGCTGGCCGAGCACGAGCGCGCTGGCCGCACCGACCGTCGGGTCGCCGAGCTCGTCATAGGTGCGCGCCACGGTCGTCGAGCTCACCGGCACGGCCGCCCGCACCCCGGGCACGGCGGTCAACTCGCGCACCGAGTCGCCGGACAGCCCGCCGACCGACGGTGCCGTGACGACG
This sequence comes from Motilibacter peucedani, assembly GCF_003634695.1. Lineage (NCBI taxonomy): Bacteria > Bacillati > Actinomycetota > Actinomycetes > Motilibacterales > Motilibacteraceae > Motilibacter > Motilibacter peucedani. Next base: position 697,798 of record NZ_RBWV01000009.1, read on the forward strand.
GCGTCGGCGAGGGTGCCCCGGTCGAGGTCGCGGGAGGCCGCGCTCGACAGGGTGGTCTGCGCCAGCACGTAGGTCAGCACGAACACGACGGCCATGGCCAGGCTGGTCAGGCCGGAGGTCGCGCGCCGCGGGTTGCCGGCCGTGCCGGTCACCGCCAGCCACCAGCTGGCCCGGGTGCTGCTGGGCAGCCGACGCGCCATGGCCCGGGCCACGCGCTGGACGGCCAGCGGCCCGGCGAGCGGCAGCCCGATGACGGCGAGGATGCCGGCGACCGACGTCGCCGCCGCGCCGTCCTCGGTCGGCACGAACACCGGAAGTGCGGCCAGCGCAGTCGCGCTGACGATGAGCACCGCACCGATGACGGCCCGGGTACGCGACAGCTGGCGAGGCTCGGCGCGCGAGGCCGCGACGGCTTCCACGGCGGGCAGGCGCGAATGCTTCCAGCCGGCCGCCACGCCGGCGAGGTGCACGGTCAGCGCCATCAGCGCCGCGGCCCCCAACGCCGGGAGCGGGCTCCACGAGAACGGCAGCGACGAGTCGACCATGCCGATGTCGACGAGAAGGTCGCGCATCCGGCCGGCCAGCAGGTAGCCCAGCGCGACGCCCGGCACGAGCGCCAGCGACGACACGACCAGGGCCTGCCGCGAGACCAGCCCGCGGACCTGGCGCGGTGTCGCTCCGACGGCGCGCAGGAGCGAGAGCTCCGGCCGCATGGCGCTGACGACGACGGCGAGGGCTGCCGCGACGACGAAGCCGACCACCATCAGCACCACGCCCGCCATCGACCCGGCGAGCACCACGAGCAGGGAGCGGCTTCCCACCGCCGCGGGGGCGACGGCGTCACCCCGCGCGTCGCCGGTCAGCACCCGCAGGCCCGAACCGTGCAGCGCCTGCCGCACGTCGTCGCCGTGCTCGAGCCGCAGCCCGACCAGGTCGACCGTCCCGCCGCGCGGGCCGGAGTCGCGGCCGGCGAGGCCGGCCGCCGTCGTGTCGGAGAACCAGACGCCCGGCTCGGCGGTGCGCACCACCGCGGTGACGCGGTAGTCGGCTGCCGCACCCGCGACCACGATGCGTACGCGGCTGCCCGTCCGCGCCCCGGCCGCGGCCGCCGTGGCGGAGTCGAGGGCGACGTCGTCGTCGCTGACCGGCGCGGAGCCGCTCACCTCGCGCGAGGGAAGCAGCAGCGTCGAGGACCAGCCGTGCCCGGCGGTGACCGGGTCGCCGGCGGCGACGGGCTTCCCACCCGCGCCGAGCACGGCAGCCGGGAGGCTGACGTCGCCGACGGCCGCGGCCACACCGGGCACTGCCGCGAGGCGGGAGACGACGTCGGCCGGGACGGTGCGCCGCTCGGGCAGTGGCAGGGGGAGGTCCTCAGGCACCGGGATGTCCTGGCGCGCAGCGACGACTGCGTCGGCACCGGCGAGCCGGCCGGCGTCGAGGTGCGAGCGCAGGCCGGACTCGGCGATGACACCGGTCGCCGTGACGAGGGCCAGGCCGCCGAGCACGGCGACCACGACGGCCAGCAGCGCGGTGACGCGCCGGCGGCTGAGGTCGAGAGCGAGGTGCCACACGGCTAGGCCACCTGCCCTTCGACGATGCGGCCGTCGCGCATGACGACGACGTGCTGCGCCCGGGCCGCGGCCGAGGCGTCGTGGGTCACCATGACGACGGTCTGGTGCAGGTCCTCGACGAGGTTCCGCAGCAGGCGCAGCACGTCCTGCGCGCTGTGCGAGTCGAGGGCCCCGGTCGGCTCGTCCGCGAAGACGACGGCCGGCCGGGTGATGAGCGCACGGGCCACGGCGGCACGCTGCTGCTGGCCGCCGGAGAGCTCGGTCGGGCGGTGGCCGGTGCGGTCGCGCAGGCCCACGCGGTCGATGAGCTCGTCGAGCCAGGACTGGTCTGCGGTGCGCCCGGCCAGCCGCAGCGGCAGCGTGATGTTGTCGAGCAGCGAGAGCGACGGCAGCAGCTGGTAGGACTGGAAGACGAACCCGACCCGCTCGCGCCGCAGCACCGCGCGGGCGGTCTCGTCGAGGCGCTCGACCGGGCGGCCGTCGACCTCGACGGTGCCGCTGGTCGGCACGTCGAGCCCGGCGGCGATGTTCATGAGCGTGCTCTTGCCGGAGCCGGAGGGACCCATGACGGCGAGGAACGTGCCGCGTTCGACGGTGAGCGAGACCGCGTCGAGGGCGCGGACACCGCCGGGGTGGAGCTTGCTCACCTCGGTGAGCACGACCGCGGGCCGCTGCTCGGGCGGGACGCTGGTGGTGGCGGGGGTGGGCTGTCGGAGACGCATCGAAGACCTCTGGAGTGTCGGCTTCCTGGCTCCTTCGACGCTAGGCAGGTCGTTGCGCGCGCACCATGACGCCACCCGGCAGACCCGGGGTAGGGCAGTCCCCCGGGTGGGGGGTGCGGGCAGCGGGTAGGTGGCTCGTCGCAACGGGAGCGGGCACGAGGAGGATCGGGTGGAGATGCAGCACGAGCAGGGCCTCACCAGGACGGCTGTGTCGGCGACCCTGCACTGCCTGACCGGCTGTGCCGCCGGTGAAGTGCTCGGCATGGTGCTGGCGACGTGGTGGGGCTGGGGCAACGTCGCGGCCATCGTGCTGTCAGTGGTGCTGGCCTTCGTGTTCGGCTACTCCCTGAGCATCCGGCCGGTGCTCGCGTCGGGGCTGCCCTTCGGTAGGGCGCTGCGCGTCGCGCTCGCAGCCGACACCGTGTCCATCCTCAGCATGGAGGTCGTCGACAACCTGGTGATCGTCGTCGTGCCCGATGCGCTCGACGCCGGACTGGACGAGGCGCTGTTCTGGTGGTCGCTGGTGGTCTCACTCGCGATCGCGTTCGTCGTCACCGTGCCGGTGAACCGGGCGCTCATCGGGCGGGGCAAGGGGCACGCCGTGATGCACGCCTACCACCACTAGCTCAGCGAGGCAGGACGAGCAGGGCGTCGCCGACCGGCCGCTCACCGGTCGCGTCGGACGGGCTGTTGACCACCTGGCCATCCACCACGGCAGTCGTCGACCCGCCGCCGTCGAGGTTCATCGCCTCGCGCAGGCCCAGCGCCTGGGCCACCTGGGCTGTCTCGTGCAGGCTGAGCCCGAGCGACGACGTGCTGCGGCCGTCGGCGGTGACGAGCACGGTGCGCCCCTGGGCGTCGGTGCCGGCGAACGTGCGCGGGTTGCGCTTGGCCGAGAAGCCATAGAACCAGCTGGGGTCACCCGGGTGGTCGAAGCCGTCGGCGGTGGCGGTGACGTCGAGGGCACCACTGCGTACCAACATCGGTCCACCGTTGACCACTGAGGTGCCGGCGCTGTGGCGGACGACGTCACCGTCCTCGTCGAGGAGCTTCGTGGTGATGCGCAGGCGGTGGCCGACGCGCACGGCCGACCGCAGGGCGGCCACGTCGGAGCCGGTGGCCTGCACCGAGTAGCCGCCGGCCGGCAGCGACCCGCCGCGCGGCGAGCGCAGCGCCACCACCCGCTGGTGCGCGTCGAGCACCGCCTCGAGCCCCGGGCCCGCCGGCGTGGTGGCCGCGTAGCCGGAGGTGAAGGCGACGACCTCGTCGGCGTCGGTGCACGTGGTGTCGTGAAGGGGAGTGGCGGTCGGGACGCCGGCTGGGCTGAGGTCGTCAGGTGTGCCGCCGCAGTTGCGGATGAGGCCGGGTACGCGGTCGATGCCGTCGAGCGCGAGGGTCTGCTCGCCCCTCGCCGTGCCCGACCAGTGCAGCCGCTCGATGCGCGTGCCGCGCGCGTCGTCGCGCAGCACCAGCGCCGGGCGGCCGGTGATGGGCTCGCTCAGCACCTGGCCGTCGTAGACGCCGGCCCCCGCAGGGTCGCCCGGGGCGCCGGAGGCCGGGTCGAGCACGAAGTAGCCGGCGTTGGTCGCCACCGTCGCGCCGGCCGCCCGTGCCAGCGCGCTGGTCGTCTCACGGTCGTGGACGTCGGGCCCGACGGTCGCCTCGAGCCGCCCGGAGAACGTGCGCGGGTCGATCGTGACCACCTGCAGGTGCCAGGGGCCCTCGTCGGGCTGGTCACCGTCCCAGCCGGTGTAGACCGAGCTGGCGCTGGCGCCTGCAGCGAGCACCTGCGGGCGCACGAGCTCGGCGGCCTCCTTCGTGGGGAAGCTGCCGACGCGTACGCGCCAGCCGATCGTCCCGCCCGTGAAGTCGGCGAGCGCGGGGGTCGTCACGCGCTCGGCACGTGCCGGGAGCCCCGCCGCCTGCAGGCGGTCGGCGAGGGCCTGCGCCTCCGGCTGGGGGGCGAGCGCCGTCGCGGGCGCGTCGGGGTCGGTGCTGTCTGAGGGCACGGCGACCTCGAGGGTCCACGAGTCGGTGGCGCCGGGGCGCCCGCGCGTGATTGTCGTGACCGTCACGCCGGCCTGGACCGTGCGCGTGGTGCGGGTCTCCGGCAGCCCGGCGGCTCCGAGCGGCAGCCCCGACGGCGCGGCGCTGCCGGTGGGCAGGCCGGTCAGCGAGCCGACGGCGGCGCTCGACGCGACCAGCGCGACAGGAAGGGCACGGGCGAGGACTCGACGCACGCGGTTCGCCATGAGGGATGTCGTACCAGACCTGGACAAGTCGCACCAGGGTCCTAGGCTGACGGACCTGATGCGCCTGCTGATCGTCACCGCCGGTACGCGTGGCGACGTCGCGCCGTTCACCGGCCTGGGCCGCCGGCTGCAGGAGGCGGGGCACGAGGTCGCCGTCGCCGCGCACGACGTGTTCGCGGCGCTCGTGACGGGTTGCGGTCTCGAGCACCGCTCCCTCCCTGGCGATCCCGGGGAGCTCGCGCGGGCCCGTGCGGCGGCCCCCTCACCCGACGCGGCGCGCGCGGTGTTCGCGGGCTACCTCGAACAGCTGGGCGACGGCCTGGTCGAGGCGGTGTCGGCAGGCACCTCCGCGGTGCTCACCGCCTCCGGGCCTGCGCCGCTGGCGAGGACGGTCGCCGAGGCGTACGGCATCCCGAGCATCGGGACCTTCCTCCTGCCCGCCGTGCCCACGGTGGAGTTCGCACTGCCCGGCTGGCCGGAGACGGGCGACCTCGGCCCGGAGGCGAACCTGGCCGCCGGGCGCCGGCTGCTCGCCGGCGCGGACGCGCTCTTCGCCGACGTCCTGACGGGCTTGCGGAGCCGGCTCGGGCTCGCGCACGCTCCGGACAGGACCAGGGCGGCGCCGCCACCGGGATGGCCGGTGCTGCACGGCGTCAGCCCCTCGGTCGTGCCGCGCCCGCACGACTGGCCTGCGGAGGCACGTGTCACCGGCTACTGGTGGCCGGCGCGGCCGCTGGGCTGGCGACCCTCGCAAGCCCTGCAGGCGTTCGTCGACGCGGAGCCTGCACCGGTGTTCCTCGGCTTCGGCAGCATGGGCTCGGAGGCGCCCGGCCGGCTGTCCTCCCTGGTCTCGGAGGCGGTCGCGGGGGCCGGCGTCCGGGCTGTGGTGCAAGCAGGCTGCGGCGGCGTCGTCCCCAGCGGCGACGACGTGCTGCTGGTCGGCGACGTGCCGCACGACTGGCTCTTCCCGCGGATGGCGGCGGTGGTGCACCACGCCGGGGCCGGCACCACGGCGGCCGGTCTGCGGGCGGGCGTGCCGGCGGTCTGCGTACCGTTCCTGCTCGACCAGCCCTTCTGGGCCGCGCGCCTGCACCAGCTCGGCGTCGCGCCGCCCGCGCTCCCCGCAGGGGCACTGGAGGCAGGTGTGCTCGCAGCCGCGATGCGTACGGTGCTCGACGACCCGGCCTACGGCCAGCGGGCCGCTGACCTGGCGGGCCGCATCGCCGCGGAGGACGGCGCAGCCGCCGTGCTGGCGGCGGTCGAGGGGCTGTGACGAGGCGACAGTCTGCGCAGGCGCGTCCCCTCAGCCTGACGCGGGACCCGTGCCCCACTCCAGGACGCGCAGCGCCCGCAAGGTGTTCCAGCGGCTCGGTAGCCCGTCGCCGTCCTCGAGCGCGAACGGCACCGGACCGGGGTGCGTGCCCTCGAGCAGCCAGCGCCCGTCGGGCTGCTGCTTCGCGCGCACCAGCTCGAGGGCCTCGGAAGTCCGCTCGTCGGGTGGATCGCCGGCGGCGCGGAAGTGCTCCAGCCCGCGCAGGACGTCGTAGTGCCAGCGCGTCGGGAAGGAGAACTGCAGCCAGTCCGGGTCGGCCACCTCCCCGGTGCTGAGGCGTCGGGACAGCCGCCGCTCGAGCAGGTACGCCTCGGCGCGCCGCCGCGCGGCAGTGACCTCCGCGGCGCCACCGGTCGCGCGCTCGTGCTCGAGCAGTCCCTCGACCACGCAGACGGTGGTGGCGAAGGACGACCGCACCGATCCGTACTCGGCCTCGCAGTTCCACCCGCCGTCGGCGAGCTGCTCGCCGAGCAGGCGGTCGACGATGCCACCCACGTCCACCCCGAAGTAGGCGCCGACCGCCACGGTCTGGCCGTTGATGCACGGCTCGACCTCGCCGTCGAAGAAGCGCTGACCGTCGTGCTCCCACCGGCAGTTCTCCTGCACGAGCCGGACGGCCTCGCGGACCGGCTCGGCCGCCGGGTCGATGCCCAGGGTCCGCATCAGCACGAGCACCGGGTAGGTCGACGTCCACGGCTGCCCCTGCGAGAAGTCGCCGCGGAAGTCGCCGGGGAAGCAGGCGCCGCCCGCCCACAGGCCGTCGTCGTCGCGCACCGCCAGCAGCCGCGCGCCCCAGCCCTCGGTCGCCACCCGCGACCGCTCGGCCGCGACGGCGTCCGGCTCCGCGCCGCACAGGTCGCGCAGCACCTGCCAGCGGATCGCCGGGTCGGAGTCGAGCAGCCAGTCGAGCACGTCGTCGCGCACTCCGTCATCGTCGCGCACGGTGCGCGCGGCGGCAGCGTCATGTCGGTGCGAGCGGCGGTAGTACGGCGGTGGCAGCGCTCGACGCGCACGTGCGCGCTGGACGACGCGCTGAGGCTGCACCTGGCGCTGTGACGGGGCCCCGACCGCCGCACTAGGCTCGGCGCCCGTGACCGACCGCGCCGCGCTCCGCCAGCAGATCCTCGACAAGGCCGTGGTGCACGGCAAGGTCGTCCTGAGCAGCGGCAAGGAGGCCGACTACTACGTCGACCTGCGCCGCGTGACGCTCGACGCCGAGGCTGCTCCGCTGGTCGGGCGGGTGATGCTCGAGCTGACGTCCGGGCTCGAGTTCGACGCGGTCGGCGGCCTCACCCTGGGCGCCGACCCGGTCGCCACCGCCATGCTCCACGCCGCGGCTGCGCAGGGCCGTCGGCTCGACGCCTTCGTCGTGCGCAAGGCCGAGAAGCAGCACGGCCTGCAGCGCCGCATCGAGGGCCCCGACGTCGCCGGCCGCCGCGTGCTCGCCGTCGAGGACACGTCGACGACCGGCGGGTCGGTGCTCACCGCCGTCCAGGCGCTGCGCGAGGCCGGGGCCGACGTGGTCGGCGTCGCCGTCATCGTCGAGCGCGGCGCCCGACCGGCGGTCGACGCGGCGGGGCTGCCCTACCTGACCGCCTACGAGCTCCACGACCTCGGTCTCTAGCCTCGCCTCCCCGGCGCGGAAGATCGCCGGGTACGGTTCGGTGCAGGCGGCCGACCTCGTGCCGCCGCAGGCCCTTGGTGGAGGATCCTCGCGATGAGCAACTGGCTGACGACGGCGCGCGGCAACCTGGTGAACCTCGAGCAGTGCGTGAGCATCTACGTCGAGCAGGTGCCCTCCGACGGCGCCTGGGGGCTGCGGGCCGAGGTCGTCGCAGGCCCCGCCAACACGGTGCTCGGGCTGGGTCGCTTCGCTGACGAGGCCTCCGCCCGCCTGGCGCTCGACGCGGTGCGCAAGCGCGTCGCGGGGCTCACCAGCGCCCACCTCGACCTCCGCGACGAGCCCAGCAACTGGTAGCCGGCGCCGGACCGCTCGGACTCAGGCTGCGGCGCGGTCCCGCCGGGCGCGCAGCGCCTCGATGGCGATCGGGACGACCGAGAGCGCGACGATGGCGATGAGGGCCAGCTCGATGTTGTCCTTGATCCAGTCGACGTCGCCGAGCGCCCAGCCGAGGATCGTGATGCCGGCGCCCCACACGATCCCGCCCAGCGCCGAGACGGTCAGGTAGCTGCGGCGGTCCATGCGCCCGACGCCGGCCATGACGGTGATGAAGGTCCGGACGATCGGGACGAAGCGGGCGAGGAAGATGGCGCGGGTGCCGTACTTCTCGAAGAACTGGTGCGTGCGGGCCACGTGCTGCGGCTTGAACACCCGTGACTCGGGCTTGTCGAAGATGGCGGGCCCGGCGCGCCAGCCGATCGCGTAGCCGACGAAGTTCCCGGCCACCGCGGCCGCGGCCACCAGCACGCAGGCGAGCCAGAGCGGGGTCTTGATCGAGCCGCTGGCGATGAACAGCCCGGTCATGAACAGCAGCGAGTCACCGGGCAGGAAGAACCCGATGAGCAGCCCGCACTCGGCGAAGACGATGACCAGCACCGCGACGAGGGCGTAGGCGCCGAAGGACTCGACCAGCTGCTGCGGGTCCATCCAGCTCGGGCCGAGCGCGGCGGTCTGTGCGGCAGCGGTTGCTGTGGCGGCGAGCATGCACCGAGGCTACCGGCGGCGCAGCCTCATCACGGCGCCCACGACGACCGACCCGGTCACACTGGCGGCCGCGACCACGAGCGCGGCGGTCCGGATCCGGGGGTCGCCGGCCGCTGCGTACCCGAGCACGAGGAGCAGCCCGCCCCAGCTCAGGGCGCCCACGACGTTGGCCGCGAGGAACCGCGGGTAGGGCATGCGGGCCGCGCCGGCGAGGATCGGGGTGAAGGTGCGCACCCACGGGATCCATCGCGCGACCACCACCGACCACCAGCCCCACCGGGCGAAGAACGCTTCGGCGCGGGCGAGCCCACGCCCGTCGCCGTGACCGCGGGCGGCCCGGCGCTCGAGCCAGGGTCGTCCGAGCCGCCGGCCGGACGCGTACCCGACCGCGTCGCCCGCGACGGCGGCCGCGAGCACGACGGCGAGCAGCACCGGCAGCGAGAGCCGGCCCTCGTCGCCGGCGAGCAGGCCCGCGCCGAACAGCACCGTGTCGCCGGGCAGGAGGAAGCCGACGAGGAGCCCGGACTCGACGAACACCAGGCCGGCGAGCACCAGGTAGACGGCGAGCGCCCCCATGGAGCCGAGGTCCGGGGTCATCAGCTCCACCCGGCGACCCTAAGTGTCCGAACCCGTCCGCGCGCCACCTGCACGGACGTGCGCGCGCGTTCGGACACACTGGCGGGCGTGGAGGACGCGCAGCAGGTCGAGGACGAGGTCGGCGTCGGGCCGCACCCGCAGCCGTGGCCGGACGACCCACGGCTCGACCCGGAGCTGCTCGCCCACGGCGACCGGCGCAACGTCGTCGACGCCTACCGCTACTGGAGCGTCGAGGCGATCGTCGCCGACCTCGACACCCGGCGCCACGGGTTCCACGTCGCCGTCGAGAACTGGAAGCACGACCTGAACATCGGCACGGTCGTACGCACCGCGAACGCCTTCCTGGCCGCCGAGGTGCACATCGTCGGCAACCGGCGGTGGAACCGGCGCGGCGCGATGGTCACCGACCGCTATCAGCACGTGCGCCACCACCCGACCGTCGACGACCTCGTCGCGTGGGCGGCCGCCGAGGACCTGCCGCTGGTCGGCATCGACAACCTGCCCGGATCGGTGCCGCTCGAGACGGCGGAGCTCCCGCGCCGGTGCGTGCTGGTGCTCGGCCAGGAGGGGCCCGGGCTCTCGCCGGCGATGCACGAGGCGTGCGGCCTGGTCTGCTCGATCGCGATGTTCGGCTCGACGCGCTCGGTCAACGCCAGCGTCGCCGCCGCCGTCGCGATGCACACGTGGGTGCGGCGGCACGCGCTCGGGCTGCCGTCATGATCGACTCACAGGAACCTCCCAGCGAACGCTGAACCTGCTCCAAGGTGCGCTTCCTAGCCTCCCGGCCATGAGCACGACATCCTCCGAGTTCACGAAGGGTCGCGCGGCGTCGCCGTCCACCTGCAAGGGCGGCGCCCGGATGGGCAGGGCGGCCGCGGTGATCGAGGCGCGCCGCGCCGAGGACGGCCGGCACCACTACCGCGCCTACCGCTGCGGCACCTGCCTGCAGCCCAACGGCACGCCGGCCTGGCACGTCCGCCGGCTGAGCCTCTGGCGGCGGCTGCTGACCTCCGAGCGCTGAGCGCCTGCTCCGGGCCGCCCTAGGCTCGGGGTCATGAGCAACCGCGTGGTGGTGGTCGGCGCCGACGCCGCTGGCATGAGTGCCGCGTCGCAGGCCAAGCGGCTCGACCCGAGCCTGGAGGTCGTCGCGCTCGACCGGGGGGCCTACGCCTCCTACAGCGCCTGCGGCATCCCCTACTGGGTGGCGGGCGACGTCGACGACGTCGACACGCTCATCGCGCGCACGCCCGAGGAGCACCGTCGCCGCGGCATCGACCTGCGCCTGCACCACGAGGTCATGGAGCTGGACACCGCTGCGGGCGAGGTACGAGTGCGTGACCTCGAGCGCGGCGAGGACTACTCGCTCGGCTACGACTCGCTCGTGCTGGCGACCGGCGCCACGCCGCGTCGGCCCGACGTCGAGGGCATCGACGCGCCCGGGGTCTTCGGCGTCCAGACGCTCGGGGACGGTGCCGCGATCCTCGAGCACCTGCGTACCCGTGATCCGAAGCGCGCCGTGGTCCTCGGTGGTGGCTACATCGGTGTCGAGATGGCCGAGGCGATGGTGCGCCGTGGTCTGCAGGTGACCGTCGTGGACCGGTCGCCGCAGCCCATGTCGACGCTCGACCCCGACATGGGTGCGCTGGTGCGCACGGCGATGTGCGGCCTGGGCATCGAGGTGCGCACGTCGACGGTCGTACGCAGTGTCGAGACCGGCGCCGACGGCTGGGTCCGCGCCGTGGTGACCGATGACGGCGAGATCCCCGCCGACCTGGTCGTGCTCGGCACCGGCGTGCGCCCGGGGACCGACCTCGCGCGGGACGCGGGGCTGCCGCTCGGCCACTTCGGCGGGCTCTACACCGACCTGCAGATGCGCGTGCCCGGCGCCGACGGGGTCTGGGCGGCCGGTGACTGCGTCGAGTCGCTCGACCTGGTCAGCGGCAAGCGCATGCATGCAGCGCTGGGGACGCACGCCAACAAGCAGGGCCGCACGGCCGGCACCAACATCGGCGGCGGCTACGCGACCTTCCCCGGCGTCGTGGGCACCGCGGTCAGCAAGGTGTGCACGCTGCAGATCGCGCGCACGGGGTTGCGCGAGTTCGAGTGCGACGCGGTCGGCTTCCGGTGGTTCGCCGTGCACGTCGAGTCGACGACGGCCGCGGGCTACCACCCGGAGGCCGAGGACGTCACGGTCAAGCTGCTGGCCGAGCAGCGCACGGGCCGGCTGCTCGGCGCGCAGATCGTCGGCGGCGACGGTGCGGCCAAGCGCATCGACGCCTGCGCGGTCGCGCTGTGGAACCGCATGACCGTCGAGGAGATGACGGCGCTGGACCTCGGCTACGCGCCGCCGTTCTCGCCGGTGTGGGACCCCGTGCTCATCGCCGCCCGCAAGGCCGCCGACCGCCTGCGCACCTCCTAGTGTCCGAACTCGTCGGCGCTCCACCGCAGGTGGGAGCGCGACGAGTTCGGACACAACGGGTGCCCGCAGGCCTAGGGTGGGTGCATGCCGTCGTTCGCCGACGTTGCGGCCCTGGCGCTCGAGCTCCCGGGCACGGAAGAAGGCGTCCGCTACGGGCACCGGACCTGGCAGGTGGGCGGCAAGGTCTACGCGTGGGAGCGGCCGTTCAGCAAGGCCGACATCAAGCGGTTCGGGAGCACGGCCCCGCCGAGCGGACCGGTGCTCGCCGTGTCGGTGGCCGACCTCGGGGAGAAGGAGGCCGTGCTCGCCGCCGGTGACGACGCGTTCTTCACGATCCCGCACTTCGACGGGTACGCGGCGGTGCTGGTCGAGCTCGACCGCGTGGGCACGGACGCGTTGCGCGAGGCGCTCGAGGAGGCCTGGGCCTGCGTGGCGCCCGCGGAGGCCGTGGCCGCCCACCTTCGGACACACCGGGCTAGCGGCGGCGGGGGAGCGTCAGCGTGACGGTCGCCGTGCGCAGGTGCGCCGGAGGGACGGACGCCGCACCCGCGAGCCGCGTCGTGTCGACGACGAGGTACTCGCCATCGTCCTGCACGCCCGCGGTCGTCGTCTTGGGCTGCAGCACGAAGGGCGGGGTGTCGCTGACCAGACCGGAGATGCCGAAGTCGCTGTCGTTGCTGATGACCAGCGTGCGCCCGCCGTCGAGCAGGGTCACGCCCTCGACCTTGTCGTGCGCGAAGAAGCGGTAGGCCGGGTCGAGGCCGCCCAGCACCGCGTCGAGGTCGAGCGTCAGCGAGTCGGTGCCGGCCACGATGCCCGCCGCCGCCAGCTTGTCGGCGGCGGTGGCTGTCACGCCCTTGTCGCCGGCGAGCTCCTCGATCGTCCGGCCTCCCACGAGCAGGCCGCCGTGCGCGCCGTCGTAGGTCGCACCCGGCACCTGCGCGGCCGGGCCGACGTCGGTGGCGTGCGAGACGTCGACCGTGTAGAGGCGCTTGAAGCCACCGGCGGCCGGGAAGCCGCCGTCGCGCTCGTCTACCAGGAACCGGGTCGCTGACAGCGCGGTGATCTCGCTGACGGCGCCGCTGTTCTGCTTCGGGTCGTGGAGCAGGTAGAGGTACTCGTGGGTCGCGCCGGTCACCAGGCTGACCGTCACGATGCGCACGGGCACCACGTTCTTCGCCTTCTGCTCCGGCGTCTGCTGCAGGGCCGACTGCATGATGCCGACGAGCGTGCGCCCGTCCGGCGTCACCGTCAGGCCCTCCATGCCCTTGTTGGGCACCCGGCGCCGGAGCTCGGACGGCAGCGTGCCCGCGAAGGGCGAGAGCCGCTCGAGCGCGCGCCCGTCCGCGTCGAAGTGGGTGATGTAGGGGCCGTACTCGTCCGACACCCAGAAGGTGCCGTCGGCGAGGGCCACCAGGCCCTCGGGGTCGTAGCCGTCGGGGCTCTTCGCCAGCACGGCTCCGGACAGGTCCGTGATGGTCTCGCCGGTGTCGGCCTCGGTGCTCACCCGCCCGTCGTAGCCGACGCCGTCGGCGGTCGTCAGCGGGATCACCCGCTCGAGCCGGGCCTCGCCCTTGGTGAAGCGGAAACGGCCGATGGCGGGCACGAACGAGGGCAGCGGCTCGACCTTGCTGCCGTCCGGCCCGTCGACGTTCGGGCCCCGGTCGGTGAGGCCGTAGAACTCGTCGGTCGTCCCGGGCACGCGCGTGAGGGACGAGCCGTACGCGCCGCCCGAGATCGCGACCCCGTCGACCGCCGCCAGCGGCGGGAGGTCGGTGCTGTAGAGCGACACGGCGTCGCTGACGGTGTAGGTGAAGCTGTCCGTGCCCGTCGCGCCCGGCACCGGCGTGTAGACGAAGGAGCCGTCCCGCTGCAGGTGCAGGGAGCCCTTGGTGGGCCCGGTGTGCGCGGTGATGGTGAGCGGTGCGCCCGTGTCGTTGCGCAGCACGCCCTTCGCGCGGTCGACGTTGATGCGGTGGTCGTGGCGGACGACGTACGCGTCGGCGGAGGCGTGCAGGCCGGCCGCCGGAGCGGCCGAGGCGCCGGGCACCGCGGCGGCCGCGCAGCACAGGCCGGCCACGGGCAGCACGACGAGGCTCTTCTTCATGAGGGCTCTTCTCGCTCGGGTGTGCGGCACGGGTCGCCGCGCGAGCGGATCTTCCGGGACGGCGGTTCACGACCGGAGGACGCGACGTGACCGCACGCTGAACGGCGGGGGTCGGGTGCGTACGTCGCTGTGTCCGGAGCGACCGCGCCGTCGGCGCAGGTCGCGGCGCAGCGGCTTCGGACACAGCGCGGTCAGCCGAGCAGCGTCCAGGAGTCGCGCCGGCGGGCGAGGGCGGGGTCGCGCAGCCAGGCCCGCTGACCGGCCGTCCGGCACCGCTGGCTCGCCACCGTGGCGGCGAGCTCGAGCTGGCGCTCGAGACCGCTGTCGGGCCGCGTCGCCATCGCCCAGGCGAGCGCGCCGTGGAACGCGTCGCCGGCGCCCAGCGTGTCGACCGCGTCGACCGGCTCGACCTCGACCGAGCCGGTGGCGCCGCCGGAGCTCCACGACAGGGGCTCGCCGCCGTGGGTCACCACGACGGTCCGCACGCCGAGGTGGTGCAGCGCGGCGGGCACGTCGGCCGCCGACTTCACGCCCGGCGGGCGGAAGCCGGCCGAGCAGGCGGCCACCGTGACCAGCGGCAGCAGGTCGCGCAGCACCGGCTTCCAGCTGCCCGCGTCGAGCACGACCGGCGTGGCGACCCGCTGGGCAGCGCGCGCCGCGGCGAGCGCGAGCTGCGGGTGGTGGCCGTCCACGACCACGACCGACGCCGCGGCCGCGGCCCGGGTGAGGCCGTCCGGCGGCTCCGCGGACGAGGCTGCGGCGCCGACGGAGACGACGGTGCGGTGGCCGGTGCCCTCCTCCACCGCGGCCGTGGCCACCGGCGGCGGTCCGGCCGCGTCGGGCGTCGCATCAAGGAGGACGACGCGGTGCGCGCTCAGGTCCTCGAGCACCGCGAGGGCCAGCGGGTGCCGGCCGAGCGCGGTCGCCAGGGTCGCGGCGCCGCCGAGCGCCGCGTACGTCACTGCTGCGTTCGCGGCCGGGCCACCGGCCGCGACCTCCTGGCTCAGGGCGCGGACCTTCTCGTCGGGGCGCGGGGCGCGCTCCACCCGGTAGACGAGGTCGAGCGTCGCCAGCCCGACGAACAGCCCCGGTGGGCTGCGGCGTGCCGGCGCGCGCCGGGGAGCGTCCACGGGTCGGGCAGGGTCCACCTGTCTCCTCCTGCCGTGGGACGATGGGCGCGGAGTCCGCCACCCACATCCTGCTCCTCGCCCGGGGAGCAGCACCCCGAGAAGCTGAGGTTCGCATGCCCATCGCGTCCCCCGAGGTCTACGCGCAGATGCTCGACAAGGCGAAGGCCGAGCACTTCGCCTTCCCCGCGATCAACGTCACGTCGTCCTCGACGCTGAACGCCGCGCTGCGCGGCTTCGCCGAGGCCGGCTCCGACGGCATCATCCAGGTCTCGACCGGCGGCGCCGAGTACGCGTCCGGCTCGAACATCAAGGACATGGTGACCGGCGCCGTGGCGCTGGCCGAGTACGCGCACGTCGTGGCCGAGAAGTACGACATCAACGTCGCGCTGCACACCGACCACTGCCAGAAGGAGAAGCTGGACTCCTACGTCCGGCCGCTGCTCGCCATCTCGCAGCAGCGCGTCGACGCCGGCGGCAACCCGCTGTTCCAGTCGCACATGTGGGACGGCTCCGCGGTCGAGCTGCACGAGAACGTCGACATCGCCGAGGACCTCCTGGCCGCCTGCGCCAAGGCCAAGGTCGTGCTCGAGATGGAGATCGGCGTCGTCGGCGGCGAGGAGGACGGTGTCGTCGGCGAGATCAACGAGAAGCTCTACTCGACCCCCGAGGACGCGCTGCTCGTCGCCGAGCGCCTCGGCACCGGCGAGAAGGGCAAGTACCTGCTCGCCGCGACCTTCGGCAACGTGCACGGCGTCTACAAGCCGGGCCACGTCAAGCTGCGCCCGTCGGTCCTCAAGGACCTGCAGGACGCCGTCGGCGCCAAGATCGGCAAGGATTCACCCTTCGAGTTCGTCTTCCACGGCGGCTCGGGCTCGCTGCTCGAGGAGATCCGCGAGACCCTCGACTACGGCTGCGTCAAGATGAACATCGACACCGACACGCAGTACGCCTACACCCGGCCGATCGCCGACCACTTCTTCAAGAACTACGACGGCGTCCTCAAGGTCGACGGCGACGTGGGCAACAAGAAGGCCTACGACCCGCGCACCTACCTCAAGGCGGGCGAGACCGGTCTCGCCAACCGCGTCGTCGAGGCGTGCGAGGCCCTGCGCTCCACGGGCACCTCGCTCTCCAAGTAGCTGCCCGCCGCCCGGCCGCCCCGGGGCATTGCCCTGGGGCGCCGGGCGCGGCAGGCTGGGGAGGGTCGCAGCCGGCGCCGCCGCCGGCCGTCCCCAGGAGGCCTGCCCCATGACCGACCCGCAGCCGGCGCCCGGCGACTTCGAGTACGACCAGGCGCACGACTCCGCAGCGCCCGGCACCGACCGGGCCGGCGCGCGACCCGCGGTGCAGGTCGCGACCGCGGCCGAGGACCCGGGCGGCGCCGACTACGGCTACGACCTCTCGCACGACGTCCCGCGGACCCGCTGATGACGGCGGTCGACCGGCCCGAGGTCTCGGCACTGCTCGAGGACGCGTCCTCGCACCGCCGCGAGCTCACCGCCTACTGCTACCGGCTGCTCGGATCGGGCGCCGAGGCCGAGGACGCGGTGCAGGAGACGATGCTGCGCGCGTGGCGCAGCGCCGACGGGTTCGAGGGCCGCTCTTCGCTGCGCTCGTGGCTCTACCGGATCGCGACCAACGTGTGCATCGACATGCAGCGAGCGCCGCAGCGCCGGGCGCTGCCCATGGACCTGGGCGGCCCCTCGCACGCGGGTGACGATCTCGGCGCGCCGCTGCCCGAGTCGGCGTGGGTGCGCCCGGTCGCCGACTCCGCGGTCCTCCCCGAGTCGGCCGACCCCGCCGAGCTGGTGGCGCTGCGCGACTCGGTGCGCCTGGCGTTCGTCGCGGCGCTGCAGCACCTGCCGCCGCGCCAGCGGGCCGTGCTGGTGCTGCGCGAGGTGCTCGACTGGCCGGCGGCGCAGGTCGCCGAGCTGCTCGACTCGACCGTGGCGTCGGTCAACAGCGCGCTCGCCCGCGCCCGGGCCACGCTGTCGGCGCTCGACCTCCAGCCGGGCACCGCCGCCCTCGAGCCCGAGGCCCGCCCGCTGCTCGAGCGCTACGTCGCGGCCTTCGAGGCCTACGACGTCGACGCGCTCGTCTCCCTGCTCCACGACGACGTGACCTTCAGCATGCCGCCGCTGGCGTTCTGGCTCCGGGGGACCGTCGACGTGCGCGGCTTCTACGACGGCGTCGGGCAGGTCTGCCGCGGGTCGCGCATCGTCCTGACCCGGGCCAACGGCTCCCCGGCCGTCGCGGTCTACCACCCGGCGGCGGCGTCGGGCACGTGGGAGCCCTACGCGCTGCACGTCATCGAGGTCCGTGACGGGCGGATCGCCTCGATCTGCCACTACCTCGACACCTCGCTGTTCCCGGCGTTCGAGCTGCCTCCGGCGCTGACGGCGGCCTGACCGACGTCCTGGGCTGGTCCGCCGGCGTCGAGGAAGGCGGTGAAGCCCGCCGCCTCGAGCAGCCGGCCGATCCCGGGCGGCGCGCCGGCGACCACGACCCGCTGCCCGTCGCGGTGGGCGGCGGCGGCCTCCTCTGCCAGCGCGCCGAGCAGCTCGGCGGGCGTCGGGGCACGGTCCCAGCGCAGGGTCGCGACGCGTACGCTGCCGCCCGTCGCATCGACGACCTGCAGCACCAGCTCCCAGCCGTCGCCGCTGCCCACGGCTCCAAGACGTACGCAGCGGCGCCGACTGGTCGGCGGCTCGCTCAGACGGTGGCTTCGCGCGCCGCGCGCTCGAGCACGCGGAGCAGCGTCGGCGCCTCCTGGGCGCCCTGCACGGCGTAGCGGCGGTCGATGACGAAGGTCGGCACGGCGGTGATCCCGATGTCGCGAGCGGTCGCCAGCTCCTCGTCGACCTCGGCCGCGCCGGAGTCGGAGGCGAGCCACGAGCGCACCTCGTCGCCGTCGAGCCCGGCCTCGACCCCGATCTCGGCGAGCGTGAACAGGTCGCCGACGTTGCGGCCTTCGGTGAAGTAGGCGCGGAGCAGGCGCTCCTTCGCCTCGGCCTGCAGGCCGCGCTCGCGGGCCAGCACCAGCAGGCGGTGCGCGTCGCGGGTGTTGACGGCCAGGGCCTTGTCCATGTTGAACTCGAGGCCCTCGCCGGCGGCCAGGCCGGTCACGTGGGCCTGCATCGCCTCGACGTCACCACCGAACTTGTCGGCGAGGTGGTCGTTGAGCGGGCGCGCCTCCGCCGGTGCGGTGGGGTCGAGCACGAACGCGTGGAACTCGACCTCGACCGGCTCGCCGAACGCCGCGATGGCCTTCTCCAGCCGCCGCTTGCCGATGTAGCACCACGGGCACGCGACGTCGGACCACACATCGATCTTCATGCCCGTGCAACGACCGCCGCCGGCGCCCCGATTCCCGCTGCCCCGCCCCCCTGCGTTGGCACGATGTGACTCCTTGCCGATGGGATTGGCAAGGAGTCACATCGTGCCAACGGCAGGAGCGGGGTACGGGGTGTGCCCAAAGGACGCGACGAGGCCCCGGCTCGTGCCCGAGCCGGGGCCTCGTCTCACGCGTGCTTCACGCCCTGGGGGACGTCAAGGTGTGAAGTCGCTGCACTTGGCCGCGTCGGCGTCCTTCGCACCGCCCGGCACCCAGCGGACGTTGGCGAACGCCGCCTGGAACGGGCCCTCGGAGTAGACGAGGAACGCGGTGTTGATGCTGCTGAAGTCCAGGTTCCCGTTGTTCAGGCAGGCCAGCGGCAGCTTGACCGTGACCTTCTGGTTCAGCGGCAGCTTGTTGAAGAACGCCTTCGCCGGGACGTCGGCGAAGCAGGGGTAGACGCAGTGCACGCTCAGCGTCGTGGTGGCGGTCGGCGCCTGCTTGATGATCGTGTCGAACTCGATCGCACCGTCTGCGTTGAGGTAGCCGCGCAGGTCTGAGGTCTGCGGGCTCTGCAGGTAGTACTGCCCCGTGCCGGTCCAGGTGATGAGCCGGGCGTCCTGCTGGACGTTGACGTCGGTCGTCCGCGCGCTGATCGTGCTCTGCGAGGTGACGGCGTTGACGTCGTTGGGGACCTCGTTGCCGCCCCAGTTGTCGGGGCCGCCGATGTAGGCCTTGTAGGGGTCGACGGAGCCGCGGTCGAAGAGCTCCAGGTCGTCGGTGGCCGTGCCGCCGCCGCCCGTGGTGGCGCAGCTGACCGGAGCGGTCTCGTCGAGCTGGCCGACGGTGTGCTTCTGGCCGTACTTCAGACCGTAGCCCAGCGCGAACAGCGGGTCGTAGCCCTCGTCGCTCGGGTTGAGCGGCTGCTGGCACGCGGTCTTGGGCCAGCTGTAGGACAGCGTGCCCGTGAACGAGTAGCCCGGGTTGCCCTTCTTGACCAGCAGGTCGGCGATGCCGCCGCCCTCGGTGCCGGGCAGGAAGCCCGCGACGAACGCGTCGGAGCGGTTCATCTCGTCGTTCACCCACAGCGGCCGGCCGCTGAGGAACACCGAGACGACCGGCGTACCCTTCCCGCTCACCTTGTCGAGGACCGCGAGGTCCTCGGGGTACATCCGCGACGCCTGCAGCGACTTCTTGCCGATGTCGCCCACGCCCTCGGCGTAGGGCGTCTCGCCGATGACCGCGATGACCGCGTCGTACTTCGACGGGTCGACGCCGTCAGCCGTCTCGCTGAAGGTCACGCGCGAGGTGCCGAGCACCTGCTGCAGACCACCGAGGATCGAGGTGGCGTTGGGGAAGTCGGCGTTGGTGTTGCCCGTGCCCTGCCACGAGAGGGACCAGCCGCCGCTCTGGTTGCCGATGTTGTCGGCGCTCTTGCCGACGACGAGCACCTTGGCGGTGGGCTTGAGCGGCAGGACGTTGCCGTTGTTCTTGAGCAGCACGGCGGACTCGCGCACGGCCTTGCGGGCCAGCTTGCGGTCCTGCAGCGCCGAGGACTGGCCGGCGTAGCGGCGGGCCGACGGCTTGGGCTCGGTCATCACGCCGGAGCGGATCTTGACGCGCAGGATGCGCGAGACCGCGTCGTCGATGCGCGACATCGGGATCTCGCCGCTCTGCACCTGCGCGGTGGTGTTCTCGATGAACGCCTTCCAGTCGGAGGGCACCATGACGACGTCGATGCCGGCGTTGATGGCCTGCGGGCAGCTGGCGTTGGTGCAGCCGGCGACCTGGCCGATGCCGTTCCAGTCGGAGACGACGAGGCCGTCGAAGCCCATCTTCTGCTTGAGGATGTCGGTGAGGGCCTTCTTGCTGCCGTGCAGCTTGCCCTCGTCGATGCCGGCGTCGGCGTTGGTCCAGCTGTTGAACGACGCCATCACGGTCTGGGCGCCGGCGGCGAGCGCGCCGTAGTAGCCCTGGCCGTGGACGTTGATCATCGTGTCCTCGGTCGAGGCGTTGACGCCCTGGTCCTTGCCGCCCTCGGTGCCGCCGTCGCCGATGTAGTGCTTGGCGGTGCCGATGACGTCGTCGGTGCCGGGGCCCTTCTTCGACTTCCCCTGCAGGCCTTCCATCGCCGCGTAGCCGTAGGCGCGGGTGATGCGCGGGTCTTCGGAGAAGCCCTCGTAGGTGCGGCCCCAGCGGTCGTCCTGCGGCACGGCGAGGGTCGGCGCGAACGCCCAGTCCTGGCCGGTGGAGCGCACCTGCCGGGCGGTGGCCGCCTCGACGTCGCGCACCAGGCACGGGTCGTGGGCCGCGCCGAGGCCGATGTTCTGCGGGAAGAGGGTCGCGCCGTAGACGTTGTTGTTGCCGTGCACGGCGTCGATGCCCCAGATGACCGGCACCTTCGCGCCGCTGGTGACCGAGGCCTGCCAGTAGGCGTCGGCGAGCGCGAGCCAGTCGGCCTGCGTGGCGTGCTTGTTGCCGCCCGGCCAGGCGCCGCCGCCGTTGAGGATTGAGCCGAAGTGGTACTGCGCGACGTCGGCGGCCGTGATCGAGGTGATCTCGGGCTGCGTCATCTGGCCGATCTTCTCGGCCAGGGTCATGCCCGACAGGATCTTTGCCACCTGTCGCTCGACCCGCTTGGGGTCCTGCACCTTGCTCTGCACGGACGGCCAGTCGTCGAGGTGCGGCAGGGTGGTCGGGATCTTCGGGCAGCCGTGCGCGTCCATGGCGGGTGCGCCGATGGTCGTGGCAGCGGCCTTCGCCGTGCTCTTCTTCGTGGCTCCCTGCGCGGGGGCCACGACACCGATCGAGAGCAGGGTGATGCCGGCGAGCGCCGCCACCCCCCGCGCGGTCGACCGGCGTCTGGTGCGTCGTGTCATGTGCGGTCCGTCCTTGGGCCGTAGGGGTGCGCGGCGCCCTCGGCGACTCCCGCCGCGCGCTCCGCATCCTCGCGGCCCGAGGTCGTCGGGTCAAGGGTTGGTGCAAGCGCTTGCTGGTGCACCGTCTGCCCTCTCCGAGCCGCTTCGAGCGCACCTGCGCAAGCGCTTTCAGATCACGTACGGATGCGGCAGCATGGTGGCGACGAGAGGAGGCCCCGCCGGTGCCCAGGCACGTGCGCAACCCCGACCCCGCCGTACCCACGCTGGCGACGGTCGCAGCGCTGGCCGGCGTCTCGTCCGCGACCGTCTCGCGCGTGGTCAACGGCTCCTCGAAGGTCTCCGACTCCCACCGCGCCGCGGTGGAGAGCGCGGTCGCGACGCTCGGCTACGTGCCCAACCGCGCCGCGCGCACGCTGGTCACGCGGCGTACGGGTGCGGTGGCCCTCGTCGTGCGCGAGGCCGTCGAGTTCGGGGTGAGCGACCCCTACCTCGGCAACTTCATGGTCGCGGCGAGCCAGAGCCTGACCGGCTCCGGGATCCACCTGGTCGTCATGGTCGCGCAGGACGACGCGGAGCACGAGGCGGTGGCCGACTACGTGCGCGCCGGCCACGTCGACGGCGTCGTCGCCATCTCGCTCCACGACGGCGACCCGCTGCCCGAGCAGCTCTCGCGCGCCCGCATCCCCTTCGTCGTCGGCGGCCGCCCGCCGCGCGAGCTGCCCGGCTGCTGCTTCGTCGACGTCGACAACCGCGGCGGCGGCGCGCTCGCCGCCCAACGGCTGCTCGACGACGGCCGGCGCGTCATCGCCGCGGTCTCGGGGCCGGTCGACATGACGGCGGCGGTCGATCGGCTGTCAGGCTTCCGCGGCGTCCTCAGGCAGGCGGGTCGCGACACGGGGCTGGTCGCCTACGGCAGCTTCACGCGGGCGTCGGGGGAGCGGGCGATGGCTGAGCTGCTCGAGCGCGAGCCGGGCATCGACGCGGTGTTCGCCGCCAGCGACGTGATGGCCCTCGGGGTGCAGCGCGCCCTGCTCTCCACGGGGCGCTCGGTGCCGGGCGACGTCGCGGTCATCGGCTTCGACGACATCGACCTCGCGCAGTACGGCACCCCTCCGCTCACCACGGTCCGCCAGCCGGCCTCGGCGCAGGCCCGGCTCGCGGTCGAGTCGCTGCTCGTGCAGCTGCACGGCGGTGACGTGCCCGAGCCCGTCACCCTGCCGACGGAGCTGGTGGTGCGCGAGTCCGGCTGACATCGTGGGTCGATGCTGACCGCGCTCATCCCCCAGGTGTTCTACGAGGACATGACGGTGGGCCTCGACCTGTTCGTCGACGGCATCGGCATGGAGGTGCTGCACCGCGACGGGACGCTCGCCGTGCTCGCCCGCGACGGAGCCAAGGTCTACGTGGTGCAGGACGCCGAGTTCGCTGCCAAGGACCGCCCCGAGCTGGCCATCGAGACAGACGACATCGACGCGGTGTGGGCGGACGTCAACGCCCGGCGGCCCGACCTGCTGCACCCGAACCTGCGTACGGTCACCCGCCAGCCGTGGGGGCCGCGGGAGTTCGCCATGCTCGACGCGACGACGGTGTGCGTGGTGTTCCGCGACTGGTCGTAGAGCAGTGGCGTCGGGGAGATGCGGCTCGCTAGCGTGCGACGCATGCCGATCAAGCTCGAGAACGTGGCGATCGCCGTCCGCGACCTGGAGGCGACCATCGCGTTCTTCACCGACCTCGGGCTCACCGTGCTGGGACGCGACACGGTCAGCGGGGAGTGGGCCGACACGGCCGTGGGTCTCGAAGGCAACACCGCGAAGATCGCGATGCTGCAGACCCCGGACGGCGGCGGGCGCGTGGAGCTCTTCGAGTACGTCCATCCCGACGCGATCGAGACAGAGCCCACGCTGCCCAACGAGATCGGCATGCACCGGATTGCCTTCTCCGTCGACGACCTCGACGAGGCCCTCGAGGTCGCGGCGCGGCACGGCTGCCACCCGCTGCGGGGCGTCGGCACCTACGGGGACATCTACAGGCTGACCTATGTCCGCGGGCCCAGCGGAATCATCGTGATGCTGGCGGAAGACCTGCGCAAGCGCTGAGAGCGGGGCCGGGGCGGGTCACCTCGAGGAGCACGCGTGCGGCAGTGCCGTGCCTGGTGAGGGCAGACTGGGGAAGTACTGGATGCCCCTGCGACGTCGGACTGGGACCATCGTCTGGAGCGGGTCGCGCACGCGCTCGACCGCATCGTCACGCGCGGCGTGTCGCCCACGGAGGACGCCGTACACGCCCAACTCTCGCGAGGCTACTTCGGTGTCCGGCGCCAGGGCGACGGCCTCCTGGCGGTCTACGACCCCGAGCTCGCCGACGTCGAGGGGTGGCGGCGTTCGCTCGGCGCGGCGGTGGGCGAGGCTGACGCTGATCTCGTCCAGTTCTCCGCACCTGAGCGCTCCGCCCGGCGCGTCGCGCAGGTCCTCTCGGTCGTCGAGCGTCGGGACTGGCACCCGGCTGCGCGGACGACGAGCATGACCTTCGGGGTCGACAGCTACGAGCAGGTCGTACGCGTGAACCTCGACGCGCAGTCGCCTCCAGAGCTGCTGCGCCAGTTGGTCGCCATCGACCCCGACTACATCAGGGCGACGGCCCAGGGGTCGTTCCGCCGCCGGCGCCGGTGAGCTGCGCAGCTGGCCTGCGGGGTCGCTGCTGGTTGCGCCGTCCCTCTTGGCTCTGATGCTCGGTCCGCCAGCACTGGGCTCGCCGCAGTGCGTCGCGTCATCGTCGTCAACGGCGACGCGCCTTCACCTTGAATGTCGTGCGAGCGGGTTCGGCCGTGCACTGTCATGCCGATGAGCGCGCCCGGGAGGGACGTGCGGTTGGCCTCCGACGCCGGGGAAGTGATCTTGTGTGCGTACCTACTGGATCACGGGCGCCCTCGCAGTCCTCGCCCTCATAGGTCTCTACCTGATGTTGCGCTTGACTGGAGCCGATGGAGCCGCTCGGTTCGTCCCCGTGCTTGCGGCTGCCGTCCCTGTGACCCTCGCTCTCCTCGCCGCACGACGGAGCGGCCCCCAGCGGTAGGCCCGTGTGTCGCCCGACCATGCCAATGTGCGTGCCTGCGGAACCGCTGCGCTGACCCTCTGTACTCATGAGTGAGGATTGTCGGCCGAGCGACGAAAGCTCGAAGTTGGAGCCTGGGGGAGCGGCTCGAGCGGTAGCGGCACAGAACCAGAATCCTCGATGCCCAGGCTCGGCAGCAGCGGAGCGACAGCCCGTCGGCCGGCGCGTCAGGTAGTTCTCGAACGCGCCGGCGCTCAGCTCAAGAAGTCAGCCATGTCAGTCGCAGGCATGTCGCCGAGGTAGTGCGGGACGGTCACTTGGCGCCGCTTAGCAGGTAGGTCGACGACGGCGTCGCGTGTGGCGACCGCGTCGGGCCGCAGTTCGTCGGGCAGGCGATTCGGGCCGTGTCTGGTCAGGGCGCGGGGGCTACGCGCGAACCCGAAGCTGCGCCGGATGCTGAGGTTGTCCATGGCGCGAATCAGGGCGTTGCCAAGGAAGTTTAGTAGTTGAGGGCCAACCTGGCGCGTGGGCATGGCAAGGGGCGCACAAGGCGGGTAGTTTCGGCGCGGACGAAGATTCGTCCGGACGATGCTGATGTCTCTGGCACTTGTGGACGGAGCAAAGAATGAGTGCAACAGGAGTTGCTGTTTGGGCAGCAAAGAGCGTGTCCGCGCCCGCCGCCAACTCGGCGGTGTCATTCTTCAAAAAGAAGACCATTTCCTGGCAGGTGTCTCGTCGGGCTGTAAAAGCTTGCGCTAGTGACGGCATCGTTTTGAATAGACGACAACTTCAGAAGTGGCTGCGCGGGGCTAAGATGGAAAAGTTGGTCAGAGATCGGAACGTTGCAGAATATGACGAGGCTGTGGCGGCCGTCGGCGGGATGGCAACTATGGGCGGTCACCGACTGGCGGACGCGCGACAGGCAGCATTCCTTAATGTCCTCTATCAGTGGCTTTCATACATCGACGAGCCACAAGCTAGACGCGTACGCCAGCAGTGGGAAGATATCCGGCACGAGGCTCTCATGCAAAAGATCGATGAGATTCAAGCGGAGGTGGGTGCGCCGTCTCGAGACGGTGAGTACGAGCATGCGCTTGAACGCCTTCCTGTCTACGTCCAGGAGATTGCCAGTAGGGCTGCGCGAACTAGGAGCATGCAGCGTCTGGTGCAAGAGCTAAGTGGACGTCCCGCATACGACCGAGGCCCTGCTGCAACTGCTTGGATTGCCGCCCCCCCGGATTGGTTGCGTGAAGGCACTAGCGACGTTTGGCTGACACTCGCCGCCGCGTCTGCAGCTTACGGGCAGAACGTCGCGAGCGCGCGAGCACTACTAGCCGCAGTCGACGCGGGTGCGGCGCCCGTGGGCGAGGTAAAGGCGAAAGCTGGCTTGCGTCTTATCGAGCATGAGGAGCAGGAGGCCCGGCAGATACTTGTTTCGCTTCCTGACGAGCCGTTGGCTCGGTTCGTACTTGCGGTTCATGATGGGCGTTCGTCAGATGCGGAGTTGCTTGCTTTTCAGCAATGGGCACCTCGGACATTCGAGGATGCAGCCCTCAAAGTAGTGCTTCTGGTGCGCTGGTATGTTCAGACAGACCGCAATGACGCGGCGATCTCTCTAGCCTTGGAGAGCGCCGAGATGCAGCGGAGCACCGGGCTTCAGATCATGATCTCGCAACTTCTCGTGCATCGCGCAGTTACTCGGCCGACAGCAAGGCCCTTCGATGACCCTCTTCGAGCGCTTGACTTGGCGATCTCGGCGCGTGATTCACGTCGGGAATGGGGCGGTAACAGCGTCGAAGCGACCCGCATCGCGGTCACAGCCGCCATATATGCGGGGGATGCAGAAAGGGCATTGAAGTTGGCGTTGCCTGGCCCAGAAGGGGAGGCGACGAGCGAGGAGGCGGATGCCACTGAGGTTCGCGGCGCCGCCGGGCTGGCAGCTGCAGTCGTCCAGGACTTGCCCCGAGCGAAGGCCATAGCTTTCTCTCTACCGGAGGAGCAGTATGAACGAGCTCACATTGAAGCCGTGGTGGCAGATGTAGAGAGGGGCGTAGGAACTGGAGACGCTACGTTTGTAGCTGCTTGGGAGAAGGCTAGGGCTCTGGCTCGCACTGATGATCAAGAGTTGAACTGTATTCTCGCCCTCGCCATGTCGGGAATTGAGTCAGACGTAAGCAACGGTTTCAGGGAGAAGTACCCTGAGGCGTTCGTCACAATAGATCATTTCATCAAAGCGAATGGTTCAAGCACGACACTCGATGAGTTGCGTGCGAACGTATTGGTAGACAAGGCATACGCGGTGAGCCTTGCAACTCGCCTCTCCCAAGAAGAGGGCGGGTTCCTGGAAGCCGGCAACGTGCTGTCAGAAGCCTTCCAGCACTACAAGGACCCTCGGTTGGCCTTCATGTCGGCTCAGCGCTTCTTGGCGGCGGGCCACCCGGAGCGAGCTCTTTCGGAAGCGGAGAGTGGGCTGCATGGGACCGCGCCTCAGTCGGCGAGCAGAAGGGAGGCTCTTGAGTTCATCCTCGATGTTACAGCCACCAGTGGCAATTGGGCACGAGCGGAGGAGGCCGCGGAAGAGCTGATCCGCGACGGCGCTAAAGATGCGGACATCGGCTGGGCGCTAGTGGCGGTGCGACTTCGGCGCGCCAACTCAGAGGGGGCTTGGCGCGCTCTGAGGAGTTACGGCGAGGCGCTCGTCCCGCGCACTCCACTCGAGGCGAACATGTGGTCTCGGCTGCACCTACAGTTCGCCCCCGAGACCAAGGACCTTGTAACGAAGATACTCGCCTGGGTCAAGAAGTGGCAAAAGGAAGACGAGGAATTCGCGGGGAGGACACTCGCACTCTTAGTGCTAGAACGACCCCGCGTCGGCAAGCAGCCGGAGCTCACGGACGAGGAGTCGGCCAACCTCAAGGCAAGTTTTGCTGAGTTCTTCGCCGAGTACCCCGATAGCAGCGTGCTTTGGACTGGAACGGTTAACCCAGAGGATCCGCTTGCAACCTTCGACGATATCAACAAGGCGCTGTATGAACGTATGAGAGACGTGGCACAGCACGTCGATACTGGCGCCATGCCGCTGGGGTTACTCGCGGCTGCGCGAGGTTGCTCTTACACCGAGATTGTGGTGACCCACGGTACGCGCCATCTGCGTATTCGGAACATTGCGAACCAAGTTGACAGGCAACTGATTCGTCCGGAATCGGGTGCTAGATACGTTCTTGATGCGACGACGCTGTATGCACTTTCGCTTCTACCCCAGAAGGTCAGAGACGCGATCCTAGCGCTCACTGGGTTGCCCGTCGTGATCGATCGGCTATACGCGGATCTGGTACAAGGCCGAGACCTATTGTCCGTGCAGGCCCGCTTGGGGACCCAATGGGATCCCGAGTCCGAGAAGACACTGTTTCACGAGATACCAGAAAAGGAGGTGTCGAGGAGGACGGAGGCAGCCCAATCCATGGTCACTCTCGCTGAGCGCTGCATCCGTATGTCTTGGAGCAAGGTGAAGACTCTCGCGCATTTGACTGAACCGGAGCTTGGCCCCTGGGCCCTTTCTGCGGATGTCTCATTGTCGGAGCGCTGGACCTTTTGGTGTGACGACGGTGCATTGAGGGCCATGACTCACCTCGAGGGAGGTGACACGGTCAGCACGTACGATCTGTTGCAGCTTGTTCGAGGAACTGGTCGCATCGACGAGCAGTCGTACAACCAGGCTCTCGCTCTTCTGGTTGGGGCTTACTACATCGACCTGCCGGCCTCGCTCACCTCGCTTGTACTGGCGGCCGAAGCAGACGCGTGGCGTCCGGAGGGAGCTGCGTACGCACTGTCTCGCCCCGAGGCATGGCAGGGCGAAACGGTTGGACGCGATTTGCTCGCCCTCGCTGGGCGTCGGGCCGCCCTTGGCGAGGTGCAACTCCTACGGTACTGGGTCCAGTTCGCGTCTTCAGGGCTGGTCAGAGCAAGTGGTACGCCGCACGAAGCCAATTCGAGGGTGCAACGGCTGCTTGCAGCATTAATCACTGAGAACTGGATGCACGCCAAGGCGTTCAAGTACACGCTCGAGGGCTTGCGCGCCTCCTCGCGCGAGTTCGGGCTGCCAGACCCGTACCTACCGGTCCTGCGCGCGACCCACGCCGTTTGGCTGCGATCGACGAAAGAGGAGCAAGCCGTTCTGAAGATTCTTGGACTCGTGGGTGAACTAGACCAGGCAGATCGCGTGGTGGCCACAGAAATGCTCCTCATGCGCTGACAGTTCAACTGGTGAAGCCTCTCAATTACACATATCGCAGGTGACCGGGCCCGCCGATGGCATGACGGGAGATCACAGAATGACACTGGGCCGGTTTCGACAGGGCAGACTCGTGAGTCCAACCGCCTTGCCCGTCAGCAAGCCCGCACGGCCTGCGCCGCAGCGCTTCTATGCTAGCTGCACGCAGTCATCACCCGTGGCATGGCCTGGGACCCGACCATCGCCAGCAGAGGCCTCATCGACGCACCAGTCGCCGCCTGACAGCCGCCAACACCGCTGACGCGACTGCACCAAGCTCAATTCACGCTGCCGGGAACAACCGGATTTGACTAGGCAGAGCACGAGGAGACGGACGAACACCCGCCCAGACTTGACGCGAACCGCGTTGCGTTGCTCATGCCGCTGCACGAGCAAGTTGTCGCGGAGCCCGTCCACCGTCGCGGGCAATGGTGGGACGCTACACAGATGCCAGAAGCTAACCGGCCAAGAAGCTGGTGGTTCCGCGCTAGCCCTGCACGACGCATGGCCGGCGTGGTCGTGGCGCTCGTCGGCGTCGTCGCGGGCGTCGTTTCGTTGATCTTCAGATCGGCGGGCGCCGCCGGCATTGCTTGGAGCATCACCGCACTGACGCTGGTGGTCCTTCAGTTATCAACGCCACCCGCAACGCACTGACATGCCGCCGTCAGGGCGCGAAAGACCGCTCCTGCCGAAGCGCGAAAGATCAAGAAGTGCTACAGGCCACCAGGGACCGTACGGTGATGGTGAGGCGCAACAGTGCACCCTTTACAGCGGAGGCCCTGCGGGTCAGGTGTCTTCGCTGGCATGCTCTCCGGTTCACAGCGAGCGGTCCGGCGCACCTCATCGTCGGAGACCACGCTGAGCGACGCCGGATGCAGCTGGGGCAGCGGCCGGCTCAGCGGTAGCGGCTGTCGAGTACGGCTTGCTCCTCAGCGGTGACTGCGCCGAACGCCTCGGGCCAGTTCCACTGAACCCGCCCTTCCACAACCGACGCGATCATTCCTTCCGGTCCCTTGAGCCCGTCGGTGATCCCGAGGACGCTGACCCGCACAAGCTCCTCGTAACTGCTTACCAGTGGCTCCTCGGACATGCCGTCGCCGTCGCTCGTCCAGTACAGGACGCACCCGTGAAGCGGGCCGGGACGCAGGTCCAGCAGGTAGAACGCGCCCTCCATCTGAGCTACCGGTAGCCACCCGCTCGAGAAGGGATGACTGGGCACCTCGCCAGCCAAGCCGGCGTGCGGGTCTTCCGTTCCGCCCCACGGGAACGCAGTGAACTCGAACCACATCTCGGCGATCTCTGCAGCACCCATCGGTGTGAACGCGAGCAGCACGTCCCCTGACCACACCTCGGCCCCGTCATGCTCGCGCAAGGACGCGACAAGGCTCTGCGGCCACATGAGGCCCGTCCTCAGCTGAGCCGCCTCTAGCTCCGCATCCGATGCGGGCGGGTGCAGCGCGGCGAGCGTGGCAGGGGCGTTTATGCGGCACCAGTCGCGCAAGGTGGCCCACAACGCGGAGACCTCAACCATGAGCGCCATCGTGCCAGCCCGCCACGCTCGGTCGCCGCGCCGCGGCTCTTATGCAGCTGTCCCGGCTCGCTGACGTCCGCACATGCCGCCGAGCGCGCGGGTGCGCGCTCTTGCCGCCGAGCGCGCGGGTGCGCGACCATGCCGCGAGCAGGGCGTGGCGGAGCGGCCGGCCCGAGGGGCACTCTCGATCATGACTCTTCTCCCCGAGCTCCTGCCCACCACCGGCGCGATCGTCCCCGTCGTCGACCCCCTCCGCCTGGCCGTCGCCGCCTACCTCGCTCGCTACAAGGGCCACTCCCGCATCCACGCCGAGTCCGACCTCCGCGCCTACCTCGACTGGTGCCACGCCCGGAACCTCGACCCCCTCTCCGCGCAGCGTCCCCACATCGAGCTCTACGTCCGCTGGATGCAGGAAGCGCAGCACTACCGGCCCTCCACCGTCTCCCGCCGGCTGTCCACCCTCACGGGGTTCTACCGCACCTGCGTCATCGACGGGACCCTGCCGCACTCACCCGCGGACTACGTCCGCCGCCCCCACGTCCCACCCGAGTCCCCCACCCTTGGCCTGTCCCACCTCCAACTCGAAGCCCTCCTCGGCGCGTCCCGCGACTCCGGCAACCTCAACGACTTCGCCCTGGTCTGCCTCCTCGGGCTGCTCGGCCTCCGTATCTTCGAGGCGTGCGGGCTGTCCCTGTCCGACATCGGGGAGGAACACGGCCACCGCGTCCTGCGCGTCGTCGGCAAAGGCGACAAGACCGTCCTCGTCCCCATGCCACCCGCGGTGTCCCGCGCGGTGGACCGCGCCGCCGGCGACCGGCAGACCGGGCCACTGCTGCTCAACGTGCGCGGGACACGGATGGACCGGCACGCCGCCACCCGAAGGCTGCGCCACCTCGCCGCGAGCGCCGGCGTTCGGCTTCCGCGCATGCACCCCCACATGCTGCGCCACACCTACGTCACCACCATGCTCGACGCCGGCGTCGACCTCCGCGACGTCCAGATCGCCGCCCGCCACGCCGACCCCAGAACCACAATGCGCTACGACCGGGCCCGCACCAACCTCGACCGCCACCCCAACTACATCCTCGCCGCCTACATGGCCTCCGGCACCTGACACAGCGCCCCGATGTTCACGCAGAGAGGCCCGGCGCCTGGCCGCGCTGGTGCTGAGCAGCTGACCCTCGCCCTGTCCCACCTTTCCGTATACGATAAGACGCATGGCTGACGAACGAGTACGCGGCGAGCTCGTCGACGGTGCGCAACTCCAGGCGTGGGCCGACGAGGCCGAAGCCGGGTATGACGTAGCGGCCCTGCGCCGGCGTGGCCGTCCCGCTGCTGGCGACGGACCAGGGGTCGTCGTAACGGTGCGGCTCGACGAGGCAACGCTGGCCGCACTCCTGGAACGTGCGGAGGCCGAGGGGCTCCCAAACCGTACTGAAGCTATCCGGGCCGCCGTCCGCGCCTGGGCTCACGTGGCGTGAGGCTGCACAACTCTGCTCACAAGCACTTCGAGCGCGACCGCCTGACGTCGGCCGGCGTTGTCCACGCCGCTCAGAACGCGTCCTACCGCGCGGCGATCGACGACGAGGACGACCCTCGCCGCTGGCTCGTCCTCGGGTTTGATGACGCGGGACGGCTACTCGAACTGGTCGTGCTCGTCTTCGACTCGGGGCAAGAACTCGTGATCCACGCGATGAAGGCTCGGCCGCAGTACCGCGAGCTCCTCGACTAAGAGTCCACGAGTGGCCGACTCGAGGCCACGAGGTATGCACGGCACCATCGGGGCGGCCTGGCACCTCACGCTCAACTCGAGGGAGTCCACCGAACCGCGAAAATCACCGCTCTGTGACGCGCGACCTTGCCGATGACAGCGTGTGGGGCAGTCGCCGGTGCGAGGGCTCGTGTCGGCATGTCCTGGCCAAGCCGGCGCCGCGGGCGCCGTCGACGGAGTGGACCACGGGTCACTTACCTTCCGAGCGTGCGCGGCTCCCACTGGCCATAATGCCTCATGCGATTGAGGCGCCAGGCGACGATGTTCAAGGACACAGCAGTGGAGTCCTTGACTTTGAGTATCGAACTATTCAACCGGCCAAGCGCCTTGGCCCGTGATCACGCAGTCGTTATGATGCTTGCTCACAGTTTCGAGATGCTACTGAAGGCCAGCATCTACCAGCACCGCGGTAGCGTAAGGGACAAAGGGGACCAACTGTCTCACAGCCTCGCGCGTTGTCTGGAGATCTCCTTGGCGGACCTTGGCACCATCACGAGCGAGGAAAAAGCGCTACTCACTGCCATCAAGCAGGATCGAGACGCCGCTACGCACGACACCATCATGATGAGCGACGACCTGCTGTGGCTGCATATGCGCGCTGGGATCACCGTCTTTCGTCGACTCTTGCAGGATGAGTTCGATGTGGATCTCGCCAACGTACTACCCAACCGAGTCATTCCAGTGAGCGCAGCACCGCCCGCGGATCTCCACGAACTCGTTGAGCAAGAACTCGAAACAGTTAGGTCCCTTCTGGCGAAGGGAAAGCGCCGAACCGCGGAGGCTGCGGCGCGGCTCCGGCCTCTTCTAAGCCTCGACGGTAGCGCTACCGGCCGCAGCGACCGACCTACAGACGCTGAGGTACAACGGGCCGAGCGGGCTCTCCGCGGCAACGCACCCTGGCAAGCAATCCTTCCGGGGCTTGCCACCCTTCAGATAGGAACGGCAGCGCCTGGGGGAGATGCACAGGAGGTCGTCCTCAAGATCGGGAAGGACAAGGGTGCGATCCCGGTGCGCAGAGCGGCAAGCGGAGAGGAAGCGGAGGCCCTTGCACACCGCGGAGTCAGCCCTTTCGAGGAGTACTCCGTCAAGCTCTCAAGTTTCGGCGAGAAGTTGGGTCTTTCGCGACACGAGGGCTACGCACTTATCGAGACGCTGGCGCTGAAGGGCGATGACAGGGCGTACTTCGTCAAGCGCACCGCGAATGGCGGCGTGATATACCAGGGCCTCAGCGCAAGAGCGCTGGAGCTAGGTAGAAAAGCACTACAAGACCCGAGCATGGACTTGCAGACGATTGTGCAGCAATATCAGCAAGCACGCTCAAGGAAGAAGGGGTCCAGAAAGCGATAGCTACCGGCTAGCGGAGCGCGCGCCGGTGCCGCCCTGTCCGCAAACGCGCACCTATGCCCCCTGCGCGCAGAATGCACGCCCATGCCGCTGGCAGGGCAGGCAGCATCGACCTTTCCTGCCGCCCAGCGCGTCACTGAGCCCCGAGCTCGCGATTGCGCTGCTCGACCCTCCTGAGCCGTGCGGCCTGTTCCCGCTGCTGCTCGCCATCCCACTCATCGGGAGCTGGAATCCGCCACACGTGCCCGCAGTTGCCGCAGTGCAGCTCGCGTGGTCCTTGAGCGGCGGTGATCCCGAGCAGGGTGGACGTTCTTTGCAAGCTACGGCGATGCAGGTGTGTCTGATCCGTATGACCGCAGTTGGGGCAGCGCCCAGTCGCTCTCTTCCGCCATCCAGCGACCATCGCTCTCGTCTGGTCTCGTGTTTGCTCATGCCGCTCTGCGAGCGGGGCGCATCGCCCGCTCTCGCGGCTCTTAGGGGCTGGTGGACCAGGAAACCTTGTACGTGGAGCGGCTGCGTGACGAAGTGAAGCGGGTGAATTGGCTGTTGTCTCCACCAGAAGACTTCGAGAAACCGGCTCGACTTCCGACTGCACTACCCGAGCGCGATGACCGGGTGGGGTCAACGCTGCATCGTGTACCGGGTGATCTTGTTGCTCGACGAGTGAGCGGGTGCGCCTGCACCGTCGGCACAGGCCTTGAGCGCCGGCAACAAGTAGGCACGCGCATTGGCCGGTCTGTCAGTCGGCAAGTCGCCGCCCCCCCCGTACCACCCGAGTCGCCCACGCTCGGGCTAGGGTTGAGCGGCATGGCGGTCGCTACAAGCGAATGCGGCGCTCTTTCAAGCGCGTCGCCTGAGCCCATGGAAGATCGGCTTGGGACTCAGGGCGGTCTTTTCCTCATCGCTAAGCCCGAGCAATTCTTCCTTCACGATTGAGCTCGGAACCGACGAACGACCGGCGAGCAATAGCGGGATCAGAGTTAGGGGAGCCAACAGCAGCGGAAGAATGAAGATCCACAACTGATGACGCCTTTCACTTCCGTCGCTCCGCACCTTCGCTGCAAATTTCGCTTGACCTTGAAGCGAAGACAAGTCATAGGCCGCGGGATTGATCAATCGAGGGGACGAATGTAGGGTCTTGAAGATCACCACGCCTAAGGTGACGACTACTAGTGCAGTAAGCGCCAGAGGGAAAAGAATCGAACGACTGTAACGAAGTGTGCGACGAATGCTCCCTGGAACTGCGAGCGCGAACAGGGCTCGATTGGAGAGGCTCGGTTCCTTCGCCGCCCTATGCAGGCGTGCACCCCGCACCGTGCCCTCGAGGCTGGGAGCCTCGGTTCCCTGGTGCAAAACCTCGACAATGCCGCCGTCGCCGGCATCAAGAAAGTCAAAGGTCAACAAGACACTCGAGGGCTTGATCGGGTCAACTACAGCATTGAAGCCAATCTGGTCGCGGCTGGATGTCAAGATGCGGACATTGAGCGGGGCATCTCCGTCCGGCAACTCGAGGCGAAGGCGGTCCAGCTCGACTATGTCGCCTCCGCGTACAGTGTCGCCCCGTTCGTTGAATACCGCCGCCCTAGTTCGACTGAGTCGCTCGATAGGGCGGCCCGTCGTCGCCATGTGTAGTCCCTGCTGCGGCAAACCGTCGGACGCGGCCAGCATAACGTCAAAGTCCAGGCAATAGCGTAAGTCTGGGAGCTGTCTACCTCGTCGGGCAAAGAGGTAGGAGGCTGGGATGCCGACAGCAGCAATCACCAAACCTAGAATGCCAATCCATCGGTCTACAGACATGCCTGGTCCCCCTCGCTGCGCCGTTGCTCCGACGAGCAGTATGCGGGCGCGTTGGCAAGGGCGGCGAGGAGGCCATCTGCCGCGGCGAGGCAAGACGCTGCTGCGCCGACCGGCCAGTCACCGCACTGACGGCCAAGTAGACCAGGTTGCGAAAAACGTCCACGTCGTCCGCTTCAACCCGGCATGCGGTAGCCGCCACCTCGCACGCCTCGCGTGCCTCACAGCACCCGGACACACTGACATGCCGCTCTGCGCGCGGGTAGCATCGCGCGCTCTTGCCGCTCTGCGCGCGGGTAGCATCGCGCGCTCTTGCCGCTCTGCGCGCGGGTAGCATCGCGCGCTCTTGCCGCTCTGCGCGCGGGTAGCATCGCGCGCTCTTGCCGCTCTGCGCGCGGGTAGCATCGCGCGCTCTTGCCGCTCTGCGCGCGAGTAGCATCGCGCGCTCTTGCCGCTCTGCGCGCGGGTAGCATCGCGCGCTCTTGCCGCTCTGCGCGCGGGTAGCATCGCGCGCTCTTGCCGCTCTGCGCGCGGGTAGCATCGCGCGCTCTTGCCGCTCTGCGCGCGGGTAGCATCGCGCGCTCTTGCCGCTCTGCGCGCGGGTAGCATCGCGCGCTCTTGCCGCTCTGCGCGCGGGTAGCATCGCGCGCTCTTGCCGCTCTGCGCGCGAGTAGCATCGCGCGCTCTTGCCGCTCTGCGCGCGAGTAGCATCGCGCGCTCTTGCCGCTCTGCGCGCGGGTAGCATCGCGCGCTCTTGCCGCTCTGCGCGCGGGTAGCATCGCGCGCTCTTGCCGCTCTGCGCGCGGGTAGCATCGCGCGCTCTTGCCGCGGATCGCGTGACGTCGGCCAGCGTCTGGTGGACGCTCGGGCATGACGATCACACCCGAGCTGCTTCCCGTCGCCCACGACCCACTGCGCATGTCCGTCGCGGCTGACCTCGCCCGCTACAAGGGCCTCACCCCGGCTGCACGCCGAGTCGGACCTGCGCAGCTACGTCCTCTGGTGCCGGCAGCGCGGGCTCGACCCGCTCGCTGCCCAACGCACCGGAGCACTCGACTCCGGGTCCCAGCCGCCGATAGGCGCCGAGTGCGAGCACTCCAGCAACATCTCCCAGCACTCCAGGACCGTCTCAGCCGTCGGGGACTTTAAGCTCGGTTGGAACGACGCAAGGCCCGCCGCTCGTCGTGGCTCGACAAGCGGCTGCGGGCACACCGATGGGACCTGCTCGGCACCGCCCCGTCATGGGCCCCGCACGTCGGCGGCCTGTGGCTCGTCGTCGCCGCCTCCACGCTGCTGGCCCCACCCCTCGCCCGATCGTTCCTGCTCGGGTCCTGGACCACCATCGGCGTTGCCGGGGGCTGGCTGATGCTCGCCCTCGCCGACGGGTCTCTTCTCGCCCGCCTCGCCCGCACGCTCGAGGAACAGGTCGGCGACGAGCTGCGCCGGGCGCCCGGCGTCTACGCCGTCATCAGCGGTCTCCCGTTCGAGGGGCTCGACGTCGACCACGTCGTACTCGCCCGCGGCGGTATCGCCGCCCTCGAGGTCAAGTACCTACACACCCCAGGCCGCACCGCCCAGCTACGCGACGTCTACGGGCTCGCCGCCAAACTCGGCCAGACCACCACCGCCGCCAGAAAGATCAGCCTGTTCCTGCGCCCGGCCGGCGTCGAAACGGTGCGGCCTGTGCTGTACTCGCCGGCCCCGGCACACCCGACCTGCCCGCCGCCGGCCTCCAGCACGGGGGCGTCAACATCGTCGCCTGGCACGACAGCCACACCTGGCTGCCCCTCCTGATCGGTCCAAGCGACTCGACCGTCATCTCGGCCGACGAAGCAGCAGCCGCCGAAGCCAGCCTCCGCCACTTTCAAGAGCGCCGCTGGGAACACGAAGCGCATCTGCCCGCCTGACACAGGCATCCGCCTCTGCCGATGACCGCATGATCGTTTGCGCTTCATCGAACCGGAGACGACACAAGAGTCAAGGGCAGCTGAGCCAAGGAGCGACGTCGGTGGGACAAATCATCATCGGGGTCGTGGGCGTTGCGGCGATCCTCGCCGTCGTCTTCGGCGGGTTCTTCGCCCCCGATAGCAAGCCACGGCGTGACGGAGGCAACGGCAACGTCAACTGGCTCCCATCAAACTGGGCCCGGAAGACCAACGACGAGTACCGGGCTCGCGGCTGGCCCGAGCCCTACGACGATGAGAGTGACCCTCGCGTCTGACCTGTCGAGTGCACGCCCTTGCCGCTGGCCGGTCCGCTAGGCGAGGCCGAGGGAGACTGGAGTGTGGATGAGCCCCCCTGGCGGCCCGAGTCGCTGACCTTGATGAGCGACTACGAGGTGCCAGTTCCTCTGTGGATCGGTCCAGGCGTATGCCTCGACCGTAAGCACCTTGATCGTCTGCGACTGTCTGAGTCGCTGTCGCAGCGACTGCTGGAGTGGCAGCAGCACTTCGATGACCACTTCGGGTACCGCTTCGCTTGGGACGGACCCTCGTCAAGCACTGCTTATGCAGAGGAGGGCTTTCGGCTGCTGCGCGACCTCGGGGAAGAGCTGCCTGACGCTCGGGTGACTCTGGACCTGTGGCCGGTCACGGGCCAGGCGCCTGCCACTTGAGCGAGCACGTACCCGAGACCCGGAGGTACGCGCTCATGCCGCCGTCAGCGCGCGGCCATGCCGCTGACACGACCATCAGATCTGTGCCGACGCTCGGACCTTCCGGTGTGCGCCCCAGGCTGACGCGCCTGTTGTCACATACCTGGCGGCGGCATGTTCCGGTGCGCCGCGGCGCTCATGCCGGCGGCCTTCGAGATTGTCGCGCGTGCGTGTGTTGTCGCGGCTCGCTCGACTGCAGAGTCGATGGATGGGCTTCGACGCCGGCGGTTGGCCAGAACTACTAGAAGCGCAAGGACCACTACAACTGCGACCAAGGTCAGGACAAGTCCTAGCACGGTGTCCACCTTCCTCTGCTCGATTCCTCACTGTAGTGGGCGGCTTAGCGGAATGAGCGGAAAGCGGCCCCGTGAGCGCTAGTGCCCGGCTGTCTGAGCTGGGACTGAACGGGTGGGGTCAGCCCGCCACAGCTCCCATCAACGAGTTGCCGCTCATGCCGCCGTCAGGGCGCGCCGCGTGCCACCGCTCCTGCCGGTGTCAGGCGGGGCCAAGGGTCGACCGGAGGCTCAGCAGGGGTGGCGCAGCGGCCGACCTGTCGACATTGCGCACGCCGGCGGGGAGGATCGGTGAGTGCGCAGCATGAGCCGCCTCCCCGTACCGCAGGCGGCCGACGGGACGGGACGATCACCGGTCGTCCCATGCCGGTGCTGTGGCTGAGCGGGCCGCCTGGAGTCGGGAAGACGACGGCAGGTTGGAGGCTGTACCGCCACCTGACCCGTGCCGGGCTCGCGGTGGGCTACGTCGACATCGACCAGCTCAGCATCTGCTCCTCGGGCCGCGGCCCGCTGGCGGAGCGCTACGCCGTCGCCGCGCGCAACCTCACGAGTCTTGCAGCGTGCCACCGCAGCGCCGGCGCGCGCGCCCTGGTCGTGTCCGGCGTGACTGACCCTTACGACCCGGGCTACTGCAGCGGCATACCGGGTCTCGTCGTGACTCCGCTCCGGCTGCGCGCCGATGCCCACGAACTAGCGCGACGGCTATCAGCCCGTGGGCAGGACCAGGCCGTGGTCGACCAAGCGCTCACGGAAGCTGCCGTTCTAGACGCCACCCCGACCGGCGGACTGTGCAGCGAGACCACAGACGCCTCCGCGGAGCAGGTGTTCGCAACGATCCTGGCGAGCGCCGAGGACTGGCTCGAGACGCTGGACCTCAGGCTGGTCGAGCCACCGACGCCCCCTCCGCCTCCGGCGGCCGACGCGGCTGGGCAGGTCCTGTGGCTGTGCGGCCCCACCGGTGTAGGCAAGTCAGCAGTCGGTTTCGACCTCTACCAGCGGCACGTGCTGGGCAGGGGCGTCGCGGGCGCGTACATCGACCTCGAGCAGATCGCGAAGTTCCCGCCTCCGACCGCGCGAGGCCGCGACCAGCTGACGGCGCGGGCGCTGGCGTCGATGTGGCGGACCTTCCATGAGGCGGGGGCGCGGTGCCTGGTCGTCGTCGGTCCCGCCGAGAGCGAGGAGTCGATCGAGACCCACAGCCGAGCGCTGCCCGCGGCGGCGCTCACGGCGTGCCGGCTCCACGCTTCCAGAGACACGCTCATCGAACGGTTGCGACGCCGCGGGCGCGGAGAGAACTGGGGCCAGCCGGGTGACCCTCTGCTCGGGCAGTCGGACGCGCACCTTCTGCAGGTCGCGCGACGAGCCGCTGCCGACGACGAGCGTCTCGAACAAGCCCGGCTCGGTCACCTACGCGTCGACACCGACCACCTGAGCGTTGCCGAGGTCGCCGACGCCCTCCACGCGATCGCTGGCTGGCCGCCCACTCCCCCGGCGTCGTGAATAAGCAGACTTCCATCCCAACCCTTCGGGGGGCATGCCCACCCTGCGCGACGCGTGGCCCAGTCAACGACGACGACCGCCGCCCAAGAGAACGAGCCTTGCCGGCTCTGACGGCGACGTGGAGGCGAGGGACACTCATCGGCGTGACCGACGTGACCGTGACGCTCACCCAGGACGAAGCGCTCGTGCTGTTCGAGTGGCTCGAACGGGCAAGCGAGCGAGCGGACGGGTGGGTCGACCCGGCCGAGCAGCGTGTCGTGTGGGACCTCATCTGCAGCCTCGAGAAGGTTCTACCGCTGTTGAACGCGGACTACGGAGACTGGGTCGAAGCGGCGCGAGGACGGCTCCGCGACCCGACGAAGTGACCGGTCCCCGACTGACTCGGTGAAGGAGGTAACCCCAGCGGCGGCCGCGCTGTCCCCCGCAGCGCACCACTCTTGATGCGGTCGCGCCACCTCGTCGTCAGGTCCCAAGGTCGAGCTACACGCCACGGCGCTAGCCGGGGTTGTCGCCGCCCCCGCCCAGTCATTGCCCGAACGCACTCACATGCCGCTCTGCGATCGAAGGAGACGTCTACTGCTCGCCGGCGTGCGTCACTCAGCCACGAGGTGCACCAAGGAGCGGCGGAGCGCTATGCCGTCCCACTGATAGGGGACACTGGCGCAGATGACCGCGAACCCCGGGCGGGTGGCCCGGCAGCACGATCCATACCTAGCCGTGCTGGCGGCCCTCGCCGCCGTCGCGCTTCTCCTTTGCGCCCAGCGCGCTGGAGGCGCCCAAGGACCCGTTGCGCCGTGCCGCCAGACGCCTCGC
The DNA here is from genome assembly GCF_003634695.1 of Motilibacter peucedani. Taxonomy (NCBI): domain Bacteria; kingdom Bacillati; phylum Actinomycetota; class Actinomycetes; order Motilibacterales; family Motilibacteraceae; genus Motilibacter; species Motilibacter peucedani. The sequence continues at coordinate 737,827 of NZ_RBWV01000009.1, forward strand.
GCCTCCACCTACCTCGCCCTCAACGTCGGGCGAGCGCCTCGAGCGGCCACCGTGCACGTTGGCCAGACGCTGGGTGTGGGTGCGGCCGTGTTTCAGAACACCGTCACGCGGACTCGTCACAACCTTCCAATCGCTGTCGCCAGTGATCGCTCAGTGCTGCGCTTGCTCTGCGCAGACACCTCAACAGGCGAGGCGTACTTCTCGGCCGAGCGGGCGGGGCAGGCGGCTGTGAGCATTGAGGCCGGGGACGCTCGATTCACGACTCAAGTGAGCGTTCAGCCTCGCTAACCTGCCTATCTCACCTGTGAATCACATTCATCGATCCACCGGACAGCGCGCCGCCCATGCTCGCGCCCTCGATGACCGCTCTTGCCGCTGGTCGCTCGTCGGGCTCGGGCCGAGCAGCGTCAGTACCGCACCACGTGGATAAGCATGACGAGGCCGACGACACACAGCATGCGACCCGCGAAAGGTTGGAGTGCCGGGCGGGCCAACGCCCGCGCTTGCTCTCCTTCCGCGACGCGCGCTTCCCGCGGCACGCTTCAGGCGGCGAAGCAACCTTCTTGCGGCTCCGAGTGGTCTCATCACCGAGGGGATGGAGGTGGCGAGCATTGAGCGGTGATGATGACGAGGCGTTCGCCGCCTTCGTCGCCGCACGAGGGCCGCGCCTATTGCACCTCGCCTACCTCCTGACGCGGGACCGGAGCCTCGCCCAGGACCTGCTGCAGACGTCGCTCGTCAAGACCTGGAGCGCGTGGTCACGAATCGACGACCCGGACGCCTACGTGCGCCGCGTGCTGAGCACCACCTACGCCTCGTGGTGGCGACGAAGGTGGCGCGCCGAGGAACCACACGACCAGCTCCCCGAACGAGCTCAGTCAGACGACATCGGCCAGGTCGACGCCCGCGACGAACTATGGCGAGCCCTTGGTCGACTGCCCGCCCGCCAACGCGCCGCCATCGTGCTTCGCTACTTCGAAGACCTCAGCGAAGCACAGACCGCGGACGCGCTCCAGATATCGGTCGGCGCGGTCAAATCCGCCACCTCACGCGGCCTCGCCCGCCTGCGCGTCGATCCGGCCCTTCACAGCACCGATCCCCCCGCCGTCCCTCGGAGCTGATCATGACCACCCCGGAACCCGCGTCGTTGGAGCTGCTCCGCGACACTCTGCAGCACCATGTCCCGCCGCCCGGCGGACCAGTCTCAGCCCCTGAGGTCATCTCTCTAGGCAAGCGGCGCCAGCGGACAGTTCGAGCCGTCACTGCGACGGCGGCACTGCTCGCTGTCACCACGGGGGGCGCCTCAGCCGTCGCCTTGTCCAGCCACCGCCAAGCGCCTCAGGTACCGCAGATCAGCGCCACGGCACCTTCGCTTCCTGCACCCGAGCCCCTCAACGTTGACGACGCCACCGCCCGCACGATGCTGCAACCCTGCTTGGACGACAACGACAGCGCCATCGCGTCGGGTGGCCCTGGCCGGCCCTCCGGTGACGACTGGCGAGTTCTCGCGGCGCGTTCAGTAAGGCCCCGGACAGTGGGCGCAGCGATTCATCTGGTCCACGGAACGCATGTCGTCAATCCGATCACCATGATCGTGGCCGAACAGGCCAGTACTGGGGACTGGACTGTCTGCGTCGTCCAGACGACCTCGTCGGGCCGCTACGGGCTCAGCAACTCCGCTGGGCCCGGAAGACTCGACCCAGGTGCACCTCCCGACAACGGCCTGACCCGTGTCAACGGCAACTTCGGCAACCATGCAGTCGCCTTTACCGTGGGCCGATACGGGAGCAAGGTGACTGGTGTCCGCGTCGCCTCCAGCGCCGGCGTCAGTGACGCCGCGCTGTTGCGCAACGGCGTCTACATCGGGGTCGTCCCGGTCTCCCCCACGGCCTACCGCTTCCCACCTACAGGCGAACTCAGGTCCATCACCGCCACCGCCGTCACCCGCTAACCTCCGGTCTCGTAGCGCCCGCGGCGACGACAGAAGCGCCAAGCGAGCCGCGGAATCGCCCGCGAGTGGGTAGTAGGACCGAGCCTCCATGTTTCGCCGATCGTGTCGGTCACTTCACTCTCATGGCTCCCTTCTGTGTCAAGGGTGCCGTTGGGGATTCACGCGGAGAGCGCTTGGACGGGAGGGGCGGCGGGGTCTGGTCGGGTGTCGATCGCGGGCGTAGCGTCGGGCGTGGTGGGTCCGGGAAGTGACTTGTCCGAA